>JANOIG010000274.1:0-50089 GCA_031407405.1 Deltaproteobacteria bacterium
GCGCTGCCGCGCTGGTAGTCATCCTCGGCTCGCTCGAGCGCCGCTCGAAAGTGTGCCTCGGCGCGAAGGGGCTCGCCGAGGCTGGCGTAGGTTTCGCCCGCCTTGCTTTCGACCCAGGCGTTGGCAGGCAGGGACTCCAGGATCTGCGTCACTTGGGCGAGCGCCTCCTCGCGGCGGCCGGCATCGGCCAAGAGCACTGCCCGGTCGCCCAGGAAGTGATCTGGCTCCACGAATGACAGCGCCAGGCCCAGCTCAGCCCCTTCGTCCACCATGCCGGCCCGAGCCAGGTCGAGCGGCAGATCGAAGAGTGCCTCTAGCAGATCGAATTCGGTGACTTCATCCAGAGCCCAAAAGCGTTCCTCATCTCGATCGAGCCGAGCGGCGAGCTGCAGGGCGACTGCATATGCGGACTGCAGCGCTTCAGGGCCAGGCGGGGGCGGCGGGTCGCCCTCGTCTTCGTCGTCCTCGTGTTCATCGAGGTCGTACTCGTCTTCGTATTCATCGAGGGCGAGCAGCCGTTTGAGCTCGCTCGCCAAGGGCAGGAGGTCGCTGACGTCTGGCCGCTCGCCTTCGTCAACGTATTCGTCGTCGTCATGCCCACACTGCGGCGGGGCGTCATAGACCTTCACGGGAAACGAGCGTATCTGATCTTGACCTGGGTCTTCAATACGCTGCGGGGTCTGTGGCGCGGACGTTTCGGGGCGGGCCGCTCGCGGTCGCTAGACCGTTCAAATCCGCGACGCGTCCAGATATGCCGCGCGGGCGTCGTGCGCTGCAGGCCCGGCCCTCACCCCCGTCGGCTGGCACCTCGCCGCCGAGGCGTTCATTCAATCCACCGCCGGGCCAGAGCTTCGGGTGGCGGGCCAACGTGGCGCGCTCGCGCGCGCTGCCCGGTTTGCGCGCCACTCGCGCTGCTGCGAGCGAGCGCGGCGTCTACCGACTGAGCGCAATCCGCTGAGGTGTACAGGGAAACGAACCTAGTGCCGTCCGCGCTCCTGATACGCATCAAACGGAGAAAGCCCGCCTTTTGATGCGCTCTTTCATGTCGGCGCAACATAACGTTCGACCATCTGCCGTGGGCGCTGTCGCTTCCGGAGTGGCCACTGGGCGTACCGTGCGCTGCCACCAGTCTTCGGCATCTGTCTCCTTCCAAGCCCGCGCGTCCTTACAGCGTCGCAACTGCTCGGCCATGGCATGGGCGCCCTGCGGGCGTGCCGTTACATCCTTCGAGAGGCAGCCGAGCACGATGTGCTCGAGATCCTCCGGCACCGGCTCGGGCGTGCGGGTGGACGGGGGTGGCGGGACGCTATGCAGATGGTGGCCGCAGAGCTCCACCAGCGTCTTGCCCGCGAACGGCGGGCTGCCCGTCAGTAAGAAATAGCCCACCGCGCCGAGGGCATAGATGTCCGCGCGCGCATCGATATCAGCGGGCGTGAGGATGGCTTCGGGCGACAGATACAGCGGCGTCCCCACGATGGTGTCGATGTTGCTGCGGGTGACGTTGGTGGCGCTGCGCAGCTCGCGCACCAAGCCGAAATCGAGGACCTTGACCACGTCGAACATGCCCCCGCGCTGGCACAGGAAGATGTTGGCCGGTTTGATGTCGCGGTGAATCAAGCCGACCGCGTGGGCTTCGCGCAAGGCCCCGCAGATTTGCAACAGGATATGGATCACGCGGCTGGGTGGCAGCGACCCCGATTGGGTCACCAGCTGCTCGAGCGTCATGCCGTCGAGCAGCTCCATGGCATAGTAGAAGCGCCCGTCCGGCGTGCGCCCATAGTCGTAGATGGAAATGGTGTTCGGATGCGTGAGCAGGGCGGTGAGCTGGACTTCTTTCTCGAAGCGGCGGAGCGCGGACTCGGAGCCATCGCCCGTCATCAGCTTGATGGCGGTCGGACGGCGTAACATGGCGTGCCGTGCTCGGAAGATTTCCCCCATGCCCCCCTCTCCGATTTTTTGCTCGAGGGTATATTGGCCGAGCTGGCGCGCCTCTATGGCCTTTTCGTGCAGACCGTAGATCACCCTGGACGTCACTGTCGCGAGCGAGATGCCTGCCGCCGACCACAACACCGCGTCGATCACGCTGCGCATGGGCATGAGCGCCGCGGGCGACGCGGCGGGCAGGCTGGCTACGACCGCGGTGGACACGATCAGGCCTGCGAAGCCGCCGAACGCGAGCAGCAGCGTCCGCAGCGGCGTGCTCGGCACGATGACCGCGCGCGCGATGGTGGTGTGCCCGACCGCCAGCAGAGCTGTGTAGAAACCCCAGGGTTGAACGACGAGGCAGCCCATGAAGGTGAAGCACACGCAGATGGCCAGCGCCGCTCCCACGTCCACAGACGCCAGGGCCGTTTGGGTAAACACCCGGCGGGCACTACACACGCGCCACAACCCGAGCGCGATCAGCGTCGCCGCGATGTGGAAGTAGCGCCCCTGAAGCGACATGCGGCTGCTATCCCGGACCAGATCGATGACCACGGTCACCACCAGGAACATGCCCGAGATCCCGAAAATGATCTGGCCACACAGCGCCAGCCGGTCCTGCAGGAAGCGCAGCTCTTGCTGCGAGTTCACGGGCACGCTGCCCAGGCGCACGCCCGACCCGGGGACAGACCCCGGCGAGGATGGAGCTGCGGACGGGGGTGCTGCCGATGAGGGCGAGCGGAACGTCGAGGAGAGAGATTCTAAGGCCATGACCGCGGGCGTTCCTTAAGTCTGGAAGGCTGCCACGGCAACCTACACCCTCACGGTTCCAGCCTCGTCCCCGATCGACTTGGCGCTGTGCGTGCAGCCCCGGCCAACGGGCGGAAGCGGATTGACCCTGCTTGCAGTCCGCGCTTTGGCGGCCCGTCAGAGAGAGACTGGCACGAGGGCGCTCTGCGCCTTAACATCGTTAGACCATGGCTGAAAACGGCACTGCCGGCACCCAAGCATCGCTCACCGACAACCCCCTCTTGAACCTCGGTTTCAACATCCCCTTCGAGGCGCTCTCGCCCGAGCACGTCCAGCCCGCGGTGGCGGTGCTGCTCGAGCAATCTCGGCGCAACATCGAAGCCATCGAGGCCGAGCCGGCGCCCCCCACGTATGACAACACGCTCGGTCGGCTCGACCTTGCCACCGAGGCGTTGGAAGTGGTGATGACCGTCGTGGGGCACCTGGAGAGCGTGATGACCTCGGCGGAGCTGCGCGAGGTCTACAACAAGGTGCGCCCCGACGTGAGCGCGTTCTACGCTAGCATCCCGCTCAGGCCGCTGCTTTGGCAGCGCCTGAAAGCGTACGCGGCCACCGAGGAGGCGTCCCGGCTGGGCGGCGCCCGCGCCCGCTTCCTGAAGAAGACCATCGAGCAGTTTCGGCGGGAAGGGGCCGACCTCAATGTCACGGACAAGCAGCGGCTCGAGGCGATCAGCCGAGAGCTGGCCGACTTGACCTCGCGTTTCAGTCAAAACGTGGTCGCGTCCACCGCCGCGTTCGAGCTCATCGTGGAAGATGAGGCGAGGCTAAAGGGTTTGCCCGCTGCGGCGCGCGAGCGAGCGCGTGAGGACGCCCGTGCGCTCGGCAAGCAGGGCTACCGTTTCTCCCTGCAGGCGCCGAGCATGATTCCGCTGCTCACCTACGCCGAAGACGCGGACCTGCGCCGGCAGGTCTACATGGCCTCCGAGTGCCGGGCCACGACCGGTGATGCTGCCAACCCGCCGCTGGTCAGCAAGATCATCGAGCTGCGTCGCGAGCAAGCGGCTCTGCTCGGGTTCGACAACTTTGCGGACCTGGTGCTCGCCGATCGCATGGCCAAGACGGGCGCGGTGGCACGCCAGTTCGTGACGGACTTGACCCAGAAGTGCCGCGCTGCTTTCGAGCGCGAACGGCAAGAGCTGCTCGCCTTCCGGCGTCGCCTCGAGGGCCCGAGCGCCCCGGAGCTCGAGCGCTGGGACCTCGGCTACTACGCGGAGAAGCAACGGCAGGCTCTGTATGACTTCGACTCCGAGCAGCTGCGCCCGTACTTCCCGCTCGACCGCGCGGTAGGAGGGTTGTTCGAAACCGCCCGACGCCTGTACGGTGTGGAGGTGCGCCCCAACCCAACGCTCGGGCGCTGGCACCCCGACGTGCAGGCCTACGACATCTTCGACGAGCAGGGCGTTTTGCTGGCGTCCTTTTACGCCGACTTTTACCCGCGCGAAAGCAAACGCGACGGCGCGTGGATGAATGCGCTCATCTCGGGCACCAGTCGCCCGGGGGCTTCGCCCGTGCACCTCGGCCTGATCTGCGCCAACGTCACTCCGCCCGTCGGAGACCGTCCGGCACTGCTCTCCCATGGTGAGGTGGAGACTTTGTTCCACGAGTTTGGCCACTTGCTGCACCATTGCTTGAGCAAGGTGGAGGTGCGCCACCTGGTGGGAACCAACGTGGCCTGGGACTTCGTCGAGCTGCCCTCGCAGATCATGGAGAATTGGTGCTGGGAGAAGGAGGCGCTCTCCAGCTTCGCCCGTCATCATGAAACCGGCGCACCCATCCCGGATGAGCTGTTCGACAAGATGCAGCGGGCGCGCACTTACCGCGAGGCCACCGCCACCACGCGCCAGCTCGGTTTCGCCACGGTCGACCTGGCGCTGCACGTGGACTACGACCCCGAGACGGACGGGGATCTACTGGCGTACGCGCGGCAAACCGCGCAGCCGTTCACGCCGGCGACGCTGGCGGACAACCACGCCATGATCGCCTCGTTCAATCATTTGTTCTCGAGCGCGGTGGGTTATGCCGCCGGCTACTACTCGTACAAGTGGGCGGAGGTGTTGGACGCGGATGCCTTCACGCGCTTCAAGCGTGAAGGGGTGTACAGCCGCCAGGTGGGCGAGGCGTTTCGCAAGAGCGTGCTCGAGCGGGGCGACAGCGCGGACCCGATGGAGCTGTATACCGATTTCATGGGGCGGGAGCCCTCGCTCGATGCCTTGATGAAGCGCTCGGGGTTGAATCAAGTGGCTCCAGATTGATGTGAGCCGGGATTGAGCGGGGCGTATCTCGGACACGGCGTAGGCCTCAGGGTCCCGCACTACGGGCGGGCCCTCCAAGGTGGGCTCGACGTCGACTGGGTGGAGGTGATCACCGAGAATTTTTTCGGTGGGGGCGGGCGCCCGTGGGCGGTGCTGGAGGCGTTACGGCGTGAGCTGCCGGTGGTGTTCCATGGAGTATCGCTCGGGATCGGCTCGCTCGACGGCCGCCACGAGGCTTACCTCGAGCGAGTCAAGCCGCTGGCCGCTGCCTTCGAGCCGGCTTGGCTGAGTGACCACCTGTGCTGGAGCAGCTTTGGCGGCCATTTCTCTCATGACCTGTTACCGCTGCCCTATACGGAAGAGGCGCTCAGGCGCGTGGTCGAAAACGTTGGCCGGGTGCAGGAGGTGCTGGGCCGAGAGATTCTGCTCGAAAACGTTTCGAGTTACGTCGGTTACAACGCGAGCCAGATGCCCGAGTGGCAGTTCTTGTCAGAGGTGGCGCTGCGGTCCGGCTGTTTCATCCTGCTCGATCTGAACAACATCATCGTCAGCGCACACAACCATGGGTTTTCGCCGAGGGATTACTTGCAAGGCGTGCCGGCTCACAAGGTTCGGCAGTACCACCTGGCCAACCACACGGATCTCGGGACGCACAAGCTCGATGACCATCGGGGAGCGGTGCCAGGGGCAGTCTGGGAATTGTTCGAAGCCGCGGTGCAGCGCTTCGGCCCGGTGTCGTCGCTGATCGAATGGGACGAAGACGTGCCGAGCTGGGACCGGCTGCGCGCGGAGCAACGCGAAGCGGGTCGGCGCGCGTTCGAGGTGCTGCAACACGCTTGCCCCGAGCTCGGGCTCGCCCAGGGTGCAATGGGGGCTCAGCCGTCGAAGACGGTGCCGGGGCGTGTGCCTGAGCTGCAGTCGCGTACGGTGACGGCGGATGCTCCCACGCTCGAGCAAGCTCAGCGGCTCTTTTTTCGGGCCATCACCTGGCCCGAGGGCAGCCGTGACTTCCTCGCGCGAGCGGACGCTGGCACCCAGCGCGAGCTCGAGCACGTGTTCGCTTCGAGCGAGGCATTCGACCGGGTGGAACGGCTGGACGTGTACGCGGATGCGTACTTTTATCGTTTGCTCTCGGCGCTGGCTGAGGTGTTCCCCCGTCTCGCGTATCTGGCGGGCAGCGTGCAGTTTCACAATCTGATTACGGATTACGTGCTCGACTACCCCTCAATCGCCCCGGATCTCAGGCGCTTGGGTGACCGGTTACCCGAGTTTGTGCGAGGTCATGAGCGGTGTGCGAACGCAGCGCTGCTGGCGGACCTGGCCAGCTTGGAACGGGCCCTGGGTTGGTCATTGGACTGCCCCGAGGGCGGTCGGGTCAGCAGGGCAGAGCTCGAGGCTGTGCCCATCGAGAGCTGGCCCGGCTTGTGCCTCGTGCTGGCCCAGCCGAGCAGGCGCATCGAAACCGAGTGGGATTTGGTTGCCATCGCGGGGTTGTGCGATCGCGCCGAGCGGGATGCGGCCTTGGCGCTCGCCCCCGAGGCACGGCCCTGCTCGGTATTGGTGGGGCGCACCGGGCTTAGAGGGTACTTGCGCCGCCTCGGTGCGGGCGAGGCGCGAGCGCTCGCTGGCTTTCACGCAGGGTCCTGCTTAGAAGCCGTCTGTGCCGACCTGGCGCTCCACGATCCGAGCTTTCAACCCTCGGACATGGTCGGCAACTTGCAGCGATGGCTCGACGCGGGCGTCATCGGCAGCTTATCCCTGCAGCCAGCATCCGTTGCGTCCGCGGGTTGAGGCGGCTCCGCGACCGACTTGATCGGCTCGAATGCGGTGGCCCTGCCCGAGAGCGATCCTCTCGATCGCGTTCCGAGCGCTCAGGCCCTGTAGTTGCACGCTGCATCGTGGACTTACGGGCATAGAGATCCAGGGACGCTGTTCTGGTTCTCGCTTTCTTGCCCTGAGCCCCGCTTGCGAAGCGTCGACGCGCTCGGGTGGGTTCATGTCGCGTGCCAGCTTACGTTGACGGCGATTGCCAAACCGGTGTGTTGAAGGAAACTGTTGTACGCCCGGGTATACTCGAGTGTTTCGTGATAACGTCGCGACCAGCTTGGGGCGCGGTGTTTTTTTAAACCGTGCTTCTCGAGCTGTGCCGTTCTCGAACAGCCTTACTCCGAGTGTCACTCGAAGCAGTGTCACTCGAAGCGTCGCGAAACGGTGCTCCTTGAACTGGGACGGTGAGTCGTGCGTTGTAAGTTGCATTTGGCCTTGTATGCCTGCGTAACGTGGGGTCTGGCGGCGTGCGGGGGTGACAAGCAGAACACCACGACCGTGATTGATCCACTGGCGGAGAATGCGGGGGGCGCCGGCGGAGAAGGTGGCGACAACCCCGCATTGAACGGGAATGACGGTCTCATTGATGACTTCGGCAACCCCGGCAACGGCAATTCGGAGTGCGTGGGAGCAGGCTGTTTCGACGGAGGGCTCGGGCTGTCTCAGTGTGGCAACGGTGCGCTGAACGCTGAGGAGCTTTGCGACGACGGCAATACCACCCAGGGTGACGGCTGCAACGGGGTGTGCAATCCAGAGCCCAACTTCGCGTGCAGCCAAGCCGGTGAGGCGTGTCAGTCGACCATTGCCTGCGGCGACGGCGCCATTGGTGGGGTCGAGGCCTGTGACGATGGCGACACGGCGGCGGGGGATGGTTGCTCGGCGACGTGCAGCGGCGAAGATGGCTTTAGCTGCACCACGGGCGACAACGGGGCGAGCGTATGTGTGCCGGACGAAGAAGTTGCGTGCGGTGACGGCAAGGTCAGCGGCTCGACAGAGCAGTGCGATGACGGCGACGAGCTGGCAGGAGACGGCTGCTCGGATACTTGTCAGGTCGAGGCAGGCTTTGTCTGCCCGATCATCAACGCTGATTGCGAGCCAAGTGAGTTCTGCGGTGATGGCTTTTTGAAGGCCGTCGCCAACGCCACGAGCGGCCCCGAAGAGTGTGACGACGGTGATGCGCAAGGCAATGACGGTTGCAGCGCGGTGTGCACTGTCGAAGAAAATTTCGCGTGCCCGCTTCCCAACCAGCCCTGTCGCTCCACGATTGTGTGCGGCGACGGGCTCGTGACCGGTGACGAGCGTTGTGACGACCGCAACACCAACCCAGGGGATGGTTGCAGTGCGCAATGCAAGACCATCGAGGCCGGCTTCAACTGCGTGACGGTAAGTCCTCAACCCAGCGTCTGCACGGCCGTGCCGGTCGAGAGCTGTGGTGACGGCAGGCTGGCGCAGACGGAGTTTTGCGACGACGGCAACTCCACTGATGACGACGGTTGCACGGGTTGCGTCGTGGACGGCGGCTTCGACTGTGTGACGACGTCCGGGCAAGCTTCGGCGTGCACGCGTGTCCTGTTCTGCGGGGATGGAATTGCCACCGCACCGGTTCTGAACGAGGAATGTGACGACGGCCCGGGCCAGAATCCGCCCCGCGGCGGCGACGGCTGCAGCACACTGTGCCGGGTCGAGCTGAACTTTGCCTGCCCCCAAGCGGGCGTGCCCTGCGTGTCCACCATCGTGTGTGGGGATGGCAAGGTCACCGGGGGTGAAACTTGCGATGACGAGAACTTGCGGGTGGGGGATGGCTGCACGCGCTGTCAGGTGGAGCCGGGCTTTGTGTGCCCGTCAGGCGGCGTGTGCCGGTCGGTGTGCGGGGACGGCATTCGCGCCGGCCTCGAGCAGTGTGACGATGGCGACCTTGGAAATGGCGACGGTTGTGCGTCGGATTGCCTGCTCGAACAGGGCTTCAAGTGCGCGGACCCGGCTAGCCCTGCAACCGCTTTTGACGTTTGCTCGCCCACCACCTGTGGCGCGTTAGGGCGAGAGGGCACCGAGCAGTGCGATGACAACAACAACGTGCCTTACGACGGTTGTTTTGAGTGCACGAACGAGCCGCGCTGCGGCGGCGCGCCTGGTTCGTACAGTTGCAGCGCCGTCTGCGGCGACGGCATGCAGTTCGATGCGGAGGACTGCGACGACGGAAACACGCTCGACGGCGATGGCTGCTCTGCCCTGTGTGACGTCGAGTTTGGTTTTACTTGCGACCCCGTCGCAGCCGATCTGGGCACTGCGCTGAACCTGCCGATCATCTATCGTGACTTTCTCGATACGCATCTGCAGTTTGAAATCAACCCCGCGGCAGACGGGCGGCTGCCTGGCATCGTCTCCGATAACCTGTCGGCTACGGGTCGGCCCCAATACAACTTGGGCTTCGGTAGCACTCGCTGCGGCGGTGCTGCGCGCGCGGAGACGATGGACGGGCCCGCCGGCTCGGCGAACGGCGCTGACGTCGGCGCCTGTGGTGCACCTGGCCTCACCACCGCCAACCAGATCGCCACTCTGTTCAACGAGTGGTACAGCGACTCGCCGAACAATCGGAGGATCATCAGCGTCCTGCCCATGCCCGAGATTGGCGCAGGCTCCGGGGTTTTCCAGTTTGCGGACAACACCTTCTTCCCTGTCGATAACCTGGGCTTTCTCAACCAAAACCGGGCCAACAACTTCCACTTCACGAGCGAGGTGCGGCAGTGGTTCGAGTACACGGGTTTTGCGCCTGGACAGGCACCGGCAGGTTTCGTGGCACCGCTGCTCGAGTTTACCGGTGACGACGACGTATGGGTGTTCGTCAATGGTGAGCTGACTGTCGACCTGGGGGGCATCCACAGCCAGCTCTCAGGCAGCATCGAGCTGCTCGGCACCTCCGGCCAGAACTCGGTGCTTTGCATCCAGGAGAATCCGGTCGTGCCGCTCAATCCGGCCACAGACTGTGACCCGTTTCCGCTCGCCATGGACCCGGGCGGCGTGAACGAGATCGTGGTGTTTCAGGCGGAGCGCAACCTGACCCAGTCCAACTACCGGCTCACGATCGAAGGCTTCGAAGCTCCCATCTCCGATTGCGCGAGCGAGTGTGGCGACGGCGACTTGGCCTCGAACGAGGCGTGTGACGACGGCGCCGCCAACGCCGCGCCGGGCACGCGCGACCGCTGCGACACCAACTGCAACCTGGGGCCGTTCTGCGGTGATGGCGTCAGGCAGGCCGGCGAGGCGTGTGACGATGGCGTCAACATTGCCCAGTTTGGCGGCGGCTGCGCGGCGGGCTGTGTATTGTCACCGCGTTGCGGCGACAATACGGTCAACAGCGCCAATGGGGAACAGTGCGACAACGGCAACGCCAACGCGGCCATCGGTACCTACGAGGCCTGCCAAAACAATTGTCAGCTGGGTCCGCGCTGTGGCGACCGCGTCACGCAGCGCAATGAGGACGAACAGTGCGACGATGGCCCGCAAAACGGCACGGACGGCAGCGATTGCCTCAGCAATTGTCAGCTGCGTTGCGGCAATGGCGTCACCGATCAGGGTGAGGAGTGTGACGCTGGCTCGTTGAACGCCGCTCCGGGCGCCCTCGGTTACAACGGGTGCCTGTCGGATTGCACGCTCGGGCCGAGCTGTGGTGACGCGGTTCCCCAACCCGATCAGGGTGAGCTCTGCGATGACGGGCGGAACGACGGCAGCTACGGCACTTGTAACCCGAACTGCACGCCCGCACCGAGCTGCGGTGACGAGATCGTCCAGGACGTCGAATTCAACGAACAGTGTGACGACGGCGAAGCGAACGCCGCCAGCGGTTACGGTCCGGGGATATGCCTCAATAACTGTCGCCCTGCACCTCGCTGCGGAGACAGTGCCGTGAACGTGGCCAACGGCGAAGTGTGTGATGACGGCGTCAACAGCGGCGCTCCGGGCTCGTGCGCCGTCGACTGTAGGAGCTTCATACCGTTGCCTTCCTGCGGCAACCGCACCGTCGACCCAGGGGAGGAGTGTGACGGTACCCCTGATTGCGACGTGCGCTGCGACATTGCCTGCGGCAACGGCTTCATCAATGCTGGCGAGGAGTGCGACGACGGGGTCAACAATGGCAGCTATGGCACCTGTAATCCGGACTGCAGCTTCGCGGCCTTCTGCGGGGATGACGCGGTGACTCCGCCCGAGGTGTGCGACGATGGCGCCGCCAATGTGTCCGTGGCTAGCGCGCGCGGAGCCGGCGTCTGCACGACCGGCTGCGCCGAGGCGCCGCGTTGTGGCGACAACCGTGTCGACGTTGCCTTCGGCGAACAATGCGACGGCGGGCCGGGGTGCAGTAGCTCCTGCAACCAGATTCGCTGATCTGAGCGAACCGCGGGTGGTAGGCATCTCGGGCCCGGGCCTTCAGCCCGCAGGCCAAGGACGGGATTCTCGCACGTCGGCCCTTTCGGTCGAGGACAAAACGTCGTAATCCGAGGCCGCGCTGCCGCCCGGGCGGCGCGGTCCGGAGATTTCGCATGAGTAACACCCGACGCCCTCTGATCGCGGGCAACTGGAAGATGAACAACGGTGGCCAAGACGGCATCGATTTGGCCAGCGCCATCGCGGCGGAATGTCGCCGCGTGGAGGGAGTCGACGTGGTCGTGGCCCCGCCCGCCACCGTGCTGCACAGGGTATCGGTCGCGGTCGAGAAGGTCGCGCCGGGCAAGGTGGGAGTGAGCGGCCAAAATCTGCACTCCGAGCCCAGCGGTGCTTTTACCGGCGAGCTGAGCGCTGCCATGTTGCTCGCGGCGGGCTGCCAGTGGGTCATCATCGGTCACAGCGAGCGGCGGCAGTATTTCGGCGAAACCGATGAGGGGGTGCGTGCCAAGACAGCGGCGGCGCTGAACGCCGGCCTCGTGCCCATCGTGTGTATTGGAGAAACCCTGGCCGAGCGTGAGGCGGGTCGGACGTTGGAGGTGGTGTACCGCCAGCTCGACGCGTTCAGCGCGGTGCTTGCCAAGAAGCCGGGTGTGGCCGCCATTGCTTATGAACCGGTCTGGGCGATTGGTACCGGCAAGGTGGCGACCACCGAGCAGGCCGAGGAGGTGCACGCCGCAATTCGCGAGCGCCTGCTTGGGGTCAGCCGAGAGCTCTCCCAGTCGACGAGGGTACTCTACGGTGGCAGCGTCAAGGCGGACAACGCCCTCGGGCTATTGGGCCAGCCCAACATTGACGGCGCGCTCGTCGGCGGTGCTTCCTTAAAGGCCGATAGCTTCCTCGGTATCGTCAACGCCGCTTCCCAGCTCGCTTAGTGCTCCGAATAAGGGCCTCCATATGCTCGACCTGCTCAACACCCCCATCACGGTTCTCCACGTCATCGTGTGTTTGATGCTCATGCTCGTGGTGCTGATCCAGCCCGGCAAGAGCGGTGGCTTGGGTGCTGCGCTGGGTGGGGCCGGCGCACAGCAGATCTTCGGCGGGCGTGGCGCGGGGAACTTCTTGACGCGCACCACGTGGATTGCGGCCACGGTCTTCTTTCTGACCAGCGTGACGCTGGCGTACGTGTCGACATCCACGGGCGATTCGCTCGAAGATCTGGCGAATGCACCTCTGCCCGCGGCCACGCCAGTGCCCGCCGAAGGCAGCGCGCCAGAAGGCAGTCCAGCACCGGACAGCCCGGCGCTGGGTATCCCGTCAGAGGGTACACTGTCAGAGGGCACCCCGTCCGAGGGCAGCGCGCCAGAAGACATCAAAACGCTGGGTACGGCAGAGGCTCCAGCAGCACCTTCGGCCGTCGACCCCGCCGGAGAAGGCGCGCCCGAGCCCTCGACAGCGCCGCCTGACACGCCCTGAGGGGTAGTCAGGCGGGCCGTGTGCAAACGGCCCGCGTTCTTGCCTACGCCAGCTGCCTTGCATAGAATGCTCAGGTCGCATGGCCAAACGCGTATTTCAGGGAGTCGTCCTGTTCTTTGCGATTTATGCGTTCGTGTTCGTGCCGCTGGGGAAAAGAACCGGTCTCGAGCACGTGCGCGCCATCGCGGGCACCTCCGCTGCCCAGCAGGCGGGCACTGAGCTCAAGGGTGGCGTAGAGCGCTTGGTTCAGCGTCTGAGAGATCAGGCGCAGCAGTCGACCGAGAGCTCGGATCGCGCGCTGCCTCCCGATCGCAAGCAGGCCAGGTCCACTGAGCCGCCGCGTAGCGCGCCCACGCGCACGACGGTCCGCGATCGTTTGGCACCCCCCGACATCAGCGACCCCAGCCAGCTCGACATGCCCGACTTGGACGAGCTCGATGGGGCTCTCCCCCGTGTATCGGGGCCAGCAGCCCGGAGCCGCTAGCGCGCGCGCGCTCACTCGCCCGCTTTGGCCTCGGGGTGTTCGTTGGCATACGCCTTCAGGCTTTCCTGACTGATCCGGACCACGATGGTGCCGCCGGCTTGCTGCACTTTTGCCTGGCAGCCCAAGCGCGAGTTGATGCGCACGTCAAAGGCCTTGTCGAGGATATCCTCTTCGTCCTCGCTCGCGGGGCTCAAGAGCTCTGCCCCTTGCTCCACATAGACGTGGCAGGTGGAGCAGGCACACACACCTCCGCAGGCGTCGCCTTCAGGGGCGTGGGCTTTGCGCGCGGCATCCAGGATGGATTGTCCCACGCCGACTTCGCTCTCGAGGCTTTGGTCGCTAAAGCGGATGGTGGTCATATTGAGCTCTTCTTGTGTTCTTCGAGGTGCGCATCGACTCCGCGCGCGTGCTGCACGGTCTGGGCCAACCGCGCCACGTCTTGGCCTTGCAGCGCAGACTTGAAGGCACGGTCCATACGCCGCCCAGCCCAGGCATGCGTCGCGTCGTCCAGAGCTTGGGTGAGCGCTTGAATGCGTGAGGCCGTACCCGGACCTGTGCCAGGCTCGAGCGAGTGTTGGAGCAGAGTGATGGCGCGCGTGATCTCGTCGCGTTCCGGCTGCTCCAATAAATCGGCGTCCACCAACAGGCCTTTTTGCGTTGCGGCGAGCACACGCGAACCCTCGACTTTGGCCTCTGCCAGGCGCCGCTGCTCGAAATCTTCTTCGCCGTGGTCGAGCGCGTCCATCAGCATTTGCTCGACCTGATCGTCAGTCAACCCGTAACTGGGTTTTACTTCGACCTCCTGCTCGATGCCCGTCGAAAGCTCTCGAGCGTGCACTTTGAGCAGAGCGTTTTCATCCACGTTGAAGCTGACTTCGAGGCGCGCCTGACCCGCGGGTAAAGGAGGAATGCCTTTCAGCGTGAAGCGGGCCAGTGAACGGCAGTCCCCTGCGAGCTCACGCTCGCCCTGAACGATGTGCAGCTCGAAACCGGTCTGGTTGTCGGCATAGGTGGTGAAGGTTGCCTTGGCCGCCACCGGGATGGTGGTGTTACGGGGCAGGATGCGATCCACCGCTCCGCCCAAAGTCTCGACACCCAGGCTCAGTGGCAACACGTCGAGCAACAAGGTGTCGCCTGCGTCTCGACCGAGTTGGTCCGCCTGCAGCGCTGCCCCGTAGGCAACGACGAGGTCCGGGTCGATGTCACACATCGGTTCTTGACCAAACAGCTCGGCCACGTAACTTCGCACGCGCGGCACGCGGGTGGCGCCGCCCACCAGGATGACTCCGTCTAGATCGCCTGGCTCGAGCGCCGCGTCGCGCAGCGCCCGCCGCGCCGCCCGCCCGGTGCGTTCGAGGAGCGGCGCGATGAGCGCATCAAATTCAGCGCGCGTGAGCATGACCGCGACGCCGCCCCCGCCTTTGCGCGGCAACTCGAGCGTGACTATCGAGTCGAGGGTCAGTCGGTGCTTGGCGTCTCGAGCCGTTGAGAGCACGAGACCAATCACGGACCTGGGCGCATCACTTGGCACCTCGAAGCCCATGGCCATGAGGAGCTTCTCTGCGATGGCGCGGTCCATGTCGTCGCCCCCGAGCGCGCTGTCGCCCCCCGTGCTCTTGACTTGAAAGACCCCATCTTCCAGGCGAAGTAAGGTGATGTCGAAAGTCCCACCACCGAGATCGTAGATCGCGAACGTCCCACTCGTCCGCTGCTCCATGCCGTAGGCGAGGGCGGCGGCCGTTGGCTCATTCAGCAGCCGCAACACCTCGAGGCCCGCTAGCCTCGCGGCGTCCCGAGTGGCCTGGCGTTGAGCATCGTCGAAGTAAGCGGGGACGGTAATTACGGCACCGCCCACGGCACGCAGCTGCTCGGTGGCGCTCTGTTTCAAGCTCTTCAGGATCTCGGCGCTGATTTCGACCGGGGTTTTTCTGCGGTCCCCCAGGTCAAAGTGGACCATCTTGGCTTCTTCGGGCGAGCGGGGCGGAGAGAGCTTGTAGGTGCCGAGTGTGCGGGTCTGCGCGTCTTCCGAGCCGCGGCCCATGAAGCGTTTCACGCTCGAGATGGTCCGCTCGGGGGCGCGCTCCTGATACGCCTGTGCGCTGCGCCCAACGAGCACTTCCCCGTGACCTCCGTAATGCACGACCGAGGGCAGCAGCGGACCGCCGTCACAGGTGACGATGGCCAGCGGCCGCCCGTCACGCACGTACGCCACCACCGAGTGGGTCGTTCCCAGATCGATGCCAATGGGCTTGGGAGCCGCCTTGGGGTCGAAAATATCGAGCAGCATTTTTTAGATCTCGTCCTCGATGGCGGCCACCTCTTCGCTAAAGCGCCGGACATACTTGAGCTCCGTAAACAACCGCCGGGTGCGCTCGAGGTCTGCCTGCCGGCTCTCCTCACCCGGGCTGGTGCCGGGTCGGAGCAGCGGCTCGAAGGCCCGCCCGAGGGCGAGGACAATCTGTCGCTGTCGCTCCCCCATGCTGAATTTGAGCGAGCGCAAGCGCTCTACATCCTTATGACGTCTCACCTCGTCGAGAAGCTCACGCTGCTCCATCATGTCCCCGAGCAGCGCCGGATCGGTGGCCATGCTCGAGGCTAGCGGGTCGAACCCGAGCAGCTCAAATAACGCCTCCGCCCGCGTCGCGGGATCGCGAAGGGTGCGGTACGCCTGATTGACGTCCATGGCTCGGCTCAGTGCCTGGCGCCGCTGCGCCGGGCTGTTGCCGGCATGTCGGTCGGGGTGTACGGCGCGATTGAGCTCCCGCTGGCGTTGTTCGAGATCCGTCGCGTCTATCGCAAACGTGGGCGCAAGCCCCAGGGTTTCAAATGGGTTGGGCATGAAATCCGCTCCCCGATCAGGGGCGCGAAACTGTAGGGCTACTTGACCGTAAAAGAATGTCCGCAGCCACAGCGGCTGGCCTCTTGTGGGTTCTTGAAGCGAAAACCCTGAAACATCAGCGTGTGCTCATAATCGAGCACCGACCCGGCGAGATAAATCAGGCTCTTCTTGTCCACAAAGAACTTCACGCCATCCAGCTCGTTCACGGTGTCTTTGGCGCGGGGCGGATCATCGGAGAACTCAATCACGTAGTTGAAGCCGGAGCAGCCTCCGCCGCGAACACCGAGACGCACGGCGGCGTCGGGTGTGCCGCGAGCCGCGAGCCGCTTTCTCGCGTAGCTCACGGCCTCTGCCGTGATGCGAATCTCGCGCTTGGAGCTGGGCGCGCTGCTCGGTGCTTGTTGGGATGCTTCTTCCATGGGTCGTTCTCATCGGGCGAATACCGCCCGGTCAGAGTGTTACTACTCCCCTGCCAATGCCCTGAGCGCTTCGCGCTTCTTTCGATAATCCTCGATGGCGCTCTTGATGGCGTCTTCTGCCAGCACCGAGCAATGAATCTTGACCGGTGGCAGGTTGAGCTCGGTAGCAATTTGGCTGTTGGTCAGCTGCCCCGCCTCATCAATCTTCTTGCCCTTGATCCACTCGGTGGCCAGCGACGAGGACGCGATGGCCGAGCCACAACCGAACGTCTTGAAGCGTGCGTCTTCAATCACGCCGTCGGCGTTGACGCGAATCTGTAACCGCATCACGTCGCCGCAGGCGGGTGCGCCCACGAGGCCCGTTCCGACGTCATCACTCTTCGAATCCAGAGTGCCGACGTTCCGAGGGTTTTCGTAGTGTTCAATCACTTTATCGCTGTAGGCCATGACTTGTCTCCTGGATCCAGCCTGCTGGACCGCTGCTTAAACTCAATGAGCCGCCCACTGGATCGACTTCAGGTCGATACCCTGCTGGTGCATCTCGTAGAGCGGTGAAATGTCGCGAAGTTTCTTGACCTTCTGAACGAGCAGGTCGGCGACGTAGTCGACTTCTGCCTCTGTGTTGAAGCGGCCGAGGCCGAACCGCAAAGACGAATGGGCGAGGTCTTCGTCCAACCCCATGGCCTTCAGCACATAGCTCGGTTCCAGGCTGGCGCTGGTGCAGGCCGAGCCGCTCGACACGGCCACATCCTTGATGGCCATCATCAGGCCCTCTCCCTCCACGAACGCGAAGGAAATGTTCAAGTTGCCCGCCAGCCGCCGCTCGGCGTCGCCATTCAGGACGAGCTCATCCAGGCCGGCCTCGAGGCGGCGCTGCAAACGGTCTCTGAGGCCCTTGATACGGGCGTTCTCCTCTGGGCCTTCGCTCATCATCAGCTCACACGCCTTGGCGAAGCCGACGATACCAGCGACGTTCAGCGTGCCCGAGCGGTTCCCGCGCTCGTGCCCACCCCCGTCCATCTGCGACACCAGGCGCACGCGCGGCCGCGCGCGCCTCACGTACAGCGCGCCGATGCCTTTGGGCCCATAGATTTTGTGGGCCGTGACCGAGGCCAAATCCACATTCATCTTTTCGACGTCGAAAGGTGTCTTGCCGACGCCCTGCACGGCATCGCAGTGCAAGAGCACCGAGCGCGCCCGGGTGATTTTGCCGATTTCAGCGATGGGCTGGATGGTTCCCACTTCGTTGTTGGCTAACATCACTGAGACCAGGATGGTCTTGTCAGTGATCGCCTTTTCAATCTTGCCGACGTCGACGATGCCGTTCTTCTCGACATCGACGTAGGTCACCTCGAAGCCTTGGCGCTCCAGGCGCTTGCAAGAATCGAGCACGGCCTTGTGCTCGATGCTGGTTGTCACCAGGTGATTTCCTCGAGAACGGTAGTATTCAGCGGCGCCCTTGATGGCCAGGTTGTTGGCTTCGGTGGCGCCCGAGGTAAACACAATCTCTTTACCGGATGACGCACCGATGCACTTGGCGATGACCTCGCGGGCATTGTCCACGGCAGCCTCGGCGTTCCAGCCGAAGGCATGGGTACGGCTGGCAGCGTTACCGAAGGTAGCGTTGAAGTAAGGCAACATGGCCTCCAGCACCCGCGGATCGACCGGGGTGGTGGCGTGATTGTCCATGTAGATGGGAAGTTTGAGCTCCATGAGACTTCGCGTGTATTGAAATTAGAGTTCTTGAAAGCTAGACGCAGAAAGAAAAGAAAAGCTGACGCGGAAAATAGTCAATCTAGACCCGTGCGCCGGAAATCAGGTCCGGCTCTTGAACGTCGGGGTGCCGGTCACATTGGGCACAATCAGTGGGAACCAATTCGGGAGTGCAGCTCGTCCCACAGGAGTCGAGGTAAAGCAGGCTCGCCTGCAGCTCCAGCTCCAAAGCAGCGAGCTCCTTCAGCCGCGCCCTGACCTCGTTCAGCTTCTCTTCATACATGCGCCGAAGCTGGTCGGCGGACTGCTGCGCAGACACGGAAGCCTGCCGGTTCTTGACTAGCGTGCGGATTTCGCCGAGCGACAGCCCCAAGCTCTGGAGCTTATTGATCCAACGAATCCGAACCGGTGTTTCAGGGTCAAAGAGCCGATAGTGTCCCTTGGAGCGGCCAACCGGCTCTATCAGGCCCAGCTCCTCGTAGTGATGGATGGCCCGGACAGTTTTTCCGCACACTTTGGCCAGATCCCCCACGCGCAACAGCGCTTGCTCATCCCGAACTTTGACCAAATCAGGCTCCACCGCTGGGCGAGCCAGCGTCAGATGGAAACGGGTTGAGGAGGCGGTCATTTGGGGATGGTCGCTAAACTGAAGAGATCCCAATGCTTGATGGCTACGTCAGGCCAGGTTCATGGCCAGCCATGCCAAAGCGGCGAGGTTCGCGGGTTCCTAACTATAACCCTAACGTGTACGTAAGGGTTAGGCATGGGGAATATGTAACGAGCGATGGTGTGTCTGTCAATGACAACCACTCCCGAGCACGCACAGGTTTAGGCCCATAGGCCGCTGTGCGCCGGGGTTCTTCATTCGACAATTGCCTAGATCGCCGCGCATCTCGAGGCCGTCCCCTCAAGGGCCTTGACGAAGCGGGCGACCTCACTATGTTGCCGGTCACTTGTCGCGCGGTGGAGCAGCCTGGTAGCTCGTCGGGCTCATAACCCGAAGGTCGTAGGTTCAAATCCTACCCGCGCAACTAAACGTGGACAGCGCCCTCCCGATCTTGATTCGGAGGGCGTTAGTACTTTGTCCGCCAGAAGCGCGAGGGGCATGAAGTCGCCGCGCGCCACGTAGGCCACGCCGTCTTCGTGCGCCTCTGGGGTCATCGTGATGACGCCGCCTTGGAAGTAGCCCCGGAGGGCCGTGCGGGCGCTCTGGACGTCCTCGGATTCCGTTAGAGCGCGGAGCTGGAAGACGCGCTCGGTGAGAAGATCGACCGCCGGCAGGCGGATGGGGGCTTTCGCTTCCGCGCTGAGATCGGCAATTGCGGAGCGCTCGTCGTAGGCTTGGGCCTCGAGGTCGCGGCGCATCTCAGCGACCATGGGTGAGCGGTCGCCCTCCGCCTGCATGACGATGATGCCCCGGATGCGCTCCTCGGTGCGTTCGAGGCGAGCAGACCGCTCTGCCAGCTCACGGCCCGCGTCTCGTGAAAGGGCGCCTGCACGCTCGGCGAAGCGCTGGCGGACGTAGGCGATAGCCTTTGGTGTCTCGAGCGCTTGCCGGATTGCCTCCAGAATGCGCTCTCGCGTGAGCCGCTCGCGGACGCTGAGACGGTTCGAGCACGTGCCGCGCTTTCGGTTGGCGACGCAGCGATAGTACCGCTCCGAGCTGCCGCCCGTGATTTGCATCGGTGCTCCACAACACCCGCAGCGCAATAGGCCCGTCAACAGATAGTTCGTTTTGCCATGGGGCAGCACGCGCGCTTTGTAGTTGCTCGCGTGCTCAGTGAGCATGTTTTGTACCGCATCCCACGTTTGACGATCCACGATCGCCAGCTCGGGCCGCTGGTCCCGTAAGACGTCTACTTCGTTGCTCGTGCGAGCCACACGCTTGCGCGTAGTGGGGTGCCGCTGCCACCTGCGGATGCCGAACGCGAACTCGCCAACGTACTTCGGATTCCGCAGCATCTCGCGAATGCACGAGTGCATCCAGCCGGCGCCCGCACGGCGCCGCGTCCGGGGCGCGGAGATACGTTGCTCGTTCAGCCTCTGTGCGATCACCGCGTAGCCGTGCCCCTCGAGGTACAATCGAAAAATGAGACGGACCATCGAGGCCTCGAGCTCATCGACAGCGGTCCTTCCCTCGATGACCGTATAGCCGTAGCAACGGCCACCGGTGCTCTTCCCTTCGCGATGCGCGCCGCGCAGGCCGCGCCGCGTCTTTGCGCCCAGGTCTCTCAGGTATTGGGCAGCGCCGGCGCTCTGAAATGTGAACGCTAGCGATGCCCCCACAGTCCCATCGTAGGTCATGCCGTCGAGCGTCACGATTGAGACGCTATGGTAGTCGAGAATCTTCTCGATGCGCGCCGAGTCTTCCTTGTCCCGCGAGAGCCGGCTCACGTCTTCGACGAAGATGCGTTTGATGCGGCCCGCCTCCACGGCGACGATCAGATTCTGCAACCCGCTGCGTTCCCAAATGCCACCGCTGACCTCAGCGTCGCGGAATACAAACCGCTCGTCGTAGCGGCCGCCACTGCGTTCGAGCGCTTGGCGCAACTCGATGATTTGATCGTCGCAGGAGCGCGGATTCTGTAGGTCACTCGAGTAGCGGGCGTATATCGCGTCGCCGGCCGTCACTGCGTTTCGCGTTGCCACCGTCTGAGTTCCTCGTCTACGAGCCAATCCAAGAGCTGTTGCACGTTGTGCGACACGCCAGCGGATCGGCCGTGCGATGTCAAGGGGCTCTGCAGTGTTTCAACGGCCTGGCGTCGGTTATCAACGACTTGCTCGTGGCTTGGGAGCGCGCGGGGAGGTGTTGGCCGGCGCGTCATGGCGGCACCCGCGAAGGTGTCGCTCCCCAGATGAGCGCTTGAATGGCCGTGGCTGCGTCCGTACAGCTCGGCGCTAGCTCAGCGGCTTCGAGGATGGCGCATGCCATCCCACGGCGGAAACGCACACTGTTCCAAGCACCGCTCGTGATGGTCGCGATAGACTCCGCTTCTTGTGCTTCCTCGACTTGGAGGATCTCCGCGTCCGTCGGTTCGTCATCCAGCGCGACCGCCTCACGAAGACCGCGAGACCACGTGAGCATTTTGGCTCCACGCATTCCCGCGCAGTAGTCACTCCAAATGAGCGCGTCATCGTCGCTCTTGCCGGATGCCGCCGATACCGCGATCTGGAGCGGCGTTCGATTCTTCCCTCGCCCGCGCTTCGTCCCCGGGTCGGTAAGTTCGAACGAGAACTTCGCCAGGTAGTCCGCCCGCTTGGACTCCCGAAGGTCGACGCCATGCTCGTTTGGCACAGAGTCGCTGCCGAGCTCACGCTTCACGCAGTCCGCCCAGCGCTGCCGCAGCCAGGTAGTGGCCCCGGTCAGCTCGTCTTCAGTAAGCTTGGCATCAAGGAAGAACAGGATGTGTAGGTGAGGGTGCCATCCGTGCTTGCCGTGGGTGACCTCAATCGAGCGAACGTGATGCTGGAGCCCATATTTTTCGCAGAAGCGCCTCCAGGGATGCCATTGATGAGGCGTCGGAAACTATCTGCCAACCCCCTTCGAACTGCCCGCAAACCATCGCCCAACCCGTGTCGAACCGTGAGCGAAAGCATCGCGATGTTGTCTGAGCCCCACTCTTCTGCTGCTTGTTTCAGCTCTCCCGCTCGCTCTGTGCGGATCTGCAGCCCACACGCGGGGCACTCCCAGACCGAGCCGCAGCGAGCGAGCCCGCGGAAGTAGGCATGCTCATAGGTACTTCCGTCGGTCCGAGCCCGCCGAGAACGAACGACTTCAACTTCGTGGGCGATCCGCTTGCGGCCGCACGCGGCAACGCGGGGCGAGCCGAACGGCCTCAGCCCATCGCGAAGCTCGTAAACGAAGCGTCGTCGCTGTCGCCGCTCCGAAGCCGTCGGTTTGAGGGGGTTACGAAACTCGTGATCTTCCCAAGAAGCAGCGTCGCCTGGTTGCGCCAACGCGATGGGGCCTCCGGCGGGACTAACCGCCGACTTCGTCGGCGCACACCCCTGAGGGCAAACCAGCGCGGCCAACTCGACGGCTGGGCCCAACGAACAGAGTCCCAGCCGCAACGCGGACATGAAGCGCGGCGCTGAAGCCTGCGAGCGACCGGTGGTCGCCCTCAGGGGTGTCCCGCGAGTAGTCAATTCGCAGGCTTCAGCGTCGAAATCGGGCCTAAACACGACCATTTCCGGGACGACACCGCGCCGTCCCCGAAGCGATCATCCTTTCAAACGCCTCTCGAGGGACCACCCGGTGCTTGCCTAGCTTTACGCTCTCAAGGCGGCCTACCCGAAGCCAGTGTCGCACTGTCGAGCGTGAGACCCTTGCCTCGCGTGCTACCTCATCGACACGAAGGAACCGAACGTCGTGCGTGCCGTCCATGCCGTCATCTATCGACTCGAGCCGGCAGCTCACTAGACGGAAAAAAGCGGTGCCTTCTTTCCGCACCGTTCCAGCCGAATGGTGACGGATACTATCGGTCACACATGGCTAAGAACGAACAACACGGGTTTGACTTGGTTGCGACGCGAAGGCGGTTGGAAGACTGGTGGTTGGAGTACGTGTCCTTCCCCGTCGGTGGCGGCGTCTCATACTGGCCCGGCGGAAGAAGTGAGTCCATTCGCGCCCTTCTCTTCGAACATTGGGGCGAGCACGGCGTGTACTGCATCGTCGAGCACAATGGCGTAGTGGTTACCGTGCCCCGCTGTCTTGATGCCCCTTGCCCGGTTCTCGGCGTTGCGCTCGGGTTGCTGGAGATCTGCGCCTATGAGGAGACTTCGCGTGACATTCAGGAAATCGAGTGGCTGAAGCTGGCTGAGACTACGCGCTCCATTTCTGAGTCGATGCGCATGGAGCTACTTGCAGGCGCGAAACAGTTGGCGTCGAGTCCCGTTTCCCGAGCTGTCGAGAACGAAACCGCTGGACGCCCGAAGCGCATGTTGGCACAGGCCGTTACTCAGCAGCTCAGGGCGGGCGGATTCACTTACAGCGACGTCGCTGCGTTCATGGGCGCGACGGTGGAAGTCACTCGTCATCGCTGCCAGGTACGAGGCGTTCGGTCGCTGTCTGCGGTGGTCGGCTCGCCGTCGGCGATCGGCGCGCTCACGCGGTAACTCCTTAGCTAAGCGGTCTTCCGAGTCCGCGCAGAACGGCGCGCCTTGTCGTTGGACGCTGCCAAAGCAACAGGCGCCGTTACTCGCCTAAGGAGCTCCTCCGCCGTTTCATACGAGCGGTCTTCGATGCGAGCGAGCTCGGCTTCGGTGGGCACGAGCTCGCCGGAGAAGGCCTTGGAGAGAATAGCCTGGGGCATCTTCTCGGCCCGCAATGCAGCAGCGCGTACGCGGCCCTCGATACCGCTTGCGAGCCTGAGAAGTGGCTCAACCTGGCGCACGATCTCGATCTGCTCGTCCATGGGGGGCAGCGGGCATGGGCAGCGTCCAAAGGCCTTGTGGGTGAGATCGGGTTGCGCTGACCGACCAGAGACTTGCTGGACGAAGCCCTGAACGATCGAGCTTTCGAGATACACTACCAGGTAGCCGCGCAGCAAACGCCCGCGATCGTAGTTCAGGCGAAAAGAGTTGTTGTGAAAGACCCCCTTGTGCCCTGTAAGGACTCGGCCGATTGTTCCAGTGCGCGAGAGCAGCACGTCATCCGCTTCGGCGATGAGAGTCTCCGGAGTGACATCGACGAACTCAACGTCTTGCGAGAATCCCGTCGCGTAATTGACCGTTCGCAATATCGGTAGTCGACCTAGGCCAGGCGCCGAGAACCTTGTTCTCTTCGCGATCTGCATGCCCTGTTGAAACTCAGTCAGGTGACCGAACGGAGCAATGGTCCAGGACGCGGGAAGCTCCCCTACGGGGATCCCCTCGTCAACCTCGAATCTGCGGCTCAGGGGCCCGCTGGAGGGAGCAACTTGGTCGTTGTGCTCTTTTCGCCACTCCCGCGTCAGCTCGCCCGAGCACGCCACTGCCAAGACGGACTGCCGGAACTTTTTCAGGATGAGGGGGACGCGATCGAGCCGTGCCTTCGCCAGGTTCATCTCTTCGAAAAGAGCTTCAACCTTCTCGACAATGCGGTGCTGTTCGGGCAACGGAGCGATAGGCAAGTTCAGAGACAGGAAAGCATTGAAATCGAGATTTCTGAGATTCGTTGTGCTGGTCTGGATCTGGTCGAGTTTCCCGGTCGCGTAATGGTACTTCAGTCCGAGTTCGACAAAGGCGCTGTCGAGCGCATCGCAGATGCGAACTTGCCGACAGAAGTTCGAGCAGGTAAGCGCGTCAGGAAACGATCCAAGTGCACCCTGGTCAATCCGCAAGACTCGCCCTACAGGTTGCTGCGGCCCGCCGCCGGAGACTTCCACAACCAAGTCGCCATTCCTAAGGCGTCGCTTTGCGAAACTCGACGGGCTAACAAAGCGAGTCGCAGCAGTCGACGCCTTGTTGCTCGACCAGCTCTTGAATTCCGTACCACGAACGACGCCAACACGGATCGCATCGGGCTCATGATCATCTGGGCCTTTGCCCCAGTCGCCGCCGAGCGAGTGCTCAGTAATCGCTTGCAACAGCGTGAGCGCCCATCCTTCGGGTATTTTGTTGCTCACGCCCTGGCCCTCGCCGCCGACTTCGATTCGACGTCGTTGCCCTCAAGCAGCACCAGTACCCGATTCTCGAGTTCGCTGATCGCATCCGCCGCGAGCTCCTCCGGCGGCGGCAAATCGTCCGCGTCTTCAAGGGACGTCTCCTTGAGCCACTTGAAGCCATCGAGCTTGAACTCCTTAGCCTGTACTTCGGAAATGTGGAAGCTTCGCCAGCGGTCCTCTTTCGAGTCGCCTAGTTTTCGCTTGGCCTTGCCGTTCGGCTCCGACCCAAAACACTTCTCGAAAGCTCTGAAGTGGTCGGGCGTGAGCGGCCGATCTTTCTTGGTGATCTGCGGGACATTGGTGCGCGCGTCATAGATCCAAGTCTTCTCGGTAGCGTAGCCCTTGGTGAAGAAGATCACGTTGGCCTTCACGCCGTGGCTATAGGGCATGAAGGTGCCGCGAGGCAGACGGAGTACTGTGTGCAGATCGCAGTCCTCGGTGACGATCTTCATCACTTCGCCGGGCCTGGTCGGCGAAGAGCACGTTGTCCGGCAGCACTACGGCAGCGCGCCCGCCGGGCTTCAAGATGGTCAGGATGTGCTGCAGGAAGTTGAGCTGCTTGTTCGACGTTGAGATGGTGAAATCTTCGCGCTCCGGGCTTTGGTTCGCGCCCTTTGTACCGAAAGGCGGGTTGGTCAGGACGCAGTCGAATTTCTCGTGCGCCGGGGGCTCGTAGATCGAATCGCCGAGGCGGATGTGTGGCTCGATGCCGTGCAGATACAGGTTCATCAACGCGAGCTTGCGCGGCCGCGCCACGAGCTCCTTCCCGAAGTAGGTCTTGGTCTTGACGCGCTTGGCCACATCGCGCTCGAGTGCGCCCTTGGTCTCTTTCGCGAGCCACTCGTAGGCCGCGACTAGAAAGCCGCCGGTGCCCACGGCGGGATCGCAAATAGTAAAGTTCGACGCCGAGCGCGGATCGGGTTTCAGGCAGCGCACTATGCTCTGAATCAAGATCCTCGGCGTGAAGAACTGTCCGGCTCCCTTTTTTCCTTCGCTCGCGGCCTTTTCGAGCAGCCCCTCGTACGCCTGGGCCTTCACGTCCACGCCCAGGCTCGTCCACTCGGTCTCGTCGATCAGGCTCACGAGCTTTTTCAGGTTGACGGGGTTGCTGAAGCGGCTTTGAGCACCGGAATAGATGTCGCCGAGGATGCCGTGGGCTTGACCGAGCGCGCGAAGGATCTCGATGTAGTGGTTCGTGAGATCTGTCCCGCTCTGCTCTTCCAGGGTCGGCCACGAACAATCGACAACCTCAGTCTTGCCTCTCTTGCCGATGACCTCGATGCCCGAGAGGTCGATGCTCTTCTCGTTCGCCATCTTGAGGAACAGCAGGTACGTGATCTGTTCGATGTAGTCGCCGTAGTCGACCCCGTCGTGCCGCAGCGTGTGGCAGAAGCCCCAAAGTTTTTGAACTACGTCAATGCTCATGCCGCGATGGCCTCGTTCAATCGGTGAATTAGGTCAGAGAGATTTTGCTCGCCGAACAGTTTCTGGGCGGCGCCCCAGCCCCCAGCTCCCTCCAGCGCGTCTTGGTACTGGAAGTCCTCAGGGTCGATCGAGAGGTTCTGGAACATCACCTCTCGGATGCGGTCGAGCCAGTTCTGTTGGTCGGGCGTGAAAGTCTGGCTGGCGGTGACGAGTTTGAACGCGCGCTCGACGCGTTCAGCGGCAGTGAGCAGCGGCTCATCCTCGTTCGCGGCGTGCTTGACCATCGAGATGACGTCCACGAGCGGCTTCTTGTAGCGCACCGCGTGGGCTTTCTGGAGCTTCTCCGGGGTGAACCCGTAGCGGCTGCCCGCGAGCTTCTGGCGCAGCTCCTTCAGGGCACTGGCGCTCCAGTCCCGCGGCCGGTCGAGTAGTACCTGCACCGCTTCTATGTGCGCTTCGTTCTCGCGCACGAACTTGGAGAAGGCCACCAAGTAGTCCTCGGGCTTGTAATCGGCGCCAGCTACATCTCGGAACACAATCGCCGAGGAAACGTTGTCCGTCTGCTCGATGGCCTTGATGTACGAGCGCTCCGGCCGAGGGTAGTTGACGAGCAGCGTCTGGAAATCCTCGTTCTTCAGCAAGCCCATCGTGCTGACGAAGTCCTTGCCCCAGCGCCTGCCGCAGCCCGCGTGCGTAGCGGGCAAGGTCCCCATCGGGCACGTAAGCGGCAAACGCGTCGCGCGCGTCGCCAGACATCCCCTTGTCGACGCGCTGCAGTCGCTTCACCAAGCAGCCGATGTTGTAGTCGCGGTCTTTGTTGGCCCAAATGTCGTCGACGATCTCCTTGAACGTGCGAGTCGGTGGCGCCGGATCTTCCTTAGTGATGCCCGTCGAGTTCTTGAAGTACGCGAGCAGCGTGCCGTCGAAGCAATCGAACACGGTGAAATGATCCTTGGCCGGATACTTCTCGCCCTTTCGAGTGCCGCGCCCCAGCATCTGCTCGAACAAGATGCGACTCTTCACCGGGCGCAAGAAGACAATGAACTCGAGATCGGGGATATCGACGCCGGTGGTGAGGAGGTCCACCGTGACCGCGATCCCGGGGTTCGGACGGTTCCGAAACTCGCGGATCTTCTGCAATGGGCGGTCCGAGCGTCCGGTGATCTTCTGCACGAACGCGTCGCCGCGATTGAATGTCTCCCTCGCGAATGTCACGAGATGGTCAGCATGACTCGTGTGAGGCAGGTCGTTCGCCGCGAAAATCAGCGTTTTCGGAAAGCGTCCGAACTGGCGTTGGTGTTCATCCGTGTGCTTCTTCAGCTCTTCGACGATCTTGCGATTCGACTCGGGCGCAGTGATCTTGGCTTCGAGCTCGGTTGTCGCAAACTCGCGCTCGTCCTCGAGCTGGTCCATGCGCGATAGGCCGGTACTGGTGTCGACGACCTCGACGTTCTCGCCTTCGCGCAAGAAGAGACCGTTCATGCGAACTTCCGAGCGCACGTGAACCTGATCGTAGTCGACCAAGTGACCTTCCTGCACGGCCGTCTCGTACGTGTACTCGAAGACTTTTTGCGTGAAGTATGCGGTCGTGTGGCTCGCTGGCGTTGCCGTCAAGCCGATCTTGATCGCGTCGAAGTGGTCGAGCGTCGAGCGCCAGGTCGAGATTTCCTGCGACGTGTACCCGCGGTGGCACTCGTCGGCCACGATCACGTCGAAGGCGTGGATCGGAATGTCGAGCGGCGCCGCGTCCTCATCGATGCCCTCGTCTCCTAGTCCGAAAATGGCCTGACGCCCGAGGATATTGATCGCCATGCGCTGAATTGTCGCGATGTACAAGAATGCATGGCCGGGCTGCGGATCGGTGAGGTACTTCTGTGGCAGTATCTTCGGGTCGAATTTCTCTTCCTCGCCAAAATCCTCTGTCTGAAACTTCGAGCTGTAGACCTCATAGACCTGATTGAACTTTTGCCCGGGCTCAGCCTCGAAGGATGAAAACGCCCGAACCGCCTGTGCTGCCAGCGCACGTCGATCGACCAGGAACAAGACCCGCTTCGCGATCCCCGACTTCATCAACCGATAGATCTGATTCACCAGCGTGAACGTTTTGCCGCATCCTGTTGCCATGGCGACAAGGAGGTTCCGCTTTCGCTCCGCGATCGCCTTCTCGACAGCCGCATTTGCCTCCTTCTGATACGGCCGCAAGAGCGAGTGGTCGTGCGGTAACCGCAGCGCTGCTTCGCAGCCCCTCGAAGTCCCGCGAAAGCAGCTCCTTCAGCGCATTCGAAGTGTGGAAGCCCGCGACGCGCCGCGAGCGGTTCAACGGATTACGAACATCGTGGAACCAGAAGACTTCGCCGTTCGTGGAATACAAGAATGGGCACCCGAACTCGTCATACTTACGCCCCGGTTTGCGTAGCCCGCGCGCATAGCGCTGGGCCTGCGTCAGCACGTTCTGCGGCCCCACCGTGACCTTCTTCGCTTCAACTACCCCGATCACGCGATTGTCGTGCCAGAGAGCGTAGTCAGCGGGTCCGGCGTCGGTCTCTTCCTCTTCAGTGCGGAACGGCCCGGCGATCGGACGTGAGCGCCCGCGCGGCAGCACCCACCCAGCTGCGTTCAGCTTTGGGTCGATGCGCTTCTTGCGGGTTTTCCACTCGTTCTCGTCCTTGGTCATGCCCAGGACTACGGACAGTAGGCCTCCGGGCAGGAGGGTTCAAGACGGCGTTTCCTGCTATTCGTTCGGCGTCCGCGGTTCATCGGGCGGATGCAATCTTCCCCTGTCGTTCGCGTATCTTGCCAGCCGCGCCCCCTGGGCCTCGATCTTGCTGCTCGATAGGGCTGAAAAGTCGACGACTGCGTGAGCTGGATCCGGGCAATCGCCTTCGGTCACCTCATCGGGCCGAACTGTGAGGCTCAGCAATTGGCATTCGCCGAGCGTGACCGCCCAAGTTCCGGCCGATGCCAGGTTGTTGCATTCGGTGTGCAACTCGAAGGCGGCCTTCGCCGTCGTTTTTGAACCTTGCGCCACGGAAAGCAGCTTCTGATCCTTGGGTGTCGGGCGAAACCCTTGGCTACCCACGCGACCGTCACGGACGAAACTCGGATGAACTTGTCGAAATAGCAGCTCGTCCTGATCAGTGAGCGCGTTCCCCGGGGTGGCCAATCAGGCCTCGCCTCGCATCTGGTTGGCGAGGAAGCTACCAAGGCGTACTTCTTGGCCAGTTTCGCCCAGAGCGAAGGTTCGCTCGATCATCTCGTCTGCATCAAGGCGAACGGCCCGAACTTCTGACAGCTTGCGGGACCAATCGAGCTCGGCAGAAATCTCCCAGAGAGGGCGTGACCATTCCGCTCGCACGCTACCTTCAGGGGTTGGATAAATGTGGGGTGTCGCCAGCTCAAAGCCATTCACGATGCTTTCCAGAAGCCTGGAGGACCAGGCGAGTGCCTCGTCGCTGAAAGCCAGGCCTTCGCCATCGAACCAGCCATCCTGCAATCCTTTCAGCGAGTCCACTTGCTCCGGGACCGCGATACGACAGCCCGGGCGACCTGATGCCACGTCGCCTTCCTCCGCGGGGCTGACGTCGTTGGCTTGGGAAACGCGGAGCAGCTTACCCTCAGGATCATACACCCCGAGCCCGGACACACGAATCGCGCTGTCCCGCTGAAAGGACCGAAGCACCTGTGAGAGGAGCGCTGGCGAAGCTCGTACGGGCACGCGGCGATCGTCGCCGAGGCGAATCTCGAAGGAGTCTTGGTCTGCGTCAGCTTCGCGGACGATCCCGACCAGATCGACGTCTTCCTCATAGGTCCCCTTCCCAGCCAGAAGAATTCGTCGGCGGATATGGCGGTTGTATTCGGGGCCTATGCGTTGGCCGGGCAGGGCGAGAATGACTGCTTCGTCGTCCTTGAGTGTCCGGCCGAATGATGCGAACTTCGCCGCAACAGTTGGAGTCAACCATGACGGGAGCGCTTCGTTGGCAGCAACGGCCTGCACGGCGGCGGAGACCTCGTCACGGGCTTTGTCGAACAGGTCGCCCATCGGGAACAGAGGCGTGTCCAAGAATTCACGTTCGACGATTGGAACGGCGCTACCCGGTTCGATCCGCGCCAAGCTGAGGCGGAACGAAGCGCCGAAGCCCCTGGGTAGGCGCATGCGGCCCAGGTTCCCAGCGAAGAAGAGTTCCCGAGCCACCGCGGCTAGGAGTTCGCGGTAGGCGGCGAGTTCGGGCAGAGCCTCGAGCGGCATAGCTGCGCCGTCGAAGCGTTGGCCTCGGAAGACGAGAGAGGCGAAGGGCGAGCGATTCATTGTCGACCTGAACGGGTGTAACGTATCGCGAGTACCATCTATTCCATAGCTCACCGGGTTGAGCCAAAAAACCCGGCCGAAGTCAGTTGCCGACCGTGAGCTTTGGGCTCTCCGGGCGGCTGTGGTTTATATGATTAGCACATCGGTCAGCGGGTCGCTTAGGATTCGCGCAGCACTGCAATGCAGTCCGGGCTTATATCACGCCACCCGCACCTCGATCGGCACCGAAATCTCCGTTGCCCACGCTGGGTATCGCCCCCGCGCAACCAAACGAAATCGGACGGGAATCACAAGGCTCCTAGGAGCAGAGTGGTTCCCGTTTTCGGTTTGTCGCCGCAGCTTTGATGCTTGGTGCGCGGGCCAGGGGCATGACCCGCGATACGTCGGGGTCGGCGATGTCGCCACTGTCGAGTTCTTTCTCCACCCAGCTTCTGACGCCACACACTTCTTGGAGAAGTCAACTGCGCGGAGGGTTCACTGCCGTGCAGGTGCCCGGGAGCTTTGCTCGAGCCGAGGAGCAGAGAGACAAATGGCGCATCCGTTGGTTGGACGAGAACGGAATCCGTCGCAGCGAGGTGTTCCCCGATCGCAAGACCCCGCTGCAGGAGCCTCAAAAAGCGGGAGGCCGAGGCAACGGATGTCAGGGAAGGGCGGCGCTCTCCTCGGCTCCCCGATCGCGGTGCCGCGCATTCGGAAACCTCGCGTGCGACTGTGTCAGGATGATCGAGATTCATGCCGGGTGTTCCAAACGAAGCGCAGTGCCGCGAGCACGGCAAGCGCAAACAAGATACCGATGAACCAGAGGTAATCCGAACGGAGAATGATGTTGCTGGCAAGAAATCGCCCAAACGCGACGAGCAAGGCGAGGGCCACTCCCCACTCGAGCACGCCACCACGCCTCGCCATGACGTGGACCCCAATCGAGGCGATCAAGATGCCAAACGCCGCTACGAATCCACCCAAGGTCTGAAAAACGATCCGGAGCCAGTCAAGCATCGCTACCGGCAAAAGATTTGGTTCCACACCCGTGATTCGGATATCCTCCGGCAGCATGGCTGGGCGCACAAACAGGAAATAGCCTCCTGTGCTGACCGTGAGCATACCCAGGATCAGAAGCAGCAACCCCGCGACACGATCTGCTCTCATGACTTCCGTTCGCGACGGCGTCCTGACCCGATTCGGTTTCCCTGCCGGAGCTGGTTCACGGTAGGTATTTCCTCCATCCGGGCGTGTAGACCCATAGAGGCTAGCGCGTCGAAGAAGCGTTCGTGCGAAATCACTTCCTCGGGAAGCCAGACGCCCGGCTGCTCGATCTCTCCTGCCGCGAGCGCACGCACGAATTCGGCGGCACCTGCAGCGGTTGCGTTGGCTTGACGGCGGCCGGCAAGGCTCATTCTCAGCGTGCGGCCCTGGCCGCGAGCCGTCACGAGCAGCGCAAAGCGGTTCTGGCCCGCATAGAGGCGCGTCAGCCGGTGGAGCACGCCCCCTTCACCTTCAAGAACGCTCGGTCTTGTAAGCCAGCGGCGCGCACCGCGTGCGATCAAGGCTGCGAGCGTGCCCGCCCAGGCAGGCTCGAGGGCAAATCTCCCGAATGCCGAGCGAGCTCCGAGCGTCTTCGGGTAAGAGACGACATCTGACCACGGGAAAAGGTAGGCCGTTCGCGGCCCAAGCGGCGGCGGAAACTCGATTCGCTTGCCATCGCTGAAGGGCATTACAGCATGGTGTTCGCCATCCTCGACGACACTGAAGGGTTGCGCCACGGCATCGAGGACGTGCCTCAGAGAATCCGGCCCATACTCGTCACCGAGGCTCAACAGGATTGCCGTTTCAATCTGCTCGAGCGGCCCGAGGGCTTTCGCGAGCTGCCTGGCCATGAGGTTTGAGATGCCGGGAGACAGGCCTGCACCGAGGACGATGCGCGCCCCGCAGCGACGTGCCTCGGAGGCCAATCCCTCGGCGCTGTGCCAGAACGCCAAGCGCGGCGCGATATCGGTGTACCCGAGCCCACGCTCGATCGCAGCCCGAAGCAGATGCAGCTCACGCTGGGCGACACAGGCCATGACCGTCCCCACGCCGTCGAGTGCTGGGCCGATCGAGGAAGCGACGTCCACGTCCATCCGCCGAGAGCGCGCTCCGTGACCGAGCTCGAGACAAAACGCTTCCGCCCGTTGCTCGTCGCGGCCTGCGATGAGCACCCTGCCTGGAAAGCGAGGTGCCAGATGCGCTGCAATGCGCCTGCCGACCACGCCGTAGCCGCCCACGAGCAGGATGTCGCGTCGGTCAGACATGCGCGCCCCGCCTGCCTCCGATGCCTTGCTCGTGACCTAGAAACCAGAGGATGAACCCCGGCGTGCGAGCAGTGTGGCAGGCACCCATGACTACGAAAGCGCCAATGGAGGCTGAGGCCTGACCACAAGCGCCCGTCGTAAGAATTTGCTGAGCTCGAGCACGCTGACCGGCACGAGTCCGAGGAATAGCGCAAGTGCGCAATCGGCAAGGGGCAGATCACCGATTTGAAAGAGTGCCTGGGTTGCCGGGATATGATGAAGGCCCAGCTGCAGCACGACCGACACGAGCACCACACCCAGCACACGCATATTGGTGAACGGGCCCACTTCCCAGAACAAGCGATCCGGGCTGCGGGCCGCGAAGGCACGAAACAGCTCGCCAAAGACAAGCACGGAAAATGCCAAATTGCGGGCTTCGAGGAGGTCCCGGTGGGTCAGGGCCCATGCAAATACGGCTAGCGTCACGGTGGCTTGCACGGCACCCGTCAAAAGAATGGTCAGCCATTCGGCGCGTGCCAACAAGGGTTCTTCGGGATTGCGCGGTGGCTTTGCCATCACATCCCGATCGACCGGATCGACCACGAGGGCCAGTGCCGGTAAACCATCGGTGACGAGATTGATCCATAGCAGGTGCAAGGGCAAGAGTGGCATTGGCAGGCCCATGACAGCCGCGCCGAACATGACGGCCAACTCGGCGGCGTTGCCCCCCAGAAGGTACACGAGCGTTTTTCGGATGTTGTCGAAGATACCGCGGCCTTCGCGGATGGCGAGCACGATGCTGGCAAAGTTGTCATCGGTGAGGATCATGTCCGACGCTTCGCGGGTCACCTCGGTGCCCGTCTGGCCCATGGCGATCCCGATATGGGCTTCACGCAGCGCCGGGGCGTCGTTCACGCCGTCCCCGGTCATGGCGACCACCGCTCCCCGGCTCTTCCAGGCGCGGACGATCTTCAGTTTGTCTTCGGGCGTCGCCCGAGCGTGCACCACGTCGGCGGCAATATCGCCGGGCCTCAAGATACCGAGCTCGCGAGCAATGGCTTGCGCCGTGGCGGGATGATCACCCGTGATCATGACGGTCGTGATGCCGGCCGCTCGCGCCGCTTTGACGGCGTCGATGCACTCCGTACGGGGTGGATCGGCGATGCCCACTACGCCTAGCAACGTCAGGTCTTGCTCACGTTCGCCCCGTCCAACCGCAACAGCCAGCACACGCAGGCCCCGGGTGGCCATCTGCTCGTTCGCCTGCACGGCACCCTCCGTACCGGAGACGCAGAGCGGGATCACCGTCTCGACAGCTCCCTTGACGTAGAGAACACCGTCAGCGCGCCTGATGGACATGCGCTTGCGCTCGGAGTCGAAGGGATTGACCTGTGTGCGCCGGCGAGTGCTTTCGATTTCGGAGCGGCGCAGCCCGCGCTCCGCAGCCGCCACGAGCAGTGCTATTTCGGTGGGGTCTCCCGTGCCATTGCGCTCGCTCGAGTCCAGCTCGGCGTCACTACAGGCTGCCGAGGCGTCGAGCAATGCCGCATGATCCTTGCCCCAGAGCTCCCGCACCGTCATCACGCCCGTGGTTAGCGTGCCGGTCTTGTCGGTACAGATGACGGTCGCACAACCGAGAGTCTCGACCGACGTGAGCTTGCGCACGAGCACGTTGCGACCGACGAGGCGCTGCACCCCCACTGCGAGCGCTATCGTCACCACCGCCGGCAAACCTTCGGGCACTGCGGCGACCGCTAAAGAAACCGCCGACAAGACCACCTCGAACCACGGCTGATCGCGGATCACGCCCAATACGGCGACCACCGCCACTACGCCCATGCATAGATACAAGAGCAGCTGACTCACGCGGGCGAGGCGCTTCTGAAGCGGCGTGGCTTCGTCCGTAGTCGTTGCGAGGAGATGGGCTATCTTGCCGAGCTCGGTGCTCTTGCCCGTGGCGACCACGAGCGCCTGCCCCGTGCCGTTCGCCACCGACGTCCCCATGAAGACAAAATCACGGCGCTCGGCGAGCGGCGCATCCGCCGGCACTGCGGCCGTGGACTTTTCGGCGGGCGTGCTCTCGCCGGTCAGAGCACTTTCATTGGTCAAGAGCGCGTTGGCTTCATCTAGCTTGGCATCGGCCGCGACGATGTCACCCGCTTCGAGCAACAACCGGTCTCCCGGCACCAAGTCGGCTGCGGCGACGACAATGGTGCGCCCATCGCGGAGTACCCGAGCGCGCGGCGCTGTCATCGAGCGCAGCGCCAGCACGGCGCGCTCGGCGCGATACTCCTGAAAGAAGCCCACCAGACTATTGAGCACGACGATGGCCCCGATGGCCACCGCGTCCGGCACCTCACCCAGTGCGCCCGAGATTGCGCAAGCCCCGAGCAAAAGCCAGATCACGGGGCTCTTGAACTGTGCAAGGACCATGAGCCAGGGTGAGGTGGGGCGAGCCCGAGCCATTTCGTTAGGGCCGTATTTTTTAAGCTGCTCCTGCGCTTCGGCGCTGGTCAGCCCGCCCGGGGCAGAGCGATTCGGTGTGGTGCCCGATGAGATCGTCGATGCTTCAGGAGGTGAGCTCACGAGATGGTTCCTGATTCGAAATGCTGATACGGGTGGTTTCCGCTGACATTGCCCGAAGGACGAGGAAGCCGCCGCAGCTCGAACGAGCGCCAGATGACGTAGACGGCCGGCACCACGAGCAAGGTCAAGAGCGTAAGGGAAACGAGGCCTCCCCACATGGGTGCCGCGATGCGCTTGGCGACGTCGGAGCCCACACCTTGATCGATCAAGATCGGGAGTAGGCCGAAAATGTTTGTCAAGACAGTCATTAGTAGCGGCCGCACGCGTTTGGAGCCCGCCTCGACCGACGCCCGGATGAGTGACGGCACGTCGACGATGCTGCCGGAGTCGCGGCCGTCCTTCCACGCTCCGTCCAGATACACGACCATCACGCTGGCTGTTTCCGCCGCAACCCCGAGCAGCGCGATCATGCCCACCCAGACGGCGATCGAGGTGTTGAACGCCGCGAAATAGAGGAGCCAAATGGCCCCCACGGCAGCAAAGGGCAGGCCCAGCATCACGATCAGGGTCTGAGCCACGCCGCGAAAATTGAGGTACAAGATCGCGAACACCAGTCCGAGCGTGAGCGGCAAGACGAACATGAGCCGTGCGCGCACGCGCTCGAGGAGCTCATACTGGCCGGTCCACTTGAGGCTGTAGCCAGGGGGCAGCTGGACGGACCGGGCGACAGCGGCCTTGGCGTCCTCCACGTAGCTGCCCACGTCGCGACCCGCGATATCCACGTACACCCAACCGGTGAGCGAGCCCATCTCGCTCTTGATCATCGGTGGACCCATCACGGTTTCGATGCGGGCCAGATCACCGAGCGGAACAAACGCGGGGGCGCTCGCGCCGCTGTTCCGGTTCGCCATCGAGCTCGATGAGCCCATGCCGCTCGAGTCCATGACCGAGCCGCCGGAGGGTAACGCCGCAATCACGGCGCCGAGCGGGGATGCCCCCATGCCTGGCCCACCCATGCTAGAGCCGCCCATGGCTGGGCCCATCCCAGATCCTGCCGAGCTCGGACCCCCGCTCCCCATGGCCGCCCCGCTCACCCCAGAGCTGGGTAAGCCCTGCGGAGCCAGCGCCGGAATGGGCACGAGCACGCGTCGGAGTGCCTCCAAGTTGTCGCGAAATTCGCGTGGATAGCGCACGTTGATCTTGTAGCGCTCCCGGCCTTCGATGGTCGTGTCCACGTCCATCCCGCCGATCGAGCTCTCGACGACGTCTAGCACGTCGCGCACGCTGAGCCCGTAGCGGGCGATGAGCTCGCGGTTGGGCGTGAAGTCGACGAAAAAGCCTCCCAGCTCGCGTTCGGCGTACACGCTGCGCGTGCCCGGCACTGAAGTGATGACGGTTTCGAGCTGATCGTTGATCTTGGAGATCTCGGCCAGGTCCTTGCCGAACACTTTGATCCCGATGGGCGTGCGGATGCCGGTTGACAGCATGTCGATGCGCGCCTTGATGGGCATTGTCCAGGCGCCTTGCAAGCCGGGCGTCTGGGTGCGGACTTCGAGCTCCGCCAAGAGTGACTCTTGCGTGACGCCATCGCGCCACTGGTCTTTGGGCTCGAGGTGCACGACGATTTCGAACATCGACAGTGGCGCCGGGTCGAGCGACGTCTCGGCCCTCCCGGTTTTGCCGAACACGCGCCGCACCTCCGGCACCTGGGCGATCTCCCCATCCAGCCGTTGCAACAAGCGCCCGGCTTCTTGAATGGATATGCCTGGCACCGAGATCGGCATGTACAAGAGGTCCCCCTCGTACAAGGGTGGCATGAACTCCGAGCCAAGGCGCAGGAAGGGCAGGGCGGTCAAGCCCAATACAGCGAAAGCTGCTCCCACTACCGCGTAGCGAAAGCGCAGGCAGAATTGTAACAGGGGGCGATAAGCGGCCATGCACAGGCGATTGATAGGATTCTTGCCTTCCGAGACGATGCGACCTTTGAGAAACGTCACCATCAGGGCCGGCACCAGCGTGATCGAAAACAGTGCAGCAAACGCCATCGAGAACGTCTTCGCAAGCGCCAGGGGCCTGAACAGGCGCCCCTCTTCACCCTCCAGGGTGAACACGGGAAGAAAGGCGATCGTGAGCACCAAGAGGGCCCCGAACATGCTCGAGCCGAGCTCGCGCACGGCACCGAGCACGAGCTCGATGCGTGGCGTCTTCAGGCCGTCGCGTTCCGCCGCCTCAATCCGCTTGTGAGCGTTCTCGACCAGCACGACCGCTGAATCCACCATGTCGCCGAGTGCCAGAATGATGCCGGCCAGTGACATGATGTTGATGGTGATATCCAGCGCGTAGAACGCAGTGAACGATGACATGGTCGCGATCGGTAAGGTCAGCGCCATGACCAGCGCCGAACGGAAGTGGAACAGGAAGACGGCGCTCACCAGCACCACGACGCCCAAGATCATGAGCAGGTTCGTCGCCAACGTCTTCACCGAGTCCACGATGAGCTGACTGCGGTCGTAGACCGGGACGAGCTCCACTCCCTGGGGTAGCGAGGGTGTAAGCTCTGCGAGTTTTGCCTTGACCCGCTCGATGACGTCCAGGGCATTTTCGCCGTACCGCATCACGATGATGCCGCCCACGACCTCGCCCGTGCCGTCCAGCTCTGCCACGCCTCGCCGGATGTTGCCGCCAATGGACACCGTGGCCACATCTCCGATGTGGATCGGCGTACCGCGCTGGTTCGTGCTGATGACCGCGAGCTCGATATCGCGCTTGCTCTCGATGTAGCCGCGCCCGCGCAACGCGTACTCGTGTTGGGCGAGCTCGATCACCCGCCCGCCCACTTCCGCGTTTGCGCCGCGGATCGCCGCTGCAATTTGCCCGACGGAGAGGCCATAGGCCTTCATTCGCACCGGGTCGATTTCGACCAGGTATTGCTTTTCGAAGCCGCCGACGCTCGCCACCTCGGCCACGCCGTCGACGCTCTGCAACGCGAAGCGCAGCGTCCAGTCCTGTAAGCTGCGCAGCTCTTGCAGGTCATGCTGTCCGCTCGGGTCGCGGAGCGCGTATTGGTAGACCCAACCCACGCTCGTGGCATCAGGGCCGATCTGCGGGGATACGCCGGCGGGCAATTGCGCCGACACCTTGGACAGATATTCGATGACGCGCGAACGCGCCCAGTACAGATCTGTTCCATCCTCGAAGATGACGTACACGAACGACATCCCGAACATGGTGAAGCCGCGCACCGCCTTGACCTTGGGCGCGCCTAGAAAGGTGGTGGTGATCGGATAAGTGATCTGATCCTCAATCAGCGTGGGATTGCGCCCCATCCACTCGGTGGCGATGATCACCTGCGTGTCAGACAGATCCGGCAAGGCGTCTAGCGGGGTTTGTTGCGCTGACCACGCGCCGAGGGCGGTGAGAAACGCCGCGAACAGGTAAACAAGGAAGCGGTGGCGGCCGCAAAAATCGCTAATTCTGGCGATGACTCCGCCGCCCTCGTCAGTGCCCGGCATGGCTCGGACCTTGACCTGTGGTGGCTCGCAGGCGACTTTCCGAATCGATGAGAAACTGCGCGCCAACTGCCACCGACTCACCCGCCCGGAGCCCGGCCTGCACGGCGTAGAACCCGGCAACCAGTGGACCCAGTGTCACGCCGCGCGGCTCGATGCGCTCGCCGGAGACGACGAACACAATGGCCTGGCGCCCCGCGTGGATCACCGCGTCTTCTGGGACGCCCAGCGAGCGCGCGCCCTCGAGGCTCAGCTCGACTGTGGCAAAAGCCCCAGGGCGAATGCGGCCCTCTGGATTATCCAGGTTGAAGCGCACCTTGAGCGTGCGCGTGGCCTCCTCCACCGTCGGAGGTAAGAAGGCGACGACAGCGGGAATGGGAGCCGCGAGCCCCGCGATGCTGACCTGAGCTTGATCGCCGAGCTTGATTCCGGCCACGTCCGATTCGTAAATGTCCGCTAACAGCCAGAGCTTGTCGATGTCGGAGATCAGGTAGAGCTCGACGGAGGGGTCGACGTACATCCCGGCCAGCGCCTGCTTGGCCACCACGATGCCTGAGCGTGGCGCCCGCAAGGTGAAGGTGCGCTGCGGCTCGCGCGTCCGCTCCAGCCGCTCGATCTCGGCTGCAGGCACGTCCCAGAGCGCCAGTCGCCGCCGTGCCGCCGCGAGGAGCTGCTCGCGCGCTTGTTTCTGCGCGTCTGCAAAAGACCCGGACGGCTCGGTGCTTTGCGACGCCTGCCCGACCACCGATAAGAACTCGAGCTGCGCAGCCAGCACTTCCTGGCTGTAGATGCTACAGAGCGCCGCCCCCTTCTTGACGCTCTTGCCCACGAAATCCACATTCACGCTTTCGATGGAGCCGCGGACTTTCGCGTGCACATGGGAGGTGCGCGTCTCGTCCACGACCACGACGCCGGTGGTGCGGATGCCTTTGACGAAGGGCCGCTCTTCCACTGGTGCGACGCGCAAGCCGACGGCCCGCGCCGTCTCGCTGTCCATGCTGAACGGTGCGTAGCCGGGCGGGGGGCTCGCGGGCGCGATGTCGCCGCCGCCAGCACGATGCTGTGCGTGAGGGTCGCCGCCCGGGGCGGCTCCGGATGGCCCTTCAGCTGCTGACTCGCCCGCGGGCTCCTTACGGACGGGAGCAGCCGTCTCAGCCGCGGGCTGAGCGTGGCCTATGTGCTCGTCGGTCGAGTTGCCGTTGCCCTGCTCGCAGCCGCTGGCCCAAACGAGCCCGAGCAATAGGGGGGCGAGCCGTCGATCGAGCTTCATCGAGACACCTCGTTCAAGGCGCCGCCGATGGCCCGCTCCAGATCGGCAATCGCCATGAGCCGGTTTGCCACCGCCTCCACCCGGGCTCGTTCGATCGACTGCAAGGCACGCCAGGCGTCGAGCACCCCGACGATCTCGACGCTGCCCGTTGCATACCCTGCAAGGGACGAAGCGAAGCTCTCGTTGGCGCGGGGCGCCGCCAACTCCAAGATGAGCGCGAGCGTCCGCTCGGCGGTGACCAGCTTGCGTGACGCATCGGCGATCTCGAACCGAATCATGTTCTGCATGGCCAAAAGCTCGCTGCCCGCGCTGCCCGCGCGCAGCTCCGAGGCCTCGGCTAGGCGGTTCTGACGCCCGATGTTGAAGAGAGGGACTCGTGCGCCGACCATCACGCCGTAGTTGTCCGGCATGCCCAGCATCTGATTGTACCAAATCGAGGTCATCAAGTCTGGATAGCGTTCCCGCCGCGCCATCGAGGCCATGGTCGCTTCCTCGCGCTGCATCGCTCGCATGCGCGCGAGCTCGGGTCGACGAGAAAACGCGATCTTTTCCAGCTGAGACAGCGGCGGCGTGCTCCGGGTGGTACCCTGCGCGGGCTCACGCGGCTCGGCCAGCTGCGCCTGAGCCGGAGCGTTGCGGAGCGCATTCAACATGGCCAAGGTCGCCATGCGGTCCCCTTCCAGGTCGATGGCCTCCACCTCGTTGGCGCTCTGCTCCACCTGCGCGCGCATGGTCTCGTGGTGCCCCCCCGTGCCCGCTCCATAACGAGCGAGCGCCGCGCCCGCGATGGTGTCGAGCAGCCCGCGGCCGGCGGCGTTCACGTCGCGCAGGCCCTTGTTCATCAGCAACATCCAATAGCTCCGCTTTGCGTCTCGGATGAGATCGAGCGCCTGCGTCTTGGCGTCCGCCTCCACGGCGTCAGTGCGTCGCTCCGCGACGGCTTCCATCAAGCCGAGCTTGCCTGGCCAGTGAAGCATCTGGCTCACCTGATAGCGAATCATCGGCGGCTCACTCTCTTCAGAGTGCTGGGGATACTGGTCGAACATGACCGCCACTTCGGGGTCGGAATAGATCCCCGCGGCGCTGGCTTCACGGCGGGCGGCGTCACGCACCAGGGTGCGCGCCCGCAAGCTGGGGTTCTTCTCCAAAACTTCCGCCACAAAAGCCTCTACTGAGGCCTCCTCAGCGAAAGCCGGGGCGGCGAGCGCGGCGATGAGCCACACCACGAGACATGATGAGCGCAGTTTCATCGGCACCGACCACCCCCCCGCGGGTGGGACGACCCGCATCATCAATGTGCGGTAGTGGTGGCCCGCAGTGACTCTGCGCGCTTCAGGATCTCTTTCGAGGTCTCTGCGTCGTCCGAGCGAATCGCCACGGCGAAACCATCACCGACCGAGCTCACTCGAGCTTGGGCACCGCGCGGCGTGAGTGGGCAATAGGGCATCTCCCCGGCCGCTGCGTCATGCCCGATGGCGGCATTGCGCGCCAGATGGCAATCGACCACGCGCTGCAGCCATTCCGCGGTCATGCCTGGAACCGCTTGAAACACGATGTTCGCACCAGCGACGCGGTTCGTCGTCACCTTCCCTTTCTTCACTTCCTCTTGCAACGGCGAGACGGAGCGAATGTCTGGGCCGTGTGAGAACGGACTCACGTCGCGGTCTTCTGCTGAGATGCCTGAGCAAGCGCTCGCTTCCGCGGTGCGCAAGGCCTCCGAGGCCGTGCGATGCTTGTCGGCGAGCTCTCGGTGATGCGCCGCGTCCTTCGAATGGCTCGCCGTCGGATTCTTCTCGGCCGTCCAGCAGACGCTACCCCGGGCTCTGGCGGGGCTACAGCTTTCTGTGGAGGTGGTCGCGGCGGGATCGTACTGGGCGTCATGGCCCGCAACGTTCTGTCGTTCTTGGCTCGCCGCCGCTTCGTGCTCGGTGACGCTCATGGCGTGCGGTTGTGTGCTCGCGGGTGAGCCACAGCTCAGTGCAACCGCCGACACGCTAAAACCCAATATGTTGATGATGCTGCTTTTCATGATGTTTTCCTCAATGGCTTTGATGCCTAATGTTCTTGGTGCTCGTGTGACTCACTCGTTTCACCATTGTCAGCACCGCGTTTCGGTTTGATGGTGCTTGTTCGATCGTCACTCAGCCCCGCGACGGCCCCAGCGAGCCGAAGCGCGCGAATACTTCCATCAACTCCTCGATCTTTTGCTTACGGGCGGCGACCTTGCCGCTGACCATCACGTCCGCGATGCAGCTCTCCACATGTGAGCGCAGAATCAATTTGCTTACCTGGCTGAGTGCCGCCTGAGCCGAAGCGATCTGCAGGAGCACGTCGACGCAGTAGCGGTCGTTTTCAATCATTCGACCGATACCCTCGACCTGCCCGCCGATGCGCTTCAAACGAGGGAGCACCTTCTTTGACGTGCTGTCGTTCATCATGTTTCACGTAGGCCGCCCGATGCTCATGCCCCCCAGGGGTACGCCTGCGCCCTAGCCTGCTCTCTGAGCAAGCTGCGTGCCAGGCCGCACTCTCACCGGCTTCCGCGGCCCCGTCGCACGGGAGGCCCCGGCGTGCCCCCGCCTGTCGGAAGTGTGCGCACCATTTGCGGCAAAATGCCCTAAACGAAAAACTTGCGCCGGCGGCGGGAACGAGCCAACAGAATAGGTGGCGGACGTGGCTTCCTAGTACACAGGTGACATTCCTGCGTGCAACGTCCGGTGCGGAAGGTGCGCCGCGAAGAAGGCTGCAAACAGGCTGAGTCGAAAGGCGGCCAGCGCCGAGCGAGATCAGCATGAGCATTGACACTGACGATCCCCACGGGGCTGCTCGCGTTCCCTCGCCGAGCGGCGGAGCCAACTTGGGCGGAGTGAGGGGTGCAAATGGGTGTAATGCTCCAGCGGACGTTGCGTCAGCCCAGGTGGAGACAAGGAGCTTCTCATATGCCTTCAGCACACAATCATCGCCCAGCGTTAAAACATGCCACCCACCCTGTCCGGCCTAGCGTGGCAACGCCAGGCGCGGGGCCTCTGACTGATCCCGTATGCGGCATGCAGATCGAGCCCGGAACTGCGCGGGGTGGCTCCGTCACCTACGCGGGCGACACCGTCTACTTTTGTAGCCCGGGCTGCCGAGAGAAGTTCAACGCGCAGCCGCTTCGCTATCAGGCACCACATGTGGCCGAAGGCTCGAGCGCGGTCACTGGCTCACAATCCAAGGGCATCTACGTCTGCCCGATGCATCCCGAGATCGTTCGCGGGGAGCCGGGTGCTTGCCCCATCTGCGGCATGGCGCTCGAGCCGCGCGAGGTGGCGTTGGATGGCGAGGCCAATCCCGAGCTTCACGACATGCAGCGGCGGTTCTGGTTCAGCCTCGCTCTGACGGTGCCGACATTCTTGCTCGCCATGTCGGAGCTCATTCCTGGCCAGCCTGTGCAGCAGGTGCTGTCTCCACGCATGGGCGTGTGGGTTCAGCTCGCCCTATCGGCTCCCGTCGTGCTGTGGGGAGGGCTGCCCTTCTTCCAACGCGGTTGGGCCTCGCTCGTGAACAGGCACTTGAACATGTTCACGCTGATTGCACTTGGTACATCCGCAGCCTTTGCCTTTAGCCTTTTTGCGACGTTCTTCCCAACTCTCCTCCCGCATTCGTCCTTTCATGGCGGCATGGCGCCCGTCTATTACGAAGCCGCATCGGTGATCATTACCCTGGTGTTGCTCGGCCAGGTGCTCGAGCTTCGGGCCCGTAGTGCCACCTCGGGTGCCATCCGTGCCCTGTTGGGGCTCAGCCCAAAGACGGCGCGGCATGTGTTGGACGACGGCACGGAGGTCGACATCCCTCTCGAACAGGTTACGGTAGGCTATCACTTGCGTGTTCGACCGGGAGAGAAAATCCCAGTCGATGGCACGGTACTCGAGGGCACGAGCGCGGTCGACGAGTCCTCCATCACCGGTGAGCCCATTCCCGTCGAAAAAGTCACTGAATCTCGCGTGACGGGGGGAACGCTCAACGGCACGGGCAGCTTCGTGATGCGCGCAGACCGCGTGGGCAAGGACACGCTCTTGGCGCAAATTGTAACGCTGGTCAGTGAGGCTCAGCGCAGTCGTGCGCCCATCCAGCGGCTGGCTGATTCTGTCTCTGGCTGGTTTGTACCCGCCGTCGTAGTGATCGCCTTGGTCACCGCGATAGTCTGGGGCCTCTGGGGTCCCGAGCCTCGCGTTGCGTACGCGCTCGTCAACGCGGTGGCCGTGCTGATCATCGCATGCCCTTGTGCGCTCGGGCTAGCCACGCCCATGTCCATCATGGTGGGCACGGGCCGCGGCGCACAAGCCGGGGTGCTGGTCAAGAACGCGGAAGCGCTAGAGCTGCTCGAAAAAGTCGATACCATCGTCGTCGACAAAACCGGCACGCTGACGGAGGGCAGGCCGCGACTGGCGAGCGTGGTAGCTGCCGCCGGGTTTGATGAGCAGGACGTGCTTGCTCACGCGGCAGCGCTCGAGAAGACCAGTGAACATCCTCTGGCCGCGGCGATCGTGGCGGGCGCGGCCGAGCGTCAGCTGAGCCTTAGCGAGGTTGAAGGCTTTCGTGCCGTAACGGGCAAGGGGGTCATCGGTCGTATCGGGCAAAGCAACGTTTTGCTGGGAAACGCGCGGCTGCTCGAGGAAAGCGGGATTGATACGAACGCACTGTCGGCGGAAGCAGAACGGCTGCGCCAGGAAGGGCAAACGGTCGTGTTTTTGGCGGTCGGCACCCAACTTGCCGGCCTCATCGGGGTAGCGGATCCGATCAAGGAGTCCACGCTGGGGGCACTGCAAGAGCTGCGCGCAGCAGGCCTGCACGTAGTCATGCTCACGGGAGACAACGAAACCACGGCGAAAGCGGTCGCACGAAGGTTAGGCATCGATGAGGTCAAGGCCGACGTTCTGCCCGATCAAAAGCATGCGGTGGTGCTCGAGCTCAGGGCCAAGGGGAAGATCGTCGCGATGGCGGGTGATGGCACCAACGACGCTCCCGCGCTCGCGGCCGCGCACGTTGGAATTGCCATGGGCACGGGCACGGACGTCGCGATTCAGAGCGCGAGCGTAACGTTGCTCGAGGGGGATTTGCGCGGCATCGTTCGGGCTCGGCATTTGTCCGAACACGTGATGAAAAACATTCGCCAGAACCTGTTCTTCGCTTTCATTTATAATGCCTTGGGCGTGCCCATCGCCGCGGGAGTCGCGTATCCGTTGTTTGGCTTGTTATTGAGCCCCATGATCGCGAGCGCTGCCATGGCATTCAGCTCGGTGTCGGTGATCGCCAATGCGCTTCGCTTGCGCAAGGTTCGACTGTGAGGGGCTTGGGAGGCGTGGTCGCAGGCATCTGGCCTTTAGTTTCATGGGCTTCCGCGCAGCGCTGCACGTCAACGGTCCGCTGTGCGAGGTCGATTTCGCTAGTGGTCGACGATAGTAGCCAAGGTCGCGCGGAATACTCGAGATCACGCTGACGACGCAGCTGCGCGCCCCACCCCCGAGCGACCATACGTGCAGATCGCTCACACGGCTGTCATCGACTTGCTCGAGAACGGAACGGATTTCGTTGTCCAAGCTCTAGGATGGGTCGACATCGAGTAGATAAAAAGCAGCGTTCCTGCACAGGCCGGCTCCCCGCTTGAGGTGACGACGCCACCGATGATACCCATCAAGGAGGCGAGCCAGCTCCAACTCCTGTGCCCGTCTCGCCGCGCCTTCCCAGAGCATCTTTCTCCCGATCGCGCTGAGCCGAACGCTTCGACTAACGGTCCCACGCGGCTTCCAATCATCCACCAAAGAAGAGGCATCAGCGCTTGGAAACCGCCAAAGAAGCACGCAACAAGAAGGACATGCCCCGGCAGGATCTTGGACGCCGCCACGCCTTTCGCTGCAGACACAGCCATGGCGTCCATCGCCAGACCGATCGCGAGCAGCATTGTGGCTGAGAAGGGCACGAGAGCCGATCACGATCGGCTGCAGGTTCAAGTCTTGCGGTCACCCGTCGCTGTCTGTTCAGTTGAATACATGAATCGCCAGTTTGGCGAGGGCCCTGAGGTCCGGCTCCGCTGGCCATCGGCTATGAGCTTTTTGTGCGGGCAGAGACGGAGACTTCGGTGACATTTGCGGCGGCCCGCCGTGGCGAGGAAGCCACGGGGGACGCATGAAAGCGCGCTTCGGTTATGCGCTACTGCAGCGGCTTCTTCTTTGTCGGCGTCGCCATCCGTCTTCTTCTTGTCGTGCTCGGCGTGGTCGCCGGGTGGCATCTTGTCGTGTTCAGGCGTATTGTCCTTCTGCGCGAGTGCGACCCCGGCATTCATGGAAACTGCGATTGCAAAAAGGATTGCTAGATTTTGCATTGTCGTTTTCCTGCTTCAGTAACGTCGTGACGTTTATGTCCTACCCACTCAGTGGTGCTTGTAGAAGCCGATATTCACGATGTCGTTCCAGCCTGTCGTGTTATGACACTCGAAGCACTGGTCCACGCTTGCGTGCTCCTTGCCGGCAAACTTCTGCGAAACCATCGCGAAGTGCGGCATGAAATGGCTCGGAGGCGGCTTGTGGCACTGCACGCACTCCTTGGAGTTGGGTGACGGATGTTGGTAAGCCGGCACGGCCCACGACTCGAGCTCGTGGCATTGCGCGCAGTCATTGCCGAAGCGCTCGAAGTGCGGATCCCGGTTATCGTGGCAACCCGCGCAGTTGAGAGCTTCGCGCGCGGAGGGCGCATCGAGTCGATCGAGGCTTTGAGTGCGGAGCCACGTTTCGAGCGATTCGAGCGTGGTCTCGCTATCAGCATCGCCGCGAGACGCCGCGGCGGCAAGTGTTCGCGCGCCAATCCTGGCCAGCTCCACGTGGTCCATCGCGAGCGGACGAATGTCGTCGCCCTGGTGCTCGACGTGACATGCCGCGCACTCTTGGATGCTCGCGTGAAACGCCGTTGGCTGGCGTCCGAGTAGCCGCTCGTCCGCCGCATGGCACGCCGTGCATTTGGCCACCGTCGTGCCGACGGTCGGCTCGTGGCATGCCGTGCATTGGTCGGCAAGGTAAGCATGCGGGGGCGATAGCGTGCCCGGCCTGACGAAGCGTTGCAGCGCCCATGCTGCCGGCTGGAAGTAGAGCACGCTGAGCAACGCCACCGTAGCAACAGCAACACTCAGCGCCAGCCAGAGCACGAGCGGCTTCACGGCAGCCACCGCAGCCCGAAGTAGATTCCGGAGCCAATGTGCAGTGCGAGCAGCGCGTAGAGGATCACCGAAAGAACGATGTGCAGCTTCAGAGAACGGCTGAACCAGCGCTTGAATAGCTCGTGCGTGCCGACCGCGTACTCCAGGTCCGCCACGGACTCGGCGATACGCGTGACCTCGCCGGCTGCGCCGGCGGAGGTTTGCTCGAGCCCGATCGAGCCCACGCCTGCAGCGAAGAGAGGCGCCCTTGGAAGGGCACGCATTTCGGCCGGGGATCTCTCGAGGGCTGCCCAGGCACTATCGAGATCGCCACGGGCAGTCTGCAGCAACACCAGTTTGTCGGTCATCTCCTGGCCAACGTAGCTGAGCAGATAGCGAAGGGCGAAGCCGCTCACGACGACGAGTAGCATGACTGCGGTCAGGGTGATTCCGAGCCCGCTTTGAAACTTGTGACCGGTGTGGATGAGGGCGAGCAGGGGGCCGAAGATGCCCGCGTAGACGTGTACGGCGAGCAGCACGGGCATCGAAACGTGGCGGGTGATTCGAGCGTGGAGAAACGGAATACGCTTGGCGAGCGGATAGGCGAGCGGGACGAGCATGAGCACGGCGCCCGCTATCCCGAATACAGCCCCAGCTCCGCTGCCGGGAAAGCGCGGCGAGCGGTGGACGAGAAAGCCGAGCCAGCCCAGTAGCAAGACGGCGAGGATCCCGCTGACGACGAAGCGTTCACGTCCCTGCATCGCTACGCCTCGACCGTGGTGGCGTTCTTCGGAATAGCCTGGCAGGCCAGGATGATGCCGTTGGTTTTGTCGTCAGGGTCGAGGGCGTCCTCGACGGCCATGGCGACCTCGCCGGAAGTCAGCTTCACCTTGCACAAACCGCAGGTGCCGACACGGCACGAGTTTTCGATGGCGATGGCCAGCTCTTCAGACAGCTCGAGAACCGTCTGACCCTCCCGAATCTTGGCCGTTTTTCCGTTTTTTGAAAACGTGACCAGAGGTCCAGTCGCCGCCGCAGTCGGTTTGGAAGAGGTGCCGGGCGCGGACGGGATGGGCTTGGTTGCGCCGAACAGCTCGGTCTTCACCTGATCCGACGGAACTCCCAGCTCGGCGAGCATGGCCTTGGTGGAGTCCATCATTGCGGGCGGCCCGCACAGGTGAATTCTCCGCGAAGCAAGCTGGGGAACCGTCTCGGCGAGCAATTCCTTGGTAAGGTGTCCGCGCGGCCCCTTCCAGTCTGTCCCTTCTGGGCGCGACATCGTGACGGCGACGTGCAGCTTCGGATTGACACGCTGCAAGGCAGCGACCTCGTTTGCAAAAATGAAGTCGCTCGGAGCGCGGCAGGCGTAGAGCAGGAAGATGTCTCCCGGCCAGGAGCGCTCGGTGAGATAGCGAGTGATACTGATCATGGGCGTGATGCCCACACCGCCGGCGATCAGAACGACGCTGCTCGCTTCCGTTCCGTCAAAGGTAAAGCGCCCGACCGGGCCTCCCGCTTCGAACGGGTCGCCCACCTCGAGCAGATCATCGATGTGACGCGAGACCGCGCCCCGTGGCTCACGCCTCACGGTCAAGTCGACGTATTGTCGCTGCGTCGGGGAGGACGAAATGGAGTACGAGCGGTTCATCCGCGCGCCTCCAATCCAGAACGCGACGTTGAGGAACTGGCCGGGCACGAAGGTGAAAGGCATCACGCTGTCGCCGGACGAAGGCAGCAGGCGAAACGTTTTCACGTTGGGCGTTTCCGTGACGACGCTGCTCACGCGAAGCTGCCCCCGCCAATTGGACGTCAGAGGGGCTGCAGTCGTGGTCGCAACGGGCAGTGCGGATGCTCCTCTGGGCGGTGCCGAGCCCGTCACGGGCTGAGCCGGCGCGGTCGGCGCGGCAGGTGGCGCTCCGGGCGGTTGGGCTGTGCCGGCGGCCGGAGGGGTCGGCGGGGGTGGCGTTCCGGAGAGGGGTGGTGCCGATCCGGGTGGCGGCGGTCCGGAGCTGCCTTCGATGCGCCCAAAAAGCGCCGCGGCCCGGCGCATCTTAAAGAAGTACATGGCAACCATGCTGAGGGCGAATAGGACCAGCAGCAGCATCGTGAAGAGATGAAATGGCGTGACGCCGCCGACCGCAGGCGGCTCTTCGCGGAAGATGGGAGACGCGAGGTTCATTTCGCGTTTGAACCAGTCGAGTGCGAGGTTGCGCGGCGCCTTGCCTTCGGAGAGCACCCGCCGGGCGGCGATTCCCGCTTCGAGCTCGTCGAGCCCCTCACGCATCACTCCAACGGCTCGATGCATGGCCGCGTGATCGCCAGCTTCGGTCGCTCCGCTGAGCGACTCAGAGGCTTTCGCGAGACGAGTCATGCCTGCGTTGATTTGCTGGCTTGCCAGCGCATCGATCTCGGCACGCTTCTCCGGCGTGAGCGCAGGAAGCGTCATTAACGACGGGTAGATGGGAGTCTTTGCTGCACTGGAGTCGCAACCTGCCCCCATGCAGTCAGCAGATGGCGCAGGCGCTGCCCCGCCGGGCGTCGCGGGTGCCATCATCTTGCCCATCATTTCACCCATCATGTCGCCCATACCGCCGGGAGGCATGCCCGGTGCGCCTGCTGATGCCGCGGGAGCACTCGGCGGCGCGGCGGCAACCATGCCAGGTGCGCTCGGCGGTGCGCCCACGGGGCCCGGCGCGCCCAAAGCCGGTGGAGCCCCCATGGCTCTTGCAGCCCCCCCCCTGGCTCCTGCAGCCCCCCTGGCTCCTGCAGCCATGGATGCTGGTGCGCCGGTGGCTGGTGCAACGCTTGGCGGATGTTGTGCGGCATGATCCACCTGTGCGCGAGGCGAACCGGA
>JANOIG010000372.1:0-10713 GCA_031407405.1 Deltaproteobacteria bacterium
GCGCGGTGCTCTCGCGCACCAACATTTCGACGCCGTATTCGACCGCAGTCCGTTGCTCCTCCCCGGGTGAGTCAACCCGCCGCAGTAGGGCGCGGCAGGCGTCCGCGCCCATGCGCCGCGTGGGCTGGGCCACGGTGGTCAGGCCGGGCCAGCACTGGTCTCCATCCGGTGTGCCATCGAAGCCGACGATCGAGACGTCCCGCGGTACGTGCAAGCCGTGCTGCAACACCGTGCGCATGAAGCCGAGCGCCATCGTATCGTTGCCGAGCACGACCGCGCTCGGGCGGTCGCCGCGCTTCTGCTCGAGGAAGGATTTCGCGTAGGCAATGCCCGACTCGCGCGCATAACCTTGCCCAAACCAGATCTGCCGAGGGTCGAGCTCGATGCCGCGTTCGGACAAACCGGCGGACAAGCCTTCGAGGCGCTGGCGTGTATCTACAGACTCGCGCGGGCCGCCCGCGAACCCGACGCGGCGATGCCCGAGCTCGGCCAGGTGCCGGGCGACAAGGCCCCCCGCTTCCACATTGTTGCAGCGGACCGTCAGCTCCGCCGGGGCGGTCACATCCGGAGCGATCAACACCACCGGCAGCCCCATGCGCTCGGCAGCCAGGAACAGCGGTTCGTCGCGTTTCGAGTAGCGGACCAGAATCAGCCCATCGACTCGGCGCTCCTGTATCCAGGCCGCCACGGCTCCGGCTTGATACTCGCCCGTGAGCATCATGCTCGCCAATAAGACGCTCTTGCGGCTCGGGCCGAGCGCTTCTTCCACCCCGGCCAATATTTGTGAAAACCAGGGGCTTTGGCTCGAATTGACGGCCAGGCCGATGCAGCCGGTGCGACGCGTGACCAGACTTTGAGCGGCGACGGAGGGCGAATATCCAAGCTCGTCGATGGCGCGCTGGACGCGGCGCCGGATGAGCGCGCTCGCTCCACCCCCGTTGACGACTCGGGACACGGTGCTGATGGCAACGTCGGCCCGATCGGCCACGGAGCGAATCGTCGGCTTGCCGGTCTCGATCCGTGAGCTCACCTTGCGAGGAGTGGGTGGCTTACTAGCTTTCGGCTCACGGCGCGGGCGCGTTTCGGGTTTTTCGGATGACGACACCGGGGGACCGTACCACGCCGGATTTTTACGGCCGCAGATTGGAAACGTTTCCGTGACTATTTTTCGCTAAATTTCCGCAATATTATGCCCAATGAGAACAGGTAGGGAAACGTTTCCCTACATGGGCCCCTGGGTGCTATGGAATCGCCCCAACGCCTCGCCCAACCGGGCGGGCGCCTTTTCGAGCGACGGATCCGTGAGATACGTTCTAGTCTGGCCAAACGATGCCGGTGCCGGTCCGTCCGCTGTCTGAGCCGCCACCGCTGTCTCGCCAGCTGGTCGCGCGCTTCGCTGCGGTCGTGGGCGAGGCCAATTGCATCTCCGAGCCGTCGCAGCTCGTCACCTACGAGTGTGATGCGCTGCCCCATTTGAGGGCTCGGCCCGGCTTGGTGGTGCTGCCCAAGAACCGTGATGAGGTGGTGCAGGTGGTTCAGCTCGCCTACGCCGCCGGCTTACCGGTGGTGCCGCGCGGGTCAGGCACCGGTTTGTCTGGCGGCGCCATGCCCATCCAAGGCTGCCTGCTGCTCGGGCTGTCCCGCATGAAGCGCATCCTGGAGGTCGACTTGGACAACCAGTGGATGCGGGTCGAGCCCGGGGTGGTCAACCTGGACATCTCCAAGCGCCTGGCCCCGCATGGCTACTACTACGCGCCGGACCCCTCCTCCGCGCAGATCTGCAGCATCGGCGGCAACGTGGCCGAGAATTCGGGCGGGGCGCATTGTCTGAAATACGGCTTTACCACTCACCACGTGCTCGGCGTGGAGCTGGTGCTGGCCGACGGCCGGGTGGTAGAGCTCGGTGGCCCGGTCCTCGATGCGCCGGGGTACGACCTGCGCGGCGCGCTGGTCGGCAGTGAGGGGACGCTCGGGGTCGTGACCCTGGTAACGATCCGCATCTGTCGCATGCCGGAGACGACACGCACCTTGCTCGCTACCTTCGCGTCCACCGCGGACGCCGGCAACGCCGTGTCGCTGATTATCGCGGGCGGCATCCTGCCGGCCGCCATCGAGATGATGGATAAGATGGCCATCGATGCCGTGCGCTCGGTGATGGGCATCGATTGGCCCGAGGTCAGCGCGCTGTTGCTGATGGACGTGGACGGCACCGAGGCCGAGGTCGAGCAAACCGCCGCCGAGGCGAGCGAGCGCTGCCTCAGCGCGGGCGCGCTCGAAGTGCGCCGGCCGAGTAGCGCCCAGGAACGCGACGCCATGTGGCGCGGGCGCAAGAGTGCCTTCACGGCGATGGGGCGGCTGAGCCCGAACTACATCGTGCAAGACGGGGTGATTCCACGCTCGCAAATCGCGCGGGTGCTGACCGAGGTCGCTCGCATTGCCGATAGCTGGGGGGTGCGCGTGGCGAATGTGTTCCACGCCGGCGACGGCAACTTGCACCCGCTCATCCTGTATGATGCCAGCGTGCCCGACGAGGCACGGCGCGCAGAAGAGTGCTCGGCTCAAATCGTGCGCCTGTGCGTGAGCTCGGGCGGATCCATTACGGGTGAGCACGGCGTCGGCGCGGACAAGGCCGCCTACATGGGTGAGATGTTCTCGGAGAGCGACCTCGAGAGCATGAACTGGCTACGTTGCTCGTTCGATCCGGAGACGCGCTTCAACCCCGGCAAGATTTTTCCCACGCCGCGGCTGTGCGGGGACATTCCAGGCAAGTATGCGCCGCACCCCGCCGAGGCGGCCGGCGTGATAGGTCGAGGTTGATCTCTTACGAGCCCAGCAGCATCGAAGCGTGTGCCGAGCTGCTCTCGGAGTGCGCTCGAGACAAACGCCGCCTCGGCTTTATTGGCGGGGGCACCGCGCTCGAGCTGGGTAACCCACCGGGCGAGCTGGACGCCGTGATCCGCACCCGTCAGCTCAATCACATCGTCGAGTACGCGCCCGAGGATCAGGTGATCGTGGCGGAGGCGGGTGTCACCTTGAGCCAGCTTCAAAGCTTGGCGCGGAGCAACGGCCAATGGCTCGGAGTGGACGCCCCCCATGCCGATCGGGCCACGCTCGGCGGCTTGGTGGCGGTGGGGGGATTTGGCCCGCGCCGCGCACGCTACGGGGGCATCCGCGACCTGTTGCTCGGCGTCGCGCTGGTGCGCGCGGACGGCGCGGTCGCCAAGAGCGGCGGCAAGGTGGTGAAGAACGTGGCCGGCTTTGACCTGCCCAAGGTCGTATGCGGTTCGCTCGGCAGCTTGGGACTGATTGCGCACGTCACGTTGCGGTTGCATCCGTTGCCCAAAGCCAGCGCTACCCTGACGCTGGGTGAGCTGACACCGTCGCAGGTGGTCGACACGGTGCGAGGGCTCCGCCGCGCGCAGCTCGAGCCGTCGAGCGTGGTCGCCTTGCGCACCGGTGAAGGGCGCTTCGAGCTCGGCGTGCGTTTCGAAGGCTTCGCACGCGGGGTGGAGCGCGATGCGGGCCGCTTCGCAGACTTGGCCGAGGCCATGGGCTCGAGCTGTAAGCCACTGCACGAGCCCGAGGCCGAAGCTTTCTGGCTTCGACAAGATGCCGTGCGCAGCCAGGGGCAATTGCGCGTCCGTATCGCCGCGCTGCCCACCCAGCTCGCGGAGGTGCAAGACCGCTTGGCTCCGCTCTTGGCCGGGCTCCGGGCCGCCAGCTTCGCCTGGTATGCGACGCTCGGCATTGGCTTCGCGAGCGGTGAGCCCGAGGCCCCGGGCCTCATCGGCCAGGCATTGGAGGCGGCGCGTGCCGGTGCACGGCGCTTGGGAGGCTCGCTGGTGGTCGAAGCCGCTCCAGCGGCGGTGCGCGCCTCGTTCGACGCCTGGGGGCCGCCGCCCAGTGCCTTTTTCATCATGCAGGGGCTCAAGCAACGTTTTGATCCGGATCGCCGTTTGAACGCCGGCCGCTTCGTGGGAGGCCTCTGAGCCGTGCCGGCAGTCGAACACCACGCAACCCCCAGCCTGCTCGATCGGAAGCTCATCGACGAGTGTGTGCATTGCGGCTTCTGCCTGCCCGCCTGCCCCACCTACCAATCGTGGGGGCAAGAGATGGACTCGCCCCGCGGGCGCATCTACCTGATGAAGGCGCACACTGAAGGCCGCGCACCCCTGACCGCCACGGTCGTGCAGCATTTCGACCGCTGCTTGGGTTGCGTGGCGTGCGTGACCGCGTGCCCCTCCGGAGTAAAATACGACGAGCTCATCGAGCAGATGCGCGCGGAAATCGAGCATACCCACCAACGTACCCTCGGTGACCAGCTGCTGCGCGGATTCATCTTTGGCATCTTTCCTTATCCTGCACGGCTCCGGCTGCTCGCCTTCTTCCAGCTCGTGTACGAGCTCAGCGGCCTGCGCTGGCTCTTGCGCCGCATAGGGCTGTTGCGCATTCTGCCCGAACGGTTGGCGAACATGGAGGCGCTCGCACCCAGCTTGTCCCCCAGCCAGCTGTGGACCCGGCTGCCCGCCTTCACTCGCGCGCATGGGCAGCGGCGCCTTCGGGTGGCACTCCTACCCGGTTGTGTGCAAGGCGTGTATTTCCCCGAGGTCAACCAGGCCACGCTGCGAGTGCTCGCGGCCGAAGGCTGCGACGTCGTCGTTCCGAGCGGGCTCGGCTGCTGCGGCGCGCTGTCGTTGCACGCCGGGCGCCAAGAAGAAGCCCAAGCCTTCGCGCGCAAGGCCATCGAGCTCTTGGAGCGCCAAAACGTCGATGCCATCGCCGTCAACGCCGCCGGCTGCGGTTCGGCCATGAAACATTGGTCGCGCCTGCTCGCCGCTGACCCAGAGTGGCAACCGCGCGCCCAGGCGCTGGCCGCCAAGGTCAAGGACGTCAGCGAGCTCATCGCTGAGCTGACACCTGTTGCGCCGCGACACCCCTTGCCCTTGCGGGTCGCGTATCACGACGCTTGCCACTTGTCTCACGCTCAAGGGTTGCGCGCCCCACCACGCGCGCTGCTCCGGTCCATTCCCGGGCTCGAGCTCTTGGAAATCCCGGACGCCGACCAGTGCTGCGGCAGCGCGGGCGTGTACAACCTGCTCGAGCCGCAAAGTGCCAAGCAGATTGGCCAGCGCAAGGCGCAGAGCATTCAGTCCATCAGCCCCGAGGTGCTGGCCAGTGCCAACCCTGGCTGCACGCTCCAGATCAAGAGCCAGCTCGGCGCAGCGGGCGCGGCCATCCGCACCGCGCACCCGATTCAGCTGCTGGATGCGTCGATTCACGGCACGCGGATTTGAGCGGGGCCAGCCCCAGGCATTTCACGGCTGGGGCCGCCTGAACGCGATGGAAAGCTGCTACGCTTGGTCTAATGCCTTGACAAAAGATCAATACGTGATCACAGTAATTACATGGCGAGAGCCCCAACGAAACGGGTCCGGGAGCTCAAGGTAGTGGCGATTGGTAATTCGCGGGGAGTGCGCCTACCGCGTGAGCTGCTCGCCAAGTACCGCATTGGCAATGCCGTGGTGCTCGAAGAGCTCGCGGATGGCGTGCTACTGCGCGGAAAAGATGGCGACCGTCTGAACTGGGAAGAAACGTATCGTCAAATGCGAGCGGAACGTGAAGACTGGACCGATCTGGACAGCACTGTCGGCGATGGATTGCTCGAGGAGCCTTGGTAGGCCGGAACATCGAGCGCTATTCGATCTACGTCGCCGATCTGGATCCGACGCGCGGGAGGGAGATAGCGAAGACGCGCCCGGTTATCGTGGTCAGCCATGACGTCATGAATCGCAACCTGGATACCATTGTGGTCTGTCCGCTCACGACGAGCCTGCACCCGGGCTGGCGGAGCAGGATTCAGTGTGTATGCGCGCGGCGGTCAGCCGAGATTGCGGTCGACCAGATCCGCACCATCAGCAAGGAGAGGCTTGGCAAACGGCTGGACCGACTCGACCCAACCCTGGCCGCAGAGCTTCGCGCCCTAATTTCGGAAATGTACGGCGAGCCCTGAAAGGGTGGCGCACCAAGTTCGAGAGGAACCGCCGCGCAGGCTGCCCTGACCAGGCCGGGGACTACGAAAAGTGCACGAGCTCAAATCCGAAGAGCGGGCAACAACGTAGTAGACGCGGCCGTACCGACACACTCCCTGACCTGCTACGACGGCACTTGGGACACGTCGGCAACCTAACAAAGGATTTAGCAATGAACAAAACTGATTCGACCGCAATGCTTGCCTGCCTCGCGCTACTGATTGCACCGCTGGCCGTCGGCTGTGGAGCGACCGAAGACGAGAGCCAAGACGAACCCGGAGAAATGATCGCCAGCTCCGGAGACGCTGCGCTGCTGGTCTATGACGACCCGTACGCTCCCGACCTGGCTGGCACGCCAAACCCGATCCCGAGGAGTGCGACTGCAACGGCAGAAGCTTTCGATGTCGACGGCAAGCTGCGCATCCAGCTGACCGTGTTGGGTCTTCCCGTCGCCCGCACGTTCGGATCGCATCTGCATAAGCTGCCCTGCGATGATCCGATGAAGGCGGGGGGTCACTACCAGCACATGCCATTCCCGACCGGAGGCATGGCGACGGATCCCGGCTACGCGAACGCCATCAATGAGGCTTGGCTCGACTTCACCACAGACGCCACGGGGAAGGGTGAGACCGACTTGACCGTTGACTGGCTGCCGCGCCCGGGTGAGGCCAAGGGCATCATCATCCACCATATGGCGAGCGGTATCGGCGGCGTCTCCGGGGCCAAGCTGGCCTGCCTGCCCATCACCGGCTTCTAACAGACCCGGGCGGCGTATACGCACGAACGGGCACTCTGGATCGCAATAATCGCAGCGCGAGCCTCGATCCCACTCGGTCCTTGGCGGCGTCGTGGCTCGGGGCTATCGTCCTCGAGTGGTCGCCGTGAACGAGCCGCGCGAGCCCTCGGACTCGGCCCTGGTGGCGCGTATGGCCGCGGGGGATCGCAGCGCGGTCGCGGTGCTGTATGCGCGGCACGTCCGCTCGCTGCTCGTGCTGGCGCGTGGCATACTAAAAAGCCCGCAGGAAGCCGAGGATCTGATTCACGACGTGTTCCTCGAAGCCTGGCGGCGCTCCGCGGACTACTCGGAGGAGCGCGGTACCGTGCGCGCCTGGCTGTTCATGCGGGCGCGGAGCCGCGCGCTCGATCGTCTCAAATCCAGTGGGCCTCCACTCGCCGTATGGACAGAGCCAGTACCCGCAGCCTCGGCGCCCTCCCTCTCAGGGGACCAGCGTCGCCTGCGCGAGCTGCTCTCCACGATGCCTGAAAATCAACAGCAAGTGCTCTTTCTGGGCTACTTTGAAGGGCTGAGCACGGTCGAGATCGCCGAACGCCTGGGAATTCCGGCGGGAACGGTGAAATCCAGAACCCGCGCAGCGTTAAGTGCGCTGCGAAACGTGTTAGGAGCGAAGGATGACTGAGCGCGCGCCGCTGCCGCTGTTCGTTCGCGAGGCGCTCGAGCTCGACGCAGGCGAGGTCATGCCGTCCGGGTCCGGTGTCGGCACGGGCCGGGCCGGTGGCGATCTGGCGATCGATGCCGAACGAAGCTTCTTGGCGCTGGAGCGCGCGCTCGACGCCGAGGCCGACACGGACATGGGGGTGGCCTCCCCCGCCCCAGAGCTCGACCTTTTGCTCGCGGATCGTGTGCTCGCGGATCGTGTGCTCGCGCGCCTCGACCAGGCCATGAGCGAGCCGCCTCATCGGTACGCGCCGTTCTATGCGCGAGCGGCTGAGCTGTTTGACCTCAGCGAGGAAGCCGTCATTTTGGAGCTTGGGCGCTTGCGAAATCCAGGCGTCTGGAATTTCGCCGGTTTGCCGGGCATCTCTCACGTCACCGTGCAGGGCGGCGCGCGCGTGCACTCGGCCGAGACGCTGTTCGTTCGCTTCAAGCCCGGGGTCTATTTCCCGCGCCACCAGCACACAGGCATCGAACGTGTGCTGGTGCTCGAGGGCAGCTACCAAGACAGTCACGGTGTCGTGCATCGCCCGGGTGAGCTGCGCGAGTGGGCGCCGGGTACCGACCACTCCTTCAAGGTCGGGGGTGGCGAGCCGTGCACCTTCGCTTCGGTGGTTTTCGGCCGGCGCTTCAGCGCCTGGCCCCTGCGCGTGCTGTCCACGCTGCTCGGCCGTTGACCCAGCGCTCTCGGCCCACGGCAAAAAACTGCAAGCCCGCCAAATCCGAAATCACGACTCGGTCGTATTCGGGAGGGCCGCAAGCAAACTGGCCACTCGCCGGCGCACGTCTGAAACGGCAACCTCGGCGGAGCAAGTTTGCGGCGTGGCTTGTCCCATTACTGCCTCCTCACTCACTCACTTTGGCGGCCGGTAATGGGACAAGCCGTGACGTCTTCCGTTGGACTTGCGGGCCGCACACCCCTACACCGCGTTGCATCGATTCGACGAGCAATGGCACCCAGCGCTCGGCGCGAAGCGCCGCCCAAGAAAAACTGCCTGGTCCGAGTAGTAAGGTGCCCTGGGGCTCGATAGAACGAAGTTCTAGAACGTGCCCTCGATCGCCGGTAAAGGCAGCAACGAGCCTTCGGCACCCAGCGCCGTAAAGCGCAGGGTCAGCCGCGGGCTCTCCGCCGTAGCGCTCACTGACGTGCTGCGGTCCGCGCGGGCGCTCTCAATCAATCCAAAAGCGACTCCGGCACCAGCGCCAACGAGCGTGCCAATGGCCGCTCCCGTCAGGAGATGCTTGGCGCGGCCCGAATCAATGAGAAATAAGGCGCCGACGGCGGTCCCTGCCACGGCACCCAAACCCACGCCGTAACCGACATCCCGCAAGATGAGCCCGCCCGTTTGAGGTGGCCTTTGCCCGGAGTCGACCAGGCCAAGCGTAATCCCCAGGCCCATCCCCGCCAAAGCCCCCACTCCGGCGCCGAAGACGAGCTTGCGCCATTCATCCCTTTCGTACTCGGAGCCGGTGGCCAAGTAACCCGTGGCCAAGCCAATCTGCGCCCCGGTCCAGAACCCATCAAAACCGTACGAAACGATCGAAGGCGTGTCGTCTTCAGCAGCCGAGCACACCGAAGGCAGAGCCAAACAGCTCGCGACTAGGGCGAGCGTGGCCGCAAAGCGTCTAAGTATCGTCATAAGCCGTCTCCTGATGAAGTATGCTCTGACAATAGTAGGAAACCGCCCACTCGCCACGATGCACATCCCTCATGACTGACGGGCCGGCTACGCAACTGGTGTGTTTCGCCTCACCTCGAGCCAATAACTCCGTTTGCTCTGGTTAACGCGAGGCGCCAACGCCACTCAAAAATCGCCCGACGATACTTCCCTTGGAAACGACGACCTTGGATTGCCTCGCGTGTGGCGCTTGCTGCTTTCAGCGCCCCGGTACCATCTTGGTATCCGAGACCGACCTGGTGAGGTGGAAACGCAGCGGGCGAGAAGACATCCTGGGCAAGCTCGAGCCCGGGCACTTCGGGCAAATGGCATTCATGATGGCGCCCAACGGCGCTTGCACGCACCACGGCACCAGTGCTGAGCCGCACGCCTGCCAGATCTACCCCGCGCGGGGTGACACGTGTCGCGATTTTGAGCGGGGCAGCTGGCAGTGTCTAGAGTTCCGGCGCGATCGCGGGCTCTAGTACGAGAAACCGGAAACTCCGGGCCTCACCTGTTGGAGGCGGTGGCGAAACCCGGCACGAGGGCAGAGCGCGAGGGACTAGGGTCCGGGGCGCGAGCTTCCAGCGCTGGGGTCAACGTGGGCCACTCTGCCCCGGTACGCGGATCGAGGATCGTGGTGTCGTCTTTGTAGACACGGCCCGTGCGGTGGAGAATGATCAAGGCGCGGCCGATGGGCATGGACTGATAACGCCCCGGCCAGAGCCGGCGCAGCAGGGCCCGGACGCCCGGCGCGTGGCGCGAGCTCATGGACGGGAAAATATGGTGCTCGACGTGATAGCCGAAGCGCAGAGTCAGCCACTCCATGAAGCGGGGCAAGGTCACGCTCAGCGAGTTGAGCAGCGCGTCATTCTTGGCGGTCAGGGGGCTCAAACTGTGGTTCGTGAGAATGAACCCCATGATGATCGAGTTGGCTACCAACAGCGGCAGCACGAACACCCAAACGAATGTAGCCAGACCCACGCTCACCGCAAGCGCGACCCAGACCCCAACGGCAAGCGCCGTCTCGAGCCAGGCTCGTGAATGTTCACGCCGAGACAAGAAGCCCCAGCGGTGGGCTCGGATCAACACGTGGTTGCTCTGGACGATGAAGCCGACTGACAGCGCCAGAATCAGCGTCCAGCGGCCACCTCCCGGAGCCAGGTCGACGGCGACGCGCACCGCGCGGCTGCGCTCATAGGCGGCGAGCGTGGGATACGCATCCGGGTCGATTTCGGAGTTGTTCGTGTGCCCATGGTGCACTCGGTTGTGCCAGGCCTTCCACAGCCGCGGGGACACCGCAAACGGCAAGAAACCAAGCCACCCCACCACGTCGCGCAAACGCCGCCCGCGCACGACCGCGCCGTGTAACGTTTCGTGAGCTAAAAATGTCAGGCCCGCGAAGCTCATTCCGATGACCATCGACAGCAGCGGCACCAAGGGCCAGGTCACCCAGCCCGAGGCGATGCTGACCATCGACAGCGCGATGACCGCCATGTGAACGGGCAACCAAACCAGGCGAGAACGGGCCGGCGCAAAGGCAGCCCGCGACAAAAGCGGCTTGAGCTCGCGG
>JANOIG010000375.1:0-10900 GCA_031407405.1 Deltaproteobacteria bacterium
AACCGCGACTTCGTGGTGTCGCAGCAGCCCGGGCAGACCTGGTTCGAGGGCGACGGCTGCGTCTGCATCGACGACGTGAGCATCGATTTCATCACCAGCCGGCTGCGCGTCAAGCGCACGATGATGCTCACGAACGGCAAGAATCGCGAGTGTAGCTACTCGGTGCGCATGTACGATCTACATGAGCTCGGAAAGATCTTGCACGACGTCGGGTTCAAAGTTCTCAAGGTGAGTGGGCGTCCGGAGATGCCCGGGGTATTTTTTGGCGCCGCTTCGCCCCGCGTCATCATCCTCGCTTACAAGCCGCGGCTCTGAGCGCCGGGACGCCGGTTGACGACTTCGCGCTTGGAACGCCGGTCGCCGCGGCAGCTGGGTTTTTCCGCTCGCGGGCCCCACCCCGAACTCGTTCGCTGCGCTGCGCTTGCTCGCTCAGACACAGGGCCCCTCCCGCGAGCGGAAAAACCCAGCTGCCGCGGCGACCTCATTTGAGACAGTGCCGTACAGGGGCCGAGGTTTACGCTTAGCGCGGCGGTGGGATGACCCGGAGGACTTTCTCTAGGTGGGGGTCGCGGGCTAGGTAGCGCTGAGAGTAGACGTACATTTGATTTCCAGCGCTGCTGGTGATCAGCAATGCGTACAGGTGGCGCAGCGTGCGCTCGGTGAGCTCACAGAGCTCATAGGAGCTACCGTCACGCTGCCAGGCTCGGACCTGGCGATACTCACCCAAGTCCTGGCAGCTCAGGGGCTGGTCGGTAGTCAACGCATAGCGAAAGGCGTCTTTGTCGGCGGTCCAGTAACGAACCGTCATATGGGGTGCCCCTGGCCGCGCCGCCTCGCAGAAGCCGAAGTCTGGCGCGCCGCGTTCGACGCAAACGGCGTCGGCCATCTTCGTGCGGATGGCTCCTGCATCGGCCGTAGCCCAAATCACAAAGTCACGGCTGGGGAACTTTTGGGCTCGTTCGATCTGGCTGCGTGCCCGGCGTTCCTGCTCACGCCGCGCATCCGTTTTTTCCGCGATCAATTCTTCGATATGCCGGATCTCGCTTTGCGAGTTGGCTCCGCACTGCGCTCTCAGCTCTTTCAAGAGTCTGGACGCTTGCTCGATGTTCCCTTGCAAGGCGGCGTTCCGGCCCTCGACGCGCTTGTCTAGACAGACTGCCGGCTCGCTCGGCGCTTGGACGCAGCTAGCCACAACTAACGCAGTGCCCAGCGAAAGCCCGCTCCAAACACTGCTGCGTTTGATGCTGCCCCGAGTCCAAAATGCGTTAGCCACCTTGGGTGGCTCTCGACGAGGTAGGGGCGCCAGAAACTCGCCCCAGACCGGCGCTTCCTCGCGCGAAAAAGCAGTGGGGTATGGCCTAGGTCCCGAGCAGTCCTGACATGCGCTAGAGATTGTGGCCGGCGGGTCTCGATAGGACATCTGCGTGTCTCCCGCGTACTCCATGCTGGGGTCACTCCACAACCTGCGGAAGTAACAAGTAGCGCTGATGCAAGCTGGTAAAGTATGGTAATTGCTTATTTCTGAGTATTTTTCCACATTCCATGGAATGTGCAATATAATACCTCATGCTTCGGCCCCAGGATCTCCTGCTCGCGCTCCGGATCGCCGCACACGGACCGGACACGCTGGAGACCTTGGGTGTTGCTCTTGGCCTCAGCACCAGCGAAGTGGGGAACGCGGTCCAGCGTCTTACAGCCGCCCGCCTGCTCCAGGCAAGGCCACGCACGGTCATTCGCCCGGCGCTCAAAGATTTCGCGATTTACGGAGCGCCCTACGTTTTTCCTGCAGAACGGGGCAAGCGGGCCCGAGGCATGCCAACTGCAACAAGCGCGCCCCCACTTTCCGAGCTCTTCACCAGCTCACCGGAGGTCCTCGTGTGGCCCACGGCAACGGGTAGCGTTCGCGGCGAGTCACTCACGCCCCTGTATAAGACGGCACCAAGCGCGGCGGAAGAGGACCCAAAGCTGTATCGACTTCTCGTCTTATTCGACGCAATTCGCTCAGGCACTGCGCGAGTGCGGGAAGTTGCATCGAAACTGCTAGCCCAAGAGCTTGCAAAATGAACGCTGACGAGCTGCTGCGCCGTGTCGCCGGGCCCTTATCGCGCCTCCAATGGCCCGTCTTCTACGTAGGTGGCGCCACTACGCATCTGTACATTACGGATCCGCTCGCGCCGACTCCAACGGCGACAAACGATGTGGACATCGTAGTCGCTGTCTACGGTCGAGTCGAATACCAAGTCGAGCTGCGGAACGAGCTGATCAAGATTGCGCGAGAGGACACGTCCGAGGACAGCGCCCACGGCCGTTGGATTTTGAACGGCGTCAAAGTAGACATAATGACACCCTCCGCGAACGTGCTCGGCTTCACGAACATTTGGTATGAAGAGGCGATACGACATCCTGTCGAGGTGAACCTAAGTGATGGTGCCACCATCCAGTGCATCGCGGCCAGCTACTTTGTAGCGACCAAGGCCGAGGCGTTCAAGGCGCGAGGCAACGGAGATTTCTTGGGAAGCAAGGATCTGGAAGACATCATCGCGGTGGTTGACGGCCGCCCGGAGTTGGTGGGCGAGGTCCAAGCGGCACCAGTTCCCTTGCAAACGTATTTGAGAAGCACGCTTGCTGCCTGGATCGGGAATGGCGACCTGGAATACGCAATCAAAGGTTACCTACCGGACGCAGCGGGGCGTGATGAAATTGTCCTGGAGCGACTGCGCATCCTCGCGGAGCCGAGGGGCAGGTCAGTGAAACGCCGTGGCCGAGCTGGACGCGGTGAGAAGTAATCTAGCGTCGCGGACGAGGGTCCGGAACGTCTAAGGCAACATCCCAGGGGGAGCGTCGCTGCCGAGGCTCTCCAGAGCGCTCTCGACGCGTGCGCGGTCTTCCGGCTCGAGCTCTCCTTTGCCCGCGCGGTGCAGCGAATAGTTCAGCACCGCGGATTCGAGCGCGCTCAGCGCTGTCGTGCGCTCCAACTTCACGCTGTCGATGCGGTAGCGGATGAGCACGCGGGCGTCGTCGAGCTCGAGCCGCCCAATCAAGAGCGCCCGGTCTTTGCCTTCACCGAGCAGCTGCCGAAGCACGCCGCGCACGTGATAGGCGCGCCGCCGGACTCTGCGCATGCTCGCGTCCTCGTACAGCCCGAAGAAGCGATTGCGGGCAAATGTGTTTGGTGCCAGCACTAGCGCGCATAACAGCGCGTCGGGGTTGACGCTGCGCGGGCCGTTTGCCCTCGACTTCTTGTGCCGATCCGGTGAGCTGCTCACAAAATCCCCGCGTCAGAGACGGTCGTCGTCGCCCTTCAGGCGTTCGGCTTGGTACCAGGCCACCACGGCGTTGACCATGTCATCCAGGTCCCCATCGATGACGCGATCGAGCTTGTGGAGCGTGAGGCCGATGCGATGATCGGTCACGCGGTTCTGCGGGAAGTTGTAGGTGCGGATCTTCTCCGAGCGTTCACCGGCGCCGACCATGCCCCGGCGTTCGTCGCGGATCTCGTCGGACTGCTTCTTGATCTCGATGTCGAGCAGGCGGCTTCTCAGCACCTTCATCGCACGCGCCTTGTTCTTGAGCTGGCTGCGCTCATCCTGACACTTGACGATCATGCCGGTGGGTAGGTGGGTGATCTGTACGGCGCTGTTCGTGGTGTTCACCGCCTGTCCCCCCGGCCCCCCGGAGGCCGCAATGTCGATGCGCAGGTCTTTGTCGTCGATGTGCACCTCCACGTCTTCCGCTTCAGGCAACACCGCCACGGTGGCTGTGGAGGTGTGGATGCGGCCCTGAGCCTCCGTGCTGGGGACGCGTTGCACGCGATGTACACCGCCCTCGTATTTGAGGGTGGAGAACACCCGGTGGCCGCTGATCAAGGCGATGATTTCCTTGTACGCGCCGGGAGCTGCCTCACTGCGGCTCAAGACCTCCACCTTCCAGCCACGCGGCTCGGCGAAGCGCGCATACATTCGAAACAGATCGGCCGCGAACAGCGCCGCTTCTTCGCCGCCGGTGCCGGCTCGGATTTCTAGAACCGTATTCTTCTCGTCATGCGGGTCTTGCGGCAGCAAGAGCACGCGGAGGCGTTGCTCGAGCTCTTCACGTTGGCGCTCGAGCCCGGGTAGCTCTTCCTCTGCCAGAGGGCCCAGCTCCGGATCACTGAGGGCCTCTTGGTCTTCGGCGATGCGACGACTCAGGTCGGTCCACTGATCGAAAACCGCGACCACGGTACCGACTTGGCTTCGCTCGCGGTTCAACTCTTGGAGCTTGTTTCGATCCCCCATCAACGCGGGATCACACAGGAGTTGGTCCAGCTCCTGGCAGCGCCGGCGTATCGCTTGGAGTTTTTCGACGGGAAGCATTTTGAAACCTGCCGCACGGGCAGCCCGACGCGTCGCGCCTTTCTAACCCACAGCGTCGCCCGCGGGCAGCTTACCGAGTGGAATTGCCTGCACTCGACGTCAATCTGGGCCGGCTGAGCGGCTAGCAGACTAAATTGGCCTTCGCTTGGACGACCTTTGCACCTGGCCGGGGGGCATGTCTGAATTGGAAAAAATCATGGGCTCGAGACCAGCAGCCGGGTTGTCAGACAAAAGGGGTGGTTGGCGCTGGGCTCGGTGGGCCTTGCTGTCGTTGTCTGTCGCCGCCTGGGTTGGCGCGTGTGGGCGTGCCCCGCTCGGCGAAAACCCCATTCGGCCCGCGCTCTGCGGAGACGACATCTGCGCGCCCCCGACAGAGAACGGTACGAACTGCTCGTCCGATTGCTTCTGCGGCGACAACGTCTGCAGCTCCGACGAGCGTTTCACCACCTGCAGCGACGACTGCCGAATGGGCTGCGGGGATGGGAACTGTAATGGCAACGAAACGCCGGTGAGCTGCTCCGCCGATTGCGCACAGACAGACTGCGGCAACGGAACCTGCGGCTCGGGGGAGACCCCCACCTCTTGCCCCGCGGATTGTGGATCGACCTCATGCAATGGCGTGTGCGAGGCGAATGAGCGCTGCAGTCGCGACTGTCGGTTGTGCGGTAACAACCGCTGCGACTCATCCGAAAACCCGGCGTCGTGCCCGACCGATTGCGCGATGTCGAGCTGCGGGGACGGGCGCTGCGAGGGTTCGGAAACCGAAAATTCTTGCCCGACGGATTGTAGGATGTCGAGCTGTGGCGACGGCCGGTGCACGGGCAGCGAGACTGTTTTCACCTGCTTCGAGGATTGCATGTGCGACGGCATCTGCGAATTTCAAGACCGCTGCCCTCAGGACTGTCCCGGATGCGGTAACGGGTTCTGTGACTTCGGAGAGAGCACCTTCTCGTGTTCGGTCGACTGCGGCTTTTGCCAAGACGCCCGGTGCATGGGCGGGGAAAGCCAGTTCGACTGCCCCGACGATTGCCCGAGCTGCGGCGACCTCTATTGTTCCTCATTTTTCGGTTTCGAGTCGGCGGACACTTGTTACCAAGACTGTGGGGGTTGTCCCGATGGCTTGTGCTCTTTTCCCGAGAACGGCGCGAATTGCCCGCAGGATTGCAATACAGATTGCGGGGACGGGCTGTGTCTCGGCAATGAAACGTTGAGCAACTGCGCGCGCGACTGCGCCGAGTGTGGCGATGGTAACTGTACGTTGGGGGTCGAAACCCGCCGGGGCTGTCCCCAGGATTGCGCCGTTTGCCCAGACGGACGGTGCACTGTGCCATTCGAGAGCGCAGACGATTGCCGGCAGGACTGTGGTTCCTGTGGTGACGGGGTATGTTTCGGCGCAGAGACAGCGGCTACGTGCAACGACGACTGCGGAACCTGTGGCGACGATCTATGCAATGAACCGCCTGCGGATTGCCCGGACGATTGCGGCCCTGACTGCGGCAACGACATCTGTTCCGGCGGCGAAAACCTGAATACTTGTCCAAGCGACTGCGGTGAGTGCGGGGACACCTTCTGCACGATCGGAGAAACGCTGGGGACCTGCGCCGACGATTGTGGCTTCTGCGGTGACGGCAACTGCGCGCCCACGGAAACGGACGCCTGCGACGACTGCGATCCGACCATCCAGTGTGGGGATGGGCGTTGCGAAGCGTTCGAGACCGCCACCAACTGCCCCGGCGATTGTTCGCGAGTGGCGAATTGCGGAGACGGTTACTGCGGCGTCGGTGAGAGCATCCAGAACTGCCCGAACGACTGCAGCAACGGGCGGTTCTGCGGGGATTCGTTCTGTGAGCCCATGCTGGAGAACACGAACAACTGCCCCGGGGATTGCCCCGACTTCTTCTAAGCCATCAACTCGACACAACGAGGGTTACGTCGGATCGACGATGCCGTCGCCGATCATGCGTAGGGCGGTGAGGCTGGGCACGAAGAAGTAGTCGCCGCCGCGCGTCTCGACGAAGCGTGGCAACTTGCTGCAGAAGAACGGCGGCTCGGGCTGCTCCGGGTCGCTTTCGATTACCATGCGCCCGTCGCCGCCGCCGTGTGGCGCTTGGCCGTGATTGCCGAGCAATGGATCTTTGTCATTCGCCAGGCGAAAGTCGTTGCCGTAGTTGACCCACTGCTGTTGAACGAATTCGAACTGGCGCCGGATGCTCGCGCCGAGAGACATGAAAATGATGCCGTGGTTACCGGTGTCCGTGCGGGCATGCTCCGAGCTCCCATAGGGCAGCCCACGGCGCAGCAGGCGCCGGCGGTTGGCGAGCGCGTCGGGCGTCTGAAACGCACCTTCCACACCGAACTCGAGCGCCGAGCGCGGATGCACGCGGCGAGCGTGGGCACCGACGGGGCAGCGCGAGCCGTGCAGATCCTTGGAGTAGTCGAAGGCCACGAACTTGGTGTTCAGCGTTGAGAAGCGGCGTTTGGCTGCCTCACGCTCGGCGGGGTTCTTGGCGTCGGCAATGGCCTGGCGGGCCTGATCCCAGCGCATGGCAAAATCGTTGGCCGCCGCCTCTGTGGGGAAGGTCGTGACCGGAGCCCCGTTACGCCAGCGGCCCGCGAACTTGGCGGCGAGTGCTTCCTTGCCCCCCGGAAACTCACGGCCCACGTGCTCGAGGTAGGCGTCAAAGGTCCCCACATTTTCATGCAGCTTCCGATACACCATGTACGTGCCGTTGGCCGCCAGCGGCCCCGGCATGGGCGACTCCGGGTACTCACAGGCCTCGTCCTTGTAACCGAGCAAGAACTCACCCGTCTCGAGCGGTGCCCAACCGGCGGTGCTTTCCACATCGCCCCCCGTCACCTTGCCGCCCCCGATCACGTTGGACGAATCGGTCAGCGCGCCCCGAAAAAACGGGTTGCTGATGCCGTCGGTGTAACCAAAGTGCTCCTTGGCAGTGGCTGCGCCGTCGGCGTAAAGGGCCGACGCTTCCTGATACGGCAGCGCATCCTTACCATCATCACCGCGGTGGCCTGAGAGCAGCTCGACACCCTTTGCGGATGGGTCGATGAGGCTCAGGATGTGCTCGTAGCACTTGGCAATTCGGGGGATGTCGGGACCGTTGATGGCCACAAATATGTGAACCGGATCGGGAGCTGTCCAGACCGGGTCCCAGCGCTCCGGAGCGCTGGCCCCGTCATCGCCCAGGATGCCCTGACGCCCGCGCATGCCCATGGCGAACTCTTCCGGGAAGGTTTGCAGCGACGCTTGCGGCACACCGAGGCGCAGCAGACCTTCGAAGGTGAAGGCCACGTTCACGGCCACATCCGGACGCGCCGTGCCGTCGGTAGCATGGCCCGAGACGGCCCAGGGTGCGGAGGTGGTGATCAGCGGAATCAAGTCCAGCACGAAGCGGCGGCCCGCTTGCCCGTCGTTGACCCGAAAAAAGACGTAGCGGGCCTTGGGAAAGCCGAGGCGCGGGTAGGCCTTGACGATGTTACCCTGGATGTCGTGCAGGTCGAGCTCACACGGGCTGTCGGGAGTCATGTTTCACCTACCACTACGCTCTCGAGGTCGGAACCGCCGGCTCGCCACGTCGGGCCCGCGAGGTTCGCCGGTCGGGTGCGGTTTACAAAATCGAGGAATGCGGCTTGCAGCTCTGCTGCGGGGCGGCCCTGGTGCTCACACACAAAGTTCGAGAATTCTTGCTTGAGGTACAACGCCTTGAGCTGCTCATCGAGAGGTTGGTCGTTCGAGCCATTGAAGTAGAAGGTGGTCGTCACCTGGCACTTCTCGATGTACCGAACGAAGCTGGTCGAGTCCTTCACCTCGCTGAAGCCCAAGCAATACTCCCAGATGCTCCGAATGAATGGCTCGGCGGACGCCCACATGGCCCGTAGATAAGGCCGGAGCTCACCGTGGAAATCCGCGTTGAAGACCAGGTACTTGCTCTTGAGCGACTCGAGCCGGGCGGGGCTGCCCTGGTACACGACGTTGTCGAGCACGAACAACCTGACAAAGTAGGTATTGGGCACGCGGGCCAGCGGGCTGTGCTCATCGGTGGGCAAGTCATTCAACCGGTCTCGCACCAGGCCCGCGGGCGATTCGTCACGCCCGCTGGCGGAGATGAGCGGGCACATCGTGGTCAGGCCGTAAGCGTTTCCACTCTGATTGGGCATGCTAAAGCTCCTTCATCCTGCTCAGGCCACTTTGCTCGTGGCGCTTGCGGGCGCCACCCGGCTCGCCGCGACTCGGGCGCTGTCTTCACCGCCCACTCGGCGGTCTTCGCGGCAGCGCTCTTGGACGGCTTGATGGGCCAAGCTCGCGATCGGGCTGGGTGCCATCGCGCTCAGGTCGAGCTGCAGGTCTTTGAGCAGCCGGTGGTAACCTTGAAGGAATACTTCGGGTTTCTCGCCAGCGCTCTCCTCCATGAACGCGAGCAGCGAGCTCTTCACGCGCTCGGCCGACTTTACGTCATTAGACGCTGCCATCGGGTAAGCGTTGTAATAGTGGTTGGTCCACAGCTGGTTGTGGTTGACGTAACGGTGAAACGGCTGCTCGGGGATCGAGTTGGGCCAGCCCACGTTGCGCCACCACAAGAGGTCGAGCCCGCTCGGAATGGCCGCGGAAAATGAATCAATGTATTGCGCCCAGCTCCCGTTGAAGTTGCTGAAAAACAGCATGTAGTCGTAGTCGAGCTCTTCGGGCGGCTGGGAGGGAGCGAGCCGGGGCAGGTCTTTGCCGCTCACGATGACCCAGCGCGCATAATGAATCATCGACAGGGTGAGCAGCCCGGCGAGCTTGCCCCGAAGTAGAGGTGTACCGACCAACCAAAAGATCAACCGGTTGACCGTGGCCATGGACCTCTTGATGGGAGTCACGAGACTCATGGCGTATGCTTTGCCCGCGATGTTCGACATCCCCTTTTCCTCTCGCTCCCCCAGAGGGGGTGGTGCTGCCCTCTGCCCCCTTGGGCGCTGACCCAGAGTGTTATCCGGCAGCCTTCGCGGCAAGGTTAATACTGATTCGTCAGGGCCCAGCCGGTCTGTAAAGCCAAGACGGTTGCCAGGGAGTTTGGCGCACAAAAATCCGACACGACGCCACGGAGGAATGCTCAGCTCTGGCCAGGCCAGCTCGAGCACAGCTCGAGCCAGCTTTGGATGGCCGTGCTCTTGTATTTCTGCTTGTGCAAGACGAAACAGAACTGCCGGCGAAAGTCCCGGTGCGGGACCTTGCAAGGCGCCAGGGTGCCATGCCGAAACGCTTCACCGACCGCGATGCGCGACACACAGCCCACGCCGAGCCCGGCTTCCACCGCGCTCTTGATGGCCTCGGTGTGCTGCAGCTCCAGGGCTATCTCGAGGTCGGACAAGATCCCCCGCATGGCGTGCTCGAACGCCTGGCGCGTGCCTGAGCCGGGCTCCCGCACAATCCAGACCGCTTCGCGCAGGTCAGCGTCGCTGAGCACCTGTTTCTTGGCGAACGGGTGGTTGGGCGCACAGAACACGACCAGCTCGTCGTCGCACCAGGGGGCGACGTCGAGGTCGGGGTCGTGCAGCTCGCCTTCCACCAAACCCACGTCGATTTCGAAGTTGACCACCTTGCGGGCTATTTCGGCGGTGTTCGCGACTTCCAGCGTCACCCGCGCTCCCGGGTGCTCTCGCATGAAACGCGCCATCAGCGGCACCGTCACGTAGTTGCCAATGGTCAAGGTGGCGCCCACCCGAAGCAAGCCAATGTCGCTGCGGTTGGCCAGCGCCTGTTCGAGCTCGCGCGCTCGTTCTTGAAGCGCAGCGCCGCGCGGGCGCAGCGAGCGGCCGAGCCGACTGAGCCGCAAGCGCTTGCCGATGCGGTCAAACAGCTGTATCTCGAACTGCGCCTCGAGATCGGCGAGCGAGCCACTCACGGCGGATTGCGACATCCCGAGCTCCTCGGCGGCCCGGCTCACGCTTTCGCTGCGGGCGACCGCGAGAAACACTTCGAGCTGCCGCAGGGTGAAGCGCATATCGGGAATACCGAATATCTATTACGGAATATCCCGTTTTGCAGATGAATTAAGAGGCTGTATATTGTGGGTATGAGCGCCCTGAGCCATGAAACCGTTCTCAGTGTCCGGCACTGGAACGACACGCTGTTTAGCTTCACAACCACCCGAAGCCGGACCCTTCGCTTCAAAAACGGGCATTTTTTGATGGTGGGTCTGGAGGTCGAGGGTCGGCCGTTGCTCAGGGCCTACAGCGTGGCCAGCCCGAACTACGAGGAGCATCTCGAGTTCTACAGCATCAAGGTGCAGAACGGCCCGCTGACCTCGCGGTTGCAACACCTCAAGGTAGGCGACCAAGTGTTGGTCGGGAACAAGCCGGTAGGGACCCTGGTGGTCAGCAACGTCAAGCCCGGCAAGCGGCTGTATCTGCTCAGCACGGGCACGGGCCTCGCACCCTTCATGAGCATCATCCGCGATCCGGACACCTACGAGCGCTTCGAGCACATCATCGTCGCGCATGGCGTGCGCCAGGTGAGCGACCTCGGCTACTCGGATTACATCAAGAACCAC
>JANOIG010000378.1:0-2480 GCA_031407405.1 Deltaproteobacteria bacterium
TCTCCGCCGTCTCGGAGCTACGGATCGTCGACTGGTTCTGACGGCCTCAGCGGGGCTGGAGGGCGTTGGGGCCGAGAAATGCTTGCGCCCAGTGCCCCGAGGCGCCGGACGTTGGGTGCGGCTTGAGCCCGGCCCACCTGCCTCCCGTTCTGAAATCGTGAGGAAGATCCCGCTGGTCTGAGGCTCACAGGGCGCTGTCGATGTTCAGCACCCGCACTGGCGTGAGGCGGTCTTCCTGCGTGTCATCGCCGAGCTTGCCGCGGCCTCCGTCGCCCCAGCACCAGACGCTGCCGTCTTGCCGCGCGGCGCAGGCGTGAGATTGGAGCCTACCGCGCCGAAGGCCGGATTGACCATAGACTCAGCTACGCAGCTCCCTTGGTAGACTTTGGCTTCCAATCCAACTTGAGAACCTTGCCCGAACCCGCACAGTCGCGAAGGTATAGGTTCATCAGCGTTTGATAGGGAATCTGGGTCTCCTCGGCAAGAGCCTTGAAGTACTCAATGGTGTCTTGGTCGAGTCGAATCGTGACCTGCTTCTTCAATCGTTTGGCGTACGGATTCTTACGGGCGCCTGAAAAGTCGTAGCTATTTCTCATCGTGTCAATCTCCGTTGGTACTCCGTACGCTCAGACCTGTTGGCCTTCCGGGCGGAGACAATCCTGACCACTTCGTCGTTCTTGCGATAGCAGTGGCATACCACCAGCGTGCGCAGGGCAGAGCTGAGTCCAAGAAGAATGAAACGTTCTTCATCACTGGAGTGGTCCGGGTCATCCTTTAGAAGGGCTTCATCGTCGTAAAATACCGTTCGCGCTTCCTCGAATGAGACCTTGTGCTTCCGTTGGTTGAGCCCGTTCTTTCGGTCGTCCCATTCGAACTGGAGTCCAGCCGCAGCCATACATTGTACCTACATCGTAGTTGAAGGCAAGTGAAGGACAAATTCGGCCCAACCAGGTCGCGAACACCTGGCTGACGTCTTACCGGTCGACCTGTAGAAACGCTCGAGAGCGCTCCGCGCCCACGAGGGCCAGCCGTCGCGCGCGCCGCGGGGGCGTCTCTAGCCTGCGTCTGGCTCGACGGCGTCCGGCGGCGCTGAGCCAGCCTCGGCGCCGGCATCCGCAGCGGGGGCGACGGCCGCAGGTCGGATGACGCTCGAGATCTCCAGCAGCTCGGTGGGGGTGAACGTCATGTAGTCGGTCTGGGGCCGCACCAGATCGACTAGGTGGGCAGAGTTCATGGCGGTGATGTTGCGATCAGCGCAGGTGTCCCGCTCGTGCTCGAGACAGGCTACGTGTCCGAGCTCGTGCATGGCGTTCACGATGGCCGTGCCCTCCGGGTCAACGCGCCCCGCAGGCGTCATCGCGATTGCTGCCGGATAGAGCCAGACGACACAGCCGAAACGCTGGCCGTCGGCCAGGCGACGATAGCATTGCGTGGTGCCGGTGAGGCGGGGGTCGGGCCCGAGCGGCGTTCTGATGATCTGCACGATGTCGGGGATGAAGTCGGGAGCGCTCACCTCGGGCTGCGTATAGCGAAGTGGAGTGAGGGCCTCGATACGATCCATGGCGGCTCGCACCTCGGGCCAGAGCGTAACGAGCTCCGGATCGATGCTCAGCTCTACCTCGTTGCCGACGATGCTGCAGCCCGGTACGAGGGCCTTGTCACCCAGGTTGGTAGGACACGTGCTGGTGATCACGTCGGCGCAGCTACCGTCGGACTCCATGCGAGTGCTGCGGGTCTCCATGCACGTGCCGTCGGGGGGGGCGCCAGCGTCCGGTGCGGCAGCATCGCCCTCTGCTTCTGCAGCCGGTGCTGCCGCGTCGAGAGCCTCCCTGGCGTCTTCTGGACGACACGACAGCACGTGAAGTGCGCTGACACAGGCGCCGGTCACCCCCAGAGAAGCCCGGAATCGGCGGATGATGGATGGGGCGTTTCGCATGTGCGGGGCGACCTCGCTTGCATCTAGCAGTTCGCCACCGCGCGAGCCGCCCAATTGCGCGGAACAGCGCTGGATGGCCAGTGGCGCAGCAGGACCCGAGTGTTGCCCAGCCCTCTGGCCAATGAGCCGGCCCCCTCTCTTTCCCCTGACCCAGCGTCTCGTCCTGTCGGGCCCCGACGGCACGCTCGCCCTGTCGGATACCCAAGTCCTCGTCGTCGAGAACGGCTTTGGTGGCGCCGGGCTCAACCGCCTGGTGTTGCTCACGCTCGATCCGCTCTGAGCATCCAAACGAGCTGACGGCCGCCGGTTGATCCGCGCGGCCGTCTTTTTGTTTGCCAGTGTGAGAACAGGAAATCCAAAGCGATCTGCGTCGGGTGTGCTCAGAGCACCATCGATTATCGAGACCACGCTTACGGTGCGGAGGAAAAGCAAAGCGATCTGACCGTGCAGCGCTTCAGTTAAGGTCACGTAACGCTCAAACCACGCAGCAGTCGATCTGCAGCCGAGGCGGATTCCGGTCGTTGCTGGGTTTGAAATGACTTCT
>JANOIG010000379.1:0-17553 GCA_031407405.1 Deltaproteobacteria bacterium
ATCGACGCGCAGCCCTACGTGACCCGTCTGTATTCGACCCTGTCACCTGCCGACATGACCATCGACCCCGTGTTCACCTTCAATCCGGACCTGGCGACGGTGAGCAACATTCACTCGGCCGAGCGGATCATCGAGTGCAACCCCAACATCTATAGCTGGCAAGCGCCGTGGCGTATCGAGCTGCCCCAGGGCAGCGTGATCCGCGGCACGGCCAATGACTTCGGCACTTGGCCGCAGGCGGTCAATGCACAGCCCGCGAACCTGCGCGTGCTCACCCTCTCGGACAGCGGCCCCGGCCGGGTCGCGGAAGACAACTCCGCCCAAATCAACGGCATGCTCGCCACTTACAACGCGGCCGTGCCCGATCCAGTGCCGATGAACGATCCGTTCATCCCAGGGGTGGTCGACAATCCCAGCATGGGCTCGCAGAGCCCTGATCCGATGCTGCCGTCCCTCGGGGACCCCGCGAGGATGGCGGAGGCAGGCGACATGCGGATCCGGAGCAGCTCGGGAGGCTGCACGGTGGCCGGTGGGTCGAGCGCTGGCAACAGCTCCCCCAGGACCGGCGCCTTTGCAGCGTTCCTGGCCCTGATAGGCTATGGGCTGGTCCGTCGGCGCAGCCTATTGAGGCGTCGACCGGCCCTCCACCCACGATTTTGGGTGAGAGGACGGATTTGGTGAACGGAGTGTCGGCGCCCGTTCGTGAAATTTTTCCCTTGCGCGCTGATGGCGCCGACACATCTTGAGTTGGCCGACGTTTCGGCAGTCTTTCTTGGAGCTCCGCCGGGGGATACGGCGGGGCCGGCTCGAGACGACCCAACCACAAGACGCGTCAGCGTGTTGGGAGCTGTGCAGGTGCAGTCCGGCAGCAGAGGCATGTCTGGCGCTTGCAAGGAGGAAACCATGCTGTCTCTATATCGACCTTTCACTAGCCTGTTGCGTGATGAATTCGCCGACCGTGACTGGAGGCCGTTTCTAAATGCTGGCGCCCGTAGCGCCAGTTTTTCGCCCGCCGTCGACGTCGTTGAAACAGGTGACGCGTATGTGCTCAAAGCCGAGCTACCGGGCATCAACCCCAATGACATCCAGCTGGAGGTAGAACGTGATGTGCTCTCGCTAAAGGGTGAGCGGAAATACGAAAACGAAGAAGAGCGGGAAGGATATCGCCGTGTGGAGCGCAGCTACGGGAGCTTCGTCAGGTCGTTCGTCTTACCGCAGGGCACGAATGTGGACGCCATCGAAGCCAAAGCCGAAAATGGCATTCTGACCGTGAGCATTCCCAAGGTGCAAGCAGAGGCACCGCGCCGATTGGAGATCAAAGGCGGCGGCATCGTGGACAAGGCTAAGAAGATATTTGCCAAGTCTAACGACAAAAACAAGCCGTCGGAGCCCCAATCCGAACGCGCGAACGCCTGATTTCGATACGTCAGTGACGTACAAAAGAAGAACAGGCCGGACCTCACCCGGTCTGTGTCACGAGGGGACCGATTCGTCGGTCCCCTCGGCTTTGGTGCTGCTTTCGGTGCTCGGGCGCTAGTCGCCATTCGAGCTCGAATGCTGGCTCAGAGTTGAGGCAAGAGGGCCGCCCACACGCGGTCCGCCACCTTTTGCGTGCCTTCGCTGTTTGGATGGATGCCGTCGTCTTGATTCAGCTCCGGCCGCCCCGCTACATCTCGAAGCGGGAAGGGGATGAGGATGACGCGCTCGCTCTCCGCTACGCGCGCGAACACCGCCGCGTATTGTCCAGCATAATCCCGCCCCAGGTTCGGAAAGGTCTCGAGCTCCCAAAGAAAAATCTTTAGTTTAGGTCTGCGCTCGCGCGCGCGGCGGATGATCTGTTTCAGATTCTCTTCCATCGACTCGAGCGAGAGCCCGCGCATGGCGTCGTTCGAGCCTAGCCCAATCACCAGGGCATGCAGATCCAGCGTGTCCCGGAAGTACCAGTCGAGTCGCGCCAGCCCTCCGGCAGTGGTGTCCCCCGAGCGGCCCGCGTTGATGGCTCGAAACCCGAGCTTCGCCCCGTCTAACCGCTGCTGGATGCGCGCGGGCAAGGCGTCACTTTCAGGCAAACCGAGGCCTGCAATCAGGCTGTCCCCGAGAAAGACAATGGCAGGCGCCGCTGGTGTTGCAGGGGCCACCTCCGTCGTCGAGCCCGCTGCTGGCGCGGGCGGTGGATTTGCCTCACACCCCCAATGCAGGCAGGCCGACACCAGGGCAACCGTGGAGGAAAAGCCCCTCGAGGCATTCAAGCTGGCTGTATTCATTCGGAACATTCTGGATTTGAACGCGAAGATGCCCACGTTATCACCTCGGTGCCGAGCTCAATACTCGGGTCAGCACATCGGGCCGATTGGTCATGATGCCGTCGGCGCCCGCGGCGATCAGGCGCCGTAAAGCGGGCTCTTCGTCGATGGTCCAAAAATGGACGACCAACCCCTGAGCGTGGGCGTGCCGCAGAAACTCCGGGCTGGTCAGCCCAAGCCAACCGAGCGCTGGCAGCTGAAGGGCGGCGTAGGGTGTGGGGCAATGGCCACCCATCAGGTAACAGAAATGAAAGCGTAGGACCTCACGGGTCGTTGCGGAAGTGGCGACGGGGCTCGACACGGCGTTTCGAAACTCGGCCAGCACGGCATGGTGAGCGCTGGCGACCAAGACGCGGTCCCCGACCCCCAGTGCGTCAATCAAGCGCGCCAGTGCCCGCGCCGCCTCCAACGATTCGTCCTTGAGCTCCAAATTCATGCGCTGTCGCGGAAACCGCTCGAGGACGCCTTCGAGCCGCAGCGGCGCCCGGGCGCCCCCTAGAGCCGCGATGTCTGACCAAGCCAGCTCGGCAAAGACCGCGTCGACGCCCAAAGTGCGCTCGAGACCCCGATCGTGCGCCACGATCAGCACGAGGTCACGCGTCGCACGCAGATCCAGCTCCAGGACCTGCGCTCCCTGCTCGAGCCCGAGCTCATACGCCAAGGCGGAGTGCTCGGGTGCGAGCTTCGACGCGCCCCGATGTGCGATATTCAGCACCCCTGGGAGGCCAGCGAAGAACGGCAGCTCCGATGATTTTCCAGCCGCCGGGGGCTTGGCACCCGTGCATACTCGACCCATGATCGCGCGAGCCCCGAGCACACCCATGGTCGACAGCACACCCGCCAGCATGACGGCCAGTCCCATTCCGATCGGGGTGCCGGGCCAGCTTTTCCGACGTCGCACGTGTGCGGTCTAACACATGGCGGGTAGGATAGAGATACGCGGTTTGGGGCGAGATTACACGGATGGCAAGCACAGCCTCACAGTGCTCGACGATGTCAGCTTGATCATCGAAGCCCGGCAGTTCGTGGCCATCACCGGGCCTTCTGGCAGTGGCAAGTCGACCCTCTTGGGGTTGATGGCCGGCCTCGACCGGCCATCACGGGGCAGCGTCGACATCGACGGCACGGTGATCACCGATTTGAGTGAAGACGCGTTGTCGGCGTTCCGCGGGCGCCAGATTGGCTTCGTCTTTCAGAGCTTTCAACTGATACCGACGCTGACCGCGCTCGAAAATGTGCGGGTGCCGGCAGAGATACTGGGTGACGCCGCCTTGGCGGCGCGTGCGCCTGCGCTGCTCGAGCGCATGGGCCTCACGGACCGCGGCCACCACTACCCCTCGCAACTTTCGGGCGGGGAGATGCAACGGGTGGCACTGGCACGCGCTACGGTGACCCGTCCTTCGGTGGTCCTGGCAGACGAGCCCACGGGCAACCTCGACTCGGCTGCCGGGCAGCGGGTGCTCGAGCTTCTGCTCGATGCTCAGCGTGAGTCCACGTTGGTGCTGGTGACGCATAACGTCGAGCTGGCCGCGCGCGCCGAACGCGAGGTACGCATGCGCCATGGCCGGATCGAGCGCGTGATCGAACGTGGCTCGGCATGATCCCTCTGATTACCGCATTGCACCTGGCGCGCGCGGAAACTCGCAGGGCCCGCGGCACGTTGGCGTTCTGCATATTTTCCATCGCCATCGGCGTGCTGGCGCTCACTGCGATCCGATCGCTCACCGATGGTTTGCGCCAAAGCATCGAAGGGCAAGCCCAACGGCTGCTCGGAGCAGATCTGGTGCTTCAGGGCTCAAAGCCGCTCGCCCAGGGTCCTGGGGCTGCGTTCAGCGCCGAGTTGCTCGCGAGCGGCGCTCGAGCGGTGGAGTCGGTGCGCTTTTATTCGATGCTGGCACGTGGCACGGACAAACCGGGTGCCAAAGCCACCCACTTGGTTCGCGTGCGGGCCGTCGGAGACGGTTTTCCGTTTTACGGTAGCATCGACAGCGTTCCAGCTCAGCAGCTCGCGCGGCTGGGGGAGCAGCCGTCGGTCTTGGTGGACCCAAGCGTGGCGCGTGCGCTTGGCATCGGACCGGGAGATCGGGTGCGGCTCGGTCAGTTGGACGCCCGCGTGCTTGGCGAATTCGTGAAGGTGCCGGGCACCCCTGCGGCAGAGTTTTCGATGGCGCCCTACGTTTTCGTGCACGAACGCTACCTGGAGGCCACAGGCTTGCTCGCGACCGGCAGCCGCGTTCAATACGAAACGCTATTTGCGCTGCCCGCTGGGCTGTCCGCGGAGAGCTGGAAGGAAGCACACTGGGACGACGCCCTCGACGCGCAGCTGACCATCCGCACCTCGCGCGAAGCCGCGTCCAACGTACGGCGATTTTTGACTCGGTTGTCCGGGTTCATGACCGTCGTGGGCCTGGTGACGCTGTTTCTCGGCGCGCTCGGCATTGGCTCCGCCATGCACGCATTCATGGCCACCAAGCTCGATCACGCTGCCGTCCTGCGTTGCGTGGGGGCGACGTCGCGAGACCTGTTTCTGGTGTATGGCTTGCTGTCGCTCGGAGTCGCTGTCGTCGGCAGCGCCATCGGTGCTGCCCTCGGGTCGCTCGTCCCGGCCGTGCTCGGGCCCGTGTCGGGCGCCATCGGGGCCGACTTGTTGCCGGCGGAGCTGTTGCTGCGGCCCAGTCCGAGCGCGATCCTGCATGGGCTCGCCGCAGGCGTGCTGTCCACGTGTGCATTCACGCTCGTCCCCGTCTGGCGCACCGCCTCCGTGGCGCCGCTGCGCGTGTTGGGTCGCAGCGGTGACGCGCTGAAAGCGCTCGGTGCGGGGCGCTGGGCGGGAGCCGTGGGCCTCTCGGCGGCGCTTCTCTCCGTGTTCGTCTTGTCGCTGGCCGAGACAGACTCGTTGCGCGTTGGCGCCACGTTTACCGTGTCCATCGCCGCGGCCCTGGCAGTGCTCTTCGGGCTGGCCCGCGTCATCACCTGGGTGGCCCACGGCATTGGGCCACGGCTTTCCAGCTTTCACCTGCGTCAAGGCATTGCCAACCTGTACCGTCCTGGCAACCAGACCAGCGCGGTGGTCGTGGCCGTCGGGATGGGTTTTCTACTGCTCGGCACCTTGCTGATCCTGCAGAGCTCACTGGAGCAGCTCTTGGCGGTGGAGCAGCGCGAAGACTTGCCGAACCTCTTCGTCATCGACATCCAGTCCGACCAACGCGCCAGCGTCGAGGCGCTGCTCAGAGGCGTGAACGCCGAGCAGGTCGAGCTCAGCCCGATGATCTCCGCACGCATCCGGGCCGTGAATGGTACCGCGGTGGATCAGCGGAACATCGAACGCAATGACGTGCAGCGTGGCTGGGAAGACCGCATGCGCACGCGCGAATACTTCGTCTCCTACCGGGAGGAGGCGCTGCCTTCGGAGACCGTGACGGCGGGTGCGTTCTGGGCAGGGCGGCCCAAGCATCAGGAGGCCTCGCTGGATGAAGGGCTGGCAAACAACCTCGGCCTCGAGGTGGGTGATACGATCACGCTCGACATTCAAGGCCTGCCGCTCGAGGCCATGGTCAGCAGCTTCCGCGAGATTCGCTGGCAAGCCCTCAGGCCCAACGCCATGATCTTGCTCTCACCCGGGGAGATCGAAGCGGCGCCGAAGATGTACGTGGCGTCGGCACGCGTGCCGGGCGTCGAGGAGCGCCAGGGGCTCGAGCAAGGGCTCGTGGCGCAGCACTCCAATCTGACGGTAATCGACGCCACGCAGGCTGCGCAGACGGTGCTCATGATCCTGTCGCGGGTTTCCTTGGTATTCAAGGCGCTCGGCCTGTTGGCAGTTCTGGCCGGTGCGGTGATTCTGGCCGGTGCCATCGCCGCCGGGCGCTTCGCTCGTCAGAAGGAAGCGATGCTGTTCAAGGTGCTCGGGGCGTCGCGGGCGGACCTGCGGCGAATCCTGGGCGCCGAGTATGCGGCGCTGGCGTTCCTGGGCACCGCCTCCGGCTGGCTGCTGGCGGAGGTGATCGGGCGCACGGCCATCCCCGTGCTTTTCGACGCCGCCGTGAGCGTGCCCTACGTGGCGTTGTCGGTGCTGGCCATTTCCGCGCTCGTGCTCAACACGGGGGTGGGCTTGCTCGTGGGGCGGCGCGTGTCGCAGAATACGCCGTTAGCCATCTTGCGCGAGGAGTAACGGCTTTCTACGCCAACCGCGGCTTACCCCATGCTGATCTCGAAATCGGCAATCAACGGCCGATGGTCGGATGCGACCTTTGACAGGCGACACGAACCCACTTCAAAGTGTTTGAGGCGGACGGAGCCACGGAAGAAGATGCCGTCGAGCGGGCGCAGCGGCAATGCCGCGGGAAAGGTGTTGCACAGCTTGCCAGCCCGCTCGAGTTGTTGGGGCCGGAGGAACTTGGGCCCGAGGCTACCCCAAAGGTCGTTCAGGTCACCGCCAACGATGAGCGGAGTGGCTGCATGCAAGTGGTTGAAGGAATCACTCTGCACAAACCGGGCGAGCTGCAGGGCACGCTCGCTCCCAGCTAGCCCGAGGTGCAAGTTATGAACGACCATGGTGCGTCGGTGCTCGCCGATCGGGACGCGCACGTGCGCCTGAATGGCGCCACGAATCTTGCGCCAACCAATCGTGAGGTCGATGTGGTGGATGTCGGACAGCGGGAACTCCGACAGGATCATGTTGCCGTAGTAGCCGGCCTTGAAGCGGTGCTCGGGGTGAAACGCGGCGTGCATGCGCAGGCCTTCGCTCAAGATCGAGACCTGATCTTCACCCCGCAGTCGCGGAATGTCCCGGGCTACTTCCTGCAACAGCAAGATGTTGGCCTGATAGGCCGCCAGGCAATCGATGATGCGCTGGGGCTCATAACGCCCGTCCGTGCCCCCCACGCACTTGTGAATGTTCCAGCTGACGACTCGGATCGTCTGGTGGGTCGAGGAATGGGGGTTCATTTTCTAAAACGAGTACGGCACGAAGTCTACGGTACGAAAAGGTCCCGAGCAGCCCGCGAGCCAAAATTTGAAGTCCCAGTGGGGTGGGCTTGGCTCATTGGGGTCCGTCAGCGCCCGGCCGCTCGCCTCGGAGTAACGCGGCGAGCTGTTCGACATGGTCGTCCTGGACACCGAGCTCGCCGAGGCTAGCACTGAGCTGCAGCACATAGTCGAGATTGCCTCCGCTCGGCCCTTTCGCCCGCCGGGCCTGCTCGGCAATGCTGTGCAGTGGGGCAGGGCCCAGGTAATGCGGGTTTTGGGGACCTGCCAAATAAACTAGCGCAGAAATGGCCCCATTTCCTGTGCCGTCAGCGGAGTGAAACGCTACCGTATGACGTTCGTAGCCGCCTTGTTCACGCAGGTCGAGGCTGTCGAGTATCGCCTCGCGTGTACCCTCACTCAAACGGTAGGCGACGCCCCAGCAAAGCTCCAGCTCCGAAGGGACCAACGTGACGACCCGTCCGGGGGCCTCGGCCACGCCACGATGGTCGGGTGAGCCTTGCCAGAAACGCCGGGACCAGCCGCAAACATAGCCGCGCACGCGCTCATCGAAGCTGAACCCCGGCCGCCACATGAGAGAGCCGTAGGCGAAGAGCCAGGTGGGGGACGTGCCTCGTGCCTGCATCCGAGCGCTAAGGTTAGATCAACGAATACAATCCGGCCAGAGGTTCTCGAAGCCAGTGTGCCCTAAGCCTCGCCCGCTGGAGCTGAATGTTCCACAATTGCACGGCATGAGTCAGTCGCTCTCTCAGCTGAATTTTGACAACACTTTTCAGCGCCAGTTGCCTGCAGATCCCGAACAGGGACCTCGTCGGCGCCAGGTGCTGCAAGCGTGCTTTTCGAGGACTGAGCCGACCCCGGTCAGTGCGCCTCACTTGATCGCGTACAGCGCGGAAGCGGCAAGTCTCATCGACTTGTCGCGCGAAGAGTGCGAATCGCAGATCTTTTTGGAAGTGTTTTCCGGCAACCGGCTGCTGGCCGAGATGCAGCCCTACGCCGCCTGCTACGGTGGTCATCAGTTTGGTAACTGGGCGGGTCAGCTGGGTGATGGGCGCGCGATTACTCTGGGCGAGGTCGTGGCGCAGAGCGGCCAACGCTGGGAGCTGCAGCTCAAGGGCGCTGGCCCCACGCCGTACTCGCGCACCGCCGATGGGCGGGCGGTCGTGCGCTCCAGCGTGCGCGAGTTCCTGTGCAGCGAAGCGATGCACCACTTGGGTGTGCCTTCCACACGCGCGCTCAGCTTGATGGGCACGGGCGACGCCGTGGTTCGCGACATGTTCTACGATGGTCGGGCCGCGCCTGAGCCCGGAGCGATCGTGTGCCGCATGGCCCCCTCGTTCTTGCGTTTCGGAAACTTCGAAATCTTCGCCTCCCGCCGCGATCCCGCCACGCTCACCGCCCTCGGCGAGTACACGCTCAGGCATCTTTTCCCGGAGCTTGGGGCGGCTGGGCCGGTCGCCTACGGCGCATTCTTCGCGGAAGTGTGTCGCCGCACCGCGCTGATGATCGCGCACTGGATGCGCGTCGGCTTCGTGCACGGCGTGATGAACACCGACAACATGTCGGTGCTCGGCTTGACCATCGACTACGGCCCCTACGGTTGGCTCGAGGACTTCGACCCTGATTGGACCCCCAACACTACGGACCGTGCCGGGCGGCGCTACAGGTACTCCCATCAACCCGCGGTCGCGCTCTGGAACCTGGTGCGCTTTGCCGAAGCCATTGCACCGCTGGTCGGGAGCACTGAGCCGCTGGAGGCGGGGATTGCCGTGTATCAGGCTACGCTCAAAGACACGCTGCACGGCATGCTGTTGCAGAAGCTGGGCTTGATCGGCAGCACGGGCTCGCAGGACCGCGGGATGGGGGAGCCGGCCTCCTCATTCGGTGGCAGCGAGGGTACCGCGTGGGGCATCGAGCTCGGGGATGAGCTCATGGACGATGTCACGCGGGTGCTGCAGCTGGCGGAAACCGACATGACCATTTTCTTTCGGAAGCTGGCCGACGTGCCTGCGTCTCCAGACGTGCTCGAGCGCGCATCGGATGCCGAGCTCATGGCTCCGTTGGCTGAGGCCTATTACCAACCCGAGCAATTGACGGCGGAGGTAAGCCAACAGATCGCGAATTGGCTCCGGCGATATGTACGTCGGGTGCTCGATGAGGGCACTCCCGACGAGCAACGCCGCGCGCGCATGAACGCTGTGAATCCGAAGTTCGTGCTGCGCAACTATCTGGCGCAAACTGCCATCGACCCCGTGGAACGAGGGGGTGATGCGGGCAGGGTGCGGGAGCTGCTCGAGGTGCTGCGGCACCCTTACGACGAGCAACCGGGGAAAGAAGAGTTCGCGCTAAAACGTCCGGAGTGGGCGCGGCACCGTCCGGGCTGTTCGATGCTCTCCTGCAGCTCGTGAGGGAGCGTCGCGTCGGGGGTTGCGGCCGGCCGGACGCACCTTGACAGCGGCAATCCCGGTGCCCACCCATTAGAGAGCCCTTGCTGATCCGAAAGTCAGTGGGTTACATGGGCGCATCCTCGCAGTTCCGGGGTCCTCACGGGCTCCGGAGCTGCCACCCAAACGGGTGCGGTGGAGGGCCGTTCAAGCGAGGATGGCGGAATTGGCAGACGCGCTAGATTCAGGTTCTAGTGTCCGAAAGGACGTGGAGGTTCAAGTCCTCTTCTTCGCACTGTAGGGTTTTGGGATGGGGGGTAGGCAGTGAAGCGGGCGTCGCCAATTCCCGAATCATTTTGTCCCCTGAGCGTCGGGCTCCAGAGTAGGTGTGACCGGGTCAAGTAGGGATGCGAGCAGGATAGCGCTCCCCCAAACCGCAAACACGCCTCTGCATTCCTCGAGACCAGCAGAAAAGTGAGCCTACGCAGGGAAGCGACCACGACAAAGCTGTCATTCCTTCGTTTCTGGACTCGGTCGCGAGGTAGCTCGTTGAGGACGTACATCGGTCCGAGCAGCGAGGAAATGACGATGTTCCAGCTGACCCTGAATCACTGGCGCCGCGACTGGAATCGGTATTCGGTGAGCCGGCGTGAGCCTCTCGTTTCCAAGCGACCCGTGTCGAGACCGTGACGCAGGTCGCGGCTTGCCGTCGCCGTCGAAAGGTCGGTGAACAGCGCCAAGTAAGCCTTGCGGCGAAACCAGCGCCGGCCGAGCTGCGCGCCCGCCTGGTCCAGGCGTTTGTCGGGGGTAACGACGGGCGCGCGCAGATCGGGGGCGATCTGGCGTAACCCTTCCTCGGCAATGGTCAACATCAATTCGATGAACGCCTCGCATGAGCCGGCTCGATCTGAGTGTTCCAGGGCGCCATAGTATTCTGCTTGCCGTGTCCTGATGAGCGACTCGGCAGGCACATGGCGAAAAAGCGGCGACTCGCCTTGAAATAACAGGTGTTGCCAGAACCTCCCCACTCGCCCATTCCCATCATCGAAGGGGTGTATGAACTCGAGCTCGTAGTGGAAAACCGCGGCCCGAATCAGCCCCGGTGTCTCACGATCTTTACGCAAGAACGCAAACAGGTCTCTCATCAGCGTCGGTACACGCGCGGCCGGAGGAGCCACGTGGCTGACCTTGGAACCCTTGATGATGCCGACGTTCCCTCGCCTGTACTTGCCTGCACCCGGTATCAGCTCACGCATGAACACCGCGTGCGCTGCGAGCAGCGATTTCTCAGATAACGGATCAAAGTCGTCCGCCTTTTCGTAGGCTTCAATGGCGTTCTGCACCTCGACCACGTCCCGCTTTGGACCGAGCACGCGGCGCCCCTCGACCAGTGCGGTCACCTGCTCGAGGGAAAGGGTATTGCCTTCGATCGCCAGCGTGTCCTTGATGGTTCGGATGCGGTTTTCCTTCCTGAGCTTCGGCGGAGGTGCTGGGCTGCCGACCGCACCCTCCAGGCTGCCCAGGCGGCGGTGTATCTTCGCCAGGATCAGCGCAGCTTTCGGTGTGATGCTGAACGGCGGCCGGTACATGCATTCATGATAGTATCATATGATACTATCATGAGTCCGGGGTTTGCGCTCGACCGGACGAAAAGCGCTCGCCGCGCCTTGGAGCATGCCGCAGTTGGCAATGTAGAGGCCGACCAGGCCGACGTGACTTGCGTGGGTGTCATCAGCGCTGGTCCTGACCGAAGTGGCGGCCTGACGCTGGGCCGCGGCGCCTGGCCGTCTCCCACGCCACCCGAGCTCGACCGATTAGATCAGTGAATCCCTAGCAAAACGCCAAGGAGCTCTCGGCGACTGTAGACGCGATGACCGTCGTCGCAGTCTAGACTGCGCCCCGTCGCTTCACGGGCTTTGCGCGGCCCGCGCGGTGGCGTCCGCGTCGAGCACGAGCACTCCCCGCTGGTGGAGCGGAATAATGATGCGCCGTCCGGCCACGCTCAGGGCTCGAGGGCGGAAAGAGTTCCGCGGCGGCATCGGCCTGACAAAAGGCAGATCGAACGCCACCGCCCCAGCGGCTGAGAGCAGATAGAGCCGTTCGCCGAGCCCCCAGATGCGGCCGCGAGCGTCGGCTTCGAGCGCTTCGATCCGATCGCTAGGCGCTGCGCCGGACAATGGGTGGAGCTGCGCGGATCTCAGATCGAAGACAGCGAGCCCGTGTTCGGTGGCGACGATGACCTCGTTTTCGGAGGGGCGAACCGCATCGAAGATGCCAATTCCCCCGCTCACGAGATCGAAGAGTGGGTCGCGCGACGCTGAAAAGCGCTGCCGGAAGAGCGCGCCACGGGCCAGGACGAGCGAGCCGGGGCCGTACTCGCCGAGGTGCTCGTCGATATGGTGTACCGAGCTCAGGGAGGTGCCCGGGATCCACTCAGGAAGCGGGTGGGGCCGGAACTTGCCCCGCTCGAGCATCCAGAGACTGTTGTAGCTCGAGGCTGCGGGAGTTCCGTCTGACAGTGCAAAAGCGCTCTTGGGAATGAAGTGCGTGAGCTCTCGGCTGCGCTCCTGGAGCTTTCCCTTGTGCCACACGCCGCTGATGACGACGTCCTCGTCATTGTTCTCGATCTCGCACTGGACGCCATCGCCTTGCCGAGCGATGACCCCAATCGTTCCGTCCGGGTTGCGAAAGAACTCCGGTGGACACCGGTGGGACACGGCGGCGGAAGCATCGGCCTCAGCGAGCGGCGTGGGGGCAGGCAACGCACTCGCGGCGGGCACCCAGGCAGAGTCGCGCAGCACCAGCACCGAATCACGGCCCCGGCCGATCAACACCAGGTCGTCGTTAGACGCGACCGCGTAGAACGGAGTGAGCGGAAGTTGATCTGGAAGAGCGTGACCCACCCTGCGGCCGCCGGCGTACTCGACCAACCCATCGCGCTGGGTGGTCAGCACGAGGCTGTCATTCGTGGCGTCCACGGCCCGGATCGCTTCGAAGCGTGCGCGCCATTGCCATTTGGAGAGTGTGTGGTCGGACTCGAACAGGTCCCCGAACACGACGGCAAGCACGCGACCCCCCACCTCGAGCAGTTGGCTGATCGGCCCCGTCGGTTGTTGCATTAGAGGGATTGGTTCCGACCAGACCCATGCTTCGTGGTGATAGACTAGCGTCGGATCGCCGGGCCAGACACGCGTGATCTCGGCTCGCAGCCCGCCCAGGTGGGACGTCCCTCCGTAGGCCCACACTTCTTTACCCACCTCAGCGAAGCCGTTGATTCCGGAGTGCCCGGGCATCTCGACGTTGCGGACCTGACCCGTGTTGGGCTGCGCGCACTGCAGGGTTCCACCCCACTCACCGTGCTTCGCACCCAGCCAGAGCTGTCCGCCGGCGTCCAGAAGGAAAGCGTTTGCCTCGAGCACGGAGGTGTCGACGCCGGAGTCCAGCGCGCGGACCGTGTAGCGGGGGCGGAAGCTGGCGTCGGCGTGGGCGCCGACACTCGCGAAAACCGCGACCAGCTGCGTCGACTTGGGAGAGGCGCCGACCCATGCGACCCGCCCCGGGACGTGAGCGAGCACGTGGCGCTGGAGAGTGGGGATCATGACCCGCTCGATGCGTCCGTTCTCGTATCCGACGAGCACGCCAGCGTCGGAGTCCGGGGCGATGCACGTTGCCGCCGTGTGCAGTAGGAGCTCATCAACGAGGTGAAAAGAGTGGTCAAATACGAGCAGGTGTCCTGCCTCGGCGAGGGCAACGCGATACGCACCGACCCGAACGGAGTCCAACAGCGCGTTGCGGTTGTACAAATACTGCCAGGGTAGGGGAGCGTTGGGGTGCGAGGGGATTGCAGCCGGTAGCGGCGGCAGCGGCGCGGCTTCGATTTCGCTCGGAGCTTTCGCCGGGGGGGATGGCTCGCGCACTCGGGCTGCGCAGCTGGCGAGCGCGCCCGCGAGCAACGCCGTAGCTGTGAGCTCGAGGATGCAGATTTGGGAGCGTCTTCTGGGCATTGAAGGGCAGCAGGAGCAGCGTTTGCCGAGCATGCCCTGCTCACTCGCAGCTGCGCGGCTGGCAAGCGGTGCCGCCGACGACGCCCTGACCGCCGCAGGCGCAACCTAGGAGCAACGGAATCAGCCTGCAGGCTTTCATTCCGCCTAGCGTGCGCCGGGACTCGCGGCGTGTCGAGCGGGCGCGCTCTCAAAATTGACCAGGGTCATGACCCTGGTCATAAATAAGCCATGGAGAAGGTATCCAAGGGCGTCTCGAAGGCCAAAATGCTCGAATACTTTCACCGTGTTGAGGAGACTGGTGAAGAGCTCATCGTGACGGACAATGACCAGCCCGTCATACGCATCGTGCCCATCCGCAAGCGCGTCCCCGCGGCAATCCTGTTCGCGGACGTGCGTGGCCGCATCGTGTATCACGAGGACCCACTCGCGCCGACCAGCGAAGAGTGGCCCGAGACGTGATTGTCCTCGATACACATGCCCTTATGCCCGAAGGACCCCTTGCTCATGCTGCCCCCGGCGCGCGCCGAGCTCATGCGTGCCGACTTCAGCCTGTCGGCATACTCAGGCGGTTTTCCTGCGATCGCACCTGTAACGTCTGCGCCAATTGCGTGCTCGGATTGCGTTCTAGAATCGTTTGCACGTGGTACCACTCGGCCTGCACTCGCTCGTGGGTCATGTCGACGAGCAGATAACCTTGCCGGTTCAGCTCCGCGAACTTGATGTGAGGGTGTGTTTGTGCGACCAGCTGCTGAAGACCAGCGGCTTGCATCGGATCTTCGATTCCTGGTGACGTGACGGCGGGAGCGACAAACTCTACAGCCCGGCTGCCCTCACCCGTAGCTCCGTCGTAACATGCGGAGTCGAAAGGATTGCTGGTGATGTCCATTGCCCACGAGGAATGGATGTCGCCCGTCAAGATCACGACGTTGTCGATCGCACCCTCTTGAAACCCCTGTAGGATCCGCTCGCGGTTCGCCCCATAGCCGTCCCACTGATCGGGGTTCAAGACGCAGTCAGGACCCAGCAGTGGATTTCTGAGCTGGCCAAACATCACCTGTTGGCCGATCACGCGCCAGCGCGTTGCCCGGGCCTGAGAACGACCCAGCTCGTCCATCAACCAGGCTTCTTGATCGAGGCCGAGCAAGCTCCGGTTCGGATCCGAGAGGGCGGGATCGCATGGGTCGACGAGCTGCGCATCGCGGCCGACGAGGCGTGTGTCGAGGAGCAAGATATCGCACAGGTCCCCGCAGGCGAAGCTTCGGTAGATGCGTTCGAGACGATCCGGCAGAACCGGACGAATCGGCATCCACTCATGATAAGCGCGGAGTGCGTTCTGTTTGCGTGCCTGCCAATCACCATCAGTCTCCGGATTGTGATTCTCCGCGCCATCTCGATAGGCATCATTGGCGGACTCGTGGTCGTCCCATACAGCCAGGAACGGGTGCTGGCGATGCACCTCTTGCAGATCTGCGTCCAACTTGTATTGAGCGTGACGCCGCCGGTAGTCCTCGAGGGTAACGATTTCCACGGCAGGATCCGGAACACGGCCGAGTGACGTTCCGTCACCGAAGCCTTCGTTTGCGTACTCGTACAGATAGTCGCCGAGGTGCAAAACGAGATCTAAATCGGCGCGCTCCGCGATCGAGCGGTAGGCGTTGAAGAAGCCGTGGGGATAACTCGAGCACGATGCCACCGCGAAACGCAACCGCTGCACCTGGCCGATGGGCAAGGTTTTGGTTCGGCCCACGTGCGAGAGCTGACCCAGCACGCTGAATTGATAGTAGTAAGTGGTGTTGGGTTCGAGCCCCATGACGTCGACTTTGACGGTGTAGTCGATACTCGCGTCGGTGCTGACGGATCCCGCGCCGACCTCTTGCTCGAGCTGAGGATCCAGAGCGATGCGCCAGTCGACCGTGATTGGCGCGGCAGGCTCGCCCAGAGTCGCGGCCTCCAGGGTCACCCGGGTCCAGAGCACTACCGCCCCCGCCAGAGGGTCGCCACTCGCGACGCCGTGCCGAAAGGCAGAATCTGCCTCTCTGGGTTGTGCCGAGTCATCGCAATTTGGCAAGAAGGGCACGAGCGTGAGTGGCGCGGCCTGCCTCAAAAAGTGTCGGCGTGTCAGGGTCATGACGATGTCATCCTAGCCTGCCGGTCAGGATCCGAGATTTTCAGACACGCGTCAATCACGTGAGCTGACTCGAGGAGCTCGTTGCCAAAGGCACCGCACGGGCGCCGCTCGAGCGACCTAGGCGTGTCGGCTCAGCGCTTGCCGAACAACACCGTGCTGCACATGAGGTTGCCGTGCCGGTTCAATTTGTTCCGTTCCCCGATGAAGCAGCCTTGTTCTCCAAAGGTGGCGACCCCAACGAATGGCGCGCCGCCGATTGCAGTGTCAAATGCGTTCGCGATGTCGTCGGCTCGCTCAATGACCGCGGCCAAGCACCCACCACAATACACCAGCAAGCCCCCCGTCAGCGTGCTGTTTGCCCGACCTCGGGCTCGCGACACGATCTTACCGGCGCGTGTCACCAATGGCTCGGGCGTGCCAATCATCAGCTCGACCACGTCGCCGACCGCGATATCCGTGAACAGCGCCAAACCGCCGTCCCGATGGACTTCGTGAGGATGCGAGAGCAGGCGCTGGGGCACTCCGGTCCGAGCCTCGATGACACGTCCCAGCGGATGCAAGTTGGTCTTCAGCAATACGTTCCCGCCGCGGTCCAGCTCTTCAGCAATCACCCCACCGGTCCAGCGATTGTACGCTCGAGCTGCGGGCTCCCCATCAATCTCGAGGATCACCCGCCCGCGTGTCTGTGTGACCACCCCGCGCTTGGCGGTAGGCAAATAGCCGCTGAGGAAGCCGCCGTGCAGCGTAGCCCCCGAGCCCGCGCACAGGCCAGCCAGTGCGAAACCCTCCGAAGCGACCGCCTTGTCCGTGAAGACCCTCCAGCGCCCGTCGATCGAGTCATCGCCGGCGCTGCCCCCGTAGACTTCTACCTGAGGCCCCAGTGCGTCGACGAGCCCCAGCAGCACCGCCTCTTCGAAGCCCGGAGTGGCATGCAGCACGACGATGTCGGGAACCCGCCCCAGGGCGGCCATGACCTCACGTGCGGCCTGGGCGGCTTCCGACCGGGCTCCTCCGGCGCCCACGGAGCGCAAGGCCGTGGCAGCCGTCACCAGGTCGGAGTCGTCAGCGAGTAATAACGCGGCCCCTCGGATCAAGCGTTGCTTCGAGAATACTCCACGGAACGAGGTGGCGCCCAACAGCGGTGTTTCCGGGAAATCGAGCCTGAAGCGTTGGATCAAGGCGTCGATGGGGAAATCCTCCACCGCGTACAAGAGCCCCCAGCGTGGCGGCGGTCCGGTGGTGTCGAGCTCGGGTCGGAGCAGAAAATCCGAGGAAGAAAAGGTCTGAGCGCGCATGATGGTCCCGGGTTGGCGGCGGCGCTCGAAAAGAACGGCCTAGCCACCTCGAAAGAAAGGGCCTTCGAGAGTCGCGTGGCGGCAGTTTGAAAGAGTTTCGCCGGGTGTCTGGGCTGAAGACCGAAAACTGGCTCGCGGAGTCAGCTCGCGCCTGGACTCGAGCTGAAGCGGACGGCGCGGATTTTGCTCGACGGAAGCTTTGGAAGGCAGGGCAGCAGGCATGAACGAAACCATTGGTGTCCGTGGGCTGGCGATTTGTTTGATCTTTTCACCCGCCGTTGCGGCTGCCGAAAGCAGCGCCGCGCCGGTCTCGGCGGTCATGGCTCGGGCAGCCACGCCGGGTTGTGCCAAGCTCGTGTGCCAGAACCGAGCGTTCTCCGCCGATCGCGGGGTGAGCGCGGAGCCGCCCGCGGCGGAGTCGAACGCCTCGGGTCTATCGCTGCTGGTCGGGCTCGG
>JANOIG010000049.1:0-14874 GCA_031407405.1 Deltaproteobacteria bacterium
TCGAGCATTCCGGCCACGGTTGCCGCGCTCCCCATCACGCCGGAGAGCGCGACGACGCCATCCACACAACTCGATGAAACCCAATCATAAGCGACGTTTTGAACGCGTTCGTTGACATCCGGATGCTCGAGCTGTCGCCCCAGCACCATAATCGAGCTGCACGATCGGCGGCGAGCGGAACGCTCGAGGGCGTTGCGCATCGTCACCGGGTAGGAGCTCAACAGACCACCGAGTAACAGACCGATCCGCTTCGTCGGCGGGGTTAACATACAAAGTCCTGGCCGGTGCTACCAAGCCAAGCTCTCCACATGCGAACGATGCTCACGAGTTGGCCTCTCCGGGGCTGGGACCCCGAATTGCACTACGGTCGGAGTTGCAGTGCTGAAAGCCCAATCGCCCAGCCCGAGCGCCGAGCGAATCAGTATTAGGCCGCGCGGACCGGCAATTCGGGTGATCTGCCCCCATTTTCTATGACAACTCCAGGTTAGCGTTCGGGCGGCCCTCGTTGGTTAGGGTTTGAGCGTACTGCGCCGGGGCCAGATTGGCCAAAGCGCTGTGGGGACGGACGTGGTTGTAGTCGTCGCGCCAGATGGCGATCTCGGCTCGTGCTTGGCGCAGAGACACGAACCAATGCTGGTTGAGGCATTCGTCGCGAAAGCGTCCGTTGAAGCTTTCGACGAAGGCGTTCTGGGTGGGCTTGCCCGGCTGGATGAAATCCAAGCGTACATTGTTCCGGTACGCCCAGGCATCGAGCGCACCACGCGCGCTTTCACCTTGATGGCGGTGGAGCCGGCGATCCGCTCGATTCGGCCGAAGTGCAGCTCGAACAAAGAAAGATTCTCCGGCTCATCGGGAAGCGTACACGGGTTTTTAGTAACAGGCGCCCTCATGGCACGCAATGTAACAGAATTACCAGGACAACCGAGTGCCCACCTTCACGGTCTTGGTTAGGCTGTTGGTGGCAACGACGTCACCCGCCGAGTTCGGTTGCCCAGTCCTCCGGGGTTTCCCATCCTTCTCCACCGTCGGGGTGGCCCGCGTTGGAGTTCACCTAGCGGTCAACGGGACAGAGCAAGATGTAGTCGCAGGTAGAAACGCCTATTCGCTTATCTTGAGCTTTCGTGCTTCGGGGTGAGCACTCGCTGCCTTAGAACTCGTCGGGGGCGACGTCTCGACTGACGTGCAGAATGCGAACAACGTCAACGCCCCAATCAGCGCGCTGGTAGAAGATGATGTGTCTCGAGGAAATTGAGGCGTGGAGCCCTGGATGAAGATCGTCGCGAGCCCGTCCGAGCCCCGGCTGTTCGGCGAGCATTTCGAGGTCGTCACGCAAATTGAGAACGTACCGTTCGGCTTGGACCTCGTTCCAAGTTTCCACCGTGTAGTCCCAGATCTCGTCTAAATCCGCGATCACTCGAGGTCTAAGCCGGTACTCGCTCAAGGTGCAGAGCCCTTGCGACGACGTTGGACGAAAGCTTTAAAGTCGACCGTTCGGGCGGGGCCGCTGTCGAGGCCATCCTGAATTGCGGCTCGGAGGGCTTGATGCCGCGCTTCCGCTTCCTCGAGCAGACGTAGGCCGGCGCGAATGACCTCGCTGACGTTGCCGTAACGACCGTCGGCGACTTGGCCTTCGACGAAGCTCGAGAAGTGCTCGCCTAGGGCGACGCTCGTGTTCTTGCTCATGGCATTCTCTCCAGTGAAGTACCAATAGATAATAATTATGTTGGACGGACAATCAAGTCGGCCTCTGGGCCTTTTTGGAGAAAAGCCTGCGTTCTTCGCCCTGCGAGCTGCAGCAGTCCCGCGAGCAGCACCCGACACGGGCAGCTCTTCCTTGAGTGAGCTGGCGCCGGCGTGTGCTGACCACGGCTCGTGAGAACGTTCACCGCCCAGCTCGCACCGGCGCCGCGCGGGGGCCACTACGTTCTCGTGCGCTCAAGGTAGCTGAGGCGGAGGGGCTGCAGCACGGCGCGCGCGTTCGCGGGACGCTGAACGCCACCGGCTATCGAAGCTCGCTGATGAAGTATGGCGGTGCTTTTTGCTTTTTATTCGGCGTACACAAGGCGACCCTCGCTGGCGCCGCGTGCGCGCGTCAAGGTCAGCATCGAGCTGGATGACGCTTGTTGCCGCCCAAGAGAGGCAACGGTGTTCAATATGACTTGTGAAGCCTTTGGATCGCCGGTCTCCTCTCGCTGCCACTCGGGATCTGCTCGGGCTGGTTCGGGTGCTGTACCGCGGGGAGAAGGCCAATCCAGGCGCGGATCCGCAGAGGCTGAAGTTGCTCGAGCAGAAGTTGCAGATACCAAAGTTAGCGTCAGCTTCATGTGTTCAAACGTCGTTGAGGTCAAGAATGGCATCCCATTCTATCGCACTTCGTCCTTCGACTTCGACGGGAGCGCTTCACTGCTTCAGCAAAGTAGGATAGCGCAGCACTTCAGAGGGACCAGCGCCGTCCTGCACTGTCGGGATGATCGCACATCTTGGGAACCAACAGGTATGGCGTGCGCGCAGTGAGTTTTACCAATGGTAGTGGTGGTAATCTCGCAGCAGAAACGCGCCTGACTCGATCTGACCGGGAGAGCCTGGCATGGCTGGAGGGTTAGAACAACTCGTTGCGGTATTGCCGAGACAGTTCTTGTAAAACCTCTGACTCCACCAACCTGCGGCCTGCCACTCCTTCCGCAGCAGCCCGTCGCCGCCCCCTTGGCTGCAGCTGAAGCCGTCCCATGCGAAACAGTTGTTTTGGTTAGACCCGACGGAGAACTCGTAGATCGGAAACTGATCACCCCCAAGGCCGGCGCAACGCGAGAAAGCACGCATGAACACTCGCTCGATCATGGTGTTGCGTATATACGTGTCCCAGCTGCTCACACAGCTGCCCGTGCAATGGCCCCCGTTGTTTAAGATGCCCTTCGGGCCCACAAAGTCGAATGCGATCTCGCACGCACGGTAAGCTTTGATGTTGGAGACTGTCGTGTTGTTGATGCCCGCTAGCGTAATCTTGAAGAGCGGGTGAGGGCTGTTGGAGATGTCGGGCTTAGTGATCATCTCGCTATGCACGTAGTCACCATTGCCACTAGGTCGGCATGCCTCGTACGTCGGCAGGCAATGGTCGACCCGCCACCCGGAGTTCTCGAACTCGACGGATATCACCTCCTTGGTCGTGTTGTAGATGTCGCGTAACCAGCTCGCCCAGCTGGTTGGGGGCGGGCTGATCCAGAACATGTCTCCCATCGGCACTCGGCAGGCGTGCGGCATGCTGTCCTCTGAGCCCTGACACGCGGGAAACTGCGTGGATTGTCCGCTAACGGTCTCGGTGATGGGGCGCAGACCGTAGCCAATCGGTATGTTGATCGGTGTGCTGACAGCCGCTTGGCAGCCGATGCACCACTCCTGCTCGAGCGAGCCGAGCTCCGAACGATCTTCGGATGGCTCGACGGAGACCATATCCGCTTCGGCGGAGCAACCTAACGAGAATAGCGATAAAAGAATCAACGGTTTGCGTAACAACATGACACGGATCTTTCTTGCTTTGGTTGTGGGTTTCCCACACGCGAGACCGCCTAAAACGGTTCGCGTCGCTGCGGCCCACTCAGCATCCAAAGGGGGACGTACAGCGTACGGGGCGTCCGGAATACCTGGTCGATTTATTTTCGGGGAAAGGCAGGGTATCCCCGCCGTCTGACAGCACAGTTGCAATGATCGAAGGCCGCTTCCGGTGACGCTAGCGCGTCAGACTACGACTGACCTCGCCCGGACCGTTGGCGAGGGACCACCGCGGAGCCCGGGTCGGGTGACGTGGTCGACTAGGAGAACGGGGTCGGCGGGCCCAGACGGCGTCGCTACAAGGCGACCACCGACTCACGAAACAACACGGACGTGGGCTCCTAACCTCCTGGCTCGCGAGTTTGTCCGAAACAAGCCGAACGAGGAGGAAAGAAATATCGACCCGGACGCGCACCCCGCACGTATGCGTTGGGTAGGTCAGACAGCGATACGGTCGAAAGGAGCATTACGGATGGCCAATCTCCGCTCGATGAAAGCCCATGCTGTCGCAAGACTTCGCGACCCTGGCGCTGAAGAGCTCCTGGTCATACAAGGATGGCAAGCGCTGAGTTACCAGATCAGAGGCGCTCACCGAGAAATCACCATTCTCAGGTGGAACAACCACTCGCTCAATGCGAGGCGCCTCACTCCACGCGAGTTTGAAACGGCTCACCTCGCCGCGCTGGGCTTTGCGGGCAAGGACGCTGCCCAGGAGCTGTCCATTGCTTGGGCGACCGCACGCTCGGCTCTGAAGGACGCACTGGGCAAGCTCGACCTCCACAGCGGCGCGCAATTGCCAGGGTTCTGGCATTGCCTTGCCAGCGATGGTCGCCGCCTCAATCTCAGCAATGGAATGTCAAAGTTGGTATTCGAGTCGCGTATGCAAAGTCATGGTCCAACAAACAGCCTGACCGAGGCTGAATGTGATGTCCTGCAAGGCGTGATCAATGGTTACAGCAATCAAGAAATTGCTTTCCGGAGGAGTACCTCGACACGCACCGTCGCCAATCAGCTCGCTGTTCTATACGAGAAGCTTGGCGCGTTGACTCGAAACGAGCTCGCCGCCAAAGCGCTACGAGTGGCTGCAGCAAGCTCGACGCATGTCGATCTACCACCAGTCTCAATCGCGAGCTCGAACAAGGCGTGACGGGCTGCGGCGGACCTGATCGGAATCCAACGAAATGACTATTGTGGGCTGGTGTGGATCGGCCATCATCATTCAGCCGCGCCTTTGACGCGCGTTTTTCGAGTGAGACACTCGGCGCTCTGAAAATTTTATGCATACGCCGTGGCTCCGACCGAGGAAGCCTTCGCGTGTTGCAGCGGGGCTTCGAGGATGACCAAGGCACGAGGAGAGCGAATGAACGGCATGCGAACGCACGTGGATCCGCAGGAGATAAGTCGCGGATGGTCTGCACCTTGGTTGTATCTGTTCATTCTGATCCAGGTCCTCGCATGCACGGGGTCGTTCGACGACGGCGTCGAGACGGCACCCGCCCTTGGGCAAGCCAGCTCCGCGTTGGCGTCAGGAGCTTCCGATACCAATGCGGGCGCACCGTTCCAGACTCAGGCGTTGCAACGATCGGCTTTGGCCGCGGCCATTACGTCGACTCGCCCCACGGCCGAGCCGACACCCCCGCTCCCCTCGACCGCGACGAATCAGGACGCTCCACTCGGCCAGGGGGAGGTGACGCCGCGAGGGACGTTCAAATACACGATACCCATCGAGGTGCCCGAAGGGCGTGCGGGAATGGCCCCGAACCTGTCGCTGGTCTACGAGAGCGATGCTGGCAATGGACCGCTGGGGGTGGGGTGGTCGATTCGCGGAAGTTCCGAGATCACCCGATGCGATGGAGTGGTGGCTTCAGGCGGGGTCCGAAAACGCGTCGAGTACGATAGCACCGACAAATTCTGCCTTGATGGCCAGCGGCTCGTGCTCGTGGCTGGGGAGAATGGGCTTGTTGGCGCGGAGTACCGAACGGAGGTCGACAGTTTTGCACGGGTGAAGATCACAAACACGTTCACGTTTTTTGACAGCGTGCAGCCAACCGCATGGAAGGTGGAATTCAAGGATGGAACGCATGCGATATACGGCGAATTCGACGACAATCAATGGGGATATCATCGTCCCCTACTTCGGGCAGACGGCACAATCGCCGGTGGGGGACAGGTTCGCCCGATATGGCCCATGGCCGGGCTGCATGATCGCGCTGGTAACGTCGTTCAATGGTCTAACGACAATTCAGATCCCTCGGGTTCGGGGAATTTTCCCCTGCATGGTCTGGTCCGCTACACGTGTCATGAATCCTCCTCCTGTTTCGACGACGCCAATTTCGAGGTCGATTTCGTCTATCAAGACCGCGCCTCGGCCGACATCCTCGAACGCTACGTCAACGGAGTGAGGTTTAAGAACTCGAAGCGGCTCGAGAAGATCGTTGTCAAGTCCCGGGACCCCCGGCAGGTCATTCGCGAGTACCGCCTGGGATACCAGCAGAGCGTTGCGACGAAGCGCACGCTCCTCACGACCGTCACCCTATGCGACGGAGCCGGCGTATGCTTCCCAGCGACGACCTTCACCTATGGCGATAGCCTGGGTCAGCACGCGGTGCATACCGCGTCGACGGTTGCAGGTACCAACAACTTCTCCTACCTGGGTCGGCTCCGATCGGGCCTCCCGGGAACTTACGAGATGGAGATCGTCGCTTTCGACGCCAATGGCGACGGTAACGATGACATCCTGCTTCACGACCATCCGGCAACCAGTGTGCCCCCCACAGCGCGGCTGGTGTTGGCAGACGGCGTCGGGTACTTCACGCACGCGGAGGATGTCAATTGGGACGGCAGCCCGTGCGGCCGCATCTACCACATGGCGGGGGGCACCCCCGTCGATCTCGACAGCGATGGCCGCGCCGAGCTCGTCCATGAGTGTTTCGAAGATGGCTATCGAGTCCTCGGCTGGGACAGCACAGAGGGGGAGCTGCGCGAGAAAAACGTCGTCGGCCTGAGCGGCAAGGCCATACCGCGATGGGAAGACCGAAATCCGTACTCGGACGGCAGACCGTACGCGGAAGGCCTTCTGAGGTTCGGAGATCTCGATGGCGACGGCTTGCCCGACATGCTTTCGGGTAACACGCAAGTTGGCAACGATCGCTGGATCGCGCAGCGAGCGATCTTTACTCCGGGTTCCGGCGATGTAGAACAAGTCAGTTACGGTACGAACCGTCGGACTGCAATACCCTCTGCGGGTCCCGATCCGTCGAGTACACATCCCGACTGGGGGCGCGTCGGTCTCAACGGGCTCACCACGTTTCTCGATCAGGACGGTGACGGGCACCTAGAGCTCACCATCATGGATTACGCCACGCAGATGCGCGGCTACACCTGGGGGATCACGTCCGACGTCGTCTACACCCTGCGAAACGACCATGGCAATCGGCTCCTCAGAGAGGAGAACAATTTCAGCAGCGAGCCATCGACGACCGAGATTTGGGGTCAAACGTTCTTCAGTGGCAATTGGGAGCGCGGCCTCTGGTACTTCCTCGACGTCAATGGCGATGGGCTTCAGGACGGCCTCTACCGTGAGGGCCCATGCGCGGGGTCCTGCCAGAATCCGCCCCCAGCAGGAGTCGCATGGTACCTCCGCATCAACACGGGCGCAGGCTACCTCCCCCCCGCGACCGTGGGCCCGGCTCAGGCGACTCTAAACGCTTATGAACCTGACATATTTGTCGACGCGCTAGGCTTCGTCACCAAGGGGCTCGATAACGGCCTGCGCGTCGGCGACATGAACGGCGACGGGCGCGACGATATCGTGCTCTTGCACCCCGGCGGCACGCTCACGCCGTTCGAGGGCTGGTCGAGCTCGACCCAGCCAGCGCGCGTGCTCTATTCCAACGGCACCGGCTTTGACGCACCAGTGTCGCTGCCGAGCTACGGAGCAGGCTATCGGCGCCTGATGAAATCCACTGGATCTGAAAATCCTCGTTTTCCGATGAGCACGCTCGCCGACATCGACGGCAACGGCATCATGGAGCTGGTGGAGCTCGTCGGAGGAGTCCCCGGGTTCCGCAGCATGATGACGACGTCCGTTGGATTAGGCCACGGCATCGACGTCATGACGATCGCTTCGCAAAACGGCAAGACTCGGGACAGCGCCCACTACGCGGCCCTGACCTTCGACACGAGCGGGACCTATAGCCTGCAGGCCGCGCCGGAGTATCCACTCGCCGCCGCCACCCGCCGCTCCATCGTGCGGCGGCACACGGCGATCACTGCCGAGCGCAGCGTCGACCTGCACTACGACTACGAAACGGCGCTCATGGACGTCACCGGCCGCGGTTTTCTCGGCTTCGAGACGATACGAGAGCGCGACGAGGCGAGAGGCGTGACGACGACGCATACGAACGATTTTACGCCCGTCGAAGTGGGTAGCTTTCGGCACTATCCTCATCTCGAGCGGCCGAGCTCGAGCGAACAGGGCCTACCCGGGAGCCAGCACGACGCGAGCTTGGCTGACGCGACCGGGGTCATCGGTAGGCCGCGCACGACGTGGAGCGCCGTTTTTGCCGGACATCCATTGAGGAAGGAGAGCGAAATCTCGCGCTGGTTCATCACTTCGCCCAGCGAGAGTGTGTCGCGAGTCTTCAGCGAAGCGACGTACGATGACTATGGAAATCCAGAGAGCGTCGTGACGACTTCGATCGATGAATTCGCCCCGGGCTCCTCGACTCTCCGTACTTATACGCACACGCTCGAGACCGAATTCGACAACGACGAGACGACCTGGCGCCTCGGCGAGGCGCGCAGACGGGTGGAACGGCTGCAAGCAGATACTGGTGCGAATCCCAGGCAGGGTACCCCGCCAACGTCGGACGACATTGTCCGTACTGTCGACTTTTCCTACGACGACAACGGATTGCTGGAGACGATAGTCCGAGAGCCTGAGCGAGAGGCGTCTGCGGATAGCAGGGTCTCCATCGAGCGCTTTTTTCGTGACGGTTTCGGAAACATCACGTCGCACTGGAGCTACGCGCCGACCGGTGAGACCTGTAGCACCACTCCGGACTGCGGCAGCGGCAGCGAGTGCCGCCGTGCCGTCGAGCCAGACGGTGTGCTGCAATGCTTTGCCTACCGAATCGAGGACTTCACGTATGACGCTAGCGGTACCCACGTCGAAAGTGCCACGAACGCCGCCGGACATACCAGCTGGGCGCTGCGCGATCCCATATATGGTTGGGTTTACCTCACTGCCGATCCGAACGCTGGCGCGGGGGATTGGACCGAATACATCATAAGGGATGGGTTTGGCCGCGAGCGCGAGAATTTTACCGTCGACGGGCCGCCGAGGAGCGATACGACGTACGGCGCGGGCGTGGTCTACGAAGATTTTCCGTTCGACGGCAGCAAAACCGCGACTTTCACCGACAGCATCGGGCGCCCTGATCTCTTCACCTGGGTCACCTTCGACGGCGGCACGGGTATTGGCAAGCGGACCTATGACGCTCTGGGCAACGTGATTGCGACGCACTATGGCAGCTCGGCTTCGCCACATTCCAGCGTGGCAGCCACCAGGGCAACCGCTATCGCAGCACTCGGCGCCGGGACCCAGATCACGGCGGCCCAGTACGATGTGCTCGGTCGCCCGGCGAGCACGACCAAGGGCGTCAGCGAGACGTCGGGCTACACCTACGGAAGTCCGATGGGTGAAGTCACCGTGACCGACGCTCGCGGGTTCGCGACCACCCAGTTACCCGACGTGCAAGGCCGCATTGTCAGCCTCACGCAAACGAACAATGCCGGCGCGGAGTTCACTACGACCTACGGCTACGGTGCGGATGGCGAGCTGAGCTCATTGCGCAATCCCGAGGGAGTTACCGAACGGTTCACTCGCGACAGTATAGGTAGACCCGTGAGGTGGTCCACGGGCATGGCCAACGCTGGCGGAACTCACAACACGCGATGGGAAGCGACCTATGACGGTTTCGACGACATCGTGGAAGAGGAGAAGGACGGCGTCATCGCAGAATACACGCGTGATGAGCTGGGTCGCCCTACCGTACGCTCCACGCAAGACGAAACGCAGGAGTACTTTTGGGACCCGCCCGAACATGGAATGGGCAGCCTCGGCCTCATGACCACCGATGCCCAGGGCGGCCATGAAACGGAATTTACCTATGACTTTGTAGGACGGCTCGACAAGCGTATCGAGCGCTTTGCAGACGGCACTGAGCTGAGCCTTCGCTTTGAGTATGACCCCAACCACGGCCAGCGGCTCGCGCGGATCTACTATCCGGAAGCCTCACCCGATCATTATGCCACTCCGCATACGATTCGCACGCGGCCGATCGCGCAATATAGCTACCAAAACGGCTATCTCCGGGCGCTAGCCGATGCTTCGACGGCGACGCCGACGACTCTGTGGGAGGCCACGACGCGCCACCCGCTCGGCATGGTGAAGGGCTTTAGACACTTCGGCAGCCAGAGCATGACGAGCGATCGTAGCTATGACAATAATACGCTGCGGCTGAAGGCGCAGGCCACGTTCAACATTCAGCCCAGCCCGACGTTCTCGTACACATATCACCCGAACGGCGACCTCAAGACGAAGACGATCGGTGGCATCACCGAAACGTTCGACTACGACAGCTCTCGCGGTTTCCTCCGGACCTATAAGCGACAAGCCCCGGGCAGCTCGCTGCTCGAGGCCACGCTTGATTACAGCAGCCAAGGCATCAGCGGCGTCGACACGACCACCTCGACCGCGTCCCCCGACTGGACTCAGGACGAGACGTACACGTATCGGACGAATGACCTCCGCCGCAATTATCACCTCGTCAGCCATCGAGTAGGTTCAGCGCCGACCCAGAGCCTCACGTATTCAAACGGAAGAGTTACCGAGGTACGCGAAGGCTCGACACTGAAGCGCCGTTACACCTGGAACTCGTTCAGTCTTCCGAGCTCCGTCGAGCATTTCGGCCCAAACCTCACCCGCACTTTCGTTTATGACGCGCTGGGCGCTCGCGTGAAGAAGCGCCAGGACGCAAACAACGAAGTTCACTACGTCACGTCGCTCTACGAAGGTCGAAACCTCACTGCACAAAATAATACCAAGGAATCCGTCTTCCGCTTCGTCGCCGAGGGCAGGGTCGTGGCAGAACGCGTGCACACCTGGGGCGGCACTAGCGCATCCACGCGTCACATCTTCAGCGATACCCAGGACACACCAGGCTTCGTCGTCGTCGGCACCACCTCGACTCAGCTCGGCTTCTTCCCCTTCGGCAAGCGCATGAACGTGGCTCCGGCGACGCCCCCCGCGCAGACCTTCTCCCAGCTCGGCTACACGGGCCATCGGCACGACGACGACATCGGCCTCATCAACATGAATGGCCGCGTCTACGACATCACCACGCGGCGCTTCCTCACGCCCGACGCGGTGTTGGATCAACCGTTCACCACCTTCGGCACCCAGCCCTACTCCTACGTCGCCCATAATCCGACCAACTTCACCGATCCGACGGGCTTCTATGCTGGGGACAATCGCTGGCGCACCGAGAGTCTCATAACGGCGCAGCAGCAACAACACAGCTCGTGCGGGTGCGTGTGCATTGGAAACCCAGCACACCCCAAGGAATGGTACGACCGGCAATGGGGTGGCGAGGGTTCTGACGACTCAGACGACTCGAGCTCTAAGGACTGGAGCATCAACAGGGGGCAGAGCGGGGGGCGCTCGTGGGTTACCATGAGCGCCGGCGGCATCCAGTCTATCCAAAACTCCGGACTCCTGGCTCCGTCGAGCCTCGGGAATTTGGGGAGCGCCAGGAGTTCCTCAGTCACTCAGTCGCCCAGTCAAATCGCCCATGCAGACAAGATTAAAAGGGGTGTAGAGATCCTCAAACGATTTGGTCCCCAAATAGTGAGCGGGGTCCGCCGAGACGCACGGACGCTTCAACAACTCGGGCAGGAGTGGTGGAGGAGGGCACAGCAGGACGTGCGCTGGCTCGAGCATCATGGCCAACGACTCTGGCAGGCCGCAAGGGGGGGATCGGCGACTGCAACCAAGCTCAACCACATCTTCGGCAAGGCCGAACATGCTCTCGAGGAGTTTGTGAAGGCTCAGGGCGGCCAGCAGCAGGCATTCCAGGCGATCCAAAACGCGGCGAACCAGGCGCTGAAGGAGGGTAAGCTCGTGGTTGGACCGAACGGCATCCTTCCGAGGGGGAACGCAGGAAACATCATCAACGTTGCTGGCACGCAGATCCGTTTGATCGGTGGCCGGGTGATCGATGGCGTAGTACAGATAGGTTCGGCTTCCAGGAAAGGGCTCCCGCCATGAGCGACTCTCTGACCCCACTAGAAAGTGAGCTCGTCGACCGGACTGCTCAGGAGAACTGGCCCGGGTTTCAGACAGACCGACTGCAGGTCATCAAGCGCGAGAACACCGGTGCCGGCCGATATGTGTACCTCAAAGATGGTCGAGAACAGCACCTTCCGGATGGAACGTATTCGGCGGAGGGCCGCATGATCGAGATGGCAGAGGTACGCAACGGCTTGGGATTTGCGATCGATGTTTCAGGCTCGCGGATCAACTACGTCGAGTTGTTCACGTTCGGGACTGAGGAGTGGGATGGTGTCGAGCGACAGTGGAGGGTTGTCTAAGTAGGGCTGGCCCAAACTGCACAACGAGCCGAAGGCTCGCTGGCGGCGCGCTTTTGACATAACCGAGGTCGCGGAGCGGCCGATACTCGCCGGATGACTCGTCTCAGACGCGCGCGGGCAGACGGTCCTTGGGGTGAGCGGGAGAGCGCGGTGAGACGTAACCGATCCACGGAGCCCATATAGGCAGCCCCGATCGACGCTGGCAAAAGCGTCGAGATGCGCAGACGATACACGGCAAGAGAGCGAGAGCAGCTGATCGGGCAAGTCCGGACGTCCGGCGAGTCGGCGAGAGTCGTGGCTCGAAGGATGGGGGTCTGTGCTGGCACGGCGTACCGCTGGATGAAGGACGCTGCGGCAACGAAGAAGCCCGAGTTTGCCCGGTTGATGCCAACACGTCCAGTGGCAGCAGCGGCGATTGTCGTAGAGGTTGGTCCTGCAACCATTCGCGTGGCGAGTGACTTCGATGCCGATCTGTTGCGCGCAGTCGTTGTGGCATTGGGTAGCGGAACGACATGATCGCACACGGCCTGCCTATCTACGTGGCGCTCGAGCCGGTGGACATGCGGTTCGGGTATGAGCGGCTCGGCGGGATCGTTCGCGAGCGAATGCAGGGCGAGCCGCGGTCGCGAGCGCTGTTCGTGTTCGTCGGAAAACGTGGCCACACGATGAAGGTGCTGACGTGGGATGGCACCGGCGCCATCATCGTGCACAAGAAGCTCGACGCTGGAAAGTTCGAATTGCCAAGGGCCACACGCATGGGCGACCAGCACGTCGTCATCAGCGACGCCATTTTCGAGGTGATCTACAAGGGCGTGTCTGTCGCGCCGAAGGCGCCTCGGCGCCGCATTCATTGAGTCGGACGCAATCGAAAGGAGCGCTTCACTCTCGACTTGAGCACGACGATCGGGCTCATGTATACGTGTGCCGTGCCCCGGGCCCGATCAGCTGATGCCAACGCCGTGCTATCGGCGGCGGAGTTGTCCGCAGCCGTGTCGGCACTCCAAGTGGAGCTGGTCGGGGTAAAGTCCCGCATGCGGGAGAGCGATGCGCAAAACGAATCGCTTCGCGAGACCATCGTCAACCTGACGCACGAAAATCAGCTGCTGAAGCGGCGCATCTACGGCAACAAGACCGAGCGCATGCAGACGAGTGAGCTGCAGCTCTCGCTCGGCAGCTTGCTCGACGCGGACAAGCTGCTCCAGAAGCAGCTGGACGAGGCCGTCGCCAAGGCAAAAGCGGCCAATGGTAGTGATGGCGCCGCTGCACCGCCGAGTGACAAGCCGAAAGCCAAGCCCACCGGCCGTCGGGATTTGTCGGTCAGCAACTTGCCCCGAGTCCTGCTCGAGATCTTGGACGAAGAGCTCGAGAGTACCGCCAAGCGGATCGGGTTCGAGGAAAACCTCAACCTCATATTTCGCCGGGGCGGCTACGCAGTGCTGGTCAAACGCACTGCGAAGTACGAAGTTCCAGGCAAAGACGGACCCACGGTGCTGGGTGTGCCGACACCGAAGAGCCTCTTTCCTCGCGGCCTGCTGCATTCGTCGGTCGTCGCCCACATCATGGTGCAGAAGTTCTCGCTGGGCGTGCCGCACTACCGGCTCGAGCAACACGTCCAGGACCAAGGCGTCGAGCTTGGGCGTGGCATGATGTGCCGCTACGTCGAAGAAGCCGGCAACGCCATCGGCGCGACGATCGTGCACTCGATGTGGCAGGACGCCATCGCAAACGGCTCCGTCATCTCGACCGATGCAACCTCCGCGCTGGTGCAGCCCGACAAGAGCCAGGATGGCCGAAGCAAAGCCTGCAAAAGGGGTCATTTCTTCACGGCTGTCGTCGATGCCGCCACGTGCTCTTCGCCTACGCCGAGAAGCACACCCAAGAGTTCGTCAAGAAGCTCTTTCACGGCTTCAATGGCTACCTGCAATGCGATGCGCACAACGTCTACGACGTGCTGGAGCGAGGGCCACCCAAGGACGGCGACGAAGGCGTCGTTTTGGTGGGCTGCTGGGCACATTGCCGGCGCTATTTCTTCGAGGCGGCCATCTGCAAGTACCCGGTCGGCATCCAGGGCCTGATGCGCATTCGCGCCATGTATGCCGCCGACAATGCATTCCGCTCGCTGCCGCCCGCCAAGCGAAAGCTCCTGCGCGCCGAGCACCTGCGTCCGCTGCTCGAGAGCTTCTTCGAATGGGTGAATCAGACTCGTGCTGCCGCTCAGGGCCGTAACCTCGCAACCAAGGCACTCGGCTATGCTTCAAATCAAGAGAAGGAGCTCCTGCGCGTGCTCGATGATGGCCGGCTGCCCCTCGACAACACCCGCTCGGAACGTTCGCTGAGGAAGATTGTCGTAGGTCGTAAAAATTGGATGTTCTACGGTAGCGACACGCATGCCGAGAGCGCGGCGGCCATCTTCACCATAATCGCCTCGTGCAGGCTCCATTCGATTGACCCCGAGCAGTATCTGGACGAGGTGATGCGCGTGCTGCCTTACTGGCCCAAAGAACGGCACCTCGAGCTGGCACCCAAGCATTGGACGGCGACGCGCGCCAAGCTTCGCTCTGACGAGCTCGACATGCCTCTTTGCTCGTTCACCATCCCCGAGGCGTGATGCCTGCGGACTGGCCATGCCCAGAAACGCCCTCCTTGCAAGATGGGTTCGGTGGATCGCTTACG
>JANOIG010000123.1:0-7141 GCA_031407405.1 Deltaproteobacteria bacterium
CTACGCCACAGAGCAGCTCGATGAAGGTCCGATCATCGAGCAAGACGTGATCCGCGCCACGCACAAAGACTCAATCCGCGACCTAATCCGCAAGGGCAGAGACGTCGAACGCAACGTCCTCGGCCGCGCAGTGCGCTGGCACCTCGAGCACCGAGTCCTCGTGCACCAAAACCGCACCGTGGTGTTCGAATAGCGGGGAGTGCCTCGTTTCTTTCGAATTGATGGCTGTCGCACCCGGCCCGCAAGTGTGGGGGCCAGGCGCGGCAGCCCCAAGCCATACTGCTACTCGGACCAGCAGTTTTTTTCTTGGACGGCGCTTCGCGCCGAGCTCCGGGTGCCATTGCCCATCGATTCCATAGAAACGCGACACTAATGGTGCGAGCCGTAACGGAGCACCAATTCGCAGGATAATTTCGGCGCGAACCCCCTCCCAGTGTGCCCTCGAGCGAACCCGGTCCCGGGTTCGCTCCAATATAAAGGCAGCCCCGAGTGCAAGAGAGCGCATTGACCGGTTTCGACGCGGCCCCTCACCCATGGGGGCCGTGGCGAAACCGAGCGCAACCTAATGCACTCCGGGGGTACCCCTTTTAGGCAGGATGCCGTGGGCGAGGAGTAGCTCGGTCAGGCTGTCGGACTGCACCTTCAACCAACGTTCGTACACATCGAGTAGCGAGCTGTCATCTCGAACCGAGCGTGCGGACAACTCTTCCGAGACCGAGCTGACCAGTTGCACGAACATCTCGAAATTGTGCGAGAGCTCACTGAAGATGTCGGGGCCGGTGCGGTGCGCACCCACGCTGCGCAGCATTGACGCCGCGCCGCCATAGGCTGTAGCACCCAGGCCTCGTACATAATAAGGCTCTAGCCCGCGGCGGGTCAGGTGGTCGCTGAAGAACCCGCTCACATAGAGCACTCCATCGCCGAGCACTCGAAGCTTCTCGAAACGTGCCGCCCCATGGCTCTCGAGGGCGTCCGCCAACATCAGCGTGAATGAGCTTTCGCCCATGACGTTGAGTGTGGAAGCGTTCGGTTTTGCCGATTCCACCAATAGCGAGACGACATAGCTCGCGCTGGCGTTGCTCGGCTCGAAGCCGCGGTTCTTGATGACTTGGGTTACCAGCTCGCGGAAGAAGCCGTCGATGTCCGGAGCTGTATCGAATGGGCTAGAGAGCGGGTCTTGCGGCATCAGTCCGCCCCTCCCGGGGACAGCCCGTGCCGCGCCGGGCGGCGCGGTTGCTCGTTCACCTAGTAATTGTTACGCATTCTGGGTGGGCCTGCAAACCCGTGGCACTCCCGCCCGTTGGCCACTCGAGCCGGACCCACGGCTTGGCTGCCGGATGTGCGCTTTTATCCAGAACTGGCGCACCCCGAGCCCGACTCGGCGCTTACCTAAATCAACGGCTCGCCGGTCAATAATTGCAGGCAACGGCCCGCTGCTGGGCGCTGCCGAGCCCTTGGATCCCGAGCTCACAAACGTCACCCGCGCGCAAGAAACGCGGCGGCTTGAACCCCAGGCCCACCCCGGCGGGTGTCCCGGTGCTGATCACGTCGCCCGGTAACAGCGTCATGAACTGTGAAACGTAGCTGACCAGAGCGTAGACGCCGAAAACCATGTCGTTGGTGTTTCCGCGTTGCAACTCTTCCCCGTTGACCTTCAACCACAGGTCCAGGCTTTGGACGTCGCCGACCTCATCGGGCGTGGCCAGAAAAGGTCCGAACGGAGCGAAGGTGTCTGAGCTCTTCCCCTTGACCCACTGGCCGCCGCGTTCGAGCTGAAACGCTCGCTCGCTGTAGTCGTTATGCAGCGCATACCCCGCTATGTGCTGGGGTGCTTCGAGCTCAGACACATAACGCGCGCGCCGCCCGATGACGACGGCGAGCTCCACTTCCCAGTCGGTCTTCTCGGAGCCCCGTGGGATGACGAGGTCGTCATTCGGGCCGACAAACGCGGAGGTGGACTTGAAGAACAGAATGGGCTCAGTGGGCAGCGCCGCGCCGGTTTCGTGCGCGTGCTGGCGGTAGTTGAGCCCGATACAGACGATCTTGCTGGGGCGAGCGATGGGTGGCCCCCAGCGCACCGATTCAGCGACGCGCGGCGCGCTCTGGGCGTGCTCGGCCGCCCAGGCGTTCAGGCGCTGCAAGCCGCCTGCGCCGAAAAAGCTTTCGCCATAGTCCTCGCCGAAGCCCGAAGCGTCGATGCGCGCGCCGTCGGCCGCGAGCAGCCCCGGCTTCTCGTCGCCCGCGTTACCAAACCGAATGAGCTTCATGTCTTTCCTCTGCTCGGGTCCGGGGCTCATCCGACCTTCCATGGGTCCAAGAGTCAAGCGCCCCGAGGTGGCGTAGGCTGCCGAACGGTGGCAGCCCGGCCCCCATTTCTGCCCTACATCATTCTTGCTGGGCCTCGAGCTACAGGCTCTAGGCTCCAGGATTTTTCGGCGTGTCGGCGGACAGTCAGACCAGGGACGTCGCGCCACCGTCGATCGGGTACGCGCTGCCCGTGACGAACGCTGCTTCGTCCGAGCACAGATAGAGCGCGAGCGCAGCTACCTCTTCTGGCTTGCCCATGCGGCCGATCGGTTGGGCGCGGGACAATTTTTCAAATACCTCTCGCTCTTGCCCTGGGTAGTGCCGCTTCAAAAAACCATCGACGAAAGGCGTGTGAATGCGCGCGGGGCAGATGCAGTTGCAGCGAATGTTGTGGGCCAGGTAGTCCGCAGCCACGCTGAGCGTCATGGTGAGCACCGCGCCTTTGCTCATGGAATATGCGAAACGCTCTTCGAGGCCCACCAGCGAGGCAATGGACGCCATGTTCACGATGGCTCCGCCACCGCTGAGCTTCATGCGCGCGATGCCCTCTTGCAGGCAGTGGTACACCCCTTTGATGTTGATGGAGTAAATCCGATCGAGGTCCGCCGCGCTCGTCGCCTCGACATTGCCGATGTGGGAAACCCCCGCGTTGTTGACCAGGATGTCGAGGCGCCCGGCCTGGCTGAAGAGGGCGTCGAAAGCAGCTTTCACCTCGCTCGCCGAGGCCACGTCACAGCGGTGAAAGGTGGCGGTGTGCCCCGCCGCCCGCAGCCGCGCGGCGACCGTTTCCCCCGCGTCGCTGTCGAGGTCGAGCAGGTGAGCGCGAGCGCCTTGGCGCGCAAACAGCTCCGCGATGCTTTGGCCGATGCCCGACCCCGCGCCGGTAATGGCGGCTACTTTCCCGCTGAGGTCGAAGGGCATGTCAAAGCGCTCCCGGGCTGCGCCGGCTCGGGCTTTGCAACCGATAGAACTCCGCGGCGGTGCCGCCGAAGATGCGGCTCAGGCTCGCTTCGCCCAGCTCCAAAGGCACCAGGCCCTGCTCGAGCGCGCTGACCACCTGCGCGTAGCTCCCGGCTAACGTGCACACCGGCCAGTCGCTGCCGAACATGCAGCGCTCAGGGCCAAAACAGCGCACGCCGTGCTGGATGTAGGGCGCGAGGTCAGTGGGGGACCAATGCTCATGGTCCGCCTCGGTGATCATGCCCGAGAGCTTGCAGTAGACATTGGCGTGCTCGGCCACTCGCCGCATCAGCGAATCCCACGGAGCCAGCTCTCGAGCGGCAATGTTGGGCTTGGCCAGGTGATCCACCACTGCACGCAGCTCCGGGAATTGGTCCAAAATTTTCAGCGTAGGCGGCAGCTGGTGCGGTTTGATCAAGAAGTCAAAACACACCTGCCGCTCCTCCAGGGCTCCGAAGGCGCGCTTCACGTTCGGACCGAGCATCCAGCCCGGGTCTTCGATATCCTGAATCATCGGGCGGATGCCCAGAAACTTGGGCCTCGCCCGGAGCGCATCCAGCCTGCCTTCAAAGCCGGCGCTCTCCATGTCCAACCAGACCACCGCCCCCGCGATGAATTCGTGCTCCTCGGCCAGTGACAGCAGAAAATCACCTTCTATGTCGCTCGGGGCGGCCTGGACCAACACCGTTTTATCGATGTGTTGGTGTGCCAAAATGGGCTTGAGCTCAGGCGGCAGAATGGGGCGGTCGAGGCGCCGGGCAGCTTCGGCGTGCAGCCCACGCATCCACCCGTAACGATTGCGGGCCGGGTCCCAGAAGTGTTGATGCGCGTCGATTCTAATGACCATCGAAACCCATCGGCCTCCCTAATCTTCGTTCCAGCCGGGTCGTTCCTAGCGGGCAGAGTGTCACAAATCGCCGCGGCTCGTACTGCAGTTTCTTTCTCGCTCGAGCGGTCACACAGCTTTGCGGGAAAAATCGCAAACTGGATCATCGATTTTTGCCAGATGACCATCGAAGACTTGGAGACGACCTCGCGCCTGCACATGGCGGCACACGAGCTCGTCGAGAACGTGCTCAAATACGGCAGCAGCCCAGAAGTGGGCCTGGAGTTCGAGCTGGAGCGGGGCGTCAACGAATCCATCGTGCGCCTGCGGACCCGCAATACGGCGGCCCCAGAGCAGCTCCGAGACGTCACTCGGCGTATTTCAGAGTTGAGAGCGGCGGTCGACCCGGTTGCCTATTACGATCGGCTGATTCGTTCGACAGCGCCCATGAATGGCATGTCGGGGCTTGGGTTGGCGCGCATCCGAGCGGAAGCGGGCCTGGACGTCGACTGTTCAGTCGTCGGGCGAGAGGTGAGCATCGTGGTGCAAACGACCATGCGGAGTGACCGATGACCGTGGCGATCAAGCTGCCAATGATTGAGGAGGAAGGCCTGGTGTTGGGCCCCGTCGAAGGGGTGCGCGGCCGCGTCCGGTTTGCCGGCACGGGCGAAGCGGAAGGCGCGCGGGTTCTGGATCGGTTCTTGGGCCTTCTGCACGATGAGGCGCTGTCCCAGGAGCTGCGCGAGGTGACGATCGAGCTCGCGGAGCTGGAATTCATCAACTCGTCTTGCCTGAAGGCCATGGTCGCCTGGATCTATAAGGTCGACACGGAAGGCCGGCCGTACACGATTCGGTTGGTGCGGGACGCCGCCATGCACTGGCAAAGGACGAGCCTCGCCACGCTGCAGCGCCTGGCACCGGAAGTGGTCGTCATACAAGACCGCTGATGCCTGAGGGGCGCATCACGATGACGTCTCAATAGTTGCAGCCCCCCTTGACGCAAACGCGCCTTTCTCCGTCCCAACCACAGGCGCGCTTTCTACCGCAATCCTCGTCGACCGCGCACTCGTCGCGCTCCGACTGACACGCGAATCCGTCTGAGAGGAAGCAGTCAGGGTTGGGCGAATACGTCGAACACAGGAAGGGTGCTGCACAATCGTCCGAGGAACGACACGAAGCTGGCACACACATGCCTGCGCCTGACCCCCCGCAGAAGCATATTCGTCCCTTCCCGCACTCCGAGTCACGAACACAGGAGTATGTGCATCGCTTGCGGCCGTGCGGGAGCGGTTGGCTGCAATAGCCATGCGGGTGGTTCGCACAGTCCTCATCCACCGTGCAATAGCCCTCGGGGCTGAGAAAAGCCGCTGTCTTGCCTAGCCTCTGCCGGCGCGGAGGCGCTGGGCAATCGACGGCCGCGGCCCGATGTCTCAACCCCGAAGCACAGATTTCGAGACCGGTTGGCTTTCCGTCGTGGAGTATGGTTCTGGCTCCGGCGCAGCGCCCCGCAGGCGCCGGGACTACGGTCGTGCGCGGGCCGCACGCTCCTGCGACGACGAACGCCAAAAATGCCGCGCCGAGAAGCACCCGTCGCGCGCGGCGGGACACACGAAGCGAGCTGCCCATGAGGCATCATATCGGTTCTTGGCCTTCTGCACGATCAGGCGTTGTCGCAGGAGCTCCGGGAGGTGACCATCGAGCTCTCGGAGCTCGAATTCATCAACTCGTCTGCCTGAAGGCCATCGACCCTAGACTCACGCGCCGCACGAGGTCTCGGAAAAATAAATGTCGAGGGCTGTAATATCGTGTAGAATGCCTGCCAGGTCGGTTGTGAATTACAGCTCTTTCAGCGGATTTAGCTATTGGCGCCCTAGCGGTGGCGGCCAAGGTCCGTTGTAGCCAGCAGCCAACTCGGCTCTCGCCCCAACCCTCGGTCGCCTCGACCGGGGGTTTTTTGCTTTTGTTTCCTTTGCTTACCCCACCCCTTTTCCTACTCGCACCCCATTCGGAAATCACATGTCGACTTCAGTCATCCTGCCACAGCTTCGCTCCCGTAAACCCGGGCCGCGGCGGCGTGGCAGCTCGCCCGGCAAGCTGCCTACCCCCGCCCCGTTGAAGGAGCAGTTCGCTCTCGCACCCGAGGCGGCGCGAGCCATCGAAGAGCACAGGTTGCACGCCGTCGAGCTGGTGCGCGGCGAGAGTGACCGGCTGCTGGTCGTCGTGGGGCCGTGCTCGATTCACGATCCGCGCGCCGCGCTCGATTACGCTGCGCGCCTGGTCCACGTCGTCGAGCGACACCGTAGTGAGCTCTTGGTCATCATGCGTGTCTACTTGGAAAAGCCGCGGAGCAGCGTGGGTTGGAAGGGGCTCATCAGCGATCCGCATCTGGACGGTAGCTGTGACGTGGCGCACGGGTTGGTGGTGGCGCGGGAATTGATGACGCGAATCGCGGAGCTAAACCTGCCGATCGCCACCGAGTTGCTCGATGGTAACCTGTCCGCGTACTTCACCGATCTGATCAGCTGGGCGGCGATTGGCGCGCGCACCACCGAGAGCCAACCGCATCGGGAGCTGGCCTCCTCACTCCCGTTCCCGGTGGGCTTCAAGAATGGCACCGATGGCCGACTCGACGGCGCCCTCGGTGGCATGCTCAGCGCTGCGGCACCGCACCGGCGGCTCGCGCCCAACCAAAAGGGCCGGCTCGCGTTGTGTCAGAGCGCCGGCAATCCTCACTGCCACCTCACGCTGCGCGGCGGAGCGCAGGGCCCCAATTATGATGCCGCGTCGGTGGCCGCCGCGAGCAGACAGTCAGCGGACGCGGGGTTGCCCGCTCGAGTGCTCGTGGACTGTAGCCATGACAACAGCGGCAAGAATCATGAGAATCAGCTGCGCGTGCTCGCGGATGTGGCGGGGCAAGTGGCAGCGGGCTCCGCAAGCCTACTGGGCGTCATGATCGAGAGCCATTTGGTTGCCGGCCGTCAAGCCTTGGAGTTGGGGGGCGCGGGGTTACGCTACGGTCAAAGCATTACCGACGCTAGCTTCAATTAT
>JANOIG010000146.1:0-5270 GCA_031407405.1 Deltaproteobacteria bacterium
TTCGTCGTCGTCCCACCAAATGGAGAAAGGGTCGGCGAAGGATTCCCAGCCCATTTGGCCCAGGCGCATCTCCACGTCGTCCAACAGGCAATGATTGAGCCGCTGCTCGATGGAGGTGCGGTCCATGCCTGAGCCGATGAATACGAGCTCCTGACGCCGGTCCCCGTAAGGTTCCTCGTGCAAGCGATGGATCTCTTCCTGCGCCACGGCTTCATCGGGCCATTCGTCTTTGGGCAGGCTCGCCCACCAACGTCCTGCGAGGTCGTCGCGAAACGCATGCCCGGCCTGTGACCAGATGCCGGCGTGGTTATGGCGTGATGCCAGCCAGAAGAAGCCTTTCACGCGTATCACGCCGGGCATCTTCTCCTGCAGGGCATCCCAGAGGCGGCCGGGATGAAACGGGCGCCGCGCCCGATACACGAAGCTCCCCAGATCAAACTCGCTCGTCGGAGGTGTTTTCTTGCCGATGATGGCGCGCTGCCAGCCCGATGCTTGGCTGGCTTTTTCAAACTCGAAAGCATGCGTGTCGAGCAAAGTCTCCATGGGCACCATGCCATGGGTGGCTTGCACGAGCTTGGCCTTGGGGTTCAGCTGGTGGAGCACCGCTTCCAGTCGGCGCAGCTCCAGATCGCTGACGAGATCCGTCTTATTGATGACGATGACGTTGGCGAACTCCACTTGCTCGGCGAGCACGTCCGAGATGCTCCGGTCGTCGGCCGGGTCCAGCGCGATGCGGCGGTCTCGCAAAGTGTCGCTCTTTTCGAAATCGAGCGGGAAATTCATGGCGTCCACCACCGTGATCATGGCGTCTACCCGCACCAGGTCATCTAGCGTGTTGCCGAATTCGTCATCCGTGAAAAAACCTGCGGCCACCGGCAGGGGCTCGGAGATGCCCGTAGCCTCGACCAAAACATAGTCGAATTGATTGCTAGAGGCAATTTGCGTCAGGCGATCCGCCAGCTCGTCGCGCAGGCTGCAGCAGATACAGCCATTCTTCAACTCGATGATGTTCTGATGATCCTTCAGGCTCGCGCCCTTCAGCAGCTTGGCGTCGGCGCTATACTCGCCAATATCGTTGACGATGACGGCGACCCGACGGCCCTCCCGGTTGTTCAGGATCCGTTGCACCAGGGTGGTCTTACCGGCGCCCAAGAAGCCGGAAATGACGGCCACCGGCAGCCGCGGCTTGTCTTCGGAGGGGCCGCTCACGACTGGCCTGCCCATCTTCGGGGAAAGGCGCGCCTGTGCGGGGTCGAAGGTTTAGACCAGCCCCCACCTGCCAAACCGGCGGCCCGAGGCCCTCCGCACACCGTCCGATCAGGCAGCACCAGATCTAATGCGGCGTTCATTCGGGCGCGATTACTTCTTGTTGTAGCGTGCCTTGAAACGCTCAATGCGGCCGGCGGTATCGACGAGGCGCTGCTTCCCCGTATAAAATGGATGTGAATGCCCGCTGATGTCCACGTGAACGATGAAATGATCGACACCGTCGATGGCCTTTTTCTCGTTTGACGTGATGGTGGAGTGGGTCACGATTTCGTGCTGGCCGTCGATGAATACGACGGGGTTCAATTTGGGGTGAATGTCAGCTTTCATAGTCTTTACCCGGAGGCCACTCATGGGCTCGTCGCCGCCGCACGCCCAGATCGTGAGCCTCGGTGCCTCGTTGTCAATTGGCTTTTGGAATTCGAGCAGAGCATCTCGCCGTCCGCGGGTCTTTGACCGGAAAGCGGCCAAGAGGCCAGCTTGGGATCAGGCCGGCGTGGGGCTTTAATCACGGGTGGCCCGCCATGTCCAGTGCGCTCGCGAATCGTCAGCGTTCCGCCGCGTGGGGTGCTAGCTCGAGCGCGCGCGGACGAGGTCTGAGCACGCGAGAAGCCGCCGATATGAGCGCTTGAAGTTTATGATATCGGACACTAATCTGCCGCGCTCTTGCCGACTAGCCGCTTGGCAGGCCTTCGAGAGTACTAGCCCCGGGCACTCCCTGGGAGGTAGATGCCCAGGAGACTGGCTTGCAGATGACGGCCGTGAACATTGTGGCCATAGACAGCTGGGACGGTAGGCTCGGTAGGCGTAAGCGCGGATAATCGATGGAAGCAGTGCATGTTCAGGTGGCCGTCGGGGAAAGACCGGGGCAGCGAGTGGCCCTGAGTGCCATGGACCTCGCCGTGGCAGCGGCCCGCTCGGGGGATGCTCCGGTGGGGCTGTCATCCGTGGTCGAACCTGACGCCTACCGGGGGCTGCCGGTGGTCGAGATCCGTTCGCGCTGGGACGCCATTCTCGTGGCCAGGCACGCGGATGTGGGCCTGCAGGTGCTGCTCGAGCTGGGATGTGTCGCGGCGCTCTTCCCGGAGCTGTCCAAGATCGTCGATTTCGGAGACGGGGAGTCGCACAAAGACGTGTGGCGCCACACCAAACAGGTGGTGATCCAGTGCGTGCCGCGCCTGGCGGTGCGCTGGGCCGCGTTGATGCACGATATTGGTAAGCCGCGCACTCGTACGGTAGCGCCGGACGGGACGGTCCATTTCTTTCATCACGCCGAGGAAGGCGCTCGCATGTTCGAGCGGCTAGAGCGCCGCTTGGGCCTATTTCGGGGTGATCCCGAAGTGGGGGAGGAGATTCGCTTTCTGATTCTCCACCACCAGCGCGCGCATCAATACGAAGAGGAGTGGACCGACAGCGCCGTACGGCGCTTCGCTCGGGACATCGGCGCGTCACTGGACGACCTGATGGCGCTGTCGCGCGCCGACATGACCACCAAGCGCCGCGACAAGCGTCGGCGGTTTCTCTTCCAGCTCAAGGATCTGCAGGATCGTATCGCGGCGCTGGCGGAAGAGGACGCCAAAGAGCCGCCGCTACCCAAAGGCCTGGGGGATGAGTTGATGCGCGCCTTCGAGCTGCCGCCCAGTCGCCTGATTGGCGAGCTGCGGCGGGCTCTCGAGGTCATCGTGGAAGCGGGCGAGCTACCCGCGCGCCAGAGCGCGGAAGTCTATATCGATTTCGTAAGGAACAATCGCGCCCGTTTCGGGCTCGGCTAATTCCTCCGAGCGCTCCTGCGGGTAGGGTTCTGGGCTCGACTTGGGCAGTCTTGAAGGGTAGTAGCCCACCCCGCGTCATGCTCGGCGGGACCGCCTGCGCGTGCCGCTGCCCGCTCCCAGGTGTCGCGCTTCGCGCGCCCCGGGAGGGGCCGCAGTCGGAGTCTGAAAGCGTATCCAGCGTGCAGTTGGACGACTGCGACTTGAAGCATTCGCGTGCGGCGGCGCCCGGGAAGCGCTGCGCGAGGCCGGTCAGGCCTCCCGCCAAGCCATTCTCGAGCCGCGCAAATGCGATGGGCTGAGGATGTGAATGGGCAACGAAAAGCAGCGCAATACAGCCCAGCGCCGGATGCTCGGCAGATACGTCAATTGGCGCAATTGGTGCTTCTACGGTGGAGAAGGAGGGGAACTTGTTGGCTGCAATTGAAAGTAGAATCACGTCAGTAGGTCACGAACCGGTTGCATGGCGAATGCAAATGCTCGCCCATGCCTTTGAGTGGGTCTGCGTCATGGCTGTAATTGCGGTTAGCATTGCAGCGTGTCAGGGGGAGGCAGGGAGCGCCCGGTGCGTGATGGATTTGGACTGCAGCTCCGGATTCTGTGACCAAGGAGCTTGCGCGGAACCCGTGCCCGGCATTGGTTACGGCGCGGTATGTGATGGGGACCATCAGAGAACCCTGGCGGTGCGGTCGAGAACGGGTGCGCGGCATATGTTTGCGCTGACAAACGCTGTCGGTCCTGTGAAGACGACACCGAATGTGTTGATGGACAAGGGCGAGGGCGTTGTGCAAGCTGGGAAGATCGTCCTGGGTTGGGCTGCGTAGTAGATGTGTCAGCAGCACCGACATCATGTCGCCGCTACGGGAGTGACCGGAGCGCGCCTTGAGCCAATCGCGGAGAGCCGCGAAAGAGGCTATAGGAACTGCGCGCACGCAAGACGAAGCGTACCACTCGCCGTACTCCGTGCGAGCGGCCGCAAGCGCCCCAAGGCCGGGTCCCACACCGGCTGCCTCAGACCGGAACGTATCCGCCCCGTGTTCCGGCACCGTCTCAGGTACCCGAGCCCACACACTGGACACGATCGGGTTGAGCTGAACTCGGCTGTCGAATCTTTCGCCTTCCACGTCGGCGTGAGCGGTCTCGCGCATCAAGAGGTTGCGTCTGGTGGACTGGACGCGCTCACGGTAGGCAAGGGCACGGGTTTCGGCGGTGCCTCGGCGAAGGCTGCTCGCCCCGGGTTCATCGGCCGGGCGACAATTCTGGCTAGAATGCGGTGATAAGCCTGCCGGTGTTCGAGCACGGCTCCTGCTACACTACCCACATGACTTCGGAACGAGCCGAGGCGCGCCGACGCACCTGGCAGGGTGGGGTCGCAGAAGGTTTTGAGCAAATGGATGAGGTCGACCTATCCTGGTGGCTCACCCAACTGCCTGCTGATCGCCTGCGCGCCATCTGGTCACTGGTCGAAGATACGCTGACACTTCAAGGGCAACATGGACCTGCACCCCGACTTCAGAGATCTGTTGGTGGAGTTCGTCCGCTGCGGGGTTAGGTTCGTGCTGCTGGGCGGCTACGCCGTAGGCATTCACGCAAAACCCCGTGCCACGAAGGATCTCGACCTGCTCGTCTCGGGCGAGGGTGACAATCTCAAACGGGTCGCGGACGCGCTCGTGGCGTTCGGTGCCCCAGCTTTTGTCATCGCCGCGGCCGAGCACATGGGGCCAACTGAAGTGGTATTTCTCGGCGCTCCACCCGTGCGCATCGACATCTTGCGCTGCGCAGACGGGCTCGACACCGAGCAGGTCATAGGGCGCGCGGGCACCGTCCAGTTGGGTGACCTCAGTGTGCCGGTAATATCAATTGAAGATCTCATTACGAACAAACGAGCAGCTGCCAGGCCGCAGGACTTGGCGGACGTCGCCCTGCTGGAACGATTCGCCAGCAATGACCGGAATCCGTCGAGGTTGTAGAAGGACTTGTCCTCTGGCTCGGGCGACAGGCGGTCCGTTGCCTCGTCGCCCCGCTCCGTTGCTACGCCGCCTGGCGCCGAGCACCGCGCCCGCCCTCGACCCCGCGGGTGGTCAGGCACTTTCTCGGCGCGGCTCCGGAATGACCTCCCAAAGGCCTGGGGGATGAGTTGATGCGCGCCTTCGAGCTGCCGCCCAGTCGCCTGATTGGCGAGCTGCGGCGGGCTCTCGAGGTCATCGTGGAAGCGGGCGAGCTACCCGCGCGCCA
>JANOIG010000150.1:0-6213 GCA_031407405.1 Deltaproteobacteria bacterium
GTCTCGTGTGTTTGGAGGGTGACCTGCGACAGTCGCCCGAGCTGAGCTTCGAGGTGACCGGGCGTCTCGCGGCGGTAGCGAGCGAGCCGCCCGCGCCGCTCGAGCATCTGGACGCAAGCGCTCGCTTCCTGCTCCGAGTGCGCTCGGCCCGCGACGTCGTCGCCCTTCAGAGCGTGCGCTGGGAGCCACAGCCCGTCCCATTTCTCAGCGCGGGCCAGCCGCTGGCGGATTTCACGGCGACGACGGGCCTGGAGCTGACGACGGCCACCACCGAGCCGTTGTTTGTCTGGTCCTGGCAGGGCGCCAGCAAGCGCAGCGACGACGGCCGCTGGACCACCACCGGTCAGTTCTTGGTCCAGGCCGCGCACGAGGAGGAAGGAAAAATCTGCCAGGGCATGTTCGAGCCTCCGGCGGGTACCCGCCCCGCCGAGCCGGTCTGCATGACCTTTCCGTTCGTGGAGCCCGGCGCGACCCTGCTCAGCGCCGAGCTCGCGCCGTGAGCTTCGCTGCTGAGCGGACGCCGCACGACGTCTCGGGACGCTGAGCGCTCTCTGCGTTTGGGGTCGCAGTCAGGGAGTGGTTGGGCCTCGTGACGGTCTGGCTGCTAGAGCCAGAGCTTGGCGAGCGGCAGCTCGACCCCTTCGAAAGGCGGCAGCCGCACCGACGGCTCGTCGGAGCATGTCATGTGGACGAGCCATTTCTCGTCTACCCGGTGAAAGACCTGTAGGGTGCGGACATCGGGCGCGGGATTGACGTGCCATAGCCACTCGACCCCCGAGCGGGCGTAGAAGCCCTGCTTGCGCACGATATTGTGACGGGTGTTGCCCGGTGAAAGGACCTCACAGACCCAGTCGGGACGGGTCCTGATTGGCGCGTCGAGGTCGAGCTCCGGTAAGGTCGACCGACGCCAGCCGGCCACGTCGGGCACGATCTCGCGCGCCCCGGGCAGCTCGATGCCGGGTTCAATGAGAATCCACCACCCTCCATGTGCCGCGCCATCGTCGTCGTGATCAACAACCCGGCTGATATCACCAAAGAGTTTGCCAATGATTCGCGAATGCCGTGGACGCGGCCTCGGCTGCACATGCAGCTCGCCGTCGATGACCTCCCCCTTCAGGTGCTCGGGCAGATCGCAGAGCTGAGCCCAGAGCTCGTCCTCGTTCGGCTGGGGCTTCTGGGATGCGGACATGACCTTGACCAAGCCTAGCACCAGGACGGGAACGCGGAAACCCGCAGCGTCCACGCCCTAGATACCGGCGAGCCGGAATTTTGATCAACGCTTTCCGCGCGTCTTGGAGGCGCGCGCTTTCGGCCCGGCCCCGCCCCGCATAGAGCGACGGTGCAACCGCCTCGACGTCGCCCTTCCTCCCGAGCAGGTACCAGAGGTCACGGCGGACGTCCGCGTAGGCTTTCACTACAAGGTGAAGCTTGCTGGAGGATCCGCGCGGCTCTTGCGAACGCGGGCGGCGTGTGTTCTCGAACGCCGACGGCGACGGGCAATTGCAGCTAAAGCCGCGGCGTGGTCGAGGTCGGCCCGGGTGACGGGCATCTTGCCGATGAGGCTGCCCCAACTCAGCGCAACGCCGGCTATCGCCCACTCGCGGGGACCTTGGCGCGCTGGTTGAATTTGACCATGGTTTCTGACCATGGTATATTATTTCGATGGATCAGATGCCCATTTCGAAGTTTAAAGCCACTTGCTTGGCCACCCTGGAGCGCGTACGCCGTACGGGCCGACCATTGCGCGTGACTCGTTTCGGCAAACCCATGGCCGACATCGTGCCGTCCGCAGCCGAGCCTGCACGAGCGGAGTGGCTGGGTTCGTTGCGTGGCAGCCTGAAGATCGAAGGGGACATCACGGTTCCAAGCAGTGAGCTCGTGACGTGGGACGCCCTCACGTGAAGCTCCTGCTCGACACGCACATCTGGATCTGGAGTCACGTTGAGCCTGAGCGCCTGAGCCGCACGGTGTCCAGCGCCCTCGTGGCATCGGAAAACGAGTTGTGGCTGTCTCCAATCAGCGTCTGGGAGTTCTTGCTCTTGGCGGAGCGGGGTCGACTCATCCTGAGCGGCGGCGCGCAGGATTGGATAGCAACGGCCTGGGCGCGCGCGCCGCTGAACGAGGCGCCTCTGAATCGAGAGGTTGCACTCCGGAGCCGCGCGGTGCGTGTGCCTCACCAGGACCCTGCAGATCGTTTTATCGCCGCAACGGCCGAGGTGTACGATCTGACTCTGGTCACGGGTGACGAGAATCTGCTCAAGGGCAAGGGCTACGCAAAACTGGGCAACCGCGTCCCCAAGGCTTCGCGAGGCCCCTGACCCAAGAGTACGGAGGCTACCGGTGTCGGGACCCGGCATGGCCGAATCTCAGGAAGTCGACGTATGTTCTCGGTGCACCCAGTCGCGCACCGGACCCATCGGATCGTCCGTCCAGATCGCCGAATCGTGCCACCAGTCGTCGAACCGCGGCGCCTTGACGAGCACGCATACTCCGCGACCTGCTTGGCGGATGTCCAGATCGGTCCAAGCCGCTCGTCGCCGATCCGCTGCTGCGTCGAGCCGCACGGGGTCGCCTTTCCAGCGGCGCGCTTCAGCTACGAGCGACTCGAACTTCTCGACGGCGAGCACCGCGTTCGCCAAGGGCAACTCACGCCAATGAAATTGGCCTAGGGTTTCGTTCTTCTCGAACCCATCAATCAGGATATCCAGCAGGCTTGCCCTCTCGGGCGTCTGTCGTACGACCATCCTGCCATTCTAGCGCGTTTCTTCACCGGATGAGGACGACGCTTCCAGCAATGAACCACGATGAAATCTCGAGGTTCGGCAAGCACGCCGCCACCGGCGTCCGAGGAAAATTCTAGGTCTTGAAACCCAACTGCTCGCCGGTCCCATGCATTTGAAGGCCCCGCAAGCTCGCCGCCCGCCGGGCTCAGTCGCGCTACCAGGCTGCTACCGCTCGGCGTTGACTCCGTGGGCAGATATGCGCTCTAGTCGCCAGCATCTCCTCGCTGGTCAAAACGTTCCGTTTCGGCGTTTTGGTGCTCCTTGGGTGCGCCAAGGGGACCGAAATTAGCCCCAATGACATCGTCATCTTGGACGTGGATACCCGTGGCCCAAGCCCTGAAGCGGGTAGCGGGCCGCAAGACTCCGGGATGGGAGGATCCGTTACCGCGCCGAACGATCTGGATGCTCAGGCACCGGCCACGCCGGCACCAGACGCTTCCCCAGACGAAGCTCCGCGCGACGCAGGACGGGACGCCGGCCCCGAGACAGGCATCGATTCTGGTTCGTGATCCACACCCGCGTGTGGCAGGTCTTCGAATAGCGAATATCGAGCCCGCGGAACGTCAGCTGCTATTGCGACGTTGGTAAGCGGGTACGTCCCAGTCCGCGTCGGAGGGCGAAGCGGGGAACACGATTTGATCTCTGACTTGCGGCGGGGCGGGCCGGACCACGGTGTGCTGCACTCGAGTCGTCGCTGGCCTCAAAGGCGCCCGCTGCGCGTGAATGGGCACGTTGACATGATGGGAGTCGTGCCGCGAATGCTGAGCGCTACCCCTCACCTCGCGAGTGATGGGAGACTCGAGCGGCTGGCGACTGGCTTGACGCAGCAAATCAGCGGCCTCCTGTTCCGAAGAACGATTGAAGCCGGTGGCGATGACACTCACCTTGATCATGTCTGCCATCCCCTCGACGATTGAAGCGCCGAAGATGATGTTGGCGTCCTCGTGGGCCTGTTCCTGAATCAAGGTGGCCGCTTCTTCAATCTCCCGCATCTTCAGATCCGGGCCGCCAACGATGTTGATGAGCACACCGGTTGCACCTTCGACCGAGATATCGTCCAAGAGCGGCGAGGTGATCGCCTGCTCGGCGGCGAGCCGCGCCCGACCTTCACCCTTGGCGCAGCCGGTTCCCATCAGCGCACGCCCCATGTTATCCATCACCGCTCGCACGTCAGCGAAGTCGACGTTCACGATGCCTTCTTGCGTGATCAGATCGCTGATGCCCTGAACTGCCTGAAATAAAACTTCGTCCGCTTTCCGGAAGGCTTCGACGAAGGTCATCTCCTCGTCCGAGAGCGTAATGAGCTTCTGATTGGGAATCGTGATCAGCGTGTCGACCTGGTCACCGAGCGTGGCGAGCCCGAGCTCGGCGCGACGCGCGCGCTGCCGGCCTTCGAACAAGAACGGCTTGGTCACCACACCCACCGTCAGCGCACCTTCTTCACGCGCCAACTGCGCAATGACCGGCGCGGCGCCAGTTCCGGTTCCGCCACCCATGCCCGCAGTGATGAACACCATGTCCGCCCCAACCAGGGCTTCCTTGAGGCGATTGACGTCTTCCAGCGCGGACTTGCGGCCTCGCTCCGGATCAGCCCCTGCGCCCAACCCCTTGGTGACGGCCTGACCGATGGGGATCTTCACAGTAGCGTTATTGGCATTCAGGGCCTGCGCGTCCGTATTTACCGCGATGAACTCGACACCTTCCAGACCGAACGCGATCATCGTATTGATGGCGTTGCCTCCAGAGCCACCTACGCCCACGACCTTGATACGAGCCTGGTACTGCTGTGTTTCCTCAGCAAACTCGATAGAAAAACCCATCTGTCCTCGTCCTTCTCTCGTCACTTGGTGCGATAGTCAGCTCAATGCTCGGGGTGCGGAAGCTCCACCCGCCGGTGCCCTGCTCAAAATGCGGCCCTCAGCCACCCCAAGACGCCTCGACCCAGCCCTCCCGTGGGACGCGGGCGCGCGATGTCATCCATTCGGCCGATCACGGGGACGTCCTCCGCGGCATAGTGGCGGGCCTCGGCGAGGCGCTGAGCCCCGTAGTGAACCAGACCCACACCCGTCGCCCATTGAGGCCCTTGAATCAATTGAACGATGCCTTTGACGCCCACGGGTACTCCGAGGCGGACCGGCATGCCGAGGATTTCCTCCGCGGCTTCGATGATGCCTTCCATCTGGACCGCGCCCCCGGTCAACACCATGCCGGCGCTCAGGTGGTCAATCAAACCGCATTCCTCCATGCGGCGCCGTACCTCGCTAAATAACTCCTCGATCCTCGGCTCGACGATGTCGCCGAGCACGCGGCGCGCCACCTTGCGAGGCGCATGGCCTCCGACGCCCGGCACCTCGATCTCTTCGTCGTCGGCGATCAAGCGACCGAGAGCGCACCCGTAGTTGCGCTTGAGGCGCTCCGCCTCGGCCAGTGGAGTGCGCAGGCCTGCCGCCACATCACTGGTCACGTTATTGCCGCCCGCCGGAATGGTGCTGGCGTGCGCGATGCCCCCATCGGCATAAAGGAGCAGGTCTGTCGTACCCCCACCCATGTCGATGACGCCTCCGCCAATCTCCTTCTCGTCGTCGCTGAGCACTGCCTCCGAGCTGGCCAGGGAGCTGAGCACCACGTCGGCCACCTCGAGCTGGGCTCGCTCGACACAGCGGATCGCGTTCTGCACGCAGCTCGTCGCCGCGGTGACGAGGTTGACCCGCACCTGCAAGCGGACGCCGCTCATCCCGATCGGATCACGCACCCCGTCTTGATTGTCGACCAGATACTCCCGCGGCAGGGCGTGTAGAATCATTCGGTCCGCGTCGACGGGAATGGCTCGTGCGCCTTCCAAGACCCGTTCCAAGTCAGCCTGGGTCACTTCTCGCCCCGAAACTGCTGCCACGCCATCGGAGACCTGCCCCCGCACATGGCTTCCGCCCACCCCAACGTACACGGTCGTGATCTCGACACCCGCCATGGTCTGAGCAGCACCGATGGCTTCTCGAATGGCGCGGACCGTCCACTCGATGTTGGAGACCACACCCTTGCGCAGGCCGCGGCAGGGCACGTTGCCGACCCCCAGCACCGTAATCCCATCCCCGTCCACCTCGCCCACGACGGCAGAAACCTTGGTCGTACCGAGGTCGAGTCCAACTACGATTTCCGGGGAATTTTCGCTGTTTGTGGCCACGTGCGCTCTAGTTTTCAGGGGTTTCTACAAGAGACCATTCGACGCTGACACAAGCGCTCGAGGACGGACAAATTTCCTGCAATGCCGCGCGTCGGGCCTGGGACAGCCGAGCAAATACCCCGATCGCAAGGCCCTCATCGCATCCGCACCACTACGCGCTCGGGATGCAAGGCGTTGTCGAGAAATACCACACCGGGCAGCTCGCGCTTGTGCTCAAACTGTCGAAGCACCTCCGCCACCATGAGCAGC
>JANOIG010000166.1:0-9668 GCA_031407405.1 Deltaproteobacteria bacterium
AGTTTTTACCCAGAAGCAGTTGAGCCAAAGTCGTTTTACTAAATGGCTCTATAACCGCCTGAGCGATCAAAAGCTGACCATTATTATTGGATATATTGATCGACTTTGAAAAATCTACTATAATGTCAAGCATTTTGAATAGGTTGTGTTGAAGAAGATATCCCGGTTGCTGGTCTCGATGCGGTTGTCCCAGCGGATGACCAAGTTGTTCGAACCCTCGACCGGTTTGAAATCGAGCGTCCCGGTAACGGTGACGACGTTCGTTTCCGTGGTGGCGGGGTAAGTTACACCGCGCAAGGTCTCTTCGACCTTGTAGAGCTGATTATCGGAATCGCTCAGGTACTCGCCTCGGATGGCCACGCCGAACAGGTCCGTGGCCTGATAACCCGCGGCCAAGCTCAAACCCCAAAACATTGGGTCTTGGAGCCGCTGCGTGTACCCGGGGCCATCGTTTCTCTTGTCGGCATTGACCGTCAAGTCGGCGTTGAAAATCAGGCTGAAGCGCTCGACCGTGAGAGCTGCGACCAGGTCGAAGAAGTTGTCAAATACGCCGCCGTCGGTGCTCGGCTTCAAGGTGGTCAACCAGCCCGCGGCCAACGAGAAGGCGTCGTTGGGCGTCACGCTCAGCTGCAACGCCAGGCTCGGCGACTCATTGTCGTCGTGAATGGTGTTTACCCCGTTGACGATCATGCCCGTCACCGCCACCTGGTCGTTCGGGCTTACCGTAGCGCGCAGACCCGTGTGCCAGAACGGCTGCATCGCATAGTACAAGCCGCCACGGCTGTAGTTGAGGTTTTGCCAGCTCTCCGCGACCTCCGCGCCGAAAATCGTGCTGAACTGCCCAAAGTCGATGCTCAGCGTCGACGATGGAGTCCACGTCGCATAAGCCTGGGTCACGTTGTCGATGCCGAGCGGCCCAGTGTCCCCCGCGTAGAAGACCGGCACCGAGGGGCCCGCACGCAGGCTGATGGTGGCACCGAGCTCGCCACCGTCGTACGTCGCGTCGATACCGGCAAAGGACAAGCCGAAGCCGTTCTGCGCGAACGGGGCGTTGATGCCTTCACCTGGATCCGACACCCAGCGATTGAAATCGTACGCCCGATGCACGGCAGAAGGCGTGCCCTGAGCCTGGGTCTGAAAGCCGTAGTTGGCGTCGACGAAGGCTGAAAGCCTGAGGCCGGCGCTCTCGGACTGCACCTCGGGCTCTTCGACGGGCAGTGGGGCCAGCGGGGGTGGTGCTGGGAACTCCCCTTGCATCGGATCTCGAGGCATCGGGTCTACAGTGGCAGAACCTTCGACAGAAAAGCCCGGCGCAGGCGCAGGCTGAGCCGGGGCGGGCTCCGCGGGAGGCAGCGGCTGGATGACGGGCGGGTCCTGTCCGAGTGCCGCTGGGCTCATGGCGAGGATGGCGAGGCCCGCAAGAGCGGAAAGGCTACTCACACGATAAGTCAGCTGAAGAACTTTCATAGAAACACGCTCCGTGGGGCTACTTGCGCCGTTGTTGTACGTTCCAACCATGCTGTGCGGCGTTCACGGGACCCTCGACATGCCGCGACACTGTCACTTTCCCAATAACAATGTGCGGCTCTTGCCTCTAGTCGTTTGTCGCATCGCCGCGAACAATTTTTCATGCTCTTCGTTTGGGTCGCGTTTACCGGCGTATGCGAGCTCCGTGCTCGCGAAGCGCCTCGACCTTGCCGGGAGCAGCCCCTGCAGCTACCCATTGCCAGCGACTAAGCGTGCACTGAGGCAGAAGAGAGCAGCAAGAAAACGACAAAAAGAAGACCAGCGCCGGACTCGAGATAGCGCTTGGCTCGATGTCGAAGTCTGGATGTCACCCAGCCCAAGTCGCTCCGCGACCTGTCAGTACGACATTCGCGTGACTAGCGCGAGTGCCCAGCGTGCTTATTGAAGCACTGCGTCAGCCACGCGGGCCAGGGCTCGGTCGCGGTGGTCACTCTGCCACTGGATGCAGCCAACGCTGACCGCTGCCGCGTTCAGGGAGCGAAGCGCTGGACGTGGTTGTGAAATGCCGTGCCAAAAAGCTGCGCTCGCCAGCCCTGGAGCTCGGCGCCAGCGGCACCGAGGTCCGAAGCCGCCTTGGCGCGCTGGTGCATGCGGCGCACCAGCGCCATCGGCAACGCGAGATCCGGCGCGATTGACAGCGCGGCGCACAGCTCGGCGCGAACGAGCAACAGGCGTGCTTCCCGCACGAAATCGTCAAAGCTGCCGTAGTCGAGCGGCTCGAGGGCTTCGCCTGCGGGTGCTGTGGCTTGGGCGCGCTGCAGCAGCGCAATGATATGCGGCCCGTGCGTGCGGCTCAGATGGGCCGATACCCCCTTGATGCGCGACAGATCGCGCACGTTCGCGGGGAGGCGGCTGGCTATTGCGAGGAGCGTCCTCGACTGGAGTAGCGGCGCGTCTACCGGGGCCGCATTGTGCCAGTCGATCAGCGCGCGCAGGGCGTGTTGCCCCGCGCCGTCCAGCTGCCAGGCGTTGCGAAAGGCCTCGAAGCTCAACGGCAGAGGCGGTTGCGCCGCGGGCAGTAAGAGCTCTCGACACACCTCGGCGATGATGTGCTCCCGCTCGAATTGCCGAGCGCGCTTCCTCAGGTCTTGCTCGAGCGCCGGCAGGTGGGCAATGTCCTCCGCGGCGTACTCCATTTGAGCCCTGGGTAGCGGGCGGCGCATCCAATCGTCGGTCTGATAGCCCTTGCTGCTGCGCACGCCGAGCACTTTGAACTGCAGAAATGCCAGCGACACGCTGGCTTCTGGCCCGACCAAACCCCAAACGATCTGGGTGTCAAACAATGCAGGTGGCGTGCGCTCGGGAAACTCTGCCAAGAGCAGCTCAACGTCTTGCAGGCCGGCGTGTAACACCCACTCGATGCCGGCCCCGAAGATCACCGCTCCCAGGTCCTCCAGCGACGGCAACTGCAGCGCGTCGACGACGTAGACTTCGTCGCCGCGCGAAATCTGAATCAAGCTGAGGCGCTTGCCCTGTTTGGACGACTCGAACTCGGTATCGATGAAGTAGCGGGCCGCGCCCTCGAGCTCGTTCAGACCGAGAACGAGCTCTTGCTTCGTGGCCAACAGTCTCACTGCGCTGTTAAAGCACCTGACCGCGAGCATGGCCAACCATTCTCGCAGGGCTTCGCGCTCCAGACTTCAGACTCCAGGCTTTTCGACACTGCAGCGGGCCGAGAAAAGTCCCGTAGCCCGCAGTCCGGAGCCTGAAGCCCGCCGTTCGTCCCCCCGAAGCTCGGGAGGTTAGCGCAAGCCGTACTTTTTCAGCTTGCGATACAGCGTGGTCCGGCCGATTCCCAGCTGTCGCATGGCCCGAGTCACGTTACCTCCGGTCCGCTGTAAGGCGGCCTCGATGGCGTAGCGTTCGAGCTCGCTGAGTTTCATCGGTCGTTTCACCAGAATGCGCACGGGGTCGAGCTCGTCCTCCTTCTTCGGAGACGCGAGGTCGTTTTTGGGGGCGCTCTGGTCGAGACGCGCGAAGTCGTTGAAGTGCTGGACAGCGGGAATCGGTTTTGGAGGTGGAATAGAAGAGTCCAATCCCGCTCGCTGTTCAGATGGCATGGGTTCGCTGAGTGCTGACATTGCACAAATCAGGACGGCTCTTTTAGGCGAGCCTTTAATCCAGCAGAGCACCGTTCAGAGCGGGGTGCCGCGATTTGGCAAACCGTATCGGGTGTGTACTTACAGTTGGAAAACGTCCGGATCCGGAACGGGTTTAGCCCCGGGTGGGTCTTCTCCGGTGCGCACGGGACCCTGTCCGGACAGGCACGAGCCGGGTCTGGAGGTTCAAAAGCGAACGAAACTGCGCGCTTAGCGCCCTTGCGGCCCTGGGGGCTCGGGCCCCCAAGTCTTCGTAATGAAAGCGGTTTAATACACACGCTGACAGCCGCGGCCGAGCTGGTACAAGTACGGCGCTTGACTCCGAGGGCGTCCTAAGAGAGCCAAACGTCCCGCGTTGTGGTCTGATGGCCGTTTTGAGGCTGCTTTCTGCATTAGGGCGCCTCCCCTCCGCCAAACTCTGACCTTGTACCTACCCTGACGCAGAACCAAGAGACCCCGATCAGCATCCATCCCATCCGGACCATCCCATTCGGACCATCCCACCCCGGAAGCCTTCTCGGCAGTACGATTTTCAATCATGGCGGCAAGTTACTTCGATGTCGACGGCACCCTCGTGGCCACGAACCTGGTTCATCCGGCTTTGTTTTATCTCGTCAACCAGGCGACACCGTTGCAGATGGCGAAGCGCGTCGGGAAGACACTGCTGCGCGCGCCGGCCATGATGGCTGCCGAGCTGGTCGATCGGCGCACGTTCAACGAGCTGCTCTTTCAATCCTATGAGGGCATGAGTGAGGATCGACTCGAAATCTTGGCGGAGGAAGCCTTCACGAAGGTGATCCTGCCCAGTGTGTACACACACGCCCTGTCGTTGGTCGACAAGAGCCGGCGTGCCGGGCACGAGATCGTGCTGGTGTCGGGCACGCTCGATTTCATCCTGCGCCAACTGGGAGAGCACCTGGGCGGGGCGACGCTGATCGCGAATCGTCTGGAGATGAAAAATCGCAAGGCCACCGGCAAGTTGCTGCGGCCAGTCGTGGCGGGTCCACAAAAGGCGCAACTAATTCGCGACCATGCGCGCGCGAACGGCCACGACCTCGAGGAATGTTTTGCCTTTAGTGATAGCTACTCGGATCTGCCGATGCTGAGCGTCGTGGGTCACCCAGCTGCGGTGAACCCGGACGCTCGTTTGCGCCTGCTGGCGAAGGCGTACAGCTGGCCCACCCTCAACCTGTCGAAAGCTTCATGAGCCACCCGTGCCTTGTCACTCTGGACAAGAGGAGCGCTCCGCGTGTCCTTTTTTCTGGGGATCGCCTGATCGAAGTCGACCTACCCGAGGGCACTCGGGTCCTTTATCCCAAGCCCCCGCTCGAGCCCCTCAGGGACCCCGACGCGGCCATTCGCTACGCGATCAACCACCCACTCGGCAGCGATCCGCTGTATGCGCAGCTGCGTCCAGGGATGAAGGTCACGATCGCCGTCGACGACATTTCCCTGCCGTTACCGCCGATGAAACGGCCCGATGTGCGCGAACGGGTGCTCAACATCGTGATCGAAATGCTTACCGAGCATGGGGTGGACGACGTCGAGATCATCATCGCGACCAGCGTCCACCGGCGCATGACAGAGAGTGAAATCCGCCGCATGGTGGGCGACCGTGTGTTCAAGGCGTACTGGCCTGACCGGCTCTACAATCACGATGCCGAAGACGAAGCCAACATGGTCGAGATCGGCAGCACCGACCAGGGCGAAGTGGTGGAGCTCTCTCGCCGGGCAGTCGAAAGCGATCTGATCATCTACGTGAATCTGAATTTCGTGCCGATGGACGGTGGGCACAAGTCGGTGGCTGTGGGCCTGTGCGGCTATAAGAGCCTGCAGGCGCATCACAACCCCAAGGTGATGCGGAACTGCCACAGCTACATGGATCCGGCGAGCTCTGGGCTGGCGACGAGCGTGGAGCGTATGGGGCGCTTGGCCAACGCCAAGCTCAACGTATTTACCATCGAGACGACGATCAACAACCGGATGTTTGATCGGCCGCTCTCGTTCCTGGCCAAGAACGAAGACGATCTGTCTGGGACCGAGCGCGCGTTGCTCAAGGGGCTCGTGAGCTCGACCGCTCGTTTGCCGCAGGCCGCGCGCCACGCAATATTTTCCAGGGTGCCTTCGCCTTTTGGGCTGACGGGTGTGTTTGCTGGCGCCACCGAGCCGGTGCACGAGAAGACGCTCGCGCGTTGCCTCGACCAGTACCTGGTGCCAGTCAATGGTCAAGCAGATGTCCTGATCGCGGGCATCCCATATATCAGCCCGTATAACGTCAACGCATTCTTGAACCCGTTGCTCGTTTCGGTCCTGGCACAAGGCTACCTTTTCAATTTCTATCGGGGCGCCCCGCTCGTGAAAAAGGGCGGCACGATGATCATTTTTCACCCGTGCACCGACAAGTTCGATCACGTCCAGCACACCGCATACATTGATTTCGTGCACCGCTTATTGCCCGAAACCCGCGACGCGATGGAGCTGCACCGGCGTTACGAGCGAAAGTACGCGAGCGACCCGGCGCTGATCGAAATGTACCGGCATGGTAACGCCTACCATCCAGCGCACCCTTTTTTCATGTGGTACTGGGGCGAAGCAGGGCGCCAGCACCTGGGAAGGGTGATCGTGGTGGGGGCTGACAACGAGTACATTCCGAAGATTTTGGGCTACGAAACCGCGCCGAACATCGAAGAGGCTTTGTACCAAGCCCGTGGCGGGCAGCAGCGCTCGCTTTCGATCACTTGTCTGCATGCCCCGCCCATCGTGATGGGCGACGTCAGCGTATCGGGAGGGCCATGAAGAAGCCGATCGACTCTGGTTCCGGGGGGTGGCACTCCGGGGAGTGGCAGTTTGGGGACGGGCCAGCCCGGCAACAGTCCGCCGACAAGCGGGCTAACGGGAGTGGAAGCGGTCACCTGACGAACGGTCATGCGCACCCGAGCCTCGATCTTTCGAAGGCATTCGAAGGTCGGCGCTTCGTCGTGGTCGGAGGCACAGGCTTTTTGGGCAAAGTGTTCTGGGCCATGCTGCTGGATCGCTTTCCAGAGGTCGGCCACATTTACCTGCTGGTGCGCCCCAAGGGGGCGCTCGGAGCAGAGGAACGTTTCTGGAAGGAGATCGCGACCTCCGAGGTGATGCGCCCGCTACGCGAGCGCCACGCTGCGGGGTATGAAGCTTTCATGCGCAGCCGGGTCACGCCGGTGGCGGGCGACATCGCGCAGTTGTACTGCGGGCTGAGCCCGAGCTTGCGGGAGTCGCTCGCGGGCACGGTGGCGGCCGTCATCAATGCGGCTGGTGTCGTGGAGTTCGACCCTCCGCTCGATGAGGCGCTCGAGGTCAATGCGTTTGGCTGTCAGAACCTGGTCAGCCTGGCCAAAGACCTGGGGGCTTGCCCTGTCTTTCACACCAGCACGTGTTTCGTGGCGGGCGAGAGGACCGGCTTTGTCGAAGAGAGGAATCCGCTCGAATACCCCTTTCCCCGGGCGGATTCGCTCACGCGCTCGCATTGGAACGCAGATCGGGAGATCAGCGAGTGCCTTGACGTGATTCGTCAGGCCAAACATCGCGCCGATGACGCCTTCCGCCAGAGCCATTTCGCCGACGTCGCCAAGCGGCAGCTCGAGGAGAAGGGTGCACCCACCTACGGTGAGTCGCTGACAAACGAGGTGGCGCGGGTCCGCCGCAAATACGTGGAGGCGCGCCTCGCCGAGATGGGCAAAGAGCGGGCGTTGTTTTGGGGTTGGCCCAACACCTATACGTATACCAAGAGCCTGGGCGAGCAGATCGTGGCCGCGTCTGGCTTGCCTTTTACCATTGGCAGGCCAGCGATCATCGAATCGACGGTGAGCTTCCCGTTTGCCGGTTGGAATGAGGGCATCAACACCAGCGCCCCACTCATCTATGCCTTGAGATCGGGGCAACCTCAGTTGCCCGGCTCCGACCACAACCTCGACATCATCCCTTGCGACATGGTGGCGGGGGGCATGTTGATGTCCATTGCCGAGCTCATCGAAGGCACGGCCCCGGCTGTGTACCAGTATGGCTCGAGCGATACGAACCCGGTCACGATGGCTCGCATCTTCGAGCTAACCGGTTTGTACAAGCGGAAATACTACCAGAAAAACCAGAGCTCCGGGAAGCTCCTCAGCTTCATCCAGGCCCACTACGAGGGCTCGATGTTGACCTCCGCGCGTTTCCATCAGGCGGGCCCGAAGGCCATCGCCAAGGCCAGCGGCAAGCTTGCGGAGGTGGCCGAGGGGTTGTCCCTGGGCCCTGCCAAATCCTTGCTCGCGCCCGTCGCGCGAGGGCTCGCGACGTTTTCGAAGAAGCAGAGCAAGGTGGCAGACATCTTGGGGTGTTTCGCGCCATTTACAGCGGATTTTGACTACACGTTCCGCTGCGACCACACGCGGGCAGCCTACGCTCGGCTGAGTGCCGAGGATCGGAAGAGGGTGCTCTGGGCGCCCGAGAGCCTGAACTGGCGCGAGTGGTTCCTCGAGGTCCACGTGCCCGCGCTCGAGACCTGGGTATTTCCGGAGCTCGAGCAAAAGCTCAAGAAGAAGCTGGTAGCTCCAGCGCGGCACGAGACGTTGGTGTCGCTCCTGGATGAAATGGCCGCGCGCATGGAGCGCGGTGTTGCGCTGTCGCTCGTGACGGACGCCGGGATGCATCGAGTGAGCTTTCGCGAATGGCGCGAGCGCGCGATCGCGGTGAGCGAACGCCTCGCGGCACAGGGCGTGCGTGCGGGTGATCGCGTGGCGCTGGCTGCGCAAAACCACCCGGACTGGGCCATCGCGTTTTTTGGCATTCAGTACGCTGGCGCTACCGCGGTGCCGCTCGATTCAAACATCGAGAGCGCGGCGTGTGACGTGGTCCTCAGAGCCTCCCGCGCGAGGGTCTTGATGACGGATGCGAAGGTTGCCGAGCGCCTGAAGCCGGCGCTGGCGGCCCAGGCGGCGTGCGTCAGCATCATTTTCACCGACCTCGCGGGTTTGGCCGAAGCCTCGTCAGAAGGCGCTGTTAGCCCAGAGCCGGGCCAGCCGGATGCGGTCAGTCCTGCGCTGCCCGAGCGGCGGCCGTTGCCCGAGGACGTGGCAGCGCTCATTTACACGAGCGGCACGACCGACACGCCCAAGGGCGTGATGCTGTCGCACTACAATCTGACGAGTCTGGCGGCGTCGCTGGCCCCCCTTTTCCCGCTCGAGAATGCCGACCGCCTGCTCAGCGTCTTGCCCTTGCATCACACCTTTGAGCTCACGTGTGGCTTGCTCTTGCCGTTGTCCCGCGGCGCTCGCGTCGTCTATCTCGACAGCGTCACCCGGGAACGCATGGGTGCGGCCCTGCGTGAGGGCAACATCACGGCCATGGTGGGTGTTCCGGCTTTGTGGGAGAGCCTCGAGCGGCAGATCCTCTCGCGCATCGAAGAGCGCGGCCCGATCGCCGGCAAGCTGTTCGAGTTTGCCCTGTCCCTCAGTCGCTCGCTCGGGGACAAACTGGGCGTTGACGCCGGGCGCCTCTTGTTCGGTCCCGTGCACGCGTCACTCGGCGGTCAGCTGCGGCTGCTCGTGAGTGGCGGTGCCGCCCTGCCCGAGTCTACGCACAAGCTGTTTGCAGGGTTGGGCCTGCACCTGGCCGAGGGCTATGGGTTGACCGAGGCCGCGCCGGTCTTGACCGTGGCCGAAGGTGGGCCGCGCTCTCGCCCGGGTCACGTGGGCAAGCCGATTCCAGGCGTTGAAATCCGCATCGAAAGCCCCAATCCCGAAGGCGTCGGGGAAATCATGGCGCGCGGACCGAACGTCATGGTCGGGTACAGCGACGATCCCGAGGCCACTGCCGGGGTGATCACGCTCGACGGCTGGCTGCGCACCGGGGATCTCGGCAAGCTCGATCGCAAGGGACGCTTGTCCATCGTGGGGCGAGCCAAGGACGTGATTGTCGCCTCCAACGGCGAGAACGTTTACCCCGATGACGTCGAGGCGCGCCTCGGGAGCGTCGAGCACGTGGCGGAGCTCGCGATCGTCGGCATCGCCGACGGCCGCGGCGGTG
>JANOIG010000221.1:0-32991 GCA_031407405.1 Deltaproteobacteria bacterium
AATCCCGGCTCGTTCGCGGGCGCCAAGACCGAAGCCTTTCTAACCAGCTACCGGCCAGGCGCAACCCGCCGCTGGCACGACGCCACCCTCACAGAAGGCAAGCTACGCCTACCCGCCCGAGCCGTCGCCACAGTGGTCTTCAGCCGCTAACCCAAACGCAACCGCCAACAGCCGAGGTGCCTTCCGAGCTTCCGCTGCCCTGAGCCGTTCGAAGCCAATATGTGCTCTCGTAAGGCCTGCAGCGGAGGTCTGTTTTTCCGCGCGCGGGAAGGGTCCCTGTGTCCGAGCAAGCAAGCGAAGCGCCGCGCGCGAGTTCGGGGAGGGGCCCGCGCGTGGAAAAACAGACCTCCGCGGAGGGCCGGCTCAACAGAGCCTAACGCGCCGAAAACCGATGCACCATGTTGTGCCGATAAGTGTGCCCCGGCCGCAAGATGACCTGCGAAGCCCAACCCGGAACATTGACGGCGTTAGGGAACGCCTGAGTCTCCAGGCACAACCCCGCGTGCCGCTCGTAACGTTGCCCTTTACCCGTCAGCGAGCCATCGAGGAAATTACCCGAGTAGAACTGCACGCCCGGCGTGTCGGCTTCGAGCGACATCGAGCGCCCTGAAGCCGGGTGGCGGAGCTCCGCCACCGGGCGCATCTGACCCGGCGTGCCATCGACCACCCAGTTGTGATCAAAACCGGAGGGGGTACTTCCGACTTGCTCTAGATCGCAGCCAATGGGTTTGTGATTCCGAAAATCAAACGGCGTGCCCGCCACCGTCGCAACCGTACCCACGGGCACCACGGGATCGCCGGGAGTATACAGCCCGGCCCTTAGCGCGAGCTCATGATCTAGCACGTGACCCGCAGCGTACCCTCCAAGGTTCCAGTAGGTGTGGTGCGCTAGGTTCACGATCGTCGGGCGCGCACTCTCGGCCTGCATCGCAATGACCAACGTGTCGTCATGTGTCAGTGTGTAGCGAACCTTTGCCTCGAGCTGGCCGGGATAGCCTTCTTCGCCATCCCGTGATCTATACTCGAGCATCAGGCTGGGGCCAGCGTCGGTGTCTTCTGGCACCGCGCTCCACACGACGCGATCAAAACCGCGCCGGCCGCCGTGGAGGTGGTGCACCCCATCCGTGGCGAGCAATTCATGCCTCTCTCCATCCAGATAAAACACCGCACCCCGAATGCGGTTGGCAACACGACCGACGGTCGCTCCAAAGAACGCGCGGTGGTCCACGTACTGATCGAGCCGCTCGAAACCGAGCACTACGTCTGCCAGGCGCCCGTTGCGATCGGGAACGTGCAGCTCGGTCACGGTGGCGCCGTAGTTGGTGACCTTCAACACCCGAGCCCGATGGTTGGTCAGGGTGTAGAGGTCAACCGTCTGCCCGTCGAGAAGGCCAAAAGCCGCTTGTTGAATGCTCATGCTAAAGCCTCAGCCGATGGCGGCGATGGGCCAACTGCCAGGGGGATGGGGCATTGCTGGCTGAACCCGTGCCATCACCCGCCTCTGATGTCGTGGCCCGCTGCTGACCGGGCAGCTCACGCCCGCCCAGCGCCACGACCAAGACGGCAGCGGCCATCTTCTCGTCCGCGGCGGGAGCGTCCAGGCTTCCCAAGAGTTGCTCCTTGTGAAGCTCGATAAAACCGGTGTCGTAGCTACCCTGCACGAAATCCTCGACCAACAGCAGGCGCCGCTGAAAATCTAGATTCGTCGTGAGCCCACGAATGTCATACTCCCCGAGGGCTCGACGCATGCGCTCGACCGCCTTCGGACGGTCCTGTGCCCAGACGCACAACTTCGCGATCATGGCGTCGTAGTCGAAACCCATTTGGTAACCCGCGCAGACACCGGAGTCGTGGCGGATGCCCGGCCCTTCGGGCACGTTCAAAGACTCGATGCGCCCGGGGCTGGGCAAAAAATTGCGGCTGGGATCCTCCGCGTAGATGCGGCACTCGATGGCAGCACCGCGCGGCGTGATGTCCGCCTGCGTATATCCGAGCGGCTCACCCGCTGCTACGCGCAGCATGTCCCGCACGAGGTCGACACCTGTGCACAGCTCGGTGATGGGATGCTCCACCTGAAGCCGCGTATTCATCTCGAGGAAGTAGAAATTGTGCTGCGGGTCGACCAGAAACTCGAAGGTACCGGCCGAGCTGTAGCTCACGGAACGAGCGCCTCGGATCGCGGTGTCACACAGAGCCTTGCGCGTCGCTTCAGGCAGGTGCGGGCTCGGGCTCTCTTCGACGACCTTCTGGTGACGACGTTGCACTGAACAATCCCGCTCGTAAAGGTGCACGAGCCCACCGTGCGTGTCCCCGAGCACCTGGATTTCGATGTGGCGCGCCCGCGTCACTTCCTTCTCGATGTAAATGCTCCCGTCCCCAAACGAGCTCAGTGCCTCACGCTGGGCCCGTTCGAAGTTGGCCTCCAGCTCGCCCGGAACGGCAACGCGACGCATGCCACGGCCGCCGCCACCTGCCGCTGCCTTGAGCATGACCGGGTAACCCACCTGTGTGGCGGTGCGCCGAGCCTCAGTTAGATTCGCAGCGGGTCCTCCTGGAACGATGGGAACTCCGGCCTTGGCCATGTGCTCCCGCGCCCGGGGTTTGAGCCCCATGATTTCGATGGCGTCCGGGCGGGGGCCGACGAAAATCACGCCTTCGCTCTGACAGCGCCGAGCGAACGCTGCATTCTCCGAAAGGAAGCCGTAGCCCGGAATCAATGCGTCACAATGGGCCTGGTGAGCGACGCCCAAAACCCTGTCCGGCGAGAGGTAGCTATCAGCGGCAGGTGCCGGGCCGAGTAGATAGGCTTCGTCGGCGAGCGCGAGGTGTGGGCTGTGGCGATCGGCTTCGCTGTACACGGCGACCGAGCCGATGCCCATTTCTCTCAACGTGCGCAGGATGCGCACGGCGATCTCGCCGCGGTTGGCGACCAGCACCTTGCCAAACATCAGAGCCTCCCCGTTCAGGGCGCGACGCCCGCCGCCCACTGAATGCCCCCCAGGAGGTGCTGGGTAAACATCGGGTCCTGGTACAGCTCCATGCGGTGCCCGAGCCCAGTGTAGAAGGCGCGGCCTCCTTCAAACGTGTGGTACCAGGCAATCGGATGATCGACCATGAAGCCTTCACCCACCGTGTAGCTCATTTCGTTCAAGGTCAGGAGCACGGACACAAACTCGCGCGGGTTGGCGCGAAAGTTATACCACTCGTCCTGTAAGCTGAACGTCTGGGGAAGGTGCGAGGTAGATGCATGCTCCGCTTGCTCGACATTCAACTCTGCGGTCTGGATCGCTGGGTGAATCCGAAAATAGGCTGCCCCGCCGAGCAACTGCCCGTACCACGGCCAGTCGTACTCTGTGTCGGCGGCGGCATGCACGCCCACCCAGCCGCCGCCAGCTCGAATGAAGCGTTCGAACGCCGCCTGTTGAACATTGTCGAGCACGTCGCCGGTGGTGCTCAGCCAAACTACGACGTCATAATCAGCCAGGCCCTCGTCTGAAAACGTCGAAGCCTCTTCCGTCTGCACGACCGCAAAGCCATTGGCGTTGCCCAACTGGCGAATGGCCTCGACCCCGGTGCCGATGGAGTCGTGCCGGAAACCCGCGGTACGCGTGAAAACGAGCACCCTCTCGAGGGACTCGACGGGGGTGTCTCCCGCTCCACCGTTACCCCCGGCGGGCGGCACGTCTTCCTGCCCATCTGGATCCGGGTTGGCGTCGAGCGGAAGCCCAACATTGCCTTCCCCAGTGCTGCCTCCCGTCGCCCCAGCTGGCGGCGGAGCTCCCGGCTCATCCCCTGGATCAACGCCGCCACCCATGACACCAACGGAGTCCCCGGGGTTGGCGTTAGCTGCACCCGAGACACCGCCAGAGAAAGGTGGTGGCGCACCCGATGCAGTGTCCTCCCCGCCGCTGCCAGCGCAGCCCAGCACGCAAGACGCCGCCACGCTGGCGAGGGCGATCCAGCTAGTATTAGGCGCGCTGTGCCCGCAATAAAACCTGAGCGGATGCAACCTCATTCCCACAGGGTAGCCATAAGCGCACCGACTCACAACCGCCATCGCCGGGCGGCCCGCCCAAGCCCGGCGGGCCCCTCGAGTCATTCTGCAGGAGCGCTCTTGTAAACCAGCTCGCGAGTCTGAAAACCATCTGCGATCACGGTCTGGTCGATGTTTTCCCGCGTGACGGTGACCACGTCGTGAAAGATGGAGGGGACGTCGATCTTTCCGTTGTTGGTGCTCGAGCTAGCGATGACTGGTTTGCCCTTGGCCATGGCTACTGCCACCTCGGTCGCGCGCTTCGCGAGTTGTTCCACCGGTTTGTAAATGGTCATGGATTGCTCACCGCCGACGATGCGCTGGCACGCTACGAGCTCGGCGTCCTGCCCTGTCACGACGACCTTGCCGGCAACGCCTTCTTCACGCAATGCCTGGATGGCACCACCCGCGGTGCCGTCGTTCGACGCGAGGACCGCGTCAATCTCCCGACCGTGCTTGGTCAACGCAGCGTTCATGATGCGCTTGGCCACTTCGGGCTTCCAGTCGTCGGCCCAGTCTTCGTGGACCACCTGAACGACGCCGGCGGCGATGGCCTGCTCGAGCCCGCTGTCCTGGCCCTCTTTGAACATGAACGCGTTGTTGTCGGTCTTGGAGCCGTAGATGCGCACCAGCTTGATGGGCCTGTCTTTGGTGCGACCCTTGAAGCTCTCCAGCACGAACTCCGCCTGCAAAGCACCCACGCGGCGGTTGTCGAAGGTGACATAGACGTCGAGATCGCTGTCGGCGATCAGTCGATCATAAGCCATGACTGGGATGTTGGCCGCATGGGCGAGGCCTACCGCCTTGGCCATGGCCTTGCCATCGTGCGGCACGATGACGATGACGTCGACCTGGCTCGTGATCAGCGACTCGACATCCTTGACCTGAGTGTTGTCGTCGCTATTGGCCGAGAGCACGACCACGTCGGCGCCCAGCTCCTGTGCACGCTTCTTGAAGGCATCGCGGTCGCGGCCCCAGCGCGCCTCTTTCAGCGTGTCTAACGAAAGGCCAATTTGAATCCGTCGGGGTCCGCTCTCCGGCGTGCTGGCGGCATCGGAGTCGCGGCGCAGCACGATGCCAATGATGATGCTCAGGACCAGCGAAGCGACGACGATGACGGATTTCACGCTCATGGCCCCGGAGCCTATCCCCAAACCTCTCGACCAGTAAGGTCCAATCGCCCGAGCAGCCCTAGCTCATTGCAGGCGACCTAGCTCACTCCAGGCGACCTAGTTCACTCCAGGCGGCGTTGCGTGAAATGGGGCTCGGCGGCCATGGAAGCCAGATACTCGATGAAGCCAATCGTGCCGTCCATGAACTCCGTCCGGCGCGCTTCGGCCGCACAGGTGAGCTCCTCGCCGAAGGCGTAAGTGGACAGGTAGCCGCTGAGGCACTGGTGCACCACGGGCTGCTCGACCAGCTGTGTCATCAGGTCCTCCTGACCGTCGAAGGTGAAGAGCGGGTTGTCCTTGTCTGGAGGCCGACTGAAATCGACCTGCTCCGGCACCTGACTTTGCGTGTCGATGGGGAGCATGTTCTGCCCTTCCGTCAAGCGATAGCGCCCAGCCTCATCGAAGTGCTCGAAACCGAAGCCGATCGGGTCCCAGCGCGAGTGACAGGCCTGACAGCCCCCCGCAGCGTGATCGCTTTCATAACGTTGACGGGTCGTCCTGTTGGGAAGCGGCAGACCGAGCTCCGGAATGTTCGGCGGCACGGGTGGAACCTCGTTACAGAGTAGCCGCTTGAAGATCCACAAACCACGTTTCGTCGGTGAAGAGCCATTGGGTTGAGCCAGCGTGGCTAGCACCGAGCCCTGGGCGAGCAGGCCAATGCCACTCCCCTCGGGCCGCTGCACCACGTCGTAGTCGTTGGCGGGCGTTGCTCCTTGAAAGCCGTAAAAGCCCGCCAGGTCCACGCTTGGCGTGGTGAAGTCAGCCGTCAACAGCTCGCGCGGACCTCCCTCTCGAACAAACACCACCTCGTCGATGAAGCGCCGTGTCTCCTCGAGCATTTCCGTGCGACGCTCGGCAAAGCCCTGCACGCCGGCCTTGGCGATGGTCGTCACACGCGAATGGCCAACGTAGGAGTCGAAGAAGTTTCGCACCACTTCACGCCCCGCCGGGCTGAGCAGAAGCTCTCGAGCGATGCCGACCAGGACCTCTGGACCATTCAGCTCACCTCGGGACGCCTGATCGAGCAGCTCATCCGAAGGGCCAGTGCCGGAGAACGTATATGCGAGCTCACTGGCTATCTCGTACTGATCGAGCTCCGCGCGCCCTCCAGCGACACCCCCGATCTCACGCCGGTAGATGAACTCGGGCGATTCGACCAGGGCCCGGATCAGCCAACCCATGCTTTCGTTGAAATTGGCGGTGGCGGTGAGGGCCGTGTTGAAGAAGCCCATGAAATTCGTGCGCTCGGCCTCGCTGAGGGGCCGGCGAAACAGCCGCCGCCCTCGGCTGGCCAGAAACTGTTCCGCGCAACTCGCGCCGGGGCTGGGCTCCCCAGCACACGGCAACGTGGCTGAAATCGAGCCGGCGACCGCGGTGGCCACGGACTCCGCGGTCGCTGCGAGCTCGCGCACGTTTTGCTTGCCCACGAGCAGCATGTTGCTGTCGTTGTCAAATCCCGCTTCCGAGATGGTGTCCGCGCTCAGCGTGGAGATCCAACTCGCGCCGAGACTGGGGAAGACGTCTCGCAGGGTGTTTTCGATTTCACGCCGGCTGAGCCGCCGCAAGCCTTGGAACCCCACGGCGGAGTTGCCGCAGAGTGCCGTGGGGTTCATGGGCGGAGCTTCGGGAATGGTTTCACCCGTCGATCCCCCTCCCCCGTTTTGTCCGCCAGCGCCCGGTACACCCGAAGCACCGGCGTTGCCCGCCTCCACGTCGAGTGGGTCTTTGCCGCTGCCACCAGCGCTACACGCGACGAGCGACGCGAACGCCAAGCCCGCGAGCGCTCGCCTCAACACTCCGCTCGCCGAGCCGTAGCCCGTTGGAACGCTCAGCTCTGGATAACGACTCTTCTGAGCACTCTTCAGAAAACAGCGCCTCATGTGAGGATCTCCATGAGCGGGTTCGTGGCGTTGCCAAAGGACGTGACCGGCACGCCCATGGCGCGGCAGAGGGCGAGATAGATGTCGCCCGCGGGTCGATCCGTCCCGGCGGCGTTCGGATTGACGTTGATGACCTGGCCGGTGCGCAGCGCACCGCCGCCACCGCCCACCGTGACGATCGGCATGTACGCGTAGGCGTTGGGCGTCGCGCCTAGCTGGATCGGCCCGGAGCGCGACGTGTGCCAGGCCCCTTCGCCGATCTCTGAAAACATGTAGATGATCGTGTTATCGAGCACCTGACGGCCCGGGTCCGCTGGATCAGGCACGCTCAAACGCTCGACCACGTGGGTGACGAGTTGGTCGACGAACCAGCGCTGCGCGTTGGCGAACGGCGTCCGAGGCTCGAGCGCGAGACCGCTGCCTTGTGCCTGAGGCCCGGTGTGGGAGAGGGCGCTGTGATGAGAGCCCGGTGAGCCCATGAACGCAAAGTTGATGTCCGAGTTGGTGTACATGGGTTGTACCGCCACCACGGGCGTGGCATCGCAAATCAAGGCCTGAGCTGCCAGCTGCAGCTGGGCGGCCAGGATGGCCGCGAAATTGTCCTCGCGCATGAAAAATTCGGCGGACTGGCCCTGCGCGGCAAGCCGCAGCGATTCGAGCGCCGGCAGCTCGGGCACGGTTTCGCAGCTCTGCCCGGCGTCGGCCCCCGCGCGCAGGGACTGCACGGATTCCAGGTGGATCTGCAGCTTCGCGCGCGTGCGCGTGAGACCGCTGAGCTCTGCCTGCATGGCGCTGAGCTGGGCCTCGTTGAGCGTGGTCAAGGCCTCGCGCAGCTGCTGCTTGATGGCCAGCGCGGGATCGAGATTACCGAGATTGCCAAAGATGCTGTCGAAGGCAGCCAGCGGATTGCTCTGCGGCACCACGGGCTGGCCATCCCACATCAACTTGCCGTCCTTGTCGATGCCCCACTGACGATGCGGTATCGCGCCCAAGATCAGCGGACGCACGCCGAGGCCATTGGCGATCACGTGCTCGAAGCTGGTGCGCGGTGTCGCCTCGTCGTTGGCGGTGCCGTAGTTGGACAGCACCGTGAGGATGCCTTCATGAGTGCTGGCGCCGGGGTACTCGAAACCCTGCAGCACGTTGACTCGATCCTTGTACGGCTCGAGCGGACCGAGAATGCTGACGCCGCTCTGGTTCAGCGCGAAGCTCGTCGGGTCTCCCGCGTTGACGACCGGGTTATAATGCTCGGGCGGGGCGCCATGCGGCATGAAGAACAGCATCAAGCGCTTCGGGCGCTGCTCTTGAGCTTGGGCCAGCGCCGAGCGGCTGAGCTGCCAGGCCAGCGGCGCCGACAAACCCAGGCCGATGGCCTTGAGGAAAAGCCTGCGTTCGATGCCCCGACGGGCCCGAGCGAGTCGCGTGTGTTCTGTCATCGAGGACTTGTCGTGGTGCGGGTTCGAGTCGGTGGCGAAGCCCAGCGTAGGCGGCCACACCAACCGATTTATGGTCCCACGAAACGTCCCTAGCGACTAGTCAAAGGGCGAATAAATTCGCGGACTAAACAGTACCGAGATGGGGCCCAGGACCCGATCGAATTGCACTCTCATCAGAGTTTTACAGGCAGGCGCAGGGCGCCCAGCTAGACATCCTCGACCGAACGCAGCGCCGTCGATCGCAGATCGCAGGAGGGCTGCTCAGAGATCGCACCGAGCGCCCAAGAGGCATCGATTCTACTGAATCGATGCGCAAATGAAACTGAGGTAGCGATTCAGACCCGCGAACGAGGCGGGTATTTCGCCGCCCTCGCCCAGCCCGGGCGGCGATACCCCATCGCTTCCATGGAATCGGAGCTGCTGATTTTGCACTTCAAAGGAGCTATGGGATGAACATGCCAAGTGCCAGGGCGCCGGTCTCGACGAACGGTCCACTCGCCCGACTGCTCAGCGATACCAGAGTCAAGGTGGCGGAAATGGATCCGCGTGGTGCCAGGGCTGGAGAGGGCCTCTTCCCGGAAGAAGCCCAAATGATCGCCCGCGCGGTCGAGTCGCGCCGACAGCAGTTTACGGCCGGCCGCTGCTTGGCGCGCCAGGCTTGGCAGGAGCTCGGGCATCCTCCAGCCGCTCTGCTCAGCGATCAGCAACGAGTTCCGGCCTGGCCCGCTGGCATCGTGGGAACCATTACGCATACCCATGTCTGGTGCGCTGTGGCGGTGGCAGAGCGGTGTGACGTCTCGGGGCTTGGGGCGGATGTGGAGCCCGCAACCGCGCTCGAGCCGGGGCTCTGGGAGCGGGTGTGTCGCCCTGAAGAGCGCGCCTTCTTACAGCGGCAAACTCAGGAACGAGGCGGGCTCTTGGCCAAGGGCGTGTTCAGCGCCAAAGAGAGCATCTACAAGGCTTTGTACCCGAGCATACGCGTGTTCTTGGATTTTCAGGCCATGCGGATCGAGCTAGAGCCTACTGCAACGCCCGACACGTGGACCTGGCACGCCGAGCTGCAGGTCGCCTGGGGCCACCTCGCAGCGGGTCAACGCCTCGGGCCAGGCAAGCTCGGCATTGACCGGGATTTGATCCTGACGGCCGTCGTGCTTTGACGCAGCCTGCTTGGGATGTGTGCGCTCACAGCCGAGCCAACGCATCGCTCACCTCGGCCAGGCTCGATTCGGCGTTGAGCACCGCCTCGGCGGCCGCCGACACGACGTCGATTTCCAGAGCCCCCAAAAGCTCCAGACACAAATGACGCGCCAGCCGTGCGTGACCGGCGGTGGCCACCGCGACGCCGCTATCGCGAGCTCCCCACAGGTCGCTCAGCCAGAGCCGGCCCCCAGCGTCCACGCTGAAGCGCTGCACGGCCGCATCTGGAAGCTCCAGACCTGTCCCCGCCAGAGCAGCCAAAACGAGACACGCTTCCCTGCACCAAGCGAGCGCGTGCTCACGCAACAGGCCCCGCTCCAGACGACTGGACAGGGCGGGCCCAAGCCACGCCACAGCCAAATACGGCTGACCTGGGCCCTTCGACGGCGCGAGCCACGCCTCGACGACAGGTGTGATACCCGGTACGAGCGCGCGCCGGCGCAGCTCGACGTGCGCGGCCAGCGACTGACGTGCGTCGGGCGTCGCAAAGCGCACCAAGACGTCGCGCTGCGTCGGCACGTACCAGGCCCGCTGCCAGTGATCCGGTGCCACGGCCCGGGCCTCATCGACGGGCGACCGAGATCGGTGGTCGGCCTCACCTCGCGAACGACCCGAGGGGCGGCGCCGCCCCTCGAGCACGATGTTGCCGACTCGCGTGCCTTCCAAGGCTTCGAGCCAGCGGCGCGCTTCGCGAGGCTCACCCGCTCGGTCGAGCTCACCCTGAAGCAGCTGGACCGCGAGCTTTTCTCGATCCGACCTCAGCAAGGCGCTCGCCAGCCGCAGCACGGCCGAAGATCGCGCCGGGGCATCCCGGAAGGAAAGACTACGAAATAGGGCCAACAGCGCCTCTGCGGCACCCTCTGGCGCGCCCTGCCCACCCTGCGCAGAAAGAGCGTCACAACCGGCATCGAAGAGCCGCCAGCGCGTCGGCTCCGACAGCTCCAACAGGCTCCCATGGCTCGCCCCCAGCAAGAGACGTGCCCCTTCACGCAACTGCTCGAGCGCCACGCGCCCGCCGCCGCGCTGCACGGCGCCGCCTCGCCGCAGCGAGCGATGAAACGCGCGGAGCGGCAGCAATAACCCGGACAGGGACTCGGGCCAGGCGTCACTCGTGCGATCAAACGCTTGGCGGAATGCTTCGCCATTGAGCAGGCTGAAAGCGAATACCGGCAGTTCCTTGGGCGGAAACACCTCGATGATGAGCAGCAAGATGTCGCGCATCTGAGCCGCAGAAGTCTCTGTGAAATCGAGCTGTGAGAGCGCCTGGGTGAGCGCAGCCGCCGTTTGGCTCCGATCTGCCGAGACCTGCACGCACTTCAAGAAGCGCACCACGTAAGGGATCTCGGGAGCAAAGCGCACGATGCCGGCGAGCAACTCGGTGGCTTCGGCGGGCGGCAAGCGCTCGGATGCCTGCAGCACTCGCGCGCGATCCAGCTTCGACAAGAGGTGCTGGCAGAGGCCGCGGTGGGTCGGCTCGCGCTTGCCGTTGAGCAGCAAGTCCTCCGCGGCGTTGACCTTGAGCTTGAGTGTCTGCCGGTGCTTGTGCAAGAAGCGCAGCGTGACCTTCATCCGGCTGACCTCGGCTGCAGTCATGGGCTTTTCCAGCGCGTGATCGAGAGCCGGAGCGCGGGCTTCGGCGAGCACGGCCGCCGCGGAAGGGGGCGCGGCGGGCTTGGCATGCGGCCGACGACGGCGACGCCGCGTCGGCTTTGGGCTGCTCGCGGGACTGGTCATGCCGACTTCATGCCACGCCTCGCCGACGCGTGCGTCACCATCCAACCACCTGCAACAAAATGCCGAGCCTCAACCAAATAAGCCAAGCTGCTGCACCCGCCGCGGCGCGATGCACTCCGGCCCCTCGCGCCGGCTGTCGTTGCCGCGCGGATCGGCCTCGTAATACGCGAGGCGGGCGCCCGACGAGCGCCGAACCGACGTGAGCGCCCGAACCCCGGGAAGCTCGGGGTCGAGCCATTCCGAATAATAGGCCGGATCGACGCACAGGGGCATCCGGTCGTGAATGGGCTGCACCATGTCGTTGGCAGCCACGGTCACTATCGCGAACGACTGAACCTGCTCGCCTTCGGCAGATGACCACAGGTCCCACACGCCTGCAAAGGCGAACAACCCGTGATCGTGGTGGAACTGAAATGCTTGCCGCTGCCCGCTGGGACCGCGAAACTCGCGCCAGCCAGTGGCGGGAATGAGGCAGCGGCGCGTGTCGAAGCTCTGCGACCAGAACGGCTTGTGGCTGAGCTCCTCGGCCCGCGCATTAAATGCGGTCGGCAATGCGCTGAGGGGGCGTTTCCAGGTGGACGGGATCATCCACCATCGGGCTAAACCGAGCTGTGGCTCACCACCCCGAGGCTGAAAAATGATGGGCGGTTCGTAGCCCGGAGCCCAGGTGGGGGAGATGTTGTAACGCGGGCTGAGCTCAAACTTGGCGTCGACGCGAAATTGAATCTGGATTTGGCTGAACTCATCCGTAGCCAACGAGTAACGCCCACACACTAGACCCTTGTAACCAGAATACCTTGCGAATTCCAGTGAGGGGCACTCTGTTTGAAGCCTAGATTTTTTATTTGGGCCTGGAACTTCGTTCCAGGCTCGAGCCCTGTGAGCCAATTCTCGAGGGCGTCAACGCACGATGGACTCGATGAGGGTCAGGTCTAAGAGGGCCGCTTCGGGTGTGTAGGCCACTGGCACCCCTTTTTTGACGACGTCCGCGAAATGGCTGAATTGGGCCTGGAAACTGTCCACGTCGGTCTTGAACAGAGTTTCCTTGCCGGCCGCCGTGCGCAAAATAGCATGGCTCCAGCCGAGCTCGGCCGTGGCCTTGCTGCCGTAAACGCGCAGCATGGGGCCCTGGTAATGCGCGGAGAAACAGCTCGTCCAGGTACCGAGTGCGCCACTCGGAAATTTCAGCACCGCGACGGCCGTGTCGATGGGTGACAGCACCGGGTCGAACTGTGCCGTGAGGTTCTTGACGACTTCGGGCATGCCGAGCAGCCGCCGCACCGCGTGAGCCATGTGCACGCCACCGTCCGCGACGAAGCCCCCCACGTGTTTGGGCTGATGGCGCCAGGCGGTGTGGAAGTACGGGTTTTTTCGGTCCATCCACGTCAGCTGCATGGCTTCGAGCAGCCGCGGCTCGCCGAGACGGCCCCCCTTCAACCAGTGTTCGATGCGGGCGATGGCCGGCATGAACGCGAAATTCTCGGCGACCAACCACGGAGCCTGATAGCGCGCCACGGCCTTGATCAGCTTTTTGCCCTCGGCCACCGAGGGCGCCATGGGCTTCTCGCTGATCACGGGCTTGCCCGCCGCCAAAACCCGCTCGACGAGCGCCGGCTGCACGTCGATGGGAAGGCTCAGCAGCACGGCCTCTACCTCGGGCAACCCGATGAGCTCATCGACCGTGTCCACGACCTTCGGAATGCCCGCCAGGCGGGCATACTCTTCGGCCTTCTTACGAGTCCGGTTCGTGCACGCTACGACCTCCAGCTTGCGCTGGAGCCGCTCGAAGGCCGGCAAGTACAGCTTTAGCGCCGCCACACCCGTCCCGATCATCCCCAAGCGCAGCTTTGTTGTCATTGTGAGGCATCCTAGTCAGCGCCGAGGCTCGTCCTCGAGGAAATTCGAGGCGCAATTGGGGGCCTGGCACCCGGGGGGTCCCGGCAGCTCGAACCGGCCGCGCGGAGGGTGGGAGGGCGACCGTGCCAGAGAGCGTCAGCCCGTTTGGCCGCGTGCGGCGCGTTTATTGCTTCTCCAAAGGGGCGCCGAAGAAAAATCGAGGGAGCTAATCAACACCAGGAGGCACAGTGACGCTCACCATCCAGCACCAGTGCGAAGCGAGCGCCGACCAGTGGCAAGCGGCGTGGGACGCCTGCGAGTATGCCACCTATTTTCAGTCACCCGAATGGGCGAGCGTTTGGAACACGCATACTAGCGGTCTAGTTCGCCCGGCACCTAAACTGTTTCGATTTTCCGACGGCCTGGAGGTGGTGTTACCGCTGTGCTTCGAGACCAAGCTGCATGGCATCTTGAATCGATACGTGGCGTCGCCCGAAGCGACCTACGGAGGTTGGCTGTCGGGGGCTACCCTCACCACAGCCCATGCCGTGTTGCTCACCGAGTGGCTGCTCGAGGCTGACGGCACGAACTTGGTGTGGCGCTTGAACCCCTATGATCCACTCGCCCTCGAAGCCGCAATGATCTGCAACGTGGGCGGGCGACGTGACGTCACCCACTCGGTGCGGCTCGATGCTGACGCCGAGCAGCTTTTCAAGGGCTTCAAGAAGGGGTGCCGAGAGGACATTCGGAAGGCGCAGAAACGGGGCCACATCGAGGTGGCGCCGGCGAGCAGCGTCGAAGAGTGGCAAGCCTACTATCGAGTGTATCAAGATTCGCTCGTGCGCTGGGGGCACGGCCCCAACGACGGCTACAAGTGGGAGCTCTTCGACACCATACGGCGGCTGGAGTCACCCCACGTCCACCTCTGGATCGGCCGCTATGAGGGCCAGGTGGTGAGCGGCGAGCTGACCTTCTATTCTCGTCGCCACGCCGTATCGTGGCACGCCGCAACGTTGAAGGATTACCTGCGTTCCGGCATCAGCAAATACCAGACGTTCGAGATCATCAAGGACTGCTGCGCGCGGGGCTACCACTGGTTGGATTTCAACCCCAGCGCTGGGCTTGACGGAGTCAAAGAGCTGAAGGAGAGCTTTCGAGCCGAAGCGCTGCCCGCACCTCTGGTGTACGTCGACACGACCCTCAAACGAGTGCTCCGTAAATGCGCCGCGTCGCTCAATGTGGCCGACGCGAAAATTTTGGTCGAACCGCTCGATGCATCCATCCCAGGTACCGCCGCCAACGACGCAACGGGCGCTGAAGCACAGCGTGCCCAGGCTTGAAACCAACCGGACGCGCTCCTAGGCTAACAGCGCGTCGTAGACGCCGCCCTGCAGGGACCGCTCCGGGTCCTCTGGCGCGCCAAACCAGTCAGACTGCACACCCATCGAATTGATGATTGTATTGAGCAGCTTATTGTGGGGCGCTATGTCGTCGTCCCCGTCTGGATTCTGGGTAGCGCCCAGGCGTATGTTTTCCCCCTGTTTGAAGTACCCGCCGGCACTGCCGGCCAGAATGTACGGCAAATTCATGAACGAGTGCGCACGCCCGTTAGACAGCTCGTTTGAGTACATGATGACGGAGTTGTCGAGCACGGTGCGCCCGCCGGCCTCCACATAAGAATCCAGCTTCTGAAGCAGCCGCGCGTACTTGGTTTGATGCCAGAGGTCGATGGCAAACAGCATGTCCTCGTAACCGGCCACGTTGTCGCAGCCGTTCTCGGTCTCCTCGTCACTGCCAAAGCATGAATCATCCACTTTACCGTGTGACAGGCTGTGGTGATTGTACTCGTGATTCATTAAATCCCATTTGAAGATGGGGCCGCCGGCGCCGCGATCGAACTGCATGGTGGCCACGTTCGTAAAACCACAAGCCAGGGCCATGGCCATGATGTCGACCTGCAGGTCGGCGATGACGGGGTAGCGCGTCTCCGACTCCAGGTCCCTGCGAGCCATGTTCTCGAAGACCTGGGCCCGGGTTACCATTCCAGAGTCATTACAGCTGGGCGCACCCGCAGCGCCGGCCTGAATCTCGATGGTGCGAATGGCGGTAAAGTGTGCATCGAGCTTGCGCTGATCTTCCGCGCTCAGGCCCTGCAGCTTGAGGTCATTGAATTGGCCCTGTACGAGATCGAGCACACTCTGGCGGCGCCGGGTCAGGCGATCCGTAGCAGCTCCCGAGTCCGGGCTCGCGTTGTTGAGGTTGATGAACTCCGAGTAGGCGTTCCAGGGATTGTTGATGCCTGCCACCGCCCGCCCCGCCTCGCTATAGGAGATGAAGTCGAGCCCCCGGTAACCCGCCAAACGTCCGACCATCAAATTGAGCGGAGGACGCCGGGCGCCGTCAGTGCCGGGGTTGATGCGAGCGGCCAGCACCTGATCGACGCTGGGCCCTAGAGCCAGCCAGTTCTGCGAGTCGGCGAGCTGAGCGGTGAGCTTGTGCGCCATGCCCTTGCCGTGATCGTCTCCACCGCCGCCGTCACGATTGAAGCCGCGCGGGGACATGTGGACACCACGTGGGAAGAGCAGCTTGCTCCGAAACGGATCGAGCGGCGCGTTGGCGGTACCGGTCAGGCTCTGCGCGGTGAGCGGCCCAAAATCGCCCACGGGGAACCAGCGGTCCATGTTGACGCCGTTGCAGGCGAAAAAGACGCCGAAACGTTTCGTCACCGCGGCTTCTTGGGCCTTCAAGCTACTGGGCGCAAACGTTTCGAGAAACGGCAGACCCAGGACCACACCACCAAAGCCGTGTAGAAAGCGGCGTCGAGACACTGGACTCATGTTGAACCTTTTCATTGAGCCACCGGGCGGCTCAGGAAATCTGGGGACGCGGTGAGCGTGGTGACGATGTCCTTGACGCTGCGGGGTTGGTCTGCGAGGCGGCCCAGCAACTCTAGATCGGGCTTGGCCAGGGTTCTGCCGTACGCGAACTCGAGCCAGCGGCCCGCATAACAATTCTGCGCCTCGTCGCTCTCGGCAAGAGCTTCGACCAAGTCGCCGGCGCCTTCGAACTGCACGCGTTGACCGTCCAGCGTAATGCCGCCGCTCGTATCCACGTCGACGCCGTTTTCTTGCTCACGCACTCGGCCTACCGCATCGAAACCCTCGAAAGAAAACCCGGGCTCGTTGATCTGCGAGTGGCAGGTCGGACAGTACAGCTGCCCAGTCAGCAAGCTGATCTCCTCGCGGGTCGTTTCGATGGGCTCGGTGGCCACCGGAGGCGGCGTGGCCTGCGCCCCGGGCGGAGGATCCGGTATCACCCGGCACAAGATGTCCCTCAGGATGAAGAGCCCTCGATGGATGGGGTCGGTCTTGATCGAATAAGCGTTGGACGCCAAAAACCCAACCTGCATCATGAAACCCTTGCGTTCCCCATTCGGGAACTCGATACGATTCAGCCCGGCGCCCACGTTGGTACGGTACAACGGCGCGAGCTGCGCGTCGGCAAAAGCATACGGAGCAGTCAAGAACTCGTTCAAACCGCCCTCGTCGTCGATGACCGATTCGATAAAGCGGCTCGAAGCGTTGCCGACGCGGTCGATGAGATCGGCGGGTAGGTTGGGGTAAGTGGCAGCATCTGGCGAGATTTTCGCGAAGCGCCCAAATTGCCAGACCTGCTCGTGAAAACCGCGGAACTTGCTCGCGGCCCGCTCGTCACCGAGCATCCGTGCGACTTGGCTAGCCACTTCAGCCGGGGTGCTCAACTGTCCCTGACGGGCGCGAGCGAACAGCTCGGCGTCGGGCATCGAATCGTAGAGGAAGTACGAAAGCCGCGAAGCCACCTCCCAGTCGTCGAGAGTGACCCGGCCGTTTTGTACCTGACCCTGGCTGACCTCGGCGCGATATAGAAACTGCGGCGACTGCAGCATGGCTTCAATCACGATTTGCACGCCGTCGCGGAACGGGTCCGCCGCGTCGCCCAAGCTTTCGCCCTCGGCGAAGATGGCCTCGAAACGTGTGGCTTCGGCCTGGGTCAAGGGACGGCGAAAAGCCCGCTCGCCGAAGACCTCGATGAATTCACCTGGACAGTTTGCGTCAGCAGCGTCGCAGGGCACGATACGATCAAACACAGCGGCATCTGTCACCGCGCGCTCGGCGAGCGTCTCTGCGGCGGCGCGGTATTGCGGCCCGAGACGGGGGTCGACGCGCAAGTCGAGGCTGGTATCGAATTTGAAGCCGTTGAGGGCGTCCGGGGCAAAGGTCCCATCAGGGCTTTCATCAATGCCGAACAGATCCTGAACGGTGCTCGAGTACTGCGCATGGGACAAACGCACCACACGCGTGTTGAGCTCCGGCGGAAGCACGTTGGGGAGATTGGAGAACTCGCTGCCGCTGGGCGGCACGAGAGCGCCGCCCGGCCCGCCGCCAGAGCCGCCAGGATTCTGTGTGTCCGCATCACCGTCCGCGATACTGCTGGAACACGCCGCGGCTGCGAGGAGCCCGATCAGGACCCCGACGTTCTGTCTGTTACTCATGGTTCCCGCCAGTATGGCACAGGCAAAGCGCAACAGTGAGGTGACGTTGCAGCAGAAAAACACCGAAATGAGGTGCGATCATTCAGATCCAAGCGGTGGACGCCACACACTTCAGCACTCGACCCCCCGCACCTCCACAGCGGCTCTGCGCTCAAAGACACACCGAAATTGCAAACATCCGCAGCTGAGGAAAAAAGGCCCACGTCCACCCGCCTGACGGAGGCTACCTCGCTCAGAGGCGCTTCGAGTCCAAGAGGGCGTCCACGCGCCGGCGTTGTTTGGAACGCCAACGCCGATCGGGCTCGCGAAACGCGCCGATCGGAAAGAGCTCGTGGGTACATCCCCGCTGGCGCAAGGCATCGACCACCGGACCAAACTCGGCCCGTTGTGGCTGGCCAAAGGCTTCGGACGACAAGCTCGCCGCGGCGCTGAAGAAGCGACGCCAATTGTAACCACAGGCGGCGTACAGCTCCGAAAAATCGTCGCGACCCACATGATACAACTTGAAGCCGATTAAGGTCGCGTTGTTCGGCCGCTGCAGAAGGCGCAGGTCTCGCACGAGCTCGTCGATGATCTTGGCCTTTTGCGCGCGCTTCTCGGCGTCGGACAACGCGCTCGTGTACACGGCGTCAAGCCGTTGATGGACGGCATTCAGCTGCTTCGCCCGCTCTTGCCCGAAACGCTTGCCCGCCAAATAGGCCTTCAGCTCACCGGGCATACTTTCCCCCGAGCGCCGCTGCAGGTACTGCCCGGTCATGGTGTCGCCGACAAAGCTGGCCAGGCTCTCGTTATAGTATTGTTGATCCTTGATCAGAATCGTAGCGTGGAGCGACTCATGCAGTACGGTGTTGGCAAGTGAAGCCAAAGCACCTGGGGACTTTGACAACATGCTCCACACGATCGGATCGTCAAACCAACCCCCGGTCGAGAACGCGCTGACCCCACGCATGTTGACGTCCCAACCCTGCGCGATCAACGAGTCACGAAACTTCTCAGCCGAGCGTTTGTCGAACCACGCCAACCCCGGGAAGCTGCCCACGATCGGGAAGCTGAAAATTTTGGCGCGAAATGCCAGAGGGTGGCTGGCGTTGACAAACCACACCGGGTACTCGCGCTCGAGCTCCACGTACTCCTCGTAGTTGCCGCTGACCTTGAGGCCGTTCTGCCAGGCAAAGCGGCGGACGTTTTCGACGTCCGACAAAAGCTCGCGCGTCAGCTCCGCCGTGCTCGGGTCGGCAATCACCTCGGGGATGGGGCGAGCCGCAGAGGCCAACTCCCACTGGCCGGCCGCAGCCTGCGCGACGAAGCGAAGCGTGGTGCAGCCTGAAAGCAGCGCGAGCAAAGCAGCCAGGGCGGCGGTGGCGGGAAATCGCACCAGCCTAGAGTGTGTCGGTGACGGTCGTCATTGCAACCTCGATGGCCAACGCGATTCGCGGGTCAGATCGGCATGGCGACTCTCCGGCCGGTTGAAACGCGATGAGCTTGGCGCAATGCGTGAGCGCAAAACGCTTGTCTCCATCTGGCCTGTTCTGGCAACCGTGAGCCGGCCGCCCCCGAACATCGGGAGCTAGCCGTCGGAACCTTTGCCCAGGACCAGGATTTAATGGCCGCGCCCGAAAAATTCCCATACCAGGACCCAGAGCTCAGTGTGGAGCGCCGGACCCAGGATCTGATGGGCCGCATGAGCTTGGAAGAGAAGGTGGGGCAGCTGGTACAAGCCGACGGGCGCAAGAACGCCGCCGAACAGGTGAGAGAGCGACGCGTGGGCTCGTTCCTGCACATTTTGGGCGCGCCGACCGTGGAGCTGCAGAAGTTGGCAGAGAAGACCGGGCTCGGCATCCCGATCATCTTCGGCATCGACGCCATTCATGGCCACGGCTTCTGGGAGGGGGCCACGGTGTTTCCCACGCAGCTCGCCATGTCATGCTCATGGAACCCAGAGCTGCTCGAAACCATGGGGCGCGTCACAGCGAAGGAGATGCTGTGCACCGGGCTGCACTGGACCTTCTCACCGGTCTTGTGCCTCACGCGGGACTTGCGCTGGGGGCGCGTCGGCGAAACCTTTGGCGAAGATCCGTATCTGCTTGGGGTACTCGGCGCAGCCATGGTGCGCGGCTACCAGGGCAAGAGCATCTCCGACCCGGACAGCGTCATCGCCTGCGCCAAACACTTCGCGGGTTACTCGGAAACGGTCGGCGGGCGCGACGCGAGCGAGGCCGACATCTCGGAGCGCAAGCTGCGCAGCTATTTTTTGCCGCCCTTTCAGGAGATGGTCAAGGCGGGTTGTCGCAGCTTCATGACCGCTTATCAGTGCATCGATGGAGTGGCCTGCGTGGTCAATCGGTGGCTGTTGACCGACGTGCTGCGCGGCGAATGGGGCTTTGAGGGGTTTGTGGTGACCGACTGGAACAACGTCGGCCGCATGCACACCGAGCAGGCGCTGGTGCCTTCAATCGAAGACGCCGTGGCGCCCGCCATCAGAGCAGGCAACGACATGATCATGGTGACCCCCGAGTTCTACGACGCCGCTCTGTCGCAGATCGCGAAGGGTGTTCTCGACAAGGACGACATCGAGCTGGCGTGTCGCCGCGTGCTCTCCCACAAGCTAGAGTTTGGGCTGTTCGACAAGAAGCGCTACCCACCCATCCACAAGGTGCCGGAAATTGTGGGCTGTGCAGCGCATCACGAGCCGCTGCTGCGCTGCGCGCTCGAGTCGATCGTGCTCTTGAAGAACGAAAAACCTCAAGGGGCGTCCAAGCGCGTCCTGCCGCTCAGCTCGAACATCCGCCACCTCGCGCTGCTCGGACCGAACGCCGACGACACGCTCTCTCAGCTGGGCGATTGGTCGTTCGGCAGTGGGCAAGCCAGCCTGAACACTGGCGGTCATCCACGTCACCTGATCAGCACGGTGCGCGACGGGGTGCGCGATAAGGCCCGCACCCGCGCCATCGGTGTCGACTACGAACGCGGCTGCGACGTGATGAGCAACGACCAGAGCCGCATCGCTCGCGCCGCGGAGCTGGCGTCAGCGGCCGACGTTGCGGTCGTGGTCGTCGGCGACGTGCTCGATCAGACCGGCGAGACCAAAGACCGCTACGAGCTCGACCTCACAGGTGGCCAGCTGCCGCTCTTGCAAGCGGTAAAAAAGACCGGCACACCGCTCGTGGTGGTGCTGATCAACAGCAAGCCCTTGTGCATCCCATGGGTAGCGGAGCATGCCGATGCGATCATCGAGGCCTTCAACCCGGGCATGAAGGGCGGCGAAGCGATCGCGGAGATCCTATTTGGCGAATTCAACCCGATGGGCAAGCTGACCGTGTCGTTCCCGGCCGCCATCGGGCAACAGCCGGTTCACTACCAACAGATCCCCGGCTGGCACGGCAACAAACACACCGGCTACACGAACAAGCCGCTGTTCGCCTTCGGCTTCGGGCTCAGCTACACCACCTACTCGTATGACAACGTCGAAGTGTCGTCGAGGGAGATCAAACGCGGGGACTCTGTCACGATATCTGTGAACGTGAAGAACAGCGGCGGGCGCGCTGGCACCGAGATTGTACAGCTATATCTGAACGACATATTTACATCCCTGAGCACACCCGACAAGGCGTTGAAGCGCTATCAGCGCATACACCTCGAACGGGGGCAAAGCGAAACGGTGACGTTTGAGCTCAGCCCGGACGATTTGAGCTACATCGGCAAGGATGGGCGCCCGGTGACAGAGCCGGGAGAGTTTGAAGTGATGGTCGGTAGCTCGAGCCGCAATGAGGACCTACTGAAAGCTCGCTTCACGCTGCTCGCTCCAGGCGAGCCCGGCTGACGCCATGCGCTCAGTTCAGATGCACGACCTCACCGATCAGCCGAACGTCATCGGACGCTTCGATACGCACGGAGCCACTCGCGGCCTTCAATTCTAGCTCGTCGGCGCTAATGCTGAGCTTGCCCGAGACGGCGAGCCGCGCGTCGGCTTGCAGCAAGCGCACGACATAGCCCGTTTCGTCAGGCGTGATTGCGATCAAACCCTGCCCATCAGCGGTGTGTACGCGCAAGCTTTCGTCGGATCTGATTTCGAGCCGCGGCCCCTCGTGGCGCTCGAGCTCGGGTCGCGGCATGAAGCCATCAATCACCCCGATGACGATAGGCTCAGGGCTGCCCAGCTCGTGCTGCATGAGCAAACGATCCCCCGCCCGAATGCTCAGGCCATGCAGCGACGGAACCCACCACTCATGGTACCCAGTGCCGTTTGCCGAGCCCGCTTCCGACTGCCACTCGACCTTCACTCGACCGAGCAGCGTGGGATGACGCGGGTCGCTGCACCTGGCGACAAAGGCGCTGTCGAGCGGCCAAACAGGCCGATCGGTAGCGGCAGCCAATGGGGGGTCCGGCCTGGCATGTGATTCGGCCGCTGACACGGCGTGTAGTCGTCGCGATAGCGTGTGCATGTTTTTCTTTCAGGGTTGCTGTGCCATTCCGGCAGCCTGCAAGCGCTCGCGCAGCGTGCGAGGCGACTCGTAGCGGGCCGCCAAAACGCCGTTGACTCTGACCTGTAGTGGAATGTTCTTGTGAACCTGCGGGATGAACTTGCGAGGCAGCTCGGCGGTGCGCGCGCACCACACGGCCGTAAACTTCGCGTCGCCTGGCGTGATGACCAGGTTGGAAAGCAGCGGTCGAGGTGTGTACTTGCAACCGTCGACCTCGAGCTCGATGGTCGGCGCCGCGGGCACCGCAAAGCTCAGCTCGGTTTGCTCTGGATGCATGCCCCGCACCATCACGCGCTCGCCCGTGAGTGGGCCACGCGCCACGAAGCCGAGCGACGCCTCTTGATACACCTCGAAGGGCGGCACCACGCGCGTCTGCTCCGGATGAGCCGCGCTGGCCGGCACGTATCCGCGCCGAACCTCGGGTAAGAGCTGCGGCGAGGGGCAAGGGTACCAGGCGTCGAGGCCCAGCAACAGCTCGCGCGGGTACATCAACCTTTGCGTCCATTCGAAGCACCAGGGCAGAGGCTGGCGGTACCAAAGGCGCGGGTCGCCGGTCACGATACGCGACGGGTCCAGTAGATCATCGGGGTCTTCGAGGTTCGGCATTTCGAGGCCGAGGATGGGCTCGGGATAGACGCAATACCCCTTGCCCACCGCGTTGCGCGGATACAGCCCCGGGTGGTCCGCCGCCAAACCGAGGGCAGCGCACTGCGCGTAGGCGTCGCGCTCGAGCGACGGGATCGGTACCCGGGGATCCAAGCCACCATAGGCGTTTGAATACACGAGCGGGACTTCGCTGAATGGCTCGGGCGCGGTGACGTCAATCTGCCCGCCCCTACGCCAGCGGATCTCACGCCGGCCGAACACCGCGATCCGCTTGGCGAGCGGCCCAACGTTGGCCACGACGTGCAGGCTCGTCACGGGCTTACGCTTCGGCGCGTAGGCCGAGCCGCGGATCACCACATCGGTGGCTGCTTTATGAAGCCAGTAGTCCGAGCCGGACGGCATGGGAGGATCCAGCGGCTCCGCGCCGTAGAGATCAAATTCGAGCGGTTCGGGCTCGCTGGGCAGCGCACGGCCCGCGACGATGGCATAGCTCAGCTTGACCAGCCCATACGCGAAGCTCGGCACCTCCCCCGGCTTGCCCGGCTCGAGGCCGACGCTCACGTTCACTCAGCCCTCCCCGGGTTGAAACCAGCCCGTAGCCGTGCGCAAGCGAAAGGCACGTTCATTGGCCGGCCCTGGCTCGAACGTGAAGGTAGTGCCGTAGCACACATAGAAGGCCCGCTCGTCAGGCAAGAGCACGAGGGCGTAGGGCCGCAAGTCGCGCTCGCCCTGGCGCCCGTACACGACGTAATCGGCAATCACACGCAATCGCGGCAGCGGCAGCTCGACCACTGGCGCGTCGAGTAGCAGGTTTTCGAGCCGCACCCGCGCACCCATGGCCGGCAACTTCATCACCAGATCCGAATGCGCTCGATAATAGAGCGCGTCGGGATCTGGTTTCGGATCGGGCTGGGACGACACACTTGGCGACTCGGCAGCGGCGCCTTGCCCTTCACGCGCGCGTGCTCTCGCGCTTTCGCGACGCAGAGTGTCGAGGTGATGCACGCTGATGTCAGGGTACGCGGGCGCCCATCCCACCGGCTCGGGCGCGTCTTCCCAGCTCGAGATACGAGCGCTCGGGTGTTCCAGGTTCGGTGCTGCCCGCTGGTCGTCGATGAGCCTCGGGTAACCCGCCGGAGCCCCGAGCATTGCTCCGAGGCTGTGTGCCCAGGCTCGCGCGTCGAAGCCGCGACCTCGCCGGTTGATCGGGTCGAAAACGTCGACGAGGGTGTGATCGTCAATCTGCACCTGGCACGTGCCGCCGAAGGCGCGCTCGTAGCCCAGGGCCATGCGCTCGAACGGCACGGGCCGCGTCAGCGCTGGTGCCTGCCCGTGCCCGGTCACCCAAAGCCGGTCCCCGCTAACGACCATTTCGCGGCGTTCGGCGCCAACTTCCAGGGCAACGGTTAGCTCGCCGACCGCGCGGCCCTGCGGCGCATAGGCGTGCCCCAACAACATGACCTCGAACTTGCCAGCACGGTGCGCCATGCGCTCGGCAGGCAGCGGCCCGAGTGGTGTTTCTAGATCTTGGCCGAAAAGAGGAAAGGGGGTCTGCGTATCGAGCTCGACCTGCCCGCGCCGGCTAAAGCGAAAGGTTGCCTTGGCGGTGAGGGCGCCGATGCCGCGAGCGCCCTCGTGACGACTGGGATTGACCAGCGCACGAGCGACGACTGGAGTGCTGTTAAAGAGATTCAAAGCCTGGAATCCGGGACCAGCTTCCGTTCGGCGCGGGCACGGCTCCAGTTGCGCAAATAGCGACGGGGCCCCGTGCCTCGTCTTTGTGATTCGTTTTTGCGCGACTCGCCGGAATGGTGGCCGATGACGTGCCGTCTCGCCGGGTTCGCGCCGGCGACGAAAGCTCAGCATGCCCAGCACCCCCATCACGAGCGCCACTGATCTGACCCTGCCCTTCATCCCGCCCACGCTCACTTGGCACCAATTTGTCACGGTGACCCCACCCCTGGCAGGTATCGCACTGTGTTTCGAATTGCCGGTGACCGTCATGTGGCCGCCTGGACGCGCGCTCGATCAGAACAAGCTCTCAGACACGGTGCTGCACCGCATGCTGCCCATCGCGCTCGACGGCCACGACTGCGGCCACATGATTCCCCACGTCACCATTCCACCCGTCCCGCTGAACGTGCTGTTACCCTTTCACTTCCTATTTTCTAGTCGGAAGATGGCCTTCTCCTCGAGCAAGGTAAAAGCGAATGGGGCCCGCGTGGCGAACCAGCTCCTCGTTTCTTTCCCCATGACCTGCTGCGCCGAACCCGTTACGTCGCCATTTGGCGCCACGACCAACATCACGAACAGTGTCATGGTCGGGTTGACGTCGACCGACCAGCTCTACGGTGCGCTGGACCTCGCCTGCCGCCTGGCGGTGGAGTTTGCGTTGCGTACCAAGGTCAAGGCGCCCGGGCTCGACTGGAAATCCGTGTTCGAGAAGTTCGCGGTGCCAGTGACGAAGAAGGGGTTGAAAAAACTATTGCAAAAGATTGCACCGGGGGTTGCAAGTGCCTGCGCCCGGATCTTGATCCATGACGAGGGCAGAGTTTCACTCCAGGTCGGAACGGCCTATGTCAACGCGGGGCTCACTTACACCCGCGCCGCCGATGGCACCTGGTCTGTCTCTGCCAGCGGACAAGTCGGCGTCCCGGTGGGTTTGGGAGGTGCTGCTGCCGTGCAAGGCAAGCTCGAATACCAAAAGAGCGCCGATGGATCGAGGGAGTACACGCACTCCCGCAGCTCGAGCGTAGGCCAGCCAGCGGTAATGGGTGGCGGAGCTGCGCGCCATTCACAGAGCTCCAAGACGACGATCGATGCTCAGGGACGACACAGCACCGAGGAGTCATCTGAAACGGAGGTCGTGGAAGCCGAGCCGGGCCAGGGTTACCGGCGCACGTCCCGGACCACGAGGACAAAGCCAGCAGGAAAGCCCTTCACCGAAGCTAGCCACTCAGAGCACGGTGGGCACCTGTTTGAGGAAACATGGGGCGAGCCGCTCTGACCCGACCCAAGCGAGACGATGGCCGAGTCCAAGCGTGAGGCAGGCGTTGTTTCGCAGCAAGCTCTGAGCCAAGCTCTGCTCGTGGATCAAAAACAGCTCATTCGCGATCGAATTTGGCACCAGATTGACGCGGATCCCAACGTGCGTCGGGCTCCCGGCGCTCAGGGCCGCATCCCGAACTTCGTCGGCGCGGAAGCCGCTGCACGAGGGTTAGTTGCGCTTAGGGAATGGCACGCCGCCCGAGTCGTCAAATCAAATCCGGACTCCCCGCAGCAGAGCGTGCGCAGCGCCGCCATCGAGGCGGGCAAGCTGCTCTACATGGCCGTCCCTAGGCTCACGCTCGACGCCCCTTTCCTGGCGCTCAGCCTGGCGCAACTCGCGGTGCCCGCAGAGGAAGCCGCGAACATCGACGGCGCGCACCGGCATGGGGTGTTGACCCGGCTCGAAGACGTGCAACCCGTCGATTTCATCGTCTGTGGTCGGTCGCGGTGAACGCGAGCGGTGTGCGTATCGGCAAGGGCGGAGGCTATGCGGATCTGGAGCTCGCGCTCCTTGCCGAGCTGGGCCTGGTCGGCGAGCAGACGTTGATCACCACTACGGTGCATGACCATCAAGTGCTCGACGAAGACCTCCCTGAAACGAATCATGACTTTCGAGTGGATGTGATCGCCACCCCCACGCGCGTCATCCGTTGCGCGCGCGCCACGCGCCCCACGGGTATCATTTGGCGAGACTTGGCCCCCGAAAAGATCGCAGCCATCCCCCTGCTTGCCGCGCGCCGGCCCGTAACGGTCGCCTAGTGCCGATGAAAGCTTCGGGCGAGCCTAAACTCTGGGGTGAGCTTCGAGGAACTCCAGCACGACCTGGTTGAAGCTTTCGGCCTGCTCGACGTTGGAGAGGTGCGCCGCGTCGAGCGTGACCACTCGTGCTGCCTGGATGCTGCCGGCGAGCTCTGCCGCTCGTGCTGGAGGAGTTGCGGGGTCCAGAGCCCCCGCCACGATCAGCGTCGGTGCCGAGACAGAAGCGGCGGAGCCGCGCAGGTCCAGGTCACGCAGGGCGGCGCAACACCCCGCGTACCCGACGGGCGGCGTTGACAGAAAGATCGCACGTAGCGCCGCTACTTGCTCCGGAGCACGCGCGGTGAATCCGGGCGTAAACCAGCGTTCGAGCACGCCGGTCACGACAGCGCCCATGCCCGCCTCGAGGACACGGTCGATGCGCTCTTGCCAAGCGCTCGGAGGTCCCACGTAGGCCGCGGTGTTGGCCAACACCAACCGCTCGATGCGCTCGGCAGCGTGTGCGCCCAGCCACTGACCCACCATACCACCCTGTGAAAGCCCACAAAAGTGCACGCTCTGTAGCCCGAGCGCGTCCAACAGCTCCACGACGTCACGACCGAGTCGATCGATGGAATAAGCTCCGCTAGGCGCATCGGAGGCGCCGTGCCCACGGCTATCGTAACAAAGCACACGGAAACGTGCGCCGAAGGCTGCAAGCTGATGCGCCCACAGCCCGGTATTCGTACCGAGCGAATTCGACAACAAGAGCACCACAGCGGGCCCGGCCCGCTCAGGACCAGCGCCCTCCAAACGATAGGCGATACGGCAACCGTCGCTGACGGTGACGAAAGACATCTGGTGAGTCAAATCGAGCCCGGGAACGGTTTGAGTTGCGGCATGGGCGACCCGTGGGGCATCTTGCCAGGAACGGCAAGCTCGGTTCAATGCGAGATCAGCTAGAAAACTTCCTTTTGGCGCTGGCGGTGGGGTCAGCCGTCGCGATTGGCGCCAAGCGCATCAACGTGCCCTACAACGTGGCGCTCGTGCTGGTCGGGCTCGTGCTCGTCCTGCTCTATCCCGTACCGGGGGCGACCATGAACCCGGAGGTCATCCTGGTCGTGTTCTTGCCGGTGCTGGTGTTCGAGGGCGCCCTGTTCGCGGATGGCCGGAGCATGCGCGCTGCGGCTCGTCCCATCCTCGCGCTCGCGGTCCCGGGTGTCGTGCTCTCGTTGCTCGGGACGGCGGCCATCGCCACCTGGGTGCTCGACCTGCCGTTCGCGGCCGCGCTGTTGCTCGGCGCCATTCTGTCGATCACCGACACCGTCAGCGTGCTGCTCGCGTTCCGCAGCGTGCGGGTTCCGCATCGGCTCGAGTCCATCATGGAAGGCGAAAGCCTGTTCAACGACGGGACCGCGCTCGTCTTGGTCAGCCTCACCACCGTGGTCGTGGCCAGCGGACACTTCGACCCGGTGGTGACGTTTCGGGCCCTGGCGCTGGCGATCGTGGGCGGGCTCGCGGTCGGCGCCGCGTGTGGTGCCATTGGATCAATGGTTTTGCGGCATACGCCAGACCATTTGACAGCCATTCTCTCGTCCATCGTGCTCGTATTTGCTGCCTCGTTGGCCGCGGAAGAGCTGCACGCCTCCCCCGTCATCGCGGTCGTCGTCGCTGGGTTGATGGTGGGGCAGGCTGCGCGCCGTGCGCTCGAGCCGTCGCGCGTGCTTTCGTTACAGGGTTTCTGGGAAACTGCCGGCTTTCTGCTCAACGTGCTCATTTTTCTGCTCGTCGGCATGCAGATCCATACCGACACGCTGATCGCAGAGGCGTCCTCGATTGTCCTCGCACTATTGGCGTTGCACGTCGGCCGCGCGGTGGCGGTGTACGGCTGTTTCGGAGTGCTGCGGGCACTCCGGCGCGAAGAAATTTCCATGCGTTGGCAGCATGTGATGGTGATCGGAAACATCAAGGGTGCGCTCTCGATGGCGGCCGTGCTGGCCCTGCCCCAGGGGCTGCCTCATCGCGAGCGCTTCGTCACCATCGTCTTTGGGGTCACGTTCATCACCCTGGTGACCCAGGCCCTGCCCTTCCGGGCGATTCTGAAGCGTTTGGGTGTCGCGACCGCCACGGTAAACCCGGACGTGGACCGCGCCAAGGCTACGCTACTCGAAGCGCGACGCGGACAAGCCGAGCTCGAGGAGCTCTTGGCGGCGGGGTTGATTTCGAGAAGAGACCACGCGGAACGGCGAGCGGCTTTTCAACGCCACGTCATCGCGGCAGAAGGCGCCCTGCGCGGCCCAGCCGGCGAGATCGCTCGTGACGCGCTGGCTGATGTGGCGATTCTGAACGCACAAAAGGCTGCTTTGCTCGAGGCGGGCCGCCGCAGCTTGATCAGCGACGAGATCGTACAGGCCCGCGTCAACTCAATCGATCGAGAGCTGATGAGCTTGAGTGACACCGAAAACAAAGGCGAGAATTGACATGCGAGTGCTCATCGTTGGAGTCGGCCGGGCGGGATTGAGCATCGCCCAGCACCTGAGCTCATCAGGCCATGACGTCACCGTCATCGATAGGGATCGGGCCATTACGGAGCGCGCCTCCGAACAGTATGGATTGATCGCCCTCGCTGGCGACGCGACCGATACCGCCGTGCTCGAAGACGCCGAGATCGCCAGGGCAGACGTCGTCGTGGCCCTGTTGCAGCGTGACGCCGAAAATCTGGCGGTGGCACTTTTGGCACGCTCAGCCGGAGTGGACCGCGTGATGGTGCGCATGCGCGACAAGGCCTACATGCCTGTCTACCTCAAGGCGGGTGTCGACCGCCTATTCTCGGAAACGGACGTGCTGATAGGAGCGCTCGCCACCGCGATTGAGCACGATGCCGTACGCCACGCCATGCTGCTCGGAAATGGCGAGTCCGTGGCGTTCGAGATCGCGATCCCGACGGACTCGGCCATTGCCGGACGCAGTGTCAGCGATGTCGCCTCCGATCCGGCGTTTCCGCGCACCTGTGTGTTTGCGGCCCTGTACCGGCCGGACGGCACCGTCGAAGGGCCGCGCGGCTCATCGCTCGTCCCGGCTGGCGCTACCGTCCTGCTCGTGGCGCGTCGCGACGAGCTCAAACGGACGATTGAGTTCTTCATGCGGCCAGCCTAGTCCTCTGAGGATAATGCCTGAACGAGCGGATGTAACCGGGGCAGAGCCCCGGCAGGTCGTGGTCGAGGGAGGGGCGCAGGGCTTCGCCCAGGAGGTCACCGTGGGCGACCACTTGCTCCTCGCGGATGAGCCGATCGCGATGGATGGCGGCGACACCGGGCCCAACCCCTATGACCTGTTGCTTGCGGCGCTGGGCTCTTGCACGTCGATGACCATCAGCCTGTATGCGCGGCGGAAGCAATGGCCGCTGGAGGCCGTGCGCGTGAAGCTGAGGCACTCGCGCGTCCACGCCGCGGACTGCGCGGAGTGCGAGACCAAGCAGGGGATAATCGATCACATCGAAAGCGAGGTCGAGCTCACCGGGCCGCTGGACGAGAAGCAGCGTGCACGGCTGCTCGAGATCGCCGACAAATGCCCAGTCCACCGTACGCTGACATCAGAAATTGCCATCCAGACACGGCTGGTCTGATGGCCCCTGCTCGAACTTGGGTCGCTCGAGGTCGCACGTGCAAAAATACGAGGAAAGACTGGGTTGTGGGGTGCTCAGCGCGAAATGAGCAAGTCGTGAGTGTGGACTCTGCCCCTATCAGCCGTTCTTGAAGCCAGGAAGTCTCACATGGAAGCCGTTGCAGTGTATCTCGAAAAAGCGAAGAGCGTCAGCATGCTGGCGTTCTCCGAGCTCTTCCCTCACTACTTCCTGCTGAAACATCCGAAGAAGAAGACAAGCCCGGGGCCAAGTATGATACCCGAATTCGGCTTTGCGACGACCCAGGCCGACGTCAATTACGATCCCATCCCGGACGTCTTCCAGGTGGCTTGCATCAAGAAGAAGCCGGGCAATCCTTTCCCCGATCGCCTCACCCTCGGACGTGCGACCAACTGCGATGTCGTTTTACGGCTGCCCTTCGTGTCGAAGGTCCACGCGCACCTGCTGATCGAGCCGGACGGCAAGCTGACCCTGCGCGACAACAATGCCTTGAAAGGCACTGCGCACAACTACCGCAAGCTCGAGCCGGGCAGCTCGCGTGAGGTAGAGCCCGGCGACATCTTGAGCTTCGGGTCGCTCGACCTCGAGCTGGCAGACGCATCGCGATTTTACACGATTTTGCGCGCGCTCTAGCTGCGGCAGAGCTCGCGTCGGGAGCTGCCTCGATTCATCGAATCGAGGCGGTGGCCCTCAAAAGCCCGTCACACCGATCGTACCCACGGCTCCGCCCCCGGGGAGCCAGCTGACGTCGACGCCAACGGAGTCGCCCAGCGGGCGTTCTGCACGTAGAAAATAGAACGCAGCGGCGGTCACCAGGGAGGCGGCGCTCACCCCAAACGAGATGTCTGCCACGAGGGCCCGCTGTTTCAAGACATCGATACTTTTGACGGGGCAATCGGGTGCGCAGTTCGCTTCGAGCTCACCTTTGAGGTTCGACGCCGACAATCCCCAGGCGGCGCCATTGATGGCCGCCGCCACGCTCACACCGGCAAATATGAACGATGGTAGGGTAATAGGCCGATGCATTTTGACTTGCGGCACGCTGGGGTCATTCTCCACGACCGGGCGCGCGGGCGTCACAAATGCGACTTCGACCACTCGAAACTTATCGCCTTCGCTCACCACCAGATCCCGTTCCACAGGCTCAAACGGCGGCAGGACCACTTTGACGCGGTGAAGACCGGGGTCGAGGTCGACGGCCTTGCCGCTCAACTCCTCGAACACGACGGCGCCATCGATAGACACCTGAACGTCGGCGCGGCTGGCGCCATCGGCCGTCACGCGGAAGCCGACTGACGGGATTTGCAGCTGGATCTGCTCCACCCAGCCCAGGCAATCTCGGATGACCTGGCTCGGACAATGGGTCGCGGAACAGCGCATCAGAGCCGCGCGGCTCTCGAGCAGCTTGCCAGCCGCTCTCAGCTCTTGCCCCTCGGTATGGTTCGACAGGCAGGCATCGATGGTACTCGTATCGTCCTGCGCAAAGGCGAGCCTGGAGCTGAGACACACGACCAAACAGGCCATGGTGCTACACACCTGGAGCGCGCGTCGCGCCCAAGCACGTAAGCGTATCCGCTCCGATGTAGGCATCGGCTCGGGCTCAGTCGTTCCAGCTCGGCACAGGCTACTCATTGTCATATTTGATCGATCTAACACCAGCATGACTACTCTCTCTCGATACAGATACGACCCGAGACGGCGCGACTGAACCGAGTTATTCACCGAGCTCATCAGGGGCGTCCCGCGCGGCTACCCACCACCACAGCGTGGCCATGGGCCGCACATTGCAGAGCCTGCGGTCCCCATGGCACAATTAACTGTGACCGAAACCGACGGAGAGCAGCCAAGCACGGACGCCTCTCCGAAGTCGCCCGGGACTAGCGTCAGCAAGTATCACATCCTGATGGAGCTCGGTCGCGGTGGCACGGCCATCGTGCACGCGGCCATGGCCCGCGGCATCGGCGGCTTCACCAAGCTCGTCGTGCTCAAGATGACGCGGCAAGAGCTCGGTAACGGTTCCGAAGCAGTTCGGATGTTCCTGAACGAAGCGCGCCTTTCGGCCAGGATGAACCATCCAAACGTGGTTCAGGTTTACGAGGTGTACGAAGACCACGGCCTTCCGGTCATCGTCATGGAGTACCTGGACGGGCAACCACTGTCGGCTGTATTACGGCGATCGTTCACGGACCCCGACTACTCCGTAAACCTCGCGCTCAGCGTGCTGTGCAAGGCCCTCGAAGGGCTCCATTACGCTCACTCGCTGACAGATTTTAGCGGCCGCCCCCTCAAGCTCATTCATCGGGACGTCACGCCACACAACGTGATGATGACGTACGATGGGCAGGTCAAGCTGGTCGACTTCGGCATTGCCAAGCTAGATGCTGGATCGGGCCACACGAAAACCGGTATCATCAAGGGTAAGCTCGGCTATATGCCGCGCGAACAGGTCGACGGCACGGAGGTGGACTGCCGCACGGATGTTTTTGCCATCGGTGTGATGATTTGGGAGGCCGTTGCGCAGCGGCGCATGTGGGGCACGCTGAACGACGCAACGGTGATCAAACACCTGCTCTGCGACGAGATACCGTCTCTCCGGCAGGCAAAGCCCGACGTCGACTCAGAGTTGGATCAGATCTGCAGCAAGGCCTTGGCCCCGGAC
>JANOIG010000227.1:0-1944 GCA_031407405.1 Deltaproteobacteria bacterium
CTATGCTGATGCGGGTGCCGACGGAGACGTCCGTTGCCCCGATATCTTCTACTTGTTGAAAGAGCACAACGGGGGCAAAGACCCCACCGCGCCGGACTGTGCAGCGCGCTGGAGCAAGCCGGGCAAGACGTTCGTCAACCGCACTAGCGACTGTATCGGCGGCATGGCCTGGGCCGGCGGATTTGACCGCTATCAACCGGTACGCTTCAAGCACATCTACGACGGGTGGATCAACACCGACTCCATGCTCATCGACGCCAAGGCGACCACGCCGCGTTGCTTTCGAAAGCTCGATCGACCCGAACCGGGGTGTTTCGTCGTGTGCGCGTCGGGTTCGCGAGGGCACGCGGTGGGCCACATTGGCGGCGTGGTGTGCGTGCCCGCCGAGTGGGACTACGCAACACGCGAGTGTTGGGAGCAGCTCGAAATCGTAGACGTGGCGTCGCGAGGCACTGCCCGCGCGAATACGAAGCACAGCGCCATTGGCTGGTTCAATACGGGGGCCTTGTTCGTGGTTTCCACCATGACCCCATGACGGGCATCGTGGCGGCACGTCCTGCCGCATGACGAGCGGCAGGATGGCGCGCCATGCCCCGGAGATTTTACGCCTTGGCGACGATACCAGACACCACCGGCGCCAGCACCGCGCTGAAGATGACGACGGCGGCCGAGCCAATCGCGGTGGGCACGAAGGAGAAGGGGCCGCCCACCAGCGTCATCACCCAAAACACGAATGCAATGACGGATAAAACGTTCTGCCAGACCGTGGTTACGCGGGCCACGTAGATCAACCAGAAGGGTGTGGCCACCAAGAAGAAGCCGAAGTTGACCCAGTTCACGACCGTCAGCAACGACCCCTCGAGTGATGCGAGGATGCCTCCGACCGCCAGATAGGCACCTATGAGCTCTGATGGAATGTGTTTCAGCATCCGGGACAAATAGTCATCATCCTTCTCGATAGTTCTCGGCATGTTTCGTTGCTCCCGAGCCGGTGGCTCAGCTGTTGTTTGACTAACCATTACTTTCGGGAAAATCGCGCCCGGCAAACGCCACTCCGTGCGGGCTTGCCCGCCACGTTAGACGACGCGAAGTGCAGTTCGCATGAGTATACGACGACGCCCAAGTACGAGTGTCGCACTCTGGCTCGTTTGGGCTCATTTCGTCAATGTCCGCAGCTCTCGAATCAGATCTCTAACTCCGTTCCCAATCCACCGCAGCTGTGGGTCTACATCAACCCGCGGTGAGCGGAAGCGCGCAGAAATCAGCGGTGAACGATTTCGTGCTGATACACGAGGACGGCGTCATTGGGTTGGGCCGCCAATACGACCCCGCTGGAGCTCGCCGCGCCGCCGCTGGGCGGGGCGACGAAGTGAAGGCCCCGATTGGGCCGCCCATTGCACTTGACGCTGCTGAGCGTGGCTTCGACTTTGCCGGATTCCGAAGCGGCTGGACACAGCAGCTGGCCAACTTGATGCAGAAGCTCGGCACCCGCCGGCTTTTCCCCTTTGGCTCCCGGCTGCAGCGCAGCCATGCGCTGCGACAAGTCGTTGAGAGGTGAGGTGGATGCGATGATCTGCAGGTGCTCGACGCCGGTGACCGCGTCAAGCTGCAAACGGACCCGTTCAGGCGGTGGAGCGATGATGGCTTGCCCAACGGGCACTGGATTATCGAGCCCAAGCTCCGGCAGCGGAAACAATAGCGCTGGGGTGCCCTGGCTCGACAGGAGCAGGACGTACACGAACGCCGCCTGGTTGGCCTCGAGCACGAAGCGCACTTCGTCTCCGGTCGTCAGCGCTTCGCCCGACCGGTGCACGCGGTAGCCGGACCCCGTGGCGACTTCGAGACGATACGTCAGGCTCAAACGGCTTTGCGCGAGGTCAGGCCGCGCATTGCTCCACAGCTTATCGCCCAGCTCCGGCAGCTTGGATTGACGCTGCTGCTCGA
>JANOIG010000261.1:0-38941 GCA_031407405.1 Deltaproteobacteria bacterium
CGACGGCGTGCGCGTGGAAATCGAGACCAGCGTTCACCCCGAGCTCGATCTGGTGATCGTGCAGCTGCGCTCGGCCTTGCTCGAGGAGGGCCGACTCGGAGTGGATTTGAAGTTTCCGGGCGTCGCCGCCCAGCTGAACCCCGATCCGGCTGACTGGCAGCACCCCGACGCCCATCGCACCCTCGAGCGCGGCCGCAGCCCACGCACGCTGCGGCTCGAGCGGCGCCTCGACGCGACCCGCTACCACGTGCACGCGAGCGCCGATCGCGACGTCGACTTCCAGCTGCAGGCTCCGCACCAGTATCGGATCACGTCGCGCGGCGGCCCGTCACTCACCTTGCTCGTCTCGTTCTCCGAACAGCCGCGGCGCGGCGCGCTGCCGGACGCGGAGGTGGCGCGAGCCGCAGTTGCCCGGCATTGGGAGCACTTCTGGCAAAGCGGCGCGGCCGTGGATTTTTCGGGCAGCACGGACCCGCGCGCTGTCGAGCTCGAACGCCGCGTGGTGCTGTCGCAGTACTTGATGGCCATCAACGCCGCCGGACGGGTGCCACCGCAGGAAGAAGGCCTGTTTTCCAATAGCTGGAACGGCAAGTTCCACTTGGAGATGCACCTCTGGCATGCGGCGCACTTCGCCGTCTGGGGCCGCCCCGAGCTGCTCGAGCGCAGCATGGGCTGGTACCTCGAGCACCTGCCACGCGCCCGTCAGCGCGCTCGTGAGCACCGCGCTCGCGGCGCGTGGTGGCCGAAGATGGTGGGCCCGGAGGGGCGCGAGAGCCCGAGCACCATCAATCCGTTCATCATGTGGCAGCAACCGAGCCCGATCTACCTCGCGGAGCTGTTGTATCGCGCCTCGCCCACACGGGCCACGCTGCGGCGCTACCGGCAGCTGGTGTTTGCGACGGCGGAGCTGCTGGCCTCGTTCCCGCACTTCGACGCGGCCCGGGGGCGCTACGTGCTCGGGCCGCCGATCATCCCCGCGCAGGAAGTGTTCCCGCCGCTCGCGACGCACAATCCCAGCTTCGAGCTCGAATATTTTCGCTTCGGACTCGCCACCGCCCAACTCTGGCGAGAGCGGCTCGGGCTCGCCCGTGACCCGAGCTGGGAGCGCGTGCTCCAGCAACTCTCGCCGCTGCCGCAGAAGGACGGCGTGTATCTGGCGACGGAGTCGCAGCAGGAGCTATGGAGCCCCGGCGCGGGTTGCGCGAGCGGGGTGTCGGGCGGCTGCCTGCGGCGCGACCACCCGTCGTTCGTGGCCGCGCTCGGGTTGCTGCCAGGAGCCGGCGTCGATCGAGAAGTGATGCGGCGCACGCTCGCCGCGGTGGTCGAGCACTGGGACTTGCAGAGGACCTGGGGCTGGGACTTCCCGCTGCTGGCGATGACCGCCGCGCGCCTGGGCGAGCCGCGGCAGGCGCTCGATTTCCTGTTCTGGAATTCCGAGAACTTTCGCTTCGGCCGCGCCGGCATGACGCCCCGCGTGCACCTCGACGACAGCGCCTCGCCCAGCGCCTATCGGCGTGATGCCCTGACCTACTTTCCGTCGAACGGTGGGCTATTGCTGGCCGTGGCGCTGATGGCGGCGGGTTGGGATGGCTCGAGCGCGCCCCACCCCGGTTTCCCGAGCGACGGCAGCTGGGTCGTGCGCAGCGAGGGACTGCGACCCTTGCCGTAGAGCGCGCGGCGCGCGCAGCACCCCAAGCATCAAAACGCCATGATGCGCTCGAAGGCTTTTTTCGGCCGGTGCTGGGCGTCGAACAGGAGCGGAAAGTCTTGCCGGCCCGAGCGCAGGTGGGAGAGCCAGCTTTCGTCGTCAGCGATGCCCCAGAAGGTGACGTTGGTGGTCCGCTTCTGTTGCTTGCGAAACAGCTCGAAGAACTGCGCGTAGCGCTCCGCCTGCTTCGCCTCGAGCTCGGGAGTGAACGTGGCCGGGGTGTAGAACTGGTGGGGCTCGTACTTCACGCCCGGGACGTACACCGACAGATCGAGCTCCGTGATCTGCACCTCGAGCCCGAGCGAAGCATACAGCTCGATGGCTTTTTCTTCCTCGACGACGTTCTGGTAGTAACCATGATGCTCCGGATCGGTCGATGGCTCGATGGCGAGGTGAGCTTGCAAGCCCACGCCGTGTACGGGGACCCCCTTCGCGAGCAGGCCCTTCAGCATCTCGTAGACCGCCTGGCGCTTGACCGGCACATAGTTTCGGTACTCGTTGTAAAACAGTTTGGCGTCGGGATCAGCTGCGTGGGCCGCGCGAAACGCCGCGGCGATGTAGCGGGTACCGAGGATGCCGTGCCACTTGCTGCGCTGGTCCGCCTCGGTTTCGTGCGCGGTACGGTATTTGCCGTCGTCCAGGATGGCCTCGTTGACGACGTCCCAGGCGTACACGCTGCCCTTGAAGTGTCCGACGACGTTCGCGATGTGTTTCTCGAGCCGCGCCAGCAGCACCTCCTTCGGGGCATCCCCGCCCGAGCCGTTGCTGAAGACCCAGTCGGGCGTCTGGCGGTGCCACACCAGGGTGTGCCCGCGCATCCGCATGCCGTGCTGGCGCGCAAACGCCACCATCTCGTCCGCCGCTGCGTAGTCGAAGACCCCCTCGGCCTTCTCCAGGGACTCGAACTTCATCTCGTTTTCGGCCGTGATGCTGTTGAAGTGCTGGGCGAGCAGCTCGGCGTGCGTGCGCAGTGTGCGGCTGTTCACCGCGGCGCCGATCGGAAAGAAGGCGGAGTACTTGCGCGCCAGGGACGGTGCTGCTGCGCTGGGGTTGGCGCCGACCGCTGGTTGTGCCACTTCTGCCGCCACCGGCGGCCCAGCGGGCGTCGCGCCCGCTGGGGGCTTGCTGCAAGCGAGCCACGTACAGGCTAGGGCGCCGCAGACGGCCTGCGCTGCAAGACCACTCGCGCGGCGCCTGGTTTCATTGCGCGCTCTCCGCGCGTGCGCGGGGTAATCGACCTTCACGAGTGCCTTCTCCTTCCAACGTTCCGCCCATTCTCGAGGCGTGACCATACGGGATTTCGCTGCGCCGTACAGCCTGGAAGCAGCCTTCAGCGCTGATATTGCTCGTCGCTCACCTGTTGCATCCAGTCGTGAGCTCGATCCGCGGAGCCGCGCAGCATTGTCGCGCCGAGGATGATGAGCCAGAGCGGCAGTAGGTTGTTGTTCAGCGCAGCGATGGGCGCGACCGAGGAGGTGACATTGCGCAGGGCACCGACGCTCATGCTGGCGGCATCGAAGAGCGCCGCGATCAGTCGTTGCTACGATGGCCGCAACCAGCCCGAAGCGCGCGCTCGTTTCGCCCGAGGGACGCAGCACCGGGTAGGCGAGGATCGCCGCCAATGCTACCCCGACGGGCAAGGCAGCATATACCGCCCAGACCCAACGCAGCTTCGCGCCGCCTGCGATGAAGGCGGGCAGCACCTTCGCGGCGCTGCCGTTCGCGCGGCGGAACGTCGATGTCCGACGCGCGAGCCGAGGTGGCTGTCCGCCGTCGCCAGGCCGGGGGTCGGCTCTGCTGCCATCAGCGAAACAAGGGCCGGCCATAGCCCTGTCGGCCCCGGCACCACGTTGCGCCCCATTACGGGGCACGCGCGCGGCACGTGCTTCAGCGAAGCACGCATCGACCGTTCGGAAGAATGTCGAACACGTGAAGCACGAGGGTGAACTACGGGCCAAGAGCACTCACGAGCGGATGGGTCTGCTTCACGTGTGCGCGTCTCTGCGCGGACTGCTCCGGCTGGTGACTGGCTGCAGCTTGGTGCTGCTGAGCGCTTGCCCCCAGATGCTCGACGACGAGTTTCACATGGCCCTCGGTGACGAAATGTACGGCAACGCCGGTGCGAGCTCCCACGCGGGTGTGGGCGGCAGTGACCGCAGCGGTAGCGGCGGCGGCGCGGGCAGCGGTGGCGCGGGCAGCGGAGCGAGCAGCAGCGGGGTGGGCGGGGGCACGCAGCCGGGCCAAGTAGCGGTGATCAGCACGTTACCCGTGGACGGAGCCACCGGGGTCCTGCCCGATACCGCGCTCCTTTTCACCTTCAGCGCGCCGATGAACACGGGCACAGTCGAGGCGGCGTACAGCTCGAGCGATCTACCCGCAGGGCAAGTCTCCTTCTCCTGGAGCGAGGGCGACACCGTGCTGCGCATTCAGCCGAACGCGCCGCTGCAGGTGGCCGAGGGCACCGATAGCAATCTCGTCGTGGCGTCCAGCTATGCCGTGGGGATCTCGGCTCAGGCCCGCGACAAGCAGGGAGAGCCCCTCACCGAGAAACAGATCTCCTTCGCCGTCGCCCGTTCGATCACGCAGACCCTGACGGTTGTGCAGGATCGCGACCTGACCGGCAACTGGCGCTCCGACAACAGCTACGGCATCGTGGAATGTGAACGCGGGGATACCACCATCTGCGTGGGTGATGGTGCCCTCACGGGAGAGTCGGATCCCGCCTACAAGGCACTGATGACGTTCGAGCTGACCTCGCTGCCGAGCGAGGTCATTCGGCTCACGGCGGCCCAGCTCAGCTTGGTCGTGTCCAACGTGTTGGGTACACCCTTTGCCGACCTGGGTACGCTTCACATCGAGCACGTCGAGTTCAGCAGCATCGGAGACGCCGCCTTCGCCGACCCGGCGCTTTCCGCTCAGCGGCTCATGAGCACCGGCGCGGCGCTCGGCGACCGGGTTAGCGTGGGCGTGCTCGCCGACGTGCTGTCGGACTGGGACACGCGCAGCCATAGCCAGTACCGCCTCGCCTTTGAAACGCCGAGCAACGAGGATGACGCGCCAGATCAACTGGTCTGCAGCTGGAACACCGCGCAGCTCGACGTCACGTACTGGCTGCCCTGAGCCGAAGGCGGCCCCATCAAAGCCTTGGCCCACCCGCGCCCTCGACGTAGCGCCTCGCGATGATGCGCCGGTCGGAGTCACACTCGAGCCTGTGTCGCATGTACTCTCGGTCAAAGGGGGTCTTGGTGTGCAAGCAACGGAAGTCGTCGCAGTACGCCGTGACCAAGACCCCGCGTGCCCGGGTGAAGAAATCCGCATGGTCGAGCCGCTTCAGCTCCGGGGTCCACCCCACGAGCTTTAGCCGTTCAGTGCGCGCGAGGTAATAGTTGGGCACCTTGTCGCAGATCTCGAGGCCACTCCGATGGGGGCCGAGCGGCATTCGCGGCGCTCTGGGCGTGCGATAGATGCCGCCTGGGTTGGAGCGGCTTTTTAGCCATAGTGGCAAGTTGATGACGGGGCCACCCACGAGGTCGAGCTCCGGGTGGCGTTGCAACGCGTCGAAGGCCAGATCGAGGCGCGAGCCGCGGTACAGCACGAAATCGTCGTCCAGCAGCCAAGTGTAGGGCGTTCGCACTCGATCGAGGGCTGCCTGGCGGCCCACCGATACGCCGGAGTCGAAGGGTAGCCGGATGACCTCCACGCCTGAGAGGGCGCTAGAAATGCGACTGTCATCGGCCACGATGATGTGGATGCCTGGGAACCATTTGGCAAGGCTATCGAGCAGCCGCCCAAGTGAACGGGGCCGCTCGAACGTCTTGACCACGGCAGTGATGCTCGAAAGCTCGGTGGGCCCGAGCGGTGGGGCAAAGTACCTCGCATCCACCGCGCGAGCCACGAGCAGCTCTGCCGTGGTCAGCGCTTGGTAGAGGGGCCCGACCAGGCGCCGTAGCGGCTCCGAGGTCAGCGCATTCCTGATCGTTTTCTTGTTGACGAGGGGCATGCGATTCTTGCCGATGCGAGCTATCCGCCCATTCTGGCTGAATTTTCACCGCGCTCCACAAACAACGGTTAACGTGGCCGGCACTCTGCGACATTTATGCTTGGAACTTCGGTTCCATGGCAATACAGCCCTCAGCATGTACCAACCCAACTCCCGCACCGAACGCATCCAACGGGGCTCGCTGGTCGTGCTCGCGTTGGCCACGACGGTGTTGTTCTTGTGGGTGATCTGGGATTTTTTGCTGGCGCTGCTTCTGGCCGCGATCCTAAGCGGAATGTTCCATCCGTTGTATCGGCGCCTGGCCCGGCGCCTGGGCCACCGGCGCAGCCTGGCCGCGGTCATCACCGTGGGCGGTGTGCTCGTGGGTGTGATTGCGCCGCTCGTGTTGTTCCTGGTCATGATCGCCGATCAAGCCGTGCAGCTGAGCCAGGTGGCTCGGCCCTGGCTCGAGGCCAACGCCGCGCGTTTTACCCAGCTGGATGCGCTGAGCGATTGGGTGCCTCAGCTAGATGCGCTGCGGCCCTATCGCGACCAGATTGTGCCCAAGTTGGGCGACCTAGCATCGCAAATCGGCAGCTGGTCCGTGTCGCTCGTGACGGAAGCGGCGCGCCAGACGGCGAAGGCCGCGCTGATGCTGTTCGTGATGCTGTATGCCATGTACTTCCTTCTGAAGGACGGCAAGTCGGCGCTCGACAAGATGCTTTATTATTTGCCGCTGCCGCCCGAGGACGAGACGCGGATGGTGGACCGTTTCATGTCGGTGTCGCGTGCCACGATCAAAGGCACCATCATCATCGGTGCCATCCAGGGGGCTCTGGGCGGCGCGGCATTCGCGGTCGTGGGCATCAATGGCGCGGCGGTGTGGGGGACCGTCATGGCGCTTCTATCGGCCATCCCCGGCCTGGGCCATGCGCTGGTTTGGGTCCCGGCGGTCATCTATCTGGGGGCCACGGGCCAGTGGGGATCGTTTATTGGACTTTCCATCTGGTGCGCAGGTGTGGTGGGCTCCGTGGATAACTTCTTGCGCCCGTGGTTGGTCGGCAAAGACACGCAGCTCCCCGACCTCATCATTCTCGTATCCACTTTGGGTGGGTTGCTCTTGTTCGGGCCGCTCGGATTCATCCTTGGGCCCATCGTGGCGGCGTTGTTCGTGACGGTCTGGGACCTGTACGGCGCTGCCTTTGAGGATTTGCTACCGCCTGTGCCCGATCCGCCGGCTTCGATCGCCGAGTTTACGAGCAGCCCCCCGCCGCCCATGGCACGCTTGATCAAGGATGACGAGCAGCGCTAAAACGGGCGCCGCCATGTTTGTCATCGAGCTCAGCTACAGGGTGGACCTCTCCGAGATCGACGCGCATATGGCCGCACATGTCGCGTTCTTGAAGAAGTACTATGCCACCGGCAATTTTTTGGTTTCGGGCCGCAAAATGCCGAGAGATGGTGGCATCATCCTCGCTGTAGGCAAGAGTCGAGCGCAGATCGAAAAAATCATCAGTGAAGATCCGTTCCACCGACTCGGCCTGGCCGACTTCCGCATCATCGAGTTTCGTGCCAGCCAACGCGCGTCCAGCATCGACGAGCTGATCGGCTGAAAACGCGTTACGCCACGACCCGTACGGTGCCCGAGCCTACCGGGATCAGCACGCCTTGCGTTTCCAGGAGCAGCCGCCCCTCGGAATCCACGCCCCGCGCAAGGCCTTCGAGACGGACCGAGCCAGTGACACTGACGTGCGCATTGCGGAGCGCGTCGTGCGCGGTGAACTCGGCGGCTAACTGAGCGAACCCACTCGATAGGCAGGCTGTGACCCGGGTCTCGACCGCAACCAGCACCGCAACGAGCAACTCCTCCCGCCCTCGGAGCGCCGCCGGGCCAGACCCCAGCGCGGCGAGTGACACTGCGCTCTTGGCGAGCTCGGGCGGGAACTGCTGCTGACTGATGTTGATGCCCACCCCAATCACCAGGGCAGCGATGCGGCCGGAGCTGAGCTCGGCCTCACACAGTACACCGGCCAGCTTGCGCTGGCCTGCGAGCACGTCGTTGGGCCATTTGACGGTCAGCGGCGTGGAGCTGTGCGGCCCAAGGGCCGCGCGCACGCCCAGCCCCACCGCCAAGGTGAGAACGCTCGGATGACGGGCGCTCGGTTCGGGGCGCAGCAGTAGCGAAAACAGCAGGCTTTCACCCGCGGCCGCCTGCCAGCTCTTGCCACTTCGGCCACGGCCGCGGGACTGCTGCTCGGCCACGAACAAGCTACCGCTCAGCGCCCCGCCACGCGCCGCCGCCAAGGCATCTTCGTTGGTCGAGCCGGTTTCGCTGCGATAGGTCAGCGGATCGCCCCACACGAGCCCGCGCTCTTGCCGCAGCGCCGCGAAACGCTGTGGGTCAAAACTACGCGGGGGCAGCTCAGGGCTCACGAGGTACGAAGACGGATCGTCAAGCGGCGACAGGACGCTCAGGCACAGGCACGCGGACGCTCAACGAAATATCCATCGCCGGTGCCGAGTGGGTGAGCGCGCCCACGCTGATCACGTCAGCACCCGCTCGGGCCAGATCCGCGACACGTTCGAGCGTCACGTTGCCCGAGACCTCGACCAGCGCCCGCCCGGCCACCAAGGTCACGGCTCTGCGAATCTGGGCTAGATCGAAATTGTCGAGCATCACCACGTCGACGCCGGCCGCCAGCGCTTGCTGCAGCTGCTCGAGATTTTGCACTTCAATTTCGATTTTCGACGTGTGCGCCGCCCGTACGCGCGCGCGCGCCACTGCGGTGGCAATGCCCCCGGCGGCGATGATATGATTGTCTTTGATGAGGACGCCAGAGCCGAGGTCATCTCGATGGTTGTGGGCCCCCCCGGCCCGCACGGCGTAACGCTCGAGGGCGCGTAACCCCGGAGTGGTCTTGCGCGTATCGGAGATGCGAGTGTTGCAGCCCACGGGTATTTCGCGCATGAACCGGTGCGCCAGGGTGGCGACTCCGCTCAGGTGCTGCACGAAGTTGAGCGCGGTGCGCTCGGCCATCAAGATCGAGCGGGCGCAGCCGCGAACCTCCCATAATGTGCGTTGGCTCGGCACCCAGCTGCCGTCCAAGACTTGCGTTTCGAACTCCAGCGTCGGGTCGACCGCATGGAACACGGCCTGAGCCACCTGGCTGCCGCAGGCCAGCAAGGGTGCCTTACTGATCGCGATGCCCAGCGCCAGAACCTCTGGCCCGACAGTGGCGTCGGTCGTGGCGTCTCCACCTGACAGATCTTCGACCAGGGCGCGGGCGACGATGTCGGCGAGCACCGCGGGTGTGGGCGGAGCGGGTCGCAAGCGGTGTGCAGACGAGTCAGGCATAAGCCGATAATAATGGTGCCTCGGCCAAGTCGCAATCGACAGAAGTGGCGGCCTGCACGGCGCGAGGGGGGCTAGAATGGGAGCTGATGATGGCCACGCGTTCTCAATCCGTCCGCGTCCACACATTTCACGCGATTGCATTCGTAGAAAATCTGGTGCTCAAGGACCTCGGTGCGGTCTATCCGACCGCCAAACGCACGACCCACGAGCTGCGTGTGACGCCCCCAGGCGGGGGGCAGCTGTTCGTGTACCCGTTCGGAGCGATGGTCTTCCACGACGTGCCAGCCGCGCAACGCGAGCTGGAGGTCGGCCGACTTCGCGAAGCGCAACCGAAGCTCACTTCTGCCGCGGTCATTAACGAGGAGTTTACGGTGCGAGAGGACGCGACCGGGGCGCCTCGAGTGGCGGATGGCGCGCTCACTCTGGACCGCATGACGGCCGAACGGGCGGGCCTGATCGCCATGACGGTCGCTCAGAGCGCCGCCATGGAATACTACGAACGCATCGTCGAGGAGATGTTCGGCCGCACCGACCGCCTCGTCGAGCGCCTGGAGGAGCGGGGCACCGTCGCGTTTGTCATGCGGCCCTTACACCGCTTCATTGGGTCGGCGATCGGCGTGCGTAACGAGGTGCTGAGCGTGCTGCACCTGTTCGATAAGCCCGATGAGGCGTGGGAGGATCCGAGCATCGATCGCATCTATGAAGAGCTACGGGCCGAGTTTGACTTGTCGGACCGCTATCAAGCGCTGGAGCTGAAGCTGCGCAGCATTCAGGAGGCGCTCGAGTTGGTGCTGGATGTGGCGCGGGACCGGCGGCTCGTGCTGCTCGAGTCGGCGATCGTACTCCTCATCATCTTCGAGATCGTGCTCGCCATGATCTAGAACCCCAGTGGCTCGAGTGCCACGGCGGAGAAGCGAGATGAAGTCGTGCGCGCCGAGGTGACGATGCCGCGCGAGTGGGCTCGACAAACGTTCAACCCGGCTCTGCGACCCTGGTTCCTTTAGGCCAGAACGCCGCCGCGTCCCGAGAACCGACTGGCGATCAACAATACCAGAATGGCGCCGACGATGCTTCCGATGACGCCCGCCGTGTTGAAATCAGTAATGCGATTGTCGGTAACGAGGGAAACGAGAAATCCGCCGACGAAGGACCCGATGACACCGAGCAGGCAGGTAGCCAACAGACCCATCGACTGACGTCCGGGCAGCAGAGCGCGCGCGAGGAACCCAACGACCAAACCGAAAATGGCGAAAAGAATGATGCTCATGGAAATGTCCTGTCTTTAGTGACGTACGCCGAAACCGCAGCGTGTTGGCTTGCTGCTGATGGACGCTGCAAGGAGCGAGCCATGGGCGTGTGCCGTAAATTCCGATGAAGCAGCGCTAGCCGCATTTCGCGTCAAACAACGGCTGCTCGAGCGTGGCGTTCATGCGGGGTGACCCGGCCGTTGGAGGGCTACTCGACGGACGGATCTCGAGGCAATTACGCCCGGGCCTTTTCGGCGGCCTGCTCGGCGCGGGCCGCACCGATGGCCGTCTTCACGTGGTGCACCTCCTCGGGTGGCGGCAGGAGGGGGGTAATGCCGAGCGACTGGATCCAGAGCTCCCGGCACCAACCCTTGGTGTGATAGAGATGCTCGTCTTCCTGGTCCTCGACCTGGTCGGACGCGGCCTTCAGCGCTTCGCCCTTCTTCCCGGGGAGGTGCTCCCCGCATTTCGCGATCAACTCCCAATCGAGATGGTCCTTGGTTTCGGCGAGCACCACGCACTCGCAGGCAACGAGCTGGGCCGCAGCTGGATCGCCGCCCGAGAGCGCCGCTTTCATCGCTTGCACCAATGCGCCCCCGACGATGCGCATGATGCCTCGGCCTGGAGTTTCCTGTTTCGGGTCGAGCCCGAGCTCGGCGCACAGCGTTTCGAGGGCGGCGACATGGCCTTGCGTCTCTTCCAGATACTCTTTCCACTCCTTCTTTAATCCTGGATGCACCGCACACTCGAGCGCGGTCTGATAGACCTTCACCCCGCCCAGCTCGTGTTCGAGGGACTGCAAGACGAGCTCTTCGATTTGTTTCATTTTCATGCTGTTCTCCGTTTGATGCTTCGATCGAGGTTGCGTGCGTGGTCACAGGGCGGGCGGATCGGTCTCACGCTCGTGATGCCGATGACGGGCGATCGCTTTGACGAAATCGGGCAGTGCTTCGGACGCACTGGCTTGCCCGCGGATCAACAAGCCAGGATCAGGCGCGCCCGTCGGAAGGACGGCGGGTACGCCGGCGTTTTCGACCAAGGCTGCCGCCGCTCCCAGCGCCAGAATTGGCTTTGCATGTCGGTACTGGTCTTTGATGAACTCGACGGCATGGCCGTTGTTACCCAGCCTCGTGACGGCACCCTTCCCCCCGAGCACCGCGACTGCATCGAATAGAACCGAAGGCATGGTTTCGAGCGTAACCTCGACGTCCAGTGTACCGCCCTGCTCCGTCTGCACGGCGCCAAGCCGCACGCCCACATAGCGGGGCACCGCGCCCTGCTCGGCAAGCCCTGCGTGTAAGGTCTGCGCGGCCTCGCCGTCGACTCCATCGGCGACGAGAATGGCGATTCGACGGGTCTGAATCCGCCCATCGCCGGGCCGAGCGAACAGCGACAGTGCGGGGGATTGAGTCACCTCCGCTTTCGCTACACGAGCCAGGGCCCTTGGCATCGGCTCAGGGGTCGCCATGCCCAGATCTTTCGCTAGCGTGTCCGCCAGCGCTCCATCGACGTTGGCGAGCATGGAAACGACGCGCTGGCGCACTGCCGGCACCTGCACTTTCGTCAACTCGAAGCGGAACGCCCGCAGGATATGCGCCTTCTCTACGGGCGTCTGACTGTTGAAGAACAGCGTCGCCTGGCTGTAGTGGTCGGCGAAGCGCTCGGGCTTGCCACGCACTTTATCCGCTTCGATGGGCTCGCGAAACGAGGTGAAGCCAACCTTTCCTGCCTGGAACGGGCAACCCCCCGCGAGAGAATTGGGTTCGTACGCCACCCGCCCTCGATTGATGCTCTGCCGGTGCATTCCGTCGCGCTGATTGTTGTGCACCTGAGCGATGGGAGCGTTGATGGGGATCTCGTGGAAATTCGGACCACCCAGACGAGAGATCTGTGTGTCGTGATAAGAGTGAATGCGGCCGGCCAGCAGCGGATCGTTGGAGAAATCGATGCCCGGAACGATGTGCGCCGTGCAGAACGCGATCTGCTCGGTCTCGGCAAAGAAATTATCAGGGTTTCGATTGAGCACCATCTTGCCGACGGGAGTGAGCGGGACCAGCTCTTCGGGCACCAACTTGGTGGCGTCGAGAACGTCGAAGCTGAACTTCTCGGCTTGCTCCTCGGAGAAGAGCTGGAAGCTCAATTCCCACTCTGGAAACGCCCCCGCTTCGATGGCCTCCCATAGATCTCGGCGATGAAAGTCGGGGTCGGCACCGCAAATTTTGACCGATTCGTCCCAGTCCAGAGAGTGAGTACCGGCCACTGGCCGCCAGTGAAACTTGACGAACGTGGACTCACCCTGATCGTTGATCAGCCGGAAAGTGTGGACCCCGAATCCCTGCATCATGCGCAGGCTACGCGGCAACGTGCGATCGGACATGGCCCACATCAACATGTGGGTCGACTCCGGCATCAGCGAAACAAAGTCCCAGAAGGTGTCGTGTGCCGTCGCCGCTTGGGGCACTCCCAAATGCGGCTCCGGCTTGGCGGCGTGGATCAGATCCGGAAACTTCATTGCATCCTGGATGAAGAACACCGGAATGTTGTTGCCGACGAGATCCCAGTTACCTTCGTCCGTATAGAACTTGACCGCAAAGCCGCGCACGTCGCGCGGAGTGTCGGCCGAGCCGCGTTCACCGAGGACGGTCGAAAATCGCACGAACACGGGCGTCCGTTTGCCGGCCTCAGCGAAGAGCGACGCGCGGGTCACCTCCGTCATGGGTCGATGACACTCGAAGTAGCCGTGCGCGCCGGAGCCGCGAGCATGCACGATGCGTTCGGGGATGCGCTCGTGATCAAAGTGCGTGATCTTCTCGCGGAGAATGAAGTCCTCGAGCAGCGCGGGGCCGCGTAGTCCGGCCTTCAAAGAGTGCTGGTTGTCCGCTACGAGCACGCCTTGATTCGTCGTCAGCGGCCGACCCGTCGAGTCAGCGCGAACCCGGTCCAGAGGAAGGTTGCCCGGGTTGAAGCCCAGCTTCGGGACCCCCAAACCAGCCTTATTCGAGGGCTCGCCCTCGGTCAGCGTGCTTCCCGTCACCCGCGCGTCGGAAACCTTCACCGTTGTGCCGGGCCGCGGCTCGGCCGTCGCATCACCGTATTCTTCAGCCTTGTTCGCGTTGAACGGCACTGCCGTCACGAGAGCATCGGCTCCCGCCAGCTTGTCGATGAGCGGGTCAACGGCGGGTGCGGGATTGGCGCCGCGTGCTGGCCCACTCACCGTCGAGCGAGCGCTCGTCTTCGCACCCGAGGCAGCAGCGGCGTCATTTGGCTTCTCCGGGCGTTTTTTGTCGGGCATCGGATCTCTTTCTGCTGCGTCGTCCGCGAAGTCATGCGAACGAGCGCGAACGTTGGACCCCGCGGAGCAAGAACCGTGCCCATCCGCTTTTCACTCGGATGCTGCACTTGCGGAGCACCGCCAAGCGTGTCCTCACTAGAGGGTGTCCTCACTCGAGATGAGCTGCACCGGACATCGGTGATGCTTCTGTCTTGGAGCGGTGTGCCCTGGATCGCAGAGCTGAGCGGAGTCCTCGGTCTCGACGCAGGTTCGACAACGCCAGCGACTGCACGACGATGCCGGACCGTGGGCATCGGCGTGACAAAGGGCCCCACGTCTGCCCCGTCGCCACGCCCCATACGGGAGACAGGAGCGATGGATCCGGATCACGCTGGACCCCTGGTCGAGTCGGCGTTATCCAACGTCCGTGAGCGCCACGCGGCGCGACTTACGCCTGAGCAGGTGATCCTCGACGGCACGCCCGGTGCGCAGCCCGCTCGAGGCACAGATGCTACCCCCAGTTGTTGCAGCGACGTGAAGCGCGGGCCCGGACATCAAGCGTGTGGCTGTGATTCTATTGCTGGACCGCCAGCTGCTTTTCATGCGGCTCGCCACCGGCAGGGCTCGAGACGTGCGCTTCGCGCGTATCTCGTTCCGCTGCCGGGCGAGCTCCGTGCACCAATTACAAGCAGGTGTTGGCGGTGGTGTCGCTGTTATCGCCGTTCGGGCAGGTAGTGTTGTCCCACACGGTGCCGACGGCGGTTACGCCGCTCAAGTCGGCATCGGTCAGGTCAGCGTCCGTGAAGTTGGCCGAGCTGATGGTGACGCCTGAGAGGTCGACATTGGTCAGGTCGGCTCCCGTCAAGTTTGCGCTGGTGAGGTCGACATTGGTCAGGTTGGCGCCGTTCAAGTCCACTCCGGGCAAGGTCGCGCCTGGCCCGATCAGCACGTCACTCACGCAATCCCAACCCCCAGGCAAGGAGGCTGGGCAGCTGTCGAGCGATCGGGCCGCCAGCCCCGTGAGGGTCGCACCCTCCAGCTCGGCATTTCCGAGGTCGGCGCCGTTCAGCGTTGCGCCCGTGAGATTCGCGCCGTCGAAGGTCGCGTCCGACAGGTCCGCGCCGGTGCCGAAATTCACGCCGGTGAGCGTGGCATCGTCGAAGGTCGCGTCTTGGAGATTGGCGCTATTGCCGAAGGTTGCGCCGTTGAGGTTCGCTCCCGAAAAATCCGTATTCTCGAGGTTGGCGTCGGCTGCGAAGGTCGCGCCGGATAGGTTGGCGTCATCGAACTGCACGCCGTTCAAGCTGACGAGCGAGGAGAAGTCTGCGCTGGTCAGGTCGAGCCCGCTCAGGTCTGCCCCGGGGCCCACCAGGGCCGTGTCGGTGGTCCCGCCGAGGTCGACGCAGGCCCAGCCTGGGGGGAGCACTGCGGGGCAACCCCCGAGACGGACCGCTTGCACTCCGGTGAGATCGGCCTGGCTCAGATCCGCGCCAGTGAGATCGAGGCCGTCGATCAAAGCGTCGGGACTCAGCAGCGTGCGCCCGGCGGCGCCGAGGTCGATGCAGGTCCATCCGCCCGGCAGCCCCCCCGGACAACCGGCGAGGTCCGAGGCCGAAACCCCGTTCAGGTTGGCCCCCCGCAGATCGACGCCGGACAGATCCGCTCCGTCGAGGACGGCATTGGAAAGGTCGGCGCCTTCCAGCGAGGCGTTGCTCAACTTGGCGTTGGTCAGCGTGGCGCCACTGAGATCACTGCCGCGCAGCTCGGTCCAGCTCAGGTCTGCGCCCGTGAGGTTCGCCCCGCTCAAATTCACTCCCGCCAGGTAGGTGTTGGCGAGCACGCGGCCCGACAGGTCGCTGCTCGACCAGTCGCTCTTCGTGATGCAGCTCGCCGTGGCGGCGTCCCAGCCCGCGGGAAACAGGCACACGCCAGCTTCGCTGGTCAGCACCGCGTTGCAGACATATTCGTCGGCGGAAACCTCGGCGGCATCCAACACCCCGTCCACGTCGGCGTCGGCGCCGCGATGAATCACCACGCCGCCGCCCGCACAATGCGTGTCGCCCGCGACCAGGCCCTCGGTCGTGATCAACGTCGAGGGGCTGCCGTTGCAGACGTATTCGGTGCTGGTCACCTCCGTGCCAGCCAGCGCCCCGTCGCGGTCGCCGTCCACGCCGCGCACGAGCTCGAGCCCCCCGTACGGGCAGTTGGCGCCTGCTCCTTCGGCAGCTGCGTCCATGATCGACGGCGGGGCCCCGCCGCCGCCTCCATCACTCGAGCAACCATACACCGTTGCAATCCCACCCAGCAAAAGCCCAAAGCGCGTCGTTCGATAAGCCAGTCTCACCATCTATGTTCATTCTCCCAAGTGACAGCGTGAGGCCGCGCCGCCTTGCTCAGGCACCCCTGGCGCTGTCCCGCTTCGATGCGGTGCAGCGTTTCATGATTAAGAGGACGCACGAAGGCTCGTGCGTAGGTACTGTCGTCCCGGCGACTAAGCAAAGCTCCAGCCAAGCCGCACCGCGCGCCTTGGGCTAGAGGCCCCAACAATTCTCTAGTATGACGGCAAAATTGCACGTAGCTAGTTAGATAAACGACGGGCGCACGCGTATATGTTGCACACTGGTGTTGCACCAGCGCGGCCCGCGCCTGTGTTGGCATCCTTCATCACCACGGCCACGTGCCCCGTCAATTCGCGCCCCTGCTCGGTCGTTGCCACGTGAGCACGTACGGGTAGCGAGAGCTGCGCAGGCGAGGAGCGCTACTCCCGCTGCCCGGCGAGTGGGTGGCGATGTGGTCAGCGTCGCGAAAAGCGCGGTGAGCACCCACCTCTCGTGACATCCCGTGGCGCGCCGGGGGCGAATTTAGGTGTCGGAGCGGTGCAGTGTGACAGTTCCGTGGGCTTACTCGGGCCGCGCTACACGGAGGCTTCGATGGGGTCGTAGATGCTGTAGTGAGAGCAGCCATTCCGCCGAACGAGGCCGAGCGACTTCGCGCCCTCGAGCGCTATCAGGTGCTCGACACGCCCAACGAGGCGGCCTTTGACCGCATCACCGCACTCGCTGCGCGGCTGTTCGGCGTTCCCATGGCGCTCGTTTCGCTCATCGACGAGGACCGCCAATGGTGGAAGTCGTGCGTCGGCGTCGAGGGCCAGGAGGCGGAGCGAGACACCGCGTTTTGTGCCCACGCCATTTTATCCGATGGGCCGCTGATCATCGCGGACGCCACGACGGATATCCGTTTCCGGGACAACCCCGCGGTGCTCGGCGAGCCCTTCGTTCGCTTCTACGCCGGGGCGCCTCTCACGAACGCCGACGGATACAACGTGGGCACGTTGTGCATCGTCGATACCCAGCCGCGCACGCTCGATGCTGAGCAGGTGGCGACGCTGGTGGATCTCTCGCGGGTGATCGTGGACGAGCTCGAGCTCCGGCTCGGATACCGGACCCGGGCGCTGTTTCAGAAGGTATGCGAGATGTCGCCCGATCTGCTCTACATCTTCGATCGTGTGCAGCAACGACGCACGTTCCTCGGTCGAGGCTTGACCGAGACGCTCGGCTATGACGCCAGGGTGCCACTGCCGGAGCTGCTCGACGAGATCGTGCACCCGGAAGACCGTTCAGAGCTGCAGCGTCACCGAGACGAGGTGGGTACGGCGGCGGAGACGGTCGAGCGGACGTACCGACTCAGAGACGTACGCGGCGACTACCGGTGGTTTCTGCTGCGCGAGGGCGTGTTCGAGCGCGCGGCAGACGGCAGCGCTGCAGAGGTCCTTGGCATCGCAACCGAGATCACGGGCTTGAAGAACACGCAGCTCGCTCTCTCGCGCTCGAGAGAGCTGGCCGCGGAGCGCGTCCGGGTGCTCGAAGCCGTGCTCGATGGCGCCGGAGAAGGCATCGTCGTCGCGGACGCGAGCGGTCGTTTTACGGTCTTCAACCCCGCGGCGCGCCGCATCGTGGGCTTGCCGGCGAACGGCCCCGTCCCCGAGACCTGGCCGCGCGAGTATCGCGTGTTTGTACGCGATGGCTCAGCTCCAATTCCGGCAGAGTCGCTGCCGCTGGCGCGTGCCCTGCGCGGCGAACCGACGGATAAGGTCGAGCTATTGCTGCGTTATGAGGGCGGGAGGGATGCGCTCTTGCGCGTCACGGGTCGCCCTCTGCACGACGATGCAGGATCGCCTTGCGGCGGCATCGTCACCTTCAACGACGTGACGGCCCTGTGCGCTGCAGAGGCGGAGCTCGCGCGGCTGGCGGTGACCGACACGCTTACGGGCGTGCCCAACCGGCGTGCTTTCGACGAGCGCTTTGCGCTGCTGGTCGCCGAGGGAGGCCGCGGTCGCTCGTTCGCGCTGGCGCTCGCCGACGTCGACCACTTCAAGGAAGTGAACGACACACACGGCCACGCCATGGGCGACGAAGTCCTGGTCCGCGTAGCGCGAACGTTGCAGGGCAGCGTCCGCAAGACGGACTTTGTCGCGCGCTTCGGCGGTGAAGAATTCTGCGTGCTCTTCAGCGATGTGGACGAAAGCCAAGCCCTGCGCCTTACAAACAACCTACGCTGCCAGCTCGGCACCGAGCATTGCCCGGTGCCAGTCACCGTCAGCTTTGGCATCTGCGCCAATCGCCCGGGGGAGCGCACGGACACGAGCGCCCTGCTTCGGGCCGCTGACCGCGCACTCTACGCCGCCAAGCACGAGGGGCGCAATCGAGTCATCGTTGCGCAGCTCTCGGCGGGTGAATCGTTTCCCATCGTCGGCAAAGCCACGGCCAGAGCCTAGACAGCATGGACCCGCTCAGCCCGGAAAGAAGCCTTGGGCTAGGTAGGCGGAGAAGAGGTTGCAGGCGGCGTGGAACAGCACCGCTGCGCCGATGCCGCCGGTTTTGGCTCTGAGCCAGCCGAACACGAGGGAGGGGAAGAACACGCTGAGGCGTGCTGGGTGAGGGTCGGTGGCGAAATGGCCCAGCGCAAAGATCACGCTCGCCAGGATCACCCCGCACCCGAGCGTTGCTCCGAACAGCCGCCAGCGCCATTTGAAGGCCTCGTCCAACGCGGTCTGCACATAGCCGCGATAGAACATCTCTTCAGGCATGGCGATGCCCAGGATCTGCGCGAGCACGGCTTCGAGCGGCGGCGCTGGGGGCCAATCGAAGCTGTGCACCGGGTTCCAGTAGGCGACAAAACCTGCCAAGAACGGCGGAAACAAGCTGAGCGCAGCGACGCCACACCAGAGCACGCTCACGGCGACGGCCCGCGCGAGGCGGCGCGCATCGAGCGGAACCGGTTCGAATATTCCGCCCAGCGCCAGGCCGTGTCGGCGAATCGTGGCTGCATCGCGCCGCAGCACGAGTAGGTACGTCGCCACGAGCAGGCACAGACCTACGCCAGTAGACTGCTGATCGCTCGGCAGCAGGTACGACGACAACGCGACCATCGCCGTCACCGCGACCGAAATGCTCAATGGGCGTACGAACGGCATGAGCGGGCGCAGCTTGGCACGGAAACTCCGCTCCGGGCCCGACTCCGAATGGCTCCACTGCGATTGCAGGCCGGTGCCATGGCTTCGTCGGCTGGGGCGGCGAAGAGTCGGCCTAACGGCCTGGGCTGTTTTGATGCTGGGAGGTTTCATGAGGTTGAGGGGCGGATACAAACCCGAGTAGCGTTGGCGACAGCTCCGGAGGCTCCATGTTTCAAGTTCAGGCCACCCAGAACGGCGCGACAGCTCGCCCGCCCCTCGTACACATGGCCAAGTGGCCCCCCGATGATGGGGATTTCGGAGCGCCGCGGGGTGGTGGCGGGTTTCCCGCTGGAGGCGGCGGCTTCGACCCGGGGGACGGTAACTTCAAGAAGGGCAAGGTCAAGCCGATCATCGCGCTGGTGTTGGTCGTGCTGGTGGCCGCGGGCGGTGCGCTTTTTCTCGGCGTCAACACGCAGATCGACAAGGAAGATCTGACGCCAGACAAAGTGGCGACGCTCACCACGCAAACGCTGATGCTGTCCAAGGCTGAACAGCTGCCGAAGTGGCAGGGCTGGGCCAAAGAGCAGGAGGGCAACTCGCTGCTCAAGGAAGAGGCGCTCAAGCAACTGGCCTGGGCTCGCGATCCCCAGGGGGTCGACGCGGCCATCGCGGCCCTGACGTCCACGGAGCACAAGCTACGCGCTCAGGCGGCCACGGCCCTGGCGGAGTACGGGTTGCCGGATGCGGAGAAAGCTCGGCGCCCGTTGCTGGTGGCGCTGAAAGAGGCCCTGCCTGAATCCAAGCCGCAGATCGCCTGGGCCCTCGTGGAATTGCACGAGCCGGAGGCCTTCGATGAGGTCATGAACCTGTACCGGTTGGGCCACTTGTCGCAGGTGCAGCGCCTGGACGGGGCGACCGCTTTTGACCCGTACAAGATTGTAGCCCTCGTGAGCCTGGACAAGCTGGCGGAGTTGCACGCGGACGAAAGCCCTTCGGTGCGCCAGCTCGTGGCCACGGTGTTGTCGCGAAATCCTTCGCCCAAGTACACGGATGCGCTGATCGCGCTGGTCAACGACAAGGATCGAGACATCGCGGCGCAAGCGGCTCCCGGTCTCGGCAAGATCGGCGATGAGCGCGCTCGCAAGCCGCTGCTCGATCAACTCCAGGGTGCCAACGTCGAAGAGAAGAAGACCTTCCTCGAGGCGTTGCGAGATGGCATCGGCGCGCCGGGCCTCGTGCTGGCCCTGTCGAGCGTGACCCAGGAGAACCCCACCAAGACCTGGCACCAAACGGTGCAGATTTTCCGCATGATTCGCGACCTGGCCGATCCCAAGGGCGGTGATGCGTTGGCGGAATACCTCAACCAGCGCGGCAACCACATCCACTGGCAGGTGCAAGCCGCCTCGGCGCTGGCGGAGATCGGAGACATGCGGGCCGTACCCACGCTGGCAGCCCGCTTGCGCATGGATGAGCAGAAGATCTATTCCGATGAGACGGACTATGAAATGCTGCTCAAGCGCGACAACAAGGAGCGCGTGATAGCGGCGCGCATGATCGCCGATCTGGCAGTGATTCACCCCGACAAGCGTGACGTGCTGCGCGAGCAGGCAGAGGACGCGCTGTTGTTCTGGACCCACGAGATGGTGTCCCCCCACGCCAACGGTCTGCGTGCCTTGGCGACCATGGAATCGAAGAAGGTCGTCGCCCCGCTGCGCGCTTGGGCGAACCCCAAGGTGCCGCTGCCGCTCGAAGGCCAACAGCCGCCCATGCCCGAAGAGTGGGTGGTGGCGCAAAGCGCCATGCGCTACGCCGGCCAAATGAAGGACAAGCCGTCCTGGCCCGTGCTGGTCAACGGCTTGAAGAAGCGCGCCGACAAGATCGATGCCACCATGGAGTCGCTGATGTCGGGCGGCCTGGCCATTCTCGGCATGAGCCTACGCGCCGTGGGCGTGGGCGCGGCGCATGGCTTTGCCGAATGGGGCGACCATCGTGCCTTCGATCCTTTGATGACCTACATCGAAGAGCCCAAGGAGAACGAGCAGAGCCGGATGGAGGCCTGCGCGGCACTGGCGTGGGTGGCCAAGGACGAAGACTTCGTCACCATCGCCGAGAAAATCAAACAGTATAGCGGCCCTGAACCGGCGGATCAGGTGCGGCAGGCCTGTTTGCTCGAGACGTTGATCACGCGTCCGATTGCCGGCACCTCGGACGCGCTGATTGGCCTGCTCAATCCGGACTCTGGCTTCCAGGTACGCCACGCCGTGGCGCGTGCCATTGGCAAAGCCGGCATCGAGCCGACGGTCGAGACGCAGTTGTTCGAGAAATTGAAGGACGAAAAGCTGATGAACGACGCGGCGCTGGCCCTGATGCTGGGCGGCAGCCCGGAAGTGGCGGCGCGTGCCTTGGCGGCGCTCGCTGGCCAGCCCAAAGAGGTGCTCGATGAGCTGCAAGAGCTCTGGCACGGCTCCTTCGGTTATTGGTCACACCGCGACCTGGATGAAGGGCATATCTTCCGCTACGTGGAGAATGCCGAGGCGGCCTCCCGCATCGAGTTCGCCAACATCCCCCAGGGTTGGGTGGCTGAGCAGTTGCGTCGGCAATTCAAGAACCTGCAGTTCGACAACGGCCCGCACTCGTTCACGCGGGTCGTGCTCAGGCACCGGCTGCTTGGGATGGCGCTCGGCGACAACGCGGCCGTGCGCGAGGGCGCCATCAACGCGCTGCGGTTCATGCAGGAACAGGGGCCGCTGCTGGCGCTCCGTGACGAACCGGGTGAGGTCGGCAAGATCGCCTCGGACGCCTACCATCGTTTGCTCAACCCCACCGTGGTCCTGGGCGCGAGGGACTTCAAAGCCGAAGCCGAGGAATGAGGGCCCCCCAGCGGCTCGCTCGGGTGGGGCTCGTGCTCGGGGGTCTCGGCGGGCTGAGCTGCGACCCTGGGTCGGGGGGAGGGGCGGTGGGCAATGGCCGCCTCGCGCAGCTGCCCCACCGCTCGGGTCAGGCGCCGGGCGGCGGCGCGCATCAGGGCGGCGCAGCGTCAGCTCCGAGCCTCCGCGCACTCGTGCCCTGCGTGTCGTTGGGATACGAAATTTGCTTTAATGCTCTCGACGACAACTGCAATGGCGCCATCGAGGAAGGTTGCGGCACCCCAGCCGGCGTCGTGCAGTTCATGATCGCGTGGGATACGCCCCGGGCGGACGTGGATCTCAACGTGACCGATCCGAACGGCGAGCTCATCGAAGCCGGCCGGATGGCTCGAAGTGGGCTGCTCAAAGGCAGGGACTGTCCGGGCCGACGTCAAGAATGCGGGGGGGTCAATTTGGAAAACGTCTTTCTGGAGGGTAATAAGCCGGCGACGCGCGGCACTTATCGCGTGAGTGTGGCCCTCGAGAGCCTGGCTGGGGACGAGCCTCCGGTCTGGGTCAGCCTGTCCTCGCGCCTCGGGCCCAAGCGCTATGCCTTCGAGATTCGTCTGCTCGAGCCCGAGGACGAGCAACACGTCGAATTGTCGCTGTGAGCGGCGGGGGGTGACTGCGGCAACGGTCACGCAGCTCAGAAAGCCCGATCCTGCGCGGCGCTTACAGTAGACTCGAGTCGTGGCGGTGTTGGCGCGAGTGACGAATGACCTCGAGGAGCTGCGAGGTCCGGACGTGCTGCATGCCATCGTGGTCCCCACTCCGTGGCTCGAGCAAGGTGCGAGCATCGAAGTCCAGCTGCCGCGGCTCTTGCCCTGCGCCCGCTGCGTCGGGGGTGGTTGCGACCTGTGTGAGCGCAAGGGGGGATTCGAGCAGGCGGCCTCGGGCGCGTCGAGCGAGGTCGTGGTCACGCTACCCCAATTGTTGGGTGGCGCCTCCGGTCCGGTCTGCTTGCGCGTGCCGGCGTGTGGCGCTCGTCACGCCTCTGATCCGGATTTGCCCCTCGGTCACTTGCTGCTCACCGTGGTCCCGCGTGAGCCCGTTGAAGGTTGGGAGCCTGCGAGCTCCGTGCGCAAGCTGGAGACGACCCAAAGCACTCAGAGTGGCGCGAGAGCAGCCGGGATCTGGGCCGCCCTGTTGCTGTTGGTTAGTCTATTGTCCTGGTGGTGTTTGACCTGATGCTTTCTACAGCCCAGAGGAGCGAGACAGAATGAATCCCATCGCCATGGCCCTGTTGATAGGTTCGCTCGTCGCGCTGTTTGCATGGACCGCCGGGCAACGGCTGAAGCTCTTGCTCGTGGGCGCGCCGGTTGCGGGCAGCCGCACGGACCAGATTGGCAAACGCTTGGGCCTAGTTTGGCGGCTGGCCATCGTGCAGACGCGCATGCGCGATTACTTTTGGGCGGGTGTGGCCCACCAGTTCATCTTCCTCGGGTTCGTGGTGCTCTTGCTGCGCACGCTGATCCTGTGGGGCCGCGGTTTTTCGCCCGATTTCAACCTGTTCGTGCTGGGGCCCGCCGGGTTTTTGGGGCTGCCGCTGGGTGCTGCCTACAATTTCTCGAAAGACGTGTTCGCGCTCCTGGTGTTGGGGGGGGCCGCCGTCTTCGTGTACTACCGGACCTTGAACAAGCAGCGTCGCATGACGCTGAGTGGAGAGGGGCTGCTCATCCTGGGCATCATCATGTCGATGATGTTGGCGGACATCACTTACGATGGCGCTTCCCTGGTTCTGAACAGCCGCTTCGCGGCTGAGTGCGCGAGCGGCGGCGCTTCTTGCAGCGCCATGCAGACCATCATCGCGCCGCTGGGCGAGCCGCTCGGCGAGCTCGGTTGGCATCCCACGGAGCCTGCCGGTAGCGCGGCAGCGGTGCTGCTCGGCGGGCTCGACAGCAGCGTGCTCGTCGTGCTGGCGCACGGCGGCTTCTGGCTGCACTCCAGCCTGGTCTTGATCTTTCTCAACCTGTTGCCTCGCAGTAAGCACTTTCACGTCATCACCGCCTTCCCGAACGTGTTCTTTGACGACCTCGCTCCCCGTGGGCGCTTGCCGCCGGTCGAAGCCAGCACCGAGGCGCTCATGAGCCGCGTGGAGAAGGCCATGGAGAGCGAAGATGGCAGCCAGCCTGGCGTGGGTTACTCGAAGGTCGAGCACTTCACCTGGAAGCACTTCCTCGACTTTTACACCTGCACCGAGTGCGGGCGCTGCTCCGACCAATGCCCCGCGACGCAGACGGGCAAGCTGCTCTCACCCAAACACCTGACGCTCGATCTGCGTGATAACCTGTACGCGCGCGGTGAGGCCCTCACGCGCTCCCGGCAGGTGAAAGCGGCCGGCTCTCAATCGGATGGAGCAGAGCCGGGCAACTCACAGGGAGAAGCCGGCGCGGCCCTGGGCAAAGACTCGCCCAGTGTCGAGCTCCGCCTCGTGGATCTCGTGCCGGGCATCATCAAGCCCGAGGTGCTCTGGGCGTGCACCACCTGTCGGGCCTGTGAGGAGCGCTGCCCGGTGTCGATCAGCTATGTCGACAAGATCGTGCAGATGCGCCGCCACCTCGTCGTGATGAAAGGCGAGTTCCCTCAGGAGCTGCAAAAGCCGTTCGAAGGCATGGAGGTCAACGGCAACCCCTGGAACTTGTCGCGGCAGGACCGCACGACCTGGGCGGAAGGTCTGAACGTTCCCCTGGCGAAGGACAAGCCGGGAGCCTCAGTGCTGTATTGGGTGGGCTGCGCCGCCAGCTACGACCAGCGCGCCAAGAAGATCGCCCGAGCCACGGCGCAGCTGTTGCAACGCGCCGGCGTCGACTTCGCGATCCTGGGCGACGAGGAGACGTGCACGGGTGACCCCGCCCGCCGCGCCGGCAACGAGTACCTGTTCAGCATGTTGGCTGAAGCCAACGTCGCCACGCTGAACGGCTATCAAGAGCAAGGCAAGAAGAAGATCCTGACCACGTGCCCGCACTGCTTTAACACGCTGCTCAACGAGTACCCTGATTTCGGCGGCAAGTACGACGTGATCCACCACACCGATTTCTTGTTGGGCCTGGTCGCAGAGAAACGGCTGGTCCCAGAGCGTCCGGTGCGCGGCAAGGTGACCTACCATGACTCGTGTTATCTCGGCCGCTACAACGGCGTGTATGAATCCCCGCGGCAGATCCTGCAGCGTATCCCCGGTGTGGAGCTCGTCGAGCCCGAGTACTGGACCAAATCCAAGGGCTTGTGCTGCGGCGCCGGCGGCGCGCAGATGTGGATGGAAGAGCAGAACAAGGACCGGGTGAACGTCAAGCGGACGCTACAGCTCGTCAATACCGGCGCGGCCACCATCGCTAGCGCGTGTCCGTTCTGCATGACGATGCTCGGTGATGGGCTCAAGGCCACGGAAAAGGAGCAGATCCGCCAGCTGGATGTGGTCGAGCTCCTGGCCGAGTCATGCGGAGCTGCGGATCCCGCGATCCGAGTGTCGGCTTAGTCCCTCGTTGCGCTCGGGGTGATGGGTCGCCGCACCCGGCCTGCAAGTGTGGGGGCCGTGCGCGGCGCCCACAACGCCGCAGCTTTACTCGGGGCCGCATGTTTTTTTGGTGCGGCGCTCCGCGCCGAGCGCTAGGTGATCAATCCCGAAGCGTTGTTCGGGACATCACTGAGTTACTCAACGCAGCTCGGTAGCGCAGCCAAACTGGAGCGTGAGGCTGCCGTCGGACCCTTGCACGCGCTCGCAAGTAGCGCTGCAGAGTTGGATTTGGGACTGGTCGTCGGAATAGGCCCAACCTTCGCTGCAGCCGGGCTCGAGGCTTTGGCCGATGAGCTCTTGTGCGCCACCCGGTGGCGTGAACAGAACGTTGACCTTACCCGGGTCCAGCATGGCGCCGAGAGGCGCTTGTGGCACGCCATAACGGCAGCCGAGCGCAACTCCGGCGATGATGCCGAGCGTGCTTTCGAGCCCCGCCTCGAGGTCAGTCGAGCGGGTCATGTCAAAGTGGCAGAAATTTGGACCGTCGTGTGAACACTGCGGGGTTGCGGTGCCTCCGGCTTCTGCCATGCGGGACAGGCTCTCTCTCGCATCTTCGCTGCCCGGCGACCCTATGACGAACGTGCGCACGCCGCGCGTGAGTGTGGTGGCAGCCTCGGCGATGAGCGGAGTGGGATCGACCGCGTCATTTTGCTCTTGCCGGTTGCTGTCGTCGCACCCGAGCGAAAATGTCGGGATTCCGTCCGTGATCAACACCATGAAGCGAGGCCCGATCGCCGCCGTGGCGCTCATGTCCGAAACCGCGTATTGATAAGCATCGTGGGTCGGTGTCCCGCCTTGCGGGTTCTGACGCTGAAAGGCCTGTTGGATCCTCTGACGGTGCTGTGACCCTGGGTCGTCGAGAGCATTGATGGGGACGGCCGTCTGCCGGTCAATACACTCCTCGTCATTGTCGTCATCATTGTTGTTATCCCGGTTCGGATAGAAGATGACGCCCAACGACGTGTCTGCAGGCATGCCATTGATGGCGCCCAGCACGGCCCGTCGCGTTACCGTCCACTTCGACCCGCGCGCGCCGGGTGCGTCCTCATCCATCGAGCCGCTGGTGTCGACCAACAGCTGCAGCACCGACGGCGCGGCCTCTGCGCCAGCGCTTTGGCCCGCACACGCTTGCCCGTCGAAGTAGCCGGGGACCGACCCCTCGCCCACACCGCTGCCGTCGTCAAACACCGGCCCTCCGGCGCCGACCCCCGACCCGTTGCCATCGGCATTAGGATCCGAGCTCTCTGACGAGCAGGCGCCGAGTGCGCCTCCGAGCAGCGTGGCACCGATTCCCCAACGTACGAAAGCCGACATCATTGCCATTGAGCTCATTCCGTCTCCATCACAAGGTTGCGCAGCGACCTCAACATCGACTCGACGCGGCTTCAGTCGAAGACGCTTCGACTTTGAAACCGTCGGTTGAACGAATGACGACCGCGCCTGAAGCCTAGCGAACGCGCAGGCGTGAAGTCAACGTGGTCCGCATGGCGAACGCGTCGCAAATTGTCACGGTGCGACGCAAACGGTCAGGTTTTTGACGCAGCTCACGCGCGCACTCTACAAACGGCAACACTTCGTTCGAATTGGTGGATCGATGCGAGTCTCGAGACGCATACAACGTTGGTGAGTGGGTCGAGCGAAACCTGGGAACGCTGCACGACTTGCGGCGTCAACGGCGAGCAGCCGAAGGCGAGGCATCTCCCTTGGCTGACGAGCGCGACGCTTCCAACCTGCGCATGAAAGGGCCGAGCGCCGGTGACACGCGCGTCAGCAGCTCGGGGTCGCTCTCTTCGAGCATCGCGCACACTCCGTAGAGCGCCGCGTCGGCCAGGGTCGGACGGTCGCCGAACAGGAAGGGTTGCTGCTTCAGCGTGGCCAGCGTGGGGCCGAGCAGCCGCGTGGCACGCGCCAGCAGCTGAGGCTGGTCGCGCTCCCATTGGCTCACGCAGCCCGCGCCGAACTTGCGTTCCTTGATCAGTACGTACAGCGCTCGGTCGCTCGGACTCTGCCAGGCGTCGCGCACCCGGGGTGACGCAAGCCGAAACAGCACGTCCTCGAGTGGCCCATCCACAAAGTCGGCGTAGGCCCAAATCGGCCCTTGCCATGGCTCAGGCACGAGAGCGAGCGCCGCTTTGCCCGTGAGCAGACGCTCACAAATGTCTCGCGACTCGACCACTACACTACCGTCGTCGAACACCAGCACGGGCACGTAGACATAGCCCATGGTGAGCTTGGCGAGCTCTGTGCGGTCGCTGTAGGGCACCTCCACGAGCTCATGCTCGAGCCCCAAGAGCTCGAGCAACATCTGAACCTTACGGGCATAGGGGCTGTAGCGGAAACGGTATAGCTTCATGCCGCTGTGGCTACTCATCCAAGCGCGCGGGTGCCAACGAATGTTTTCCATGATACATGAATAAAACTCATGTCTCGGCCTGCCCGCTCCGACGCTGCTCCCGATCTCCTGCCGTTGCCGTCCCTGCATGGGCTGAGGGTCTTCGAGGCGGCGGCGCGCCACATGAGTTTCACGCGTGCCGCCCGGGAGCTCTGCATCAGTCAGACTGCCGTCAGCCATCAAATCAAGGCGCTCGAAGGCGAGCTGGGCACGGCCTTGTTCCACCGAGCGCCACGGCGCGTCAGCCTGACTGAATCGGGTCAGGCGTGGGCCCTCCAGCTGGGTGAGATTTTCTCACGGCTGCGCGCGGTCAATCGCAGCTTGCGCAAGCCACCCCACCGGGGCCGCCCCGAGGTCGCCGTCAGTATCATCCCGTCTTTCGGCTCGCGTTGGTTAGTACCGCGGCTGGGTAAGTTTCTCGATCGCCATCCGGAGGTCGAAGTGCGCATTTCGGCCAGCGAGCGCCTGGTGGACTTCGAGGCAGAACGAGTCGACCTCGGTATTCGTTACGGGTTGGGGCGCTACCCGGGCCTGGTGACGGAGAAGCTCGCCGACGACGTATGGGTGGTGGTCTGTACGCCGGCGCTACTCGGGCGGGGGCGCCTCCGCACGCTCGAGGATCTCGAGCGCCATGTGCTACTGCAGGACGACGCGCGTGACGCCTGGTCGGTGTGGCTCGCCGCCAACGGCGTCAGCGCCCCGCTCGCGGCGCGCCGCACGGAGTTGACAGATTCCAGCATGTTGATCGAGGCGGCGCTGCGCGGGCAAGGTGTGGGCCTCGCGCGCTGGTCGCTCGCGGTCGACGAGCTCGCTGCGGGCCGGCTGTGTTTGCCGTTTCCGAAGGCGCGTTTCGTGCCCACGGAGCTCGCGTACTATGTCGTGGCCCCGCGGGAAAACCTTCGGCAGCCCGCGGTGGCGTCGTTTCGTGCCTGGCTGCTCGAGCAGGCCGCGTCACTGCGTTTGCCCTCGATCCCCGTTCGGCCGAGCGCCGCGCCGAGAGCCCGCGCAGAGCTCGAGGCGGAGTAGCCAAGCACGGGGTGGCGAGCTAGCCTCCGCACATGGTCGCTACTCCTAGCCCACTCTCCGAGCCCGAGCCCTGGTCCCTAGTGGCGGAGGCCTACGCCGAGGAGGTTGCCCCCTATTTCGAGCACTATGCGCGGGACGCGCTCAGTCTGGCGAAACTTCAACCGGGTGAGCGCGTCGTCGATGTCGCTTGCGGCCCCGGCACACTGTCCTTTCTGGCCGCTGCCCTCGGGGCCGAGGTCGATGCCGTCGACTTTTCGTCCGACATGCTGCGAAAGCTCGAGGAGCGCCGGCGCCAATCCAACATCAGCGGCATTCGAGCGCAGCAAGCTGACGGCATGGCGCTGCCTTTTGCGGACCACAGCTTCGACGCTGGCTTCTCGATGTTCGGGCTGATGTTCTTCCCGGATCGGGCCCGGGGTTTCGCTGAGCTCCGTCGGGTGCTGCGCCCCGGCGGGCGGGCCGTGATCTCGAGCTGGGTGCCCCTCGACCAAGTGCCGCTCTTCGCGTGTCTGTTTGGAGCGGTCATGCAGGCCCTCGAGATCCCGCCGAGCCCTTCGAATCTCGCCCTCGCCGATGAGGCATCGTGTCGTAGCGAGCTGGCGGCAGCCGGCTTCGGCGACATCACGTGTCAGCCGCTGACCCATGCGAATACCTTTGCCTCCACGGAAGCGGCGTGGGCCTCCATGGAGCGAAGCTCGGCCCCTCTGGTGCTGATGCGCAAGCGCTTCAGCACAGCGAAGTGGTCGAGCGCGCGCCAGGCGGCGCTCGCGGCGCTCGCGGACCGTTTCGGGGCTGGCCCGCAGCAGGTCGAGATGACCGCTCTGATCAGCTCGGGCGTCACGCCTCGTTCCTGATGCCGCGCCTGTGAAGCTTTCAAGGTTTCACGTCGGGCAGCCGTAGCCACAGGCCGCGGAAGCTCTTGTGCTTCTTGCCCTTGAGCTTCTTGCAGGGCTTGCCGCGAATGATGCGCCCGCCGTCGTCACTCAGCACGAGGATTTCGGCGTTCGTCTCCGCGGTGAAGAACGCCTCCGGGTTAGCATCCGCGAAGGCGGCCTCGCTCACGAGCTGCGGCGTTGCGCCTGGCCCTGGCCAGCGATACAAGTGCGCGGGCCCGCCGTCGCTGGTTGGCCCAGCCGCGATGAGGTAGCTGCCGCGCCACCAAGAGAGTGAGCGAATGCCAAGGCCTTGCAGATCGAGCTCGATGGGCGTGCCCAGGCGCGGCGATCCCGCGCCATGCAGCGCTTCGGGATTGAGCAATGGCACGATCAACGCTTTGCCTCCGGGCACGGGATTGCGAAAACCGATGAGGAGAGCTCCATCAGGAGTGGCGGTCAAGCCTTCTATGTTGAGCCCGCCCGGGTCCTTCGGTGCGAGCTCGGCGGCCTGCTTCAAGGCGTACTTTTGCATGGCGGGGGCCCCCTCGAGATCAGCGAGCAAGTTGCGGTAGACTTGGCCTTGCACCTCGACCTTGGCGTCCAGGGCGGGCATGTCGGTGGTGATGACCAACGAGCGGTTCGGGTCCTCTTCGCCGCGTTTGTTTCGCCCGTGCGAGGACAGCCAAAAGGCGCGCCCGCCCAGGCTAGTGGCCGCCTCGATGTCCGACTCGGCACCTTTCTTGTCCAACGCGAGTTGTTTGGAGAGGTTGGTCTCGCGTACGGATTTGCCGCCGCTGATGGCGTCGTAAACGCGCAGCACGTTGTCTTCGTCGTCTGCGACGGCGAAGTGCCGTGCGTCGACGGCGACCGCGCCCGAGGCATCACAAGCGCCTTGGAAGCTGACCCAGCGCAACGGCGCCGCGCGCTCCTCTGGCGCTGGAGCGGAAGCAGCTACGGCATGGCCCGGGCTCGGCGCGGCCCGCAACAGCAGCGCAGTAGCCAGCGCGAGCAAGAGGGCGCCGCCGGTCCAAATAGCTGCCCACTTCATCGAGCGATCATAGAGGATCAGCAGCGTCCGACAAGCGCGAGAGCTCCGACTCCGGGCGGGCTCGAACCGACCGCCGTCATTGCAAGGCTCGCCCCGGGTCTTCGGAATCCTGCTGTTCCTCCCACTCGGGGTCCCAGAGGGGCGGCCTACGCTCGGCGATTTCGCTGGCCGTGATGCGCACGATGGCGGGCACATCAGCGCCGCGTGCCAGCTCGAGCAGCTCGGAGCGGTTGCACAAACCTACCAGCGGAACGGCCACCGCGGCAGGTGACCCCGGGTTCTGTAATACGCTCATGCGCACGCGGCGACTCGTCAGCCAGCGCGTGCGAGCGATGGCTTCGATCGAGCTCGGGCGCGCGGGACGATGAGCGGCCATGCGCACCACATCGTTCTCCGTCGTCTTGGGATTGACGAGCAGCTCCTGGATCACCATCGGATGCGGATCTTTGAGCAGCGCGTCAAAACGGTGGCGGCCGGAGCGGCGCGCCAGGCTGCGACGTTCACCGAGGGTCAGCTCTCTGCCGGCACCGTAGTCGGGAATCTTGGCCTGGGTCTTCTGCGGCGGTTGCGACGGCGTCGGCACGCGGCGGATCACGCGCTGCAGGCTGAGCAGTCGCTGCTCGAAGGCCGTGTGCCGCAACCGATCGAGATCGGCTTCGCGGGCGACACCTGCGACCCAGAGCGCGATGGTGACGAGCGCCTCGCGGGCCCGGGGCTCGGAGATTTCACTCTCGGCGATCACTACGTCCAGGAGTGGCGCCAGGTGAGCCGCGGGCTCACTCTGCACCCGCGCGTCCAACCAATCCACGCGTAAGCGCACATCCGGCAAGGACAGTAGGGTGCGCTTGAAACGAGCCGCGCCGGTATCTAAAGGGCCGGGCATGGGGTCAATTAAGCCTAGCACGCGCCGGGTCGGCCCAGTCGTCGGGGCGCGGGTGGGGACTTTTTGGAATGAAATCGGGCCATTCCCTTCGCGTCGGCGCTAAGCTCCCGACGTGCAAGCGACGCTTTCGCTCCGTCAGAAGGCCGCCGTGTGGCGCCAGGCCGTCCAGGGGCCCGCGAGCTTCGCACTTCAGGCGGGCTGGCTGCTGAGCGCGCTCGCTTTGGCGCTCTTGGCGCGCGAGGGTTCTGCTTGGGCGCGCGCGGCCGCGCTGATCGGTTGTGGCGCGGGTCTCGGGCTCGGTCTCGGGTTGTGGATTGTGCGCAAACGGCGCACCCCGGACGCTCGCCGGCTCGTGCGGCAGGTCATCTTGCCGACCGATGCGGCGCTCGGCGCGCGAGCGCTGCGGGCCGCTGGCCTCGTCGAGCGGCTCGCTACCGACGCGGAGTCCACGCCCCGCGAGTTGGCCCGGTTTCATCTCGATCGGGTGATCGAGGGTGTTTCAGTGTCGCGCATTCAGGCTGCCGCGGGTCGCCGCGCTCGGCGTTATCGCTGGCTGGGCGGGCTGTTCGCCGGGGCGGTCCTGATCGCGGGGCTCACGGCGTCGCGCGAGATCGCCGAGGGGCTCGACGTGCTCGTGACCCGCGGTGCGAGGGCTCCGGTCCCCATGCTCTGGACCGAGCGGCTGCGAGTGATGGCTTTTCCGCCCGCGTATTTGCGGGCGCCTCCGCGTCGGCTATTGGGCGGTGCAGCGTCGATGTTGCCCAAGGGCACCAGCTTGACGCTCAGGGCCCGGCCGCTGCACGAGGGGCGCTCGCTCGTGATCAGTGACGGCGCGCGTGAATTCCCTTTCGTGAGTGACGGGGAAGGCGGCTTGGTCGCTCACTACACCGTCGCTGAGGACGCGTCCCTGGTCGTGGCCGCTCGGTTTGGGGAGGTGCTCATCGTGGAGCCAGAAACGCTGCGCATCATGGCATTACCCGATGAGCCGCCGCGCATCGTTTTGGAGGACGCACCCGCGACGCTGAAGCTCAGTGAATTGTCGCGCCTCGAGCTGCGTTGGGCGGCCGTCGACGACCACGGTCTGAAACAGGTGGATCTGGTCCTGCGCTCGGGGGCGCGGGAAGAGCGTCGGACGCTCGCCAACTACGATGACGAAAGCTCCCGTCAACAAGGAGGTCACGTGCTGTTGCCGAGCGATCCGTTCTTGCGTTCGCTGTACCTACCGGCTCGCGTCAGCATCGAGGCCAAGGACAACGATCCGGTGGAAGGCTCGAAATGGGGTCAGAGCGAGGCCTTCGTGATTGTGCCGGCGGCGGTGGGGGAGCCCGATGCGCTGCGCTATCTCGCGCTGGTGAGGGCGCGCGACGGGTTCCTGGACGCGCTAGCTCTGACGCAGGCTTCCGTGCTCGACGGCGCGGACGCGCTCTTCGCGCGGCGGCTCGAGGCAGCCGTCAGCGGCTTTCAGGCGGCCGTGACGGACACGTATGGAGGCCTGCGCGTTCCGGCGGGGCTGCGCAGCTTCGCCTTGGGCCGCCTGCGCCTGTTGACCGAGCAACGCGGCCCGGCCGCGGCGCGCGCCGACGCGATCGGTGAGCTGATCTTGGCTCTGGACGGGGCCCTGGGTTCGTTGTCCACGCGGGACGCACAACGCACGGCCAAGGTGCTCGGTGAGGTGGCCGAGGAGGCCATGGTGAGCGCAGAGCTGGCGCGTGCTCCCGAAGCGGGTGCAGGGGCGCTCGAGCGGCTCGACCGAGCCATTTTTACTTTGCAGGCTGGTGCAGAGCAGCTCTTGTCTCTGGGCAGCTTGGGTCACGACCTGGGCAGTGTGGCGCTGGCTGATCTGGGGCGCGTCCGGCGGGGCCGTGAGCACGGTGACCTGTATCACGCACAACTGGCCGCACGTCATCTCGCCGACCGGCTGCGTCGCCCCACCCCATCGTTTGGGGCGGCCAGTGCCGGCGGTGTCGAAGCTGGACAGTCGGGTAGCTCGGAGCCCTCGGAGCACCCGTCTCAGGCGGAGCAAGATTTCGATCAGCTCGCGCGTCAGATTGCCGAGCTGGCGCATGAGCACGCCGGGGCGGTCGAGCAGGTGGATGGAGCTCTCTCCGACGCTCAAGCGCGAGTCGATGACGAGGCATTGCGAGTGGAGGCGGAGCGCAGAGCCGGTGAGCTCAGAGACTTGGTGGAGGATTTGCCGGAGCCCGGCCATTCGCCGGGCACGCTCGAGGCCGACGCGGCGCTGGGGCGAGAGCATGCCCGCGCCATGGCTCACAACATGGAGACGCTCCGCTTCGACGAGGCCGCCGAGAGTGGTCGGCGCGCCAACAAGGCGTTGGCCGACGCCGCGGGCAAGGTGAGTGCGGGCACGCGGTTGGCCTCCGAGATCGAGGCGGCGCGGGCAGCGGTGGAAGAGCAGCTCGCGTGGGCGGAGAGTCAGTTCGAGGCAGGTCAGGAGGTGGCTCGCGAGAAGGCTCGCGCGGCGCTGCAAGGTCCGGCAGCGCGGGAGGAGGAGTTGGCAGGCGCCGCCGCGGGTCTGGCCCAGCGCGGGGAGAACCCCGCCACACCACTGCCGGCGGACTCCATCGAACGCCTGCGCCAGGCCGATCAGCTCATGCGTCAAGCCGCGCGAGCGCTGCAAGCGGGCGAGGGAGAAGCGGGGTTGGGTCTGCAACGCCAGGCGCAGCGCCTGCTCGAAACCGTAGACCAGGGCAAAACCAGTGACCCCGAGCGCGAGGGGGACGCCTCGGAGGACGATTCGTCCGGCAAGGTCGCGGGCTCTCGCGGCGACGTGCCGGAAGCGCCGGAGCAGAACCAGGCCGAAGCATTTCGGCGCCGGGTGCTCGAGAGCCTGGGTGACAGCCCGACGGGGCGTTTGGCTCCCGCCATCAAACGCTACGCCGAGGGGCTGCTCAGATGAAAACCGTCGTGCGGCGTGCTGGGGGTTTTTGGCGTGCGCTCCGCCGCGGCACGCGCGCGCGCAAAAAAAAGCGCCGAGCTTCCCGGCGCTGGATGCTCTTACTCGGTCCGAGCGCGCTGTTGGCCGCTGCGCTCTGGGCGTGCCAGACCTACTGGTGGGGTTTGCGCGGCCTGGCTCGCCCGGCGCGCATCGAGCTACCCCAGCTGTTTGCGCCAGCCTCGCTCGAGGCTTTGAGCAACGCCATCACGGAGATGGATGTGGCCCGTGCTCGGAGCTTGTCCGAGCAATACCAACACGCCTCTCTTTCGGTCGAGGAGAGCCACCGTCTGGCCATCGAGCGAGCACGGTTGGGCCTGTACGTCGGAGATTGCGATTCAGCCGAAGCGATCTTGGCCACCTTGCCGCCGGAAGAGGACCAAAGGATGGGCCTCGCGCAACTGGCCGAGCGCTGCGCCGGCGCGGTGGCGGCCTCGCTGATCGTGGAGGACGAAGCCCGGGGCATCTGGTTGCGGTTGCAAGACGGCGACGACGAACCGCTGGTGCCGTACATCGTGGAGGTCGCCGACCGCGCGCGCGAAGCGGTGCGCGTCGATCTAGGTGTGGAGCTGCCGCGGCCCTTGCGCATCGACGTCGTTCGAGATCTGTTTTCGTTATCGAGTGTCAGCGGGCTGCCGCTGCAAGCCGCGGAGACCACTGGTACCGTGGCGGTCGCGCGCTGGGGTCGGGTCACGCTGCTGTCGCCGCGCGCATCGCGCCACGGCTATCCGTGGGAAGACACCATGGCGCACGAAATCGTGCACCTCGCGCTGTCGCGGGCCACACGAGACTTCGCGCCGCTATGGTTGCAAGAGGGCGTCGCCAAACGTCAAGAGCAGCGTTGGCGGGAGCCGCGGCCTTTCGACGATGTGGGCAGCCATGACCTGATCGCTCAGCGTGCCCTCTTGACCGGCAATTCCGTCGGAGTGGACAAGCTCGGTCCATCGATTGCGATGCTGCCCTCGGCGGACGCGGCTTCGATCGCATTTTCAGAGGTGACGAGCTTCATAAATTTCTGGATCGAGACCAATGGGCGCGCCGCGTTTCGCTTGCTCTTGGCTGACCTCAAGGGGCTCGAAGATCGTGACCCGGGCGCTGCGCTGCGCGGTGTTTCGGGCTACGGGCTCGGCGAGTGGATCGCTCGCTGGCAGGGTCATTTGCGTGCGCTCGAGCTGCCCGTGGCCGCTCACGCTGTGGACCCTTCGGCCCCCGGTGCCGACATGCGCGACGTGAGGCTCGGGGATTTGCTGCTACGCGGTCAGCACTTCGAGGCTGCGGCCCGGTACTTTGACGCCGCCCGGCAAATGGCACCCCAGGTTTCGGCTTTGCGCTTTCGCGCCAGCCAGGCAGAGCTCGCGGCAGGCCGCCCCGGCACGGCCGCTGCGCGGCTGGGCGAGCTCGAGGATATCGACGGCCCCCACGCCGGGTGGTTTGCGCTCCGCGGTCGCCTTCAGGCGGAAGCGCTCGATTCGGCGGCTGCGACGCGATCTTCGCGCATGGCATTGAGCCTGGACCCCTGGTCCGAGCTGGTGGCCTGCGAAGGCCACTCCCACGCCCTATTGGGGGCCGACCCGTGGCAGCCGCAGGACCCGATGGATCCAGCGCGCCGACGCTTGTGTTTGATGGCGCGGGCCCGACCTCCGGTGCAGTAGCCGAGGGCACCTGCCCCGTGATAGATCTGCTGCCGAGGCCGTCTATTGACATTTGCTACCTTCGCCGCAGCCCAAGTCCTGCGCGTCGTCCCCCGGGTTCGGTTGAGCCAGGCCGTGGGGCGACTGTGTGATGCCAACGTACCCCCGGGGCTCAGCCGCTTCGCGGCGTCGCTCTATTGTCGCGCTTACGGCGTGAACTTGGACGAGGCGGAGCCCTCTGGGAACGGGGCTTATGCAAGCTTCGACGAGTTTTTTACGCGCCGATTGAAGACAGGGGTTCGCCCTGTCGACCCCGCGCAGGTGGTTTCGCCCGCCGATGGGCGGCTCGAGCAGCAGGGCCAGGTTCAATTGGATGGGCGCATCAACGTCAAAGCAACCGCCTATCGGGTGGGCGAGCTCATCGGTGATGACGCGGAGGCGAAGCGCTATTCTAACGGCAGCTTTGCCGTCATTTACCTGTCCCCGGGTGACTACCACCGGGTGCACTCGCCGGTTGCCGGCCAACTGGCGCTGGTACGGTCACTCCCCGGAGATTTGTATCCAGTCAACAGCATTGGCGAGCGGCATGTCCCCAATCTCTTCGTTCGCAACCAACGGGTAGCGCTGGTCATCGACACCCCGACGCTCGGTCGGGTCACGGTCGTCATGGTGGGGGCCATCATCGTCGGCCGCATCACGGTCACCGCTTTGGGGGGGGATAACACCCGGCCCGGCGTATATCCCATCGAGCCGCCCGCCCCGCTCGAGCCGGGTGACGAGATCGGAGTGTTCCACCTCGGTTCAACCGCCGTGCTTTTTTTGGAGCCAGGAGTCGCTCTGCCTCGCGATCTGGGACCGATTCGCTACGGTCAGGCGCTTTCGAGTCGTTGATGTCTGACGAGGTGCGTTCCAGTTCAATTACTGCCCCGGCCGATGCGGGGGGCGAGACCAGCGACTCAGTCGATGGGCCGAAATTGCCCAGAAGCGGGTTCCCTGTGGAAGAGGATGTCTCCGGCATAGCTGACGCGGGGCAGACGGCTCCCGATCCATCTGCGGATCTCCCAGCGCTGTCCCCGTCGGCAGCACCGCCGCCGCTGCCGGTGCCGCTTCCCGTGCTCGTTGTCGAGGTGCCCCCTCAGGTGCTCCTGCACTCTGCGTCCGAGGCGCCACCCCCGCGCCATTCGGAGCGGCCTCCGCCGCCCAGCCAACGGGCAAGCGCGCGGCCTGAGCCCTTGGGCGCCAAGGCCGTCAACGGCGACGCTTCGGAGGGGCCCGCCTTACCACCGCCGGCCTCGTTGAAGAGCACACCCCCCCCGGCGCGGCCGTCCGACCCCGCTCCGCCGACGGTCAGAAGGTCTGTGAGCGCGCCTCCGACTCCCCGCGTGAGCAGCTTACCTCCCGGGCTAGTGGAGCCCAAACGCATCATTGAAGTGTTGGGCAGCAATGTCCCCGTGCTCGACAAGGCGTGGGAAGAGGAAACGATCGAAGACCTCGACGAGAGTGAAGCGTACGAGGTGTCGGAGACGCCCGTTCCCGAATCGTCCGGTCCTGATTCGGCGCCCGAGCTCGAAGTAAGCCTGGAGGTCGACGATCATCTCCCATCCATTGGAGACGGCGACGATGACGCGTCTCGAGGCAACGCTGGCAGTGCCGAAAGCGCGGGGGTCGAAGTCGCGTTCGACGGTTTGGAATCGGCCAACGACGATGGCGCGGGCAGCGAGAGCCGTGATTCTGCGCAGCTCGACGCCGCAGCCTCCGACGGCTCTGTGGAGCCGCACAACGCGCTGAAAGACCAGCGTGCCAAGGTGCCCCCCAAGCGCCGCCGGCCCCCGCCCCCCCCCACGCGCGCCAACGAGAAGCCGAAGGCCGAATTCGCGGTCGGGGTAGCGGCCGGCGCCAGGAAATGGTGGGAGGAGATGTTCTGCGAAGAATTCCTGCGCGCCATTCCCATCTTGTCGGCTCGCCAACTCGATCGCGAGGTCAACTTCATCGATGAAGGCCTGGGCGTGGCCCCAGGCGGCAGGATCCTCGACCTGGCCTGCGGCGCCGGGCAGCATGCGGTGGAGCTCGCGGCTCGCGGCTACGATTTGGTGGGTTTTGACCTGTCGCAATCCCAGCTCGATTGGGCGGGTGGTCTGGCTCAGGAGCGGGGGCAGCGCTTGCAGTTCACGTACGGCGACATGCGTGAGCTTTCGTACCAAGAGTCGTTCGACGCCATCTACTCTTGGAACACGAGCTTCGGGTTCTTCGAAGAGGAAAAGAATTTCGACGTCGCGCAACGCATCTTCAAGGCGCTGCGCCCGGGCGGGCGCTTCTTGCTCGACGTGGTCAACCGCGACTTCGTGGTGTCGCAGCAGCCCGGGCAGACCTGGTTCGAGGGCGACGGCTGCGTCTGCATCGACGACGTGAGCATCGATTTCATCACCAGCCGGCTGCGCGTCAAGCGCACCATGATGCTCACGAACGGGAAAAACTGCGAGTGCAACTACTCGGTGCGCATGTACGACCTACATGAGCTCGGGAAGATCTTGCACGACGTCGGTTTCAAGGTCCTCAAGGTGAGCGGGCGCCCGGAGATGCCCGGGGTATTCTTTGGCGCCGCTTCGCCCCGCGTCATCATTCTCGCTTACAAGCCGCCACTCTGAGCGCCGGGACGCCGGTTGACGACTTCGCGCTGGGAACGCCGGTCGCCGCGGCAGCTGGG
>JANOIG010000289.1:0-66605 GCA_031407405.1 Deltaproteobacteria bacterium
GATGAAGCTGCCGTTGCTGCTGCCCATGTGGCACTGAACGCAGCGGTCGCTGCCCGGCACCGCGTAGTGACGCGTCAGGCGGTTGTTGGCCAGTGGCCCTTCGAGGACGACCTGGGACGCCGCGATCACGCCGTCGCGGGCATTGGGGTCAAAGCTCGCGCCCAGCTCTTCGCGCGCCTTCTTCTCGTCAGTGACGTATTCGAGGATCGTGTCTTTGAAGGGCCTGCCGTCGTTGTACGGCTCCTCGATCAGCTCCGCCCGGGACTCATCCAGGCTCCAGAGGTAAGAACCGAAGACGGCCGTCGGAATGGCTTGCCCCGCCTCGACCTTGTCGGGGCGGGAGATGATGATACGTGTCTCGATCTTGCGGTAGGTGTGGCCGCCGGACTCGTCGGTGACCGCCTTGAGAAAGGTCTTGTAGAAGCGCGTATTGGGGGGAATGACGAAATCCTGGATGGCCGGATCGTATTGAATGCTAGTGCCGCGCGGCACCCGCACGTGGCGCATCTTCTTGGCGTGGTCCGAGAACAGCGTGTATGTCGGAGCAAAACCGAGCACACCCTGCGGTGCCAGCACCGCCGAGTCGAAGGAGATCATGTCGGTGTCTTCCAGGCGCTTGGGCAGGTCGGCAAAGGAGGTGATGCGCTCGAACATCTGGTCCAGCTCTTGCGCTCGGCCGTCGTTGGCGCAACCCACCAATTCTGGAGTGGGAATGCAGTTGCCAATGTTGCTGAACGCTTGGCGCACCTTGGCGGTATAGCGGTACTGATCCAGGTCCCCGGGCTCGAGCGGAACCTCGCGCAGGTAGCCTTCAGGCAGTGTACCGGCTTCCACCCACTCTTCCAGCATCTGCAGTAGACGGTCCACGCCGGGATTTTTGCGTTGCGAGGCCGGACGCAAGGGTGGCATCACAAAATCCGTACGCTCGGAGCTAATGCGATTGATGGCGTCTTGGATATGGGTCTTGTCGGTGGCGAATGTCTCGAGCGTTGGAACCCATGCATCTCCCGACCCGCCCGAGATGTGACAGCTCTTCTCGCAAGAGGCCTTGAAACGATCGTAGATGTCCCCGACGGTGACCCGTTCTTGTGCGACGGTGCCGGTTACCGGCTCGCTGACAATCGGCCGACCAGGAAGCGGCTCGGAAGAGCTGGCGGCAATGCACGACGTGGTGATGTCGGGGCACGTATTCCCGGAGCCGCTCGACCCGGCGCTACCGCCGAGACCCGATGCACTGCCCCCTGCTCCGTTGCTCGCTGCTCCGCTCGAGCCGGCTACGTTGACGGCCCCGGAGCTCAAGTCTTCGAGAGCCGACGCGGGGCTACCCATCCGACCGGACACCGTGCTGTCACAATTGCACAGCACGAGGCTGCCGATACTGCCGATGACGAGTAAATCCGAAACCTTCATGGTCATTAGTTCCAGCCTGGCCGCCCAGGACGAGGCGTGTCGGTGTTCTGACGGGCAGGTACATCCTCGGCACCCACCGAAGGGATCAAAGCCCGCACGGTGCATCGCATACCACACCCGTCATACCTCGACAACACGGGTATCGACATGTTCCGGCTACATTTCATGGTGTTTCTTTAGCTCCAAAAAGAGCAAGGGCGCACCTCGAAAAGAGGTGCGCCCTGTGCGCTGCTTTGTCGATCTCCCTCAGCGCGGAACGAGCTCCGCGAAGTGAGTCACGACGGGGTTAGTTGCAAGCGTCGATGGCGTCCGAAGTGGGGCAGGTGTTGCCCACTGCATCAACCGGCAGGGCGGGATTGAGCTGGTTCGCTCGGAAGTCTACGCATTGTAGACCACCCGCCGCGAGCGGGAACGAAACGAAACCGAGCTCGTCTGCCCGAAGGTCGACCTGCGCGGAGTTGGCGTCGAGCCAGCCCATGAAGGTCGCCAGGTTGGCGGGATGTGAGCCCGCTGCCGGAGCCGGGCTAAACTGATCCGGATTGCCAGCGTCGGTGTTGCTCAGGGTGTTGATGAAGAGCTTGCGCGACAGCACGTAACTGCCGTCTCGCACCGCCGCCACCGTGGGGCGAGCTGCGTTGATCTTCATGGACACCGAGGTCGCCAGGTCGGCAGCTTCGCGCCCGGCGAAGCCGAGTGAGCAGTCCGCCGAACCGTAGTTGCCCGCGATGCAACCGATGTCGAGCGTCGAGCTGTCGCTCGTGCAGACCTCGGTTCCGACCGTCGGGGTGCGCGTGGTCTGCCGGACTCGGTAGACCGCCATAGTCAGATCTCGGTTGGACTGCGCGGCGCTGCCGACGATGACGCGCGAGAACTGCGCCACGCGACCGTCGTATCCGGCGGGCGGGGGGTTGCTGACGCTGGGCGGGGGATTGCGTACCACGCCGTTGTAGACGCGACCATCCGGACGGATCGCCGCGCAGCCACCCGGAAGGGGAGTGCAGAGGGGGCCAGCAAACCAGGTGCCTACGCCCGAGGGTAGGTTGGTCCTATCCTTGTTGATGCAGGAGGCGTTAGTCCCGTTCGTACCGCTGGTCGTGGGGACCTGACAGAAGCCACCGAATGCCGGCACACCGTCCGGACAGATGGCCACCTGATTGCCCGTGTCCGGATCGCTCGGGGCCCTGGCAAAGAGGGTGGTGGTGGCACAAGCGGGGCGCGGGAAGCGGCGCTGGTTGGTGTACTGCTGAGGCTGGGTCGTGCTCGAGAAAGGACCCTGACCGATTGCGGGCAGCGGCAGCGGCAGCTCCGGGGGTAGGGCGGGGTTGCCTCCGATCGCGGGCGGGATGGTCAATTCCTCGGGGGTGAAGATCGGGAGGAGCAAACCCAAGCTGTTGATGATTTCGTCGTCGCGCGTTTCGGTTGGCGTGCCGTTGTCGTTGATGATGTAACGGTTGCAGTTCATGTCGCCCAAGAGGGGCGTCCCGGCGGTGGTGCTGACGCTGCACGCGATGCGGATCGGGTCGTTGTCGCGCTGGTCGTTGCCGTTGCAGAACGGCGAACCGGGGACCGGTACGACACCTTGCACGGGGCTCGGGTTGTTGCGGATGCTGGGCAAGTTCAGGAGCGCGAGGAAGGTGTCGGTGGTGCCCGACGCGTCACCGCGCCGGAGCAGCCTCTTCACGCCGCCCACGCAGGTGCCGCTGCTGCCGCAGCTATCGACGATGGATTGCCACTGCGCCACCAGCGAGCGACGCAAGTCGCCGCCGCAGAACGCCTCGATGGTCTGGGTGTTGGCGAGGTTTGCGCCAGTGCCGCTGGCCGAGCCAATCCGGGTCGCTCCGATGTTGTTGGGTGCGCCGGTGTACAGAATGCGCAGCACGTCCTGCCAAGCCGTATTCGGCAGCTCGGTCGACGTCACGACACCTCCAACGGCAGCCACCAATTTGATGTTGGCGAACGTGTACACGATGGGCGGGTCACCCACGTTGTCGTTGTTGTCGTTGAGCACGAGAACCGTACCACCGGACGAGGTCACGGGATCGCAACCCTTGCAGTTGATACCGTCCGCGGGGCGACCCCGAGCCGGGTTGACCGGCTTGCCGTTGTCCACCGCGAGATCTTGCAGGGTGAGGGTGTCCCCTCCCACCGGCAGACCGTCCACGAGGTTCGCGCCGAACTCTTCGATTTCGGCGGTGCCCGGGTCGTCGTCACCCGCGTTCAGAGTGTCGCAGATTTCGCCCGCCGTGGTGTTGGCGACGAGCGAAAGCCCGTCGAGCGAGACGGCCCAGCCCTTCGCCAACTGCTGGCGGGGAGCGCCGCCGGTCTCGGCCGGCGTTGCCAGACAGGCCGCGCTGTTCAGCTCGCGCGACATGGGCGCGATGATCTGCAGGTTGCCCGTCGGCGGGTTAGCGGTGCCCGCGATGAGGTCCGTCTGACCTGCAGTGGAGCCGCCGCCCGCGTAGGCGATGGCGTTACAAGCTGTCTGCTGTGCCGCCGTTCCGGTGGCCCTGCAGTCGTTGATGAGTGCGCGGGTCAGATCGAGCAGGGTGTCCGAACCCGAAAAATTGACCTGAGCCCCAGCGGGCGCGATCCCCGTGGCCATGGCCAGGCCCGACGCCAAGCCAATAATCGTTTTTTTCATCTTCCAAATCCTCGTTTCGAGAAAACGCCGAAGGCCAACGACCATCGCCAGCCGCGCGCACGGGTATACTCAGATCCCCCTGTCACACAGTGAAGTTGCTGTTACTTTGTGTGCATCACCGGACGCCGATCCGAAGCTGACTCTGGGTGGCGCTCAGGTCGTGATCGCGGGCGGTCGTTGCCGGCGGCGAAGCAGTGCGCCAACACCGAGAGCCACCAGGCCAAACGCGAGCGCGACCGCTGCGGCCAGGGCCCACTTGCCGACCACCTGGGATTCGGTCTCGCGCTCCGCCTGGTCGGTGGCCAGGCGCATTTCCGCGAGCTTCTGGCTGCCGAGATTCATTGCGCCTGTCGTGCGGGCCTGCTCGATCAGCGCCCGCGCTTGGTCGAAATCCCTGGTCCGGAGGGCGAGCGTCCACTCATACACGAGGGTGCGGCGCGTGTTGGGCGCCTTCTCCCGCAAGTGTTGCACGCAGGCTTGCAGGCGCCCGGTGTCATTCAGGCGCAACGCCAGATCACACGGAAAGAAATTGACGGCTTCCTCGGCGGCCGGCTCGCCTTTCAGGTGTTCGATGATGGCGTCCAGATCGGCCACTTCGCCCTCGCTCAGCGGCGTGGCCTGATCCGCCAGGCTCAAGCGCAACGTGCGCAAGTAGTCGCCCAAGGTCACGCCAGCTCGAGATAGGGCGGCCGCACACGCCGCCCGGGCGAGCCCCCACTCGCCGAGCGCCTCGTGTGCTTCGCAAAGCTTGGAAAATCCGTTGGCTTGTTCGGGCGTGCCTTTGGCGAAGGCGCCGTAGTATTTCACCGCGCTCCGATAGTCCTTTTCCGCCATGGCATCATCGGCGGCGATCGACAGCTCCAACATGAACAGCGCCGTCCGGATCGGGTCGGCGTCGCGCAGCGCGCGCGAGGGCACGCTGCGTTCTGGATGTTCATGGTCGAGCGGGAACGGCTCCTTCTTGGCGTCGACCGGCGGCGCCGGTTCAGACGACGCCGCCTCGGAAACCGTCGGCTCTGGCTCGGAGGGTGCCTGCGCGAGGGCCGGTGAAACGGCCGCTAGAAGGGCTGCGACGGCGAGCGCCGGCCGGAGCCCGCGCCACGTTAGACGCGAGGGGGCGAGCGGCGCCATCCTATACATGGATGCGACGGAGGGCAGGTTGGTGCGGCAGCGGTGCGTCAGGGACATGGTGTTCTCTTTTCTGTTTCTTCATTTCCCGTGGCGGGGTGGTTCGCCCGGGGACACGAGCAGTCGCCGCACCTCATGGATCCAAACCACACTCGGCAGCGCAAAAGTTGCGCTGGCAGTTCACGATCTGAAATTGCACGCCGCTCCCGTACTCGTCATCATTTTGACGTCCGAGCACGCACTGCCCCACGCTCGGATATACGGACGGTCCCGCGTTACAGCTCGGTCTGCTAGTGTTTCCGGTATTTGCCAGCAGAACGGCGGCGCAGTCGCCGTTTGTTTCAGTAGCCCCGAGGCATCCACCGAGGTCGAGGTCGCCGCAGTAACACACTGCGCTACTTACTTTCGCACAGTTCGTCCGTTCGATGCACTCCCCCACGGCCCGGCAAGAGTTCTGGAAGAGGGGACCAGGACCGTTCTGACACAACTCCAACCACTCCGCGCATTCCGGCTGGTTGAGCGTGCACGTCGCGCACGCGCTCTCGTCGATCTCGACGCAGGCTGCGTCGCAAGTTGCCGTATTCGCCGGCTCGCATTGTTCGGGGTACTCTAGAGTCCCGTTGCCGCAGCTGCTGACGTAGGTGCACGCCTGGCAGGTCGGGGTCTGTGGCGCGCAGCAGACCGCGCCCGCTGGCAATGGCAGATCTGCCGGGTCGCATTCTTCGCTGCCCTCGGTGCGACCGTCCCCGCACACCGTGCGAACCCGGCATTGTTCGTTACAACGCTGATTGGTCAACGGATCCAGCGGGTCGCACTGTTCACCGCTGTCGAGCTTGCCGTTGCCGCACAGTATCTTCTTGCAGCTGGCACTACAGGCAGCGTTGCCGGAGCTGCCCGCGTCACATTCTTCTCCCGGTTCTTGGATTGCGTTGCCACAAGCGGGCACCACGAGGCAGGCGTTCGCGACGTAACAATCGCCGAGCACCGAAACCCCCGCTACCAGGCGGGGCTCGACTCCGCACGCCAACAACGCGGCCGCGGCATTGAGGGCGGTGTTGCCCCCCGGGTCGGCAATGTGCTGCGCGATGGTGCGCCGCGTGACGCTCTCGCCCGCGCGCTCGAATTGTTCCAGGCACTCTCCGTCAGCCTGTCGAGTCCCCGCGATGCACTCCCGGACCCGCTCGCGGATGGGGACGCCGTTGGCGTCGAGGATGCTCCGACCGCAATAGCAGGAAATGATGCCTTCGCTGGCACAACCGCTCGTGGCCATGCAGTCGACCGCGTCCGCGCACAGCTCATTCCGAGGATGGCCTGCGGCCGGACCCGCCGTTGCGTTGCCCTCGGCTCTGAAACAGGCCGAAAATAGGTCCGCGGATTGGCTCGGGTCCCCGCATTCTTTCAACAAGCAGCCCTCACACTGCTTGCCCGGGAACACCTGGCAGTCGTCTCCGCACACGATGCCGTCTGGGGGCTCACACGTCTCGATGCCTTCGAGCTTGCCGTCCCCGCACCAGGCGCTGCGTTTGCAGTTCGGGTCGCAGCGCAGGGCGGCGCCCGTCGGGTCACACTCTTCGCCGCGCTCGAGAATTCCGTTGCCGCACGCCGCGGGCGAGATCCGGCATTGCTCCGAGCACAGGGTGCGCGGATCAGGCGGGTCACACTGTTCGACCCCCTGCACGAGGCCGTCCCCACACGCGGCGTCGACCCGCCGACAAGCGGCGCTGCACAGCGCGCGGTCGGGCGAATCGCACTGCTCTGGAGCTTCAGTCACTCCATTGCCACACTGAATGTTCGTGCACGAAAGGCCGCAGGTGGCTCCGTTCGGGGGGTCGCACTGCTCGGCGGCCTCGCGCAGGCTATTGCCGCAGAAACCCCGGACCGAGAAGCATTCACCGCCGCAAGTCGTGCCATTCGGCGGGTCGCATTCCTCCGGCGCAGTCACGATGTTGTCGCCACACACGCGGATCAGCTGGCAGTCGGACGTGCAATTGCTGAGCAGCGCAGGCTCACAGCTCTCCCCGGCGTCGAGCAAGCCATCACCACAGCGTGTGACGCGGCCGGCCCGGGTCAGCCTGATCTGGTCCAACAGCACGCGCGCTGGCGCATCCGCAAAGGCCTTGCGGAGCTCCACGAATACACGCGCCGAGCGGCCCGCCGCGGGCACCTCGAATTCTAGCCCGGCGAGCGCCGACCATACCTCGCGGACCGCAGCCGCCGGGCCTTGCAGCGGCAGGCCCAGCTGGCTACCCCCGCAGTCGGCTTCCGAGTGGTACGTCACGCGCAGGGTCACGAACGTCGACGCTGGCGCAGTCGATTCGATCAAGTAGCGGGCGCCGAGCTGGTACGCCGTCCCCGGGCTCACCGCCACACACTGGGAGATGCCGCCTTGAATCTCCCCCGCGGTCGTGTCCCGAAATTCGAGCGTCACGCGGGCCGAACCCGAGCTCGCGACCCCGGAAGCGTCGCTCGCTGCATTGAACGCCACGCTCGCGGCTCCGACGCGCGGCGCCCAACCACTCACGTCCCGGTCGAACTCCCCGTTCACGAGCAGCACCGGCGGCGGCCCCACCACGACACCGCCTTCGGCGGGCCGCGCAATTGACCTGCAGCGCTGATTGCAGCTGGCGCTGCCGGGCGGCTCACACTCTTCGGCCCAGTCGAGGCGACGGTTGCCACATTGTTCTCGAAGGCAAACCGCGCTGCAGCCGTCCCCACTCAGCTGGTTGCCGTCTTCACACTCTTCGCCCGCGCTGACTTGGCCGTCCCCACAGCTGGCCAGCACCAAGGGCCGGCAAGTCGCGTCGCAGCTGGAGCTGCCCGGAGGCTCACACTCGCGCACGTGCTCCACGCGCCGGTTGCCGCACACTTCGCGCTCGCAGCGGCGGTTACAGCCGTCGCCAAACACGCGGTTGCCGTCATCGCACTCCTCACCGGCTTCTGGCCGGCCGTTGCCGCAGACGCCGACGATGCTCTGGCAGAGGGCATCACAACGCGGCGTGTTCGGAAGCTCGCATTGTTCGCCTGGATTGATGCGACCATTGCCGCAGGATTCACGCAAACAAGCCCGGTCGCAGCCGTCGCCGTCGATAGTGTTGCCGTCTTCGCATTCTTCCGAGGGATCGAGCACGCCATTGCCGCAGCCGTATACCGTGAGCCGGCAGCCTGGGTTGCAATATTGAGTGCCTGGGGGCTCGCAGTCTTCCCCCGAGTCGACGCGCGAATTGCCGCAGCGCTCGATCTCACACAGCTCGCTGCAACCATCGCCCGCGAGCCTGTTCTCATCGTCACAGGACTCGCCCGGATCCAGCTGGCCGTCACCACAACGGGAGGCGAGTATGGAGAGGCAGCGCGAGTCGCACAACGCCGTGCCCGGTGGCTCACAGAGCTCGTCCGGATCCAGGCGCCGGTTGCCACAGGCCTCGAACAAACAGGCGGGGCTGCAGCCGTCACCTGCCCGTGTATTGCCGTCCTCGCACTCTTCACCGGCTTGCTTCACCCGGTCACCGCAGCGCGGATTCAGCCCCGGCTCGATTTGACAATCCCGATCACACGTGGCGCTGCCCGGAGGCTCACAGGTTTCCCCGGAGTCGACCCGCCCGTTGCCGCACACTTCGTCCTGGCACTGCGGGCTGCAGCCATCGCCACCTTCGGCGTCGCCGTCCTCACATTGCTCCCCCGAATCCAAAACTCCATCTCCGCAGCGGCCCTCGATGCTTTGGCAGAGCGCGTTGCAGCGGGGCTGATTCGGCCGCTCGCAGCTTTCTCCCGGATCCAGCCGGCCGTTGCCGCAACCTTCGGTCAGACAGCGGCTGCTGCAGCCGTCGCCAGGCAGGCGATTGCCGTCATCACATTGTTCGCCAGCATCTACGGCGCCATTGCCGCAGGTCGACGGGCGCCTGCAGCTCGCGTCGCAGGTTGCGGTGCCGGGCGGTTCACACTCTTCCGTTCCGCTGACCGCAGCATCACCGCAAAGTTCTGCCGGCGTGACGGGCGCGGGGCTTACCGGGCTCACTTCTTGTTGGAAAAGCTCCCCTTGCTCCACCGTGTCAGCGTCATCACACGCGACGATGAGCAGGCTGACGAGAGCCGGCACCACACGCAGGTTTAGCAGTCGTTGGATCATGTTCCAGCTTTGGCCACCGGTAGCGATCGCTCATCCCCACGGAATCGCGCACAAGACCCTACCTCGCGGCGATTTGAAGAGCAAGACGTCCGCCCACCTGAAGTCCATTCTCGATGCAACACCTGGGTCGTCCCTGGTTCTGTTCCACTAGCGGGCTGCTGTTCCACTAGTGTTGCATGATGCACAAAACGCCGATGGGCGTCGGCGGATGATCCGCCGACGCCATCGTGCGTGCTTTTACAGCTGCTTTACGCTTGCAGAGATCGAACCCTCGTTATGGATCGATACCGCACTCGCTGGAGCAGTTGTTGCGTTGGCAGTTGACGATTTGGAACGCATCGCCGTAGCCGTACTCGGTGTCGTTCTGCCGTCCCAGGATGCACTGCGGCTCGTTAGCGGCGCCGATGCAACCCGACTGCTGTCGGATCACTTCCTTGCACACGCCGTTGCTGGTGCCGCCGAGGCAAGTGCCAAGGTCAGCCGTGCCGCAGTAGCAAACTGAGCTGCTCTGGATGGCGCAGCTCGGCTCGGTTGTGGGGTCGGGCAAACCGTTCCAGCTCACGTGGACGCAAGCTTCGACGGCCCGGCAAGAGCCATTGGGGCTGGCCGGCACGTTGTCGCTCTGGTCATCGCAGTTGAAGAGCTGGTCTGCGCATTGTGCTTCGGTGCAGGACGTACATGCGGCGGTCGGACCCACGAAACCAGTGCAGGTTGCGTTGCAGAACTGGCCCGAAGGCGGGGTGGGATCACTGCCGTCGCACACCTCCGCGCCTTCGCGAATGTTGTTACCGCAGGTCGCCGTCGAACCCGTGGTCCCGTTACAAATGACCGTGGTGCCCGTGACTTCCGCGGGGATGTCAAACACACCGTTGCCATTCGTATCCAGACCGACCTGGATCGTAGCGCCGCCGTTCGCGCACGACGGAGCCGTTTGGCTCGTCGCGACGAACGCCCTCGCGCCGATCACGCCCTGAGCACCCTGAGCACCTACCGGACCGATGGATCCCACAGCACCCTGAGCACCCTGAGCACCCTGAGCACCCGTGGCACCATTGGCACCCTGAGCACCCGTGGCACCGTTGGCACCCTGAGCACCCGTGGCACCGTTGGCACCCTGAACGCCGTTGGCACCCTGGGGACCCTGAGCACCGGTGGCGCCGTTAGCACCCTGAGCGCCCGTGGCACCATTGAGGCCGTTGGTTCCGTTGGCACCCTGAGGGCCCTGAGCACCCGTGGCACCGTTGGCTCCAACAGCACCCTGAGAACCCGTGGCACCCTGGGGACCCTGGGCACCGTTGAGGCCGTTGGCTCCGTTGGCACCTTGAGGACCGGTTGCCCCGTTGGTTCCGTTGAGGCCGTTGGCTCCGGTGGCACCCTTAGCGCCCTGCGGACCGGTTGCACCGGTTGCCCCGTTGGTACCACTGGTTCCGTTGCCACCCTGGGGACCCTGAGCACCCTGCGGACCCTGCGGACCCGTTGGACCCGCACCCGTGCTGGTGCCAGCCGGGCCCTGAGGACCCGTCGCACCCGGGGTACCCTGAGCGCCCTGCGGACCGGTTGCACCTGGCAAGCCGTTGGTACCGTTGGTACCGCTGGCACCCGTGGCACCATTGGCGCCCTGTGGACCCGTCGCGCCCGCCGGACCCGTCGGACCGACACCGCCACCGGTGCCGCTCGCGATCTTCAGAAAGCCATGGTCGTTGCCGGGCACATTGCCGGCGCAGTAGTAGAACCCGACCCTATCGGCGGGGGTGTGGACGTAATAGACGACGCCGATGGTCAGGCCGTTGTTCGTGCACTTGAGGCCGCCGGGGCCGTTGTTGCTGGTCAGCGTGCTGTAGGAAATGGCTTCTTTGATCTCACCGATCCGAATCGGTTCGCCCTCGATGGTGCCGAAGTCAGACTCGCCCTCGGCCATTTCGTCGGCCATATCCATGGTGGTTTCGTCTTGGCCGCTGCAACCGAGCAGGCCCATACCGACTAGGACCGCCAGCGGTCCACAGGTCCTCAAATTCAGTTTCTTCATGGCTTATTCTTTCCGTGAGTTCCGGTCGGCCGAGGATGGTCTCGGCCGCTTTGTGACGGCTGCCTAACATGCTCAAACTGGCTGGGTTGAAACGATGCCGTGATTATTCGGTGTTGCATCGTTCGACCTAAGCATCATTCTTGTTGGTTTTCATGGTCAGGCTGCCAACTGAGGCTTCGTACAGAGTGTCGAGCGCACGCCCAGCCCGATCATCAGGATGTGGCGGTGGTGCGGCGCTGGGCGTTACTCTCATGCATGAGCGTAACGCCCTGAGCGTCCATGACGTGCTTCCGCTGGGCGTTAGCCGTTGCAGACGAACGCGGTCCCGGTGACCTCCGCGGGGATGTCGAGCGTGCCGTTGTTGTTCGTGTCCAGGCCGACGCGGATCCGGGTGCCGCCGTTCGCGCAGTTCGCAGCCGGAGCTGCGTCTGTTGCGACAAACGACCTTTGGCCAGCAGCACCCTGAGCACCCTGAGCGCCCTGGGCACCCTGAGGACCGGTTGCACCTGGACCACCGTTTGCACCCTGAGTACCGGTTGCACCCTTGGCACCCGCGGGACCGGTTGCGCCGACCGCGCCCTGAGGACCGTTTGCACCTGGACCACCCGGTGCACCTGGACCACCGTTTGCACCCTGAGCACCGGTTGCACCCTTGGCACCCGCGGGACCCGTTGCGCCGACTGCGCCGTTGGTACCATTGGTGCCGTTAGCGCCCTGGGGACCCGTTGCACCCTGTGTGCCGTTAGCCGCACCCTGGGGACCCTGAGCACCCGCGGGGCCGGTTGCGCCGACTGATCCGTTGATACCATTGGCACCCTGGGGACCCTGAGCACCCGTCACACCGTTGGTGCCGTTGACACCCGGGGAGCCCTGCGCGCCCGCGGGACCCGTGGCACCAGTGGCGCCGTTGGTACCGTTGGTACCGTTAGCGCCATTGGCACCCTGTGGACCCACTGCACCCTGTGGCCCCTGGGGACCCGTGGTGCCAGCACCACCCGTGCCGCCCCCGGGCGCGCCCTGAGGACCCTGAGGACCCAACGCACCCTTGGCACCGGTGGGACCCTGAGCGCCCGTTGCACCATTGGTACCATTGATACCGTTGGTACCGGTGGCGCCCTTGGCACCGGCGGGACCTGTTGCGCCCGCGGGACCCGTGGGACCCGTCGTGCCACCACCGGTGCCGGTCGCGATTTTCAGAAAGCCACGGTCATTTCCCGGCACGTTGCCGGCGCAGTAGTAAAAGCCCACCCTATCGGCTGGCGAGTGGACATAGTAGACGACGCCGATGGTCAGGCCATTGTCCCTGCACCTGAGAAAACCGGGGCCGTTGTTGCTGGTCAACTCGGCGTAGGTAATCGCTTCCGTGATCTCACCGATCTGGATCTCCTCGCCCTCCTCGTTATACACCGCCTCGGTGGAGTCGTCGGCATAGTACAAGCCAGTCTCGTCCTGGCCGCTGCAACCCAGCAGTCCGAATAGGACTGCCAAAGGTCCGCAGGTCCTCAAATTCAGTTTCATAGATTCATGCTCCGTGAGTTTTGGGAGGCTGAGGACAGTCCCAGCCGCTTTGAGACGGCTGCCTAACATGCTCGAACTGGGCTCGTTGCAACGATGCAGTGACGATTCGGTGTGCAGCAGCCGGGGAATTGTCAGCACCAGAATCCGCCCAAACGAAGCACCGAGCGCTTGGCTCGGCCACGGGACAACAACTCCGCGAGCGGTCGGGCCGACGTGTGCTGCCATCTGCGCGACTTTGCACAGCGCGTGCGAACGCAATCATTTTTTCGATCGCGCACCGGCACGGCGCCGTGCATCACGGATCAAAATCAGCAGGCCGCCACAAATGCGGCGGCCGGTGCCTCTCACCTGGACGCCGAGCTAGGCAGACGGGCGCCGACGCAAAAGGAGCGCCCCACAAGCGGCGAGCAGCGCCGTCAAGGCGAGCCCAGCGCGAGCGCCCAATACGGGCGCGGCCACTGCCGCTACACCCGAGTCAGTGAAGGCGGCGGGGGCGAGCGCATCATCCCCAATCAACGCCGCCGTGGCAGATACCGCCACCGAGCGACCAAACGAGGAGCTACTGCTCCTCGGAGACGTGCGGGATGGCGGCTGTGCTTGGAAGCTGACGCCCGCACGGTTGAATAGGTGCACCCGACCGAAAAACCCATTTTCGCCCATGCCTGAAATCACCGCGCGAGCTCCGGATAATGATACGGCATAACCAAACCCACCCTCCGCCTCTGGAGCTGGCGACTCGAAGCGCTGACGCGCCACCCAAGCGCCTCCCGTGCGCTCGAAGGCGTGCACGGACCCGCCCAAGAACGCCGCTGGCACGCTGACTGAATTCGCATCGGGGGATCCGATGAGCGCCCAGTTACCAGAAAATGTCATGGAAAAACCAAAACTGTCGTCCTCGTCGAAGGGCGCGATCGGAGGCAGCTCGGTGCCGGCGTCCCACGTCGTGCCCGTGCGCAGAAACGAGAAGACCCGACCGCCAGTGATGCGGCTGGCCGAGACCTGCTGCGGCACCCCGATCAGGGCGACGTTGCCGTCCACCGCGACAGTGGTGCCGAAGTGCCCCCTTTCCACGTACGCCGTATCCGGAGATTGCAGCGGGGCAACCCGCTTGGTGCCCTGTTGAACCCAGAAGTTCGGCGCAACGCCGGTGCGGACGTAGGCGTATGCTGCGCCGGTATCCGTGATCGATGCGCTGGCATCATTGTACGGAGCTCCGATCAACGCGGTATCCTGAGTCTGAGACAGCGCAACCGACTCCCCAAATCGATCCCCCGCGATACTCGGCCCGTTGACGGCACTACCGTCGATTTGCCACGCGTTGATCACGCCGCCGTTGCGTCGGAACACATACAGCCCGCCTGCCTCCGAAGCTCTGCCCGGGGCGCCAACGAGCAGCGTGGTGCCCGCGACCGCAACGGAGTAGCCAAATTCGTCGCCAGCCGCTCCGACGAGCTTGGGAGTGGTGGGATGAGGCTGCCAGGCCGTACCATTGCGAATAAACACGTAAACCGCGCCACTGGTGCCCGCGACGGGAGCGCCGACGAACGCCGTATCGTCCGTGATGGCTACCGCGCCGCCGAAGCCCGTGCTCGCCACCGATTCAGAGGGGACCAGCGGCGCCAGCGGCCCAAGCCCTGCAGCGTGCGCGTGCGAGAAGCTCAAACTGATCGCAACGAGTGCAGCGCCAATGCCCACCTGATAGCGCATGCGCGCGGCGAGCGAACGTGGACGAGTGTGTGCGAGGCGCGAATTCGCGCGACGCGCAGAAGAAAGATGTATCGACGAGCTCATGTTGATCTCCAGTGCCCCACGGGTTGCGGAGGAACGCTCGTACATGGAGCAAGTGACGCCGACGTTACTTGCTCGCATCTTCTTACGGAAGGATGCGGACCGTGACTCGCAGCAAGCGCTGGCCGGCAACGGAGTGCCACCGTTTGGCGATCGATGACTGCTAGAAAAAACCGTTGGGGTGCAGCAAGGCCAGCGCCTCCGGATCGGGTCGGACGGGAACCACGTCCCAGTGCTCCACGATGAGGTCCGCTTCGACGCGGAACAAATCGTAGAAGATGGCGTACTCGGGTTCGCTCAATGACCCAGACGTCCCCTCCGAGCCGACCAGCACGAAATTGCCCTGGGCCAGCACGATGGGCGACGAAGTGACTGCAAATCCGTGGCCTTGACTCTCGAGCTCGCTGATGAATGCGCTCAGGCCCAGGATGCCATCGGCGACTCGAGGGTTGTGCTGCGCGTACTGTGGACTCAGGAACTCCCGCACGCGATCAAAGACGCCGTCCTTCAGCACGGTGTCCACGAAATCGGTCACCAGAGCCCGGTTCTGATCTGTCTTGTCCAGATCCGTCACTTCTGTTTCCCCATCAGTCATGCTGCGCGCGCTCGAGTTAGGCCCCTCGAGCGGCTGCACCGCGTCCCAATGCTCGACGATGACCCCGGCCTCCAGCCGAAACACGTCGAACACCGCCGACTGCGTGCCGTCGGGAAAAGTATACGTGCTGTGCAGCGCCACGCGATCGCCATCCACGAGAGTGCGGTGCACGTCCCGGGTTATCTTGTCGGCCAGGACTGCGAATGCGAGCAGCGGCGTTCGGCCACCGGGTGCCAGGCTGCCGTGCTGGATATAATCCTCGCGCACGTACTGAGTGATCACCGCCGTGTCGCCGCCGGCCAACCCGTCTACCAGCACCTTCATCACGACCTCTTGGTTCGTTGGTGTGCTTTGATTCGGTAGATCCGCATCGGCGGGTGGCTCATCGGACTCACTGCAGCCGGAGAGTAGAGTGGCGAACGTGGCGGCCACGGCGAATGAGTGCAGCCGACCGCGCGAGGGTCGACGCGTCACTTGGCGTAGGTTGGCGCGAAGCATGGGCGTCTCCTAACAAGCTCATTGCGCCAAGGCAAGTCGCTCTTCGTCTCAAACATCACGTCCAGATTAGACGCGCGTTTGCGAAGATGGTAACGAATGACTTGTCATGGCCGAAAGTGTTCAGCTTCGATTGCTGGTGATTCAGCAAACTTGCGGGCACAAGTGCATGGGCCATTCGGAAAATCGCGGCGGATGTTGCAAGCTTGGACAGCGAGATTGGATCATCGGCCCCGTCAACGACGTGGACGCGTTACTTGAACGCTTGAGCAAGGTTCTAGAGCGGCCCGTGTTGCGGAGCGAAGTCGTCATAGACTTCGAAGAGGGAAGGAAGCTCTTCCCCGAGCGTAAAATGTGGCAAAACCCTGCGCATTTCCCCGCAATGCGCAGCGTATCGGCAGACCCCTATGCGTGTCGATATTACGACGAAGAGCGGGGCTGCACGATCCACGATATTCGCCCCAACCTGTGTCGGAGCTACGAGTGCGAGTGGCTGAGCGGCAGCCTCGACAGACTATTCTGAACCGCATTCACAGCGTGTGGGCGACCCGCCAGGGTCGCAGGTTGGTCGGGTCACACACCGGCAGCCGCACCTCACGCGAGCCACAAGTGTTGCATCGTACTCGGGCGCATGGATCCGTCTGTGACATTTCGGTGAGGATACGTTGTCAGGGCGGTGCTCGCGCGTGCGCTTTAGCGTGCTCGCGACCGCCGAGCACATCGCTCGAGCTCTAGCACACGGACGCCGGTTGACCTTTGCTTTTACTTGGTCGAGAACGTCGCCCCAAATGCGACGCCTACCGCCGCTGCGCAGCTTGCTGATGCTCGTGGGCTTCGCGCTCGGGCTACTCCATTGTCGACCCGCGCATGCGTATGCATGGATGATCAAGAATGGGTTCGCCAAATGCGATACGTGCCATACGGACCCCTCGGGCGGCGAGACGCTCACCCTGATGGGGCGTGCTCAGGCCGAGCAGCTGCTGTCGTGGGGCGGTGAGGACCGCACGGAGCTGCGGGGGACGTCACAGTTCTTCTTCGGCGAGATCCCAGAGCCACCCGATCTGCGGCTGGGTGGTAGTTACCGTCACCTATTCGTGTATACCGCGCCGTACGAAGGTGCGCCGAGCGACCTCGTCAGCTTCCCGATGCAGGTAGACCTGTACGGGTGGGCCAACTTGGATTTGTTCGTGCTGGGCGGCAGCCTCGGCGTGGCTCGCGGCATCGAAGGCACCGCGCATGTGCGCGGGGCGCAGCTCAACCGAGAGCTCGGCGCGGGCTGGATTCTGCTGAGCCGTACCCATTTCATCGGCGTGCGGCTGGATCGGCAGACCCTGTTGCGTGCGGGGCGACTCAATCTCCCGTTCGGGGTGCGCGTTCCCGAGCACGTTCTGTGGGCACGGGAGGCGACTCGCACCGATCGCGAGTCTGACCAGCAACATGGGATGGCGCTGGCGTATGCTGGTGGGCCGCTGCGCCTGGAGGGCATGGTGATAGCCGGCAACTTTCAGCTCTACCCCGACCGCTATCGGGAGCGCGGTTATGCCCTGTCGGGGGAGTATTTGATCGGAAACACAAGCGCTCTAGGGTTGAGCTCGCTGATCACCCGAGCCAATGAAGATCGGTTCACCCAGGCTGACAGGGCAGTGCGGCATGCTCACGGCCTGCATGGTCGTTTTGGCCTGTCGCCGCAGGTGGCGTTATTGGCCGAGGTCGACGTATTGAAAGAGGGCGGCCGCGGCGTCGGGTACACAGGCTTTGTGCAAGCCGATTATGAGCCCGTGCGCGGCCTGCATCTGATGCTGACGGCTGAGGGTCTCGACCAAGGCGCGTCGGATGCAGGAGGGGCGCGTTCTCCCGGCAACGGTGAACCGCGCCTGGGAGCCTGGGCCTCGGTCAGCTGGCACTTCTTTTCGCATTTCGAGCTGCGTCTGGATGCACTAAAACGCCAAGAATCGGCGTTCAGCTCCCAGGTTCAACTGCACATGTTCTTGTAGAAGCCGCGAGCCCGCGTATGCACCCAATCAGACCTCCGTCACGTCGCAAACTGGGCTGGGCACTCTGCTACAGGTCGGGCTTCGTACTAGGCCTGCTGTGTAGCGGCGGAGCGCTGGGCTTCGCCTGGGGGAAGCTCCCCCAGGCGGCGGCGTCCGAAAACTACCCGTCCATCATCGACCTGCAGAAGGGCACCGAATGCCCGCGCCCACTCACGCGCTGTTTAATCTGTCATGACACCGCGGCCGGAGGGGAGGAAACCGCCAATCGGCCTTTCGCGGTCACGCTGCGCGAATACGGTCTGACCGAGGGCAAAGCGGGCCGCAAGCTCGACGCGGCGCTCGACGCTCTACCGGAGGATGTGGATTCGGACCAGGATGGCGCGTCCGATCAAACAGAGCTCGCGATATGCATGAATCCGAGCGGGGAAGAGCTCAGCGAGGGGCCCGGGTTTGGCTGCAGCGTGCAGCGGGGTCGAGCTTCTCGGGGCTCCGACGCCGCATTGTCGGCCTGCGCTTTGGGCCTGGCTGTAGCGTGGCTATTGGCACGGGCGGCAAGGGCGCGCTAAATTGCCTGGCAGGGCATTTTAGCTCGCGGGCGCGTTGGCGCGCGAGGATGGGGTGCGTCTCCCCGCTGGCAACGTGCGAGCCACCGGCCACTTGTGGGCGAGCGATCCCAGAACCGCGCTGAACAGCAGCGGGGCTATCACGCGATTGCCGGGTGGCGTGAGCCAGCGCTCGAACAAGAAGCTCGATAGGTCGCCCTGCCATTCGGGAATCGACGTCCCATCGGATTGACTCAGCAGATACGTGACCAAGATACAAACAGAGCCGATGGCCACGCAGAGCACGATCGGCACTCCCACCGTGAGGCATGCGGCCTTCCGCCGAGCGCCGAGCGGAGCCGCGAGGATCAGCGCAACAAAAATCAACAGCGGCAAATAAGCGTCCCGCCGCAGGCTCATGCCGAAACGCCTATCACCCGGCTGGCCTGGGGCACGAAGGACGACTGCGGTGTCCGCTTCGACGTTGTCGTTCGCCTGGCGAGCTGTAGACGCTGGCAGGGGCAGCAGCTGGAGCTGCACCCCCGCACCGAAATGAACCTCGCTGAGGGCCAGGTTGGCAGTGGCGCTCAGCGCCCGACTAAAGCCCACGCGTACGCCTCTCGATGGCCACGCTCCCACGAGCATCACGACGACAAAAACCGAGAGGAAGCTGGCGAGCTCGATGACGAGGCGACGCCGCTCAGGTGGCATGTGCCGCGCCTAGCCGGCGTGGGCCCGCCGCGTACCCTCTGGCCCACAGCGCCCAGGCGAAAAACAGGCCGCACACGCTCAGGATCACGAGCAGCACCATGACCTCTTCATGCAACACCTGAAACAACTCTAGAGAACGCACCCCCGCATAATACAGCGCGACCAAGCGGCTGACGTTGATGAGCCAAATCGCCCCGAGGCCACCAACGAGGCCGAGCAGCTTGGGCCAGCCCCCCACTGGAAATGCCAACACCGCTGCCGCGAAGAGCGCCTGTGCATCGAGCGCCGCGCAGTCCAAGACCACGATGAACGGAAAGCGCCCGAACACCGTCGTGCCCTGAACACTGACCGGTTCACCGAGCCAACCGAGTAGCAGGGCGCTACCGTTCGCGGCCAGCTCGAGGTACGCGATGAGGCAGCGCCCCGGCAGGCTCGTCTCGGCGTAGGGATGATATAGCGCGGCGTAGAAGGCGATCATCAGCGCCAGCGTCAGGGCGAGGAAGCGCCAGCGCCCGGTGCCGGCGGCAAGCCAATGAAGTATTCGAGTCAGCCGCACGCGAGGCAATGAACCCGGTTCCTGGGCGGCCGTCAAGCGCTCGCGAGACCTGCTGTCCGAATGCAAGTTTTTGCAAACTCGTGACTTCCGAGTCACCGGGCAGACTCTTTCAGTGTGCGAAGCTGTCGGGTGACGCGCCACGTAGATCGTCGAGCGAGGAGCTCGCCTGCGAAACGACAGCCACCGAGACATGGCGCTCTATCAAGGATCTGTGCATGGTCAACGCGATCCCAGAAGGATACCACTCGATTACGCCGCACCTCGTCCTGGCCGACGCCGAGCGAGCCATCCACTTCTATCGACGGGCGCTCGGCGCCACCGAGCTGTACCGGCTCTTGATGCGGAATGGAAAGATCGCACACGCCGAGCTCCAGATTGGGAGCTCTCGGGTCATGCTGTCGGATGACGCTCCCGAGTGGGGCCAGATGAGCGCTCGCGGTTATGGCGGTTCACCCATCGTGCTGTGCATCTACACGCATGACGTCGCTCGGCTCGCGGAGCGCTTCGTCAGGGCCGGGGGCACCGTCGTGCGGGCGCTAAAAGACCAGTTCTACGGTGACCGGTCGGGTCAGTTCCAGGACCCCGAAGGCTATCGTTGGACGCTCGCTCAACGCATCGAGGACGTACCCCCCGAGGAGATGGCGCGGCGCATGGCAACACTGGCTCCCGGTTGAGAGTACGCAGGGAAAATTACCCTGATCGCTCCAACTCATGAGCTTGCACCCGCGACGATGCTGGCTTGCTGGAAGTGACGCTCGTCAAGGAATAGTGGCTCATTTCCTCGATCTGCTCGAAGAAGGGCTTCACCTTGGCGCAAAACGCAGGGAAGCTCGGCCCCTTGCGGAAGCCCACGAGGTGCCCTTTGAGCGAATCCCACTCGATGCGCACGATATAGTTGGTGGGCTGCTCGGTGCACTGAGTGATCTCGTAGGCGAGGCAGTTCGGGGAACTGCTGAGCTCCTTCGACGCTTCACGGTAGGCCTCGAGAAATTCCTGCTTTCGTCCTTCGGGAATGGCGTAGCGGATATACTCGATGATCATGAAACGGCCTTTCAAAGGTCTACGCGCCGGAACGCCCCTCGGTAAGCAATCAAGCTAGCGCAATCAAGCCGGCGATGTTGCGCCGATGAATCATGGGAGTGACAGATATGCATGAGCGGCGGCGACGCATCAAGTAGTCCCGGTTAGCATAAATGTCAGCAATGATTCCGTCTACCCTGCGCGCGCAACTGCGAAGCCATTTTCGTGGCTCCGCTCAATCCAGTGCTCGTGCGGGGAGTGAGAAGGGCCATGGCGTCCGAGCTCAGTTTTCGCCCCGTCCGGTACCCACGAGCGACACCGGTAGTGAGGGATGGCAACGCGAGTCGCTCAACGACGTTTCAGGTTTGAAAAAAGCATGTGTACGGCGCGATCGGGAGGCCTGACTGGGCACGACGCCGGGACACAAAGCGCCAGTACACGGCCGGCTCTCCAGTAAGGGACCCGTGTACAGCCCCTCTGTCATGGAGATGACACCTAAGCGTTGCAGAAGTTGAACGTCTATGGGGCTACGGTCCCGTTCGGAGCGCGTCGCCAGTGAAGAGCTGTCGCCGTGGGCCATCACCGAGAGGCTCTCACCCACATGAAAGCGTCGTGAATCCCGTGAAGAGGCCCGTGCTGGTCCTGGCCCGAATCAAAGATTCAGGCAGGAAAAACGGGGTGTGTTCCGAGTCTATGGTGGGTCAATTCGCGGCGAATTTCTGCGGCCCTTATCCCATCACGGGCCGTAGAAATTTGCTTGGGCTCGGGGCACTATTGGTGAGCAGTTGCGCTCCTACAGAAATCGATGAGGGCCGTTTTCAGTCTCGCGGACAGACCTGCTATGAGTACCCGGTGGACGGGGACCAACGTTCATTTGTGAGCGATACCGTTCGGCCTATGGGCTGTGGCGTTGGCGGCGTTCCAGAGGCTGACCAGGCGCAAGCAAGCGCAGCGCAAACAGACGCCGGTTCGGTCAACACGGTCACGCGTGCCTTGAATGGGAGGGACGGTGCACCGGATGCGGGCAGCGAAGTCTCCGAGACGCTGCTCGCGGAGCCCTGTCGCCAACTCGGCCTGGAGCTCGGAATGGACAGCGCTGACGAAAATGGCGACGTGCTCATCAAGCTGTTCAAGGCTCCTCATGAAGAAGGGGGTTGCCAGGGTGAGGGCTGCCATGCGTCGGGTGAAAATGCACCCAACCTGGTCGCGGACGACATGCTGGAACGGCTGGTGAATGGACAGTTGAGCGATCCCGACTGCCGGGAGGTCGGGGCCGGGACGGTCTGGGTCTCACCGGGTGCTCCGGAACAGAGTTTCCTTTGGTGGAAGCTCAATACGCCCTACGAGATGATGATGTGCGGAGAGCCGATGCCTGCTTTCCCCGCTGCTCCGTTGCCCGGCGTTGCATTACAATGTGTACGAGCCTGGATCGCTCGCGACACGGGAGGCTGAGATGAAGCTGCGGATGACGCTAAGCACCCTGTGCTGCGGGGCTGCGCTTTTGCTCGCGGTGGATGCGCAGGCAGGCGCGCGCATCGTGCAACAAAAGCTGCTCGAGCGCAAAGCAGAGGCGCGGCGCACTTTTGCTCCGGAGTCAGCTCCGGAGTCAGCTCCGCTGGCCACTACACGGGCTGATTCGGACTTGGCCTCAATGAGCGACCCACTCTCGGATGCCGACTTGGCAGTGCTAGGCGGAGCGGTCACCGGCATCAGTTTGCGTACCCAGGTCGGCCTGGTGCGCCGTTCACTCGATTTCAGTCAGGACGTGTACGATCGCCTGCGCAAGCTGCAGACCAACCTGTACGTGTACCGTCTGGACGCCGCGGTCTACCCATCGTCCTTTCGCCTGGCTTCGCTCGGAGGTCGCGTGGGACTGATTGCGGGCTACGAAGGCGCGTTTTCGGGGAGCGTGCGCGATGCGGATTTCGGTGCCGACTTTACCGCCTCGCACTCCGAGCTTTTTGGCGGGCTACGCGCGCGCCATGTGCTTCGGGGCCACGTCATGGGCTTTGACTTGACGCTCGGGCGCCTGCAATCGGGTTTGGACGATCTGAATAGTGCGGCCGGCACGCCCGACGTCAGTTACGGCGAGGTGCGCTCGGCACTGGATTTCACGCTCAACCTGGGTCGCGTTCGCGCCACTGCCGCGGCAGGCTTTCGCGTTCCCCTCGGCTATGGGGAGATCAGCCAGCGAGAGTGGTTCCCCAGGGTTGGCGGTTACGGAATCGACGCCTCACTGGGCGCGGGTTATCTGGTGTCGCACGGGGTCTCGGTGGATGTTGCAGCCTCGTTACGGCGCTTCGTTCTCGAGATGAACTCGCAACCGGAGGATGGGGGCGAAGGCATCGCCGAGGTGGCCGGGGGCGCCGTGGATTCCTACCTAGGGGCTTACGTCGGGATGAGCTTCGCGCTTTGAGGCATTTTCGAGGTAATGTTCGCCAATTCGTCACCTCGGAGTCACAGACACGTCTCACCTTATGTGAGAAGCTTCAAGTGGCGCTCGCGGATCCGCTTTGATTAGGCCTGCGCGGAGGCGCCTCGATGAAACGCCCAGGCCCAACACCCAGGATCGTTCATGATGAAAGCGAGCCCAGAAGGATATCAAGCCGTTACGGCTCACCTGGTTTTGGCTGACGCTGACAGTGGTATCCAGTTCTATCGACATGCGCTCGGCGCGATAGAGCTCTACCGGCTTCGCCTGAGAAACGGCAAGATCGCACACGCCGAGCTACAGATCGGCAATTCTCGCGTGATGGTGTCGGACGACGCTGCCGAGAGGGGCGCAAAGAGCGCTCGGGGTTATGGCGGCTCGCCGACGGTGCTGTGTATCTACACGCACGACGTCGCTCGGCTCGCCGAGCGTTTCCTGGAAGCCGGGGGGACGATTGTACGGCCAATCAAAGACCAGTTCTACGGTGACCGATCCGGTCTATTCCAGGATCCCGAGGGCTATCGTTGGACGCTCGCTCAGCACATCGAGGACGTGCGTCCCGAAGAGATGGCGCGGCGCATCGCCAGCCTGCGTCCCAGTTAGAGCTGCCTCAATACCGCTGGGGTCAATAGCCAGAGCAGCCGTGCCTGACTCGGCCCCAAGCCGTTCTCGAAACGCAACCCACAGGCTCCGGCCCTTCTCAGCTCTAGGAAGCCGCGGGGATCTCCCGTGAGGCACCACCCCGCCCAGCAGCTCAAGTGCGGCTCGTGCCCCACCGCAAGGACCGTGGATTGGAAGGGTTCGTCCGCGAGCAGCGGCGCGAGCTCCGTGGGATCGGCATCGGGGAGCAAAGCGTTGGTTTCCCACAGTCCCAACGCTTTGTACTGCTTCTGGAGGATCTCGGCGGTAGCAACAGCGCGCCGGAGTGGGCTCGTGAGCAAGAGGGATACGCCGGGAACGCGGGTGGCGAGCCCGCGTGCCGTGCGCAGCATGCGCGAGCGGGCCGGGGCCGTCAACGGCCGCTCTCGATCCGTCATGCCAAGCCTCTTCGCCTCGTCTCTGTCCAATGCGATGGCGTGCCGTACGAGGATTACATCCATGCTCAGTCCTCTCTCTTGCCCTCCGATCGCGACGGACTTAGCGCTCGAGCTCGAAGCGCAGTCGCAGGAAGCGTGTGCTGGCCACGGCTTGGCCACCCAGAGTTGCGGGCTGAAACAAGGACGTTCGGACGGCCTCCAGGCACTCGCGGTCGAGCTCGTCCTCCAATTCCTTGCGCAGCTCTGCCTTGGTCACCCGCCCGTCGTCGTCGACGTCCACCTCGATGACCATCATGCCCTCGAGGCCCAGCCGCCGGGCGCGCGCGCTGTAGCGACACCTCTCGGCGCGTGCAGGCACCCCCGCCGGTATCAGCTTGGGGGGGGCGGCTACCGGCGCCGCTGGAGCGGCTGCCGGGGCGCGAGCGACCGTCACCGGATCGCCCATCTGCGTCGTCCCGACTTGAAAGCTCGCCCCGTCGCCGGAACCGAAGCTGCCTTCGTCCAGACCCACCACGGGCTCAGAAGATGAGGGCGGTTGGTCCTGAGGCCTCGGCGCCGCTTCGGTCTTGGCCGCGCTCTTTCGAGGAGGGGGCGCCCGTTTGGGTGGTGGAGGAGGGGGCTCGGTGCGTGGCGGCGGCAACTTGTCTAGCTTGGGCGGCTCGGGCAACACCGTCATCTGCACGACCTTCAGCATCAAGCGCCGCGCGGGCTCGAAACGCTGCGCACCATAGCCCAAGCCCACCAGGACCACCGCGGTGATCAGGGCACCTGTACCGAGGCGGCGCCAGCGGTTTGCGGACTCGGGCTCGTCTTCCAGCGCGTGCACGATCTATGGGCTCTCTTTTTGTGCTAGCTCCCGACCCCAGCGCTCAGCCGCCCGGGGTGCCGGAGCCATCGAGAATGTCGGACGGTTTGACGTTGATGGCGAAGCGAGTAAGCCCGTTGGTTCGAACCAGATCGATGACGGTGATGACGTCGCCGTGTTTCACGTTCTGGTCAGCCGCGATGATGGCTTGAGCATTGGGGTCCTTGGCTGCGGCCTGGGCGCAGGCTTGGGCGATGACGTCGCTCGGCGTGGGGCGCCCATTGAGGTACAGGCGCCCGTCGCGGTCGATCACGATGGCGAGCGTGGTATCGAGCGTTTCACCCGCGGAAGCGGCCTTGGGCAGATCCACCTCGATGGCGTCTTTGACGATGTAGATCGATGCGACCATGAAGATCACGAGCAACACCAGCATCACGTCCACGAGCGGCGTGACGTTGATCTCGTTGATGCCATCATCGTCATCCCACTTAGCACTTGCTGCCATTACATTGCCTCCGCGTTACTCTGCGACTGGAACACACTACGACCGGAACACTCTGCGACAAGAATAAGACCTGCGAGCTTCATTCCGCCGGGGCAAGCCCGAGATTGGAGTGCGGCTCGGCATCATCCTCCTCCTCGTCCACGAAATTCGCTTCGCGCATGATCGGCGGATTCTTACGCTTGAGCTGAGTCACTACGATTCGACACAAGAAGTCCGCGTTGCTGAGGCGGCCCTTGAGCATGCCCTTCATCCAGTTGAAAGAGATCAGTGCCGGGATGGCCACGACGAGGCCCACGGCGGTGGCTACCAGGGCTTCGGAAATGCCCGGGCCCACCACCTCGAGCCCACCTTTCGGATTACGCCCGAGCTCGGCGAATGCCAAGATCACGCCGATGACCGTGCCTAAGAGCCCAATGAAGGGAGCGTTGCTACCGACCGTTCCCAAATAGCTCAGTGAGCGCTCGTAGCGCTTGCGTTCTTTGATTAGGGAGGCCTGCGCCATCTCTTCCACCGCGTCCGCGCCCTCGGTGTACATGGCGAGCGCATCGGAAATGACGCGCTCCTCGATGGCGCGCCCGGAGTTGACGAGCTCCTGCGCGCGATCGAGCCGGCCTTCCGATAGATGCTTGAGCAGCTGACGCGCCAGCTTGTTCACGTTCACGCGCGTGCTCATGTACAGGTAAAGGCGCTCGAAAACGAGCACCGCGGCGATGAAGCCCAGGCCGATCAATAGCCACATCACCCACTCCGCACCGAGTTGAGCCAGCCTCAGAAAAGTTTGGATCAAGGACAGCCCGTGTTTGGCATCTGCTGGATTCATGAAAACTCCTCTAGGGCGGTACGCAGCGGGGCGATGCGCCGCTGGTGTCTTGGTTTGGGGCGCTAGCTTTATGGCGGCGCCGAGCAGGTGTTTGGCTGGCGGCTCACACGTGCACGGAGCCAAGCTGATGGGTCCGGCGCTGCGTTCAGTGCGTCGCCGTGCTTACTAGCAGAGCGCCGCCGTAACGTGTGAGCGCAACAGCTTCCGAGCAATGACCGGTGCGAAAAATCACGCGCCAGACACATGGGTGTCACACATGAATCCGCGTTGTCACGCGGGGATGTAACGCGGACCGAGCTATTGCCGGTCCGCGCCATCAACTCTCGTAGAAACTTTCAGTTCTCGGGAAATGAGGTCCAGCCCGCGGTCCAATCGGTTCCGCCCGGCTCGAAAGCGCCGATGTACGGTGCCGCGTCGAATCCGGCCGGCGGAGGAACCGCCGCACCGGCGGCGGCAGGGCTGTTGGCTGGTGGCACGTAGCTGCGGGGGCTCCCTTCAACCGGGGCGGGGAGCAGAGGATCGACGCTGAGCTGATTCGCTCGCTCGGTAACCGCGAGGAAGGCCGCTTCGTCGAAATTGGCATCGTCATCTCCGGTCGTACCATCCAGTGGTTCCGTGTCGCCGTGCTCGATGCCGCCCACGCCGTTCTGAAAGAGGATACTATTTTCGATGGCGAGACGCAGTGGCACTTCCTCGGTCCCATCGACGCTGAAGGCGTCCCGAATGTCCACCCCGGCGGCAGGGAAGCCGGTGATGATGCTGTTGCGGATGATGCCCCACGTACCTCGGCGCAGAATTACCCCGGGGTTCCCGGAGGTCGGGGTGCCGACCAATGTCGCATTGTAGATGGTGGGCTCCGTGCGAGGTGTTGCATCGGTCGTCGGATCGCCGTTGTCGATCTCGAAACCCGCGTCAGATGCCGGGTCGTGCTGGACCACGGCGAACTGCACCTGGCCCCTCCAACCAAAGTCGCCGTCGATGGAGTCGTCGCCAGCGTTGCTGACCACCACATGTTTGGCGCCGGCCGTGCCACCAAAAAATTCGATGCCATCGTCCAGACCCCGATGCACCTGGACGTAATCGATGTTGGTGCCCGTGCCGCAAGCTCCGAGCGTGAGGCCGTTGAGCTCGTTGTCGCCACCGATCAGGAAGCCGGCAAACTCGATGCGCACGTATTCCAGGCTGCCGCAGTCATGCGCGTCATTCGTCCCACCGTAGGCGCCGCGGCCTTCTGCCGCCTCGATGCCCTCGATTTGACCATCGATGGGGTTGGCTGCGTTGTTGGGATCCCTGAGGTTGATGCTGGCCGCGCCGAGCAGCACGACACCGCCCCAGTCGCCCGGGTCCCGCAACCCGACCGGGATGTTGCTACTGAACACGATCGGTTCCGCTGCCGTGCCCTCTGCCACGAGGCGGCTACCGCGGGTAACCACCAGCGCCGAGCCTAACCCGCCGCCACGGATCTGCGTGCCGGGCTCGATCGTGAGCGTGCTGTTGCCAACCACGAAGAGCTTGTCGGTCAGGAGATAGGTGTTGTCCTTGGTCCAACTGGTGTTTGCGGTAATTTCACCGCTGACTTCGATGGTGCCGCCCGGGGCGGGGGCACCTCCGGCTCCGGCGGAGCCGCCTGAGCCCGCGTTGTTTGAGCCGCCCGAGCCCGCGTTGTTTGAGCCGCCTGAGCCCGCGTTGTTTGAGCCGCCCGAACCGGCCCTGCCGCTCGAGCCGGTATTTGAACCGCCCGAACCGGCGTTGCCCGTGCTGGTGCCTCCGGTGCCATCGATGATGGTGGGATCATCTCCGCATGCTACGGCGAGCAGGCACAGGCTGGAGCCGCCGAGCAGGGCCCGGAAGCGACGAGTGTGGAAGCGGGTAGTGCGTCGAGCAAGTGCGTTCATGTTGCGATCCTTTGCAAAGTCAGGCCGAAAGGCTAGTAGCCGGGCTTAACTACCCCAGAAGGCCGGGAGCCTTTGTGACAAAACAAGGGCGTATTTGAAACAATTGTCACACCGATGACACGCCGGTGAGCCGAGCCAAGCATGGCGCCCACCCCTCTACGGAGCCCAGGACAAACTCAGACTGAAGTTCGCGCCGCGTTCGGAGCGCGAGAAGTCGAGGCCGCCCTGCGTGATCCGCACGGGCGAAAAGAGGAGGTTGCTGGCCGATACGCCCAGCGTGAGCTGGCTCTTGGTCTTCCAAAATACCGTGGCATCGAGCGCGTGAAAGGGCTCTTCGTAAACATCGGGCAAACCCAGCCGGCCTGCTTCCTGGATCCGGCGCCCGAACACGTTGTAATAAAGGTACGCGGAAACCCCGCTAGCTTCGGAGTCGTAGCCGAGCGCCAGATTAGCCACGTAAGGTGACTGGCCGGCGAGCGGGCGCTCGGCGCTCGTGGCCAAGCCCCGCTGCTCGTCGGAGAGGCTCACCGTGGACTGAATGAGCGCCAAATTCGCCAGCGCGTTGAAGCTCTCGAGCGCCGCGGAAAACAGCCCGAGCCCGATGCGGGCCTCGAGCTCAGCGCCAAAGTTGGTCGAGCCATCGATGTTGTCGAAGCTGAGGTTCCCGTTCTGGTCGAGCACCACCGTTTCGATGGGATCCTGAAAAATCTTGTAGAAACCAGAGATGGCGAACACCTCGGTGGGCGTCGGAAACATTTCCCAGCGCAGGTCGAAATTGTGGATGAAGGTGCGCTTCAGGTTCGGATTGCCTTGAGAGTAGCGCCGCCGTACGAAGTCCTGGTTCAGGAAAGGCGCGAGCTCTCGCACGAGCGGTCGGGCCACGGTACCACCGTAGCCGGCGCGCACGTTCATGTCGTCTCGCGGCGAAACGATCAGTGCTGCCGCGGGTAGAAGGTCGAGGTCCGTACGATCGTTCCCTGGGCGCGGCATGAGCCCCGGCTGAGCAAACGGCGAGGCGACGTCAATCTGTTGATGGAAGCTCTCGATGCGCGCGCCCGTCATCACTTTGATGGGCCGCCAAAGCTGGCTGTCGATCATCGCATACGCCGCGTGCAGGTCTTCCTGTGCGGTAAAGCCATCCTCCGGCTGCGTGAGCTCGTTGATGAGCCAAAATTCGCCTGAACGCTCGGGGGCAAACAGCAGATCGGGATCGAGCCCGACATTCTCGGCGCCCTGAAGTCGAACGCCGAAGCGCCTCGCCAGAAAGTCGCGCGACCCGCTGCGCCCGAGATAGCCGGCTTTGATGGCGCCCGCCTCGTGGATGGCGAGGCTCAAGTTCAGCCCCCCTCCAAAGTCTCCTTGCTGCAGCTCCGCGTACAGCCGCTCTCCGCTGCCGCTCTCGTTCCTGAACTCGAAGCCGTTCGTTCTCTCGGCATACATCATGTCACGCGTGCCGGGCTGATCGCGCAGCGTGCGTGACAGGTTGAGCTGCCAGCCGATCGTGAGGAGGTCGGCGAGCTCTTTGTGCTCGCCCGTGAGTTGGTTGAAGAGCAAACGGCGTTCGATGAAGCGCAGTTGCCTTTGCTGGATGTTGGTCCCCTCGGACTCCGAGAGGCCCGTCGTGAAGGTCGCCCGATCCTCGCCGGTCTGCGTCAACAGCGACACGACGCTCAGGCGATGCTGTGGTGTCGGCTCATAACTCATCGTCGCGAGCGCTCCGATTTGGGCCTCGCGGCTGCCGACCTCGCGGTTCAGACGCTGAAGCTCGACGACCGGCGCGGCCGAGCCAGCGGCTGCGCGGCCCATTTTGCTCACCTGCTCATCGTAGTGATCGAACCTGTACCGATAGCCCAGGGTCAACAGGTAACCGAAGCGGCCGCCCACACCGCTCAGTGTATTGCCAATGCTGAAGCCCAGGCTCAGGTTCGGAAGCGCCGTGGGGCGGTCGATGCTGATCACGTTCGGGAACACTCGGCCGATTTCGGTCAAGCGCTCCAGACCCAGGCCGCTGCCCGCCCATACGCGCTCTTCCGGCACACCCTCTGGCAATGCGCGCGTGCCATCGTCGATGCCCAGGAAATCCAAACCGCCGCCCTCGTAGCTCGGCAAACCTCGACCTGTCGTTTCGGTGTTGTACGTCAGACTCGTCGACAGCGTCAGCTTGAGCTTCTCGGGAAACGCTCGCGTCACGACATTGAGAGAGCCGCCCGCGAAGTCTCCCGGAATGTCGGGCGAGAAGGTCTTGGTGATGGTCAGACTCGACAACAAACTCGCGGGAAACAAATCCAGCTGAAAACCCGGCAAGTCGGGATCAGTCGACGGCAGGGGGACGCCGTTCAAGCGCACATTTGTATAGCGGCCGCCGAGGCCGCGCGCGAAGAGGTATTGACCGCCCACGATCGATGCGCCGACAATGCGCCGTGTGGCCGAGCTCGCGGAGCTGTCAGGAGACTTCGAGATTTCGTCGCTGCCGAGAGCATCGGACACGTTGGACGACTTGCGACGCTCTTCGAGTACGCTGGCCACACCTCCGGCGATGTACCGCGCACGGATCACCCAGTCGTCCCGCTCGCTCGTCGGCGGCACGAGCTCCACGCTAATATCGGTGTCCCTGCCCGCTTTAACGTCGACGTTGGTCAAGGTCAGGGTTGGGAAATCTTTGTGAATGACCCATACCGTGTGTCGCCCCACCGGGACGCGGAGACTGAACCGTCCACTGCCGTCGCTCGTCGCTTCCGCGTCGAGCCCCTCGACGAAGAGGCTCACGCCGTCAACGGCCGTGGCAGCGTCCTTGGTGACGACGCGGCCGGTAATCGTACCATACTCGGCGGCGTCGGCCGTAGTAGGCGCCGTAGCCTCCGACGGGCTGGGCGTCGCCGGAGCCTGCGGCGGCAATGCGACCAATTCCAGCGAACCGGGCGTACCATCTGGAGCAATTGCCACCCGCAACTCTGCGGCCTGACCTTCCGCGAGTTGAATGCCTTCGAGCCGGATCACTTTAGGGTCCGGGCCAGGGTGCTGGGGAGTCAGGTGTAGCGGTAGCGTGAGCCGGAGCGCTCGCGCTCCCGCACCGAGCTCGAGTTGTGCGCTGCCATCTGCAGCGGTGGTGACCTCGTGACCGTCGTCCGAGAGGATGACGATGCCGGCCGCAGAGGGCCCGAGAGGTTCGGCTCGAATGACAATACGCAGCACGACGGGTTCCGGTGCCGCCTGGAGGTCCATCGGAGCGCCCTCCGTCCCCGCGTCGGGTGCGCTGACGGGCGGCGCTGTCGGATCCGCTGGAACGGGTGCGTCAGGCTCGGCGGGGGCGGTATCCGGCGCTGGCGCCTGTGGGGGAAGGGGTTCGCCCGGCGCCTCCGGTGCAACTGGCTCCGTTGGCTCAGTTGGCGCTACCTGGCCTGACGAGACAATGGCCCAGCTCAATAGGACGACGAGAACTCGGATCCAAGCGAGGTGCGGGGGGACTGCAAAGCTCACGCGGTTACGTCTCGGGGCGCGGCTCTATCGGGCCCGTGTGTCGTTTGTGTGACACAACGGAAACGACTCGACGCCGATTCTTAGGAGGCGCCGGGCTGCACTCACCGAGGCTTGCCGAGTCCTCGGATGGGACGGCGCATCCGCAGGTGCGCAATCCCCCCGCTTTCGAGCATGGTGTCGCCGGCGCTGGCGTCGCACGGCACCGTTTCGTTGCGCTCTTCCGGGCGCTGGCGGCACACGATTCGCGATCAGCACCGCATGCTCGGCAGCCCCGCCGCCCAGCTGTTACCGCGCGCGCAGATCCTCCGAGCTGGACGGGAGAAACGCGCCGGCAGAACGGTGGGAAGCAGCCGGATGGAGGTAACCGGACTATCAAGGCGGTGAAGTGGGCTGTAGGGGCAGGGCGACGGTGGTCAATGCATTGTCTCCTTCTTTGTCGTAGCAGTCACCTCCCACGTTCTCGTGCTGGAGCGGGGATGGTCGTGCCCGAAGCAGTGGGAGGGCAAGCATCCCTTCGATACTTCCAGAGCACCAAGCATCCCTTCGATACTTCCAGAACACACAGTGTCCTGCTTGATCTTCGAACTGTTGTATTCGGCCTTTTTGAAGAATCGTGAGAGCCACTCGAAAACTCGAAAGCTCCAGAATGACCCGTTCGTCTTTCTTAGAACCCCGAATCCTTGGCGTGCTTGAACTTGCTCGCTAGCTGTCCGGGCGTCCGCAACGCGCATCCTTCGCACAAACACGCGGATAGCCAGCACCCAGGCCGTCCCGCCTGGGTCGCACGGCGAGCTTACACCGCCCGCTCTAGCACCATGCCGCCGGCGCTGGCTTCGCTCGGCACCGTTTGCGTCGGGCGAGCGGCGCGCCGCCGACACGGGTGCGAGGCGTCCGCTGTTTCGAGCGAGCCGCTCGGCTGGCGGAGCGAAACCGGCCCGTCGAAGGTAACATAATCAATTGATTATGTCTAGTGAGGTTGTCGAGCTATTAGCGACGACAGATTCCGGTCAACGCTGGAAATCGTATCAGCTTTAAGGTGGAGCTCATACGGATTGCGCGCCAAGGGTGCAAACAGTTGAAAGTAGTTTCCGGAATGTCACACGTCGTTCGCCGGCGCCCGTTGTACGATGGCGAATGGCTACATAGGGAGGCGAACATGACTCTGGGGATCGGGGGCCTCGTCTTGATGGCGAGCATGTCAGGAGCGCGCACTGTTTCAGTAGGTGAAGCAGCGCTCATTACCGGTGGAGAGATCTACATCGATATTACGGCTCCCAATGTGGCCAATGCCACGTTCAATTCGGAGCACGACAACGTGTTGGTGACGGCCAACTTGGACAACACCGGTCCTTCGGCATCCGTCATCACAAAGATCGACGGCACGACTCAGCTCGACATGAGCCAATCGGGTTTTTTGGGCGTGCAAACCTATCGAGATCGCAGCGTGGCCTTTCCTTACGGGACGTCGTATCACCAGATCGAGGTCGAGACCTCCCAGCCTGAGCACCCCGAGTCCGACACCCACAGGAGCCAAGTCCGGATCAGCCCGAGTGTCCATCTAGCGTTGATCCGTTTTCACGAGACTACAGTTTGGGACGAGGGCGCTCCACTGTTTTCCACCGAAGCTGGCACGAGTGGTTGCGGTGGTGGTGGCTGCGAAGCGTGGTGGAACACGTGGACGGACAGCGCTACCGTCAGCTACGCAGTAATCGCCGCGACCAACAGTATGGACGCTATCATGGGACAATGCAGCGGCTCATCCCAATGGCAGTTCCGCGACCAGGGTACGCGAGGAAACGTTGAGGTGGCCCAAACATGCGCGACCATGCGCGGTGGTGGTGGTCCTTCCGATAACTGGGATGTTTGCGTGCAGGTGTACGAGGACCAACACGAGCTGCTATCCGACGCGGATCGCCATCTCGACATCTTCGTCGCTCACGAGCTTAAATACTGGGACCCGGTCCTCGCCGAGTATGGCGAAGCTGGTGGTGCGTCGCCGGCGATTGGTGGCCCTCGGCGTTGGATCCTCATCGACGATGAGACGACCAGCGCGAGCACTACGCTACACGAAATCGGTCACTCGGTTGGTTTTTACCACACGAATGCTGGTGGGGACCCTTCCTATCCATATCGAGAGGGTCCCGGTGGCGACTGTTATGACGAAGGCGTTCTCCTCCCGAAGGTCGATCGAGCTTTGATGTGCAGTCCCTCAGGCTTGAGGATGAATGCAAATGTCTGTACCGGTTTCTACTCTGCCACCGAGAGCGTCACGGGGAATCTCATCAATCACGCCAAGTATTACGACTGGCACAACGGCCAGTATCCGAACTGAGCGCATCCGATGAAGACACCGCTTATTGCTGTCGCTTTCTGTGGGGTGCTCGCGGCGGCGTACGCCATCGCGCAGACAGACCCGAGCACGCCATCCGCAACGCGCGGAACGGCGAAACGTTCCGTCGGGGCAGGGCCCGAATTTCCAAAGTCCCTGAGCCGCGATGCTCTACGCGTTGCGCTCGGAAGGGTTCGCGATCGTAGCTCCTCTGAAACGCGGCATGAGCACTTGCAGCCGTTCCGCGATCTCGCTGCCAGCCCCGACGATATGGCGAGGGCTCTCGTCAACTTCATTCGGACCGAGCCCGCGTTGCAGCCAGACGATCTAAAGCTGCTCTTCCGTCAGCTGAGTCGCTCCGGTGCGGTCGATGCGTTTTACGAAATGCTTTCATTGTTTAACGAAGTGGACGATCTGGTGGACTCGCTCGCTCCAGTCCACCGCGCCGACCAAGTCGTGGAGGTGCTGCAGGCATCACTGATCACCTCCGCGCGCCGGGCGGGGGAGAGCAGGCCGGACGAGGCGCGGGCCTTCCTGAGCTCTCTTGTCAATGATCCGAGCCCGAAGATCCGAGCGGCCGCCGAGTTCGAGCTGCAAATGCTGGATTACAAGCTCGTCAAGAAGCCGTAAATCCGTGATGCTCCCGCGGAGCTCGGCAACGAACATTCGTTCGAACTCCAGCAGCACGAGGCCGGTCGAGTTCGGCAGAGAATCGCGCCCTTCGAGAAGATGACTTTTCTACATCGTACGGCAACGCACGCTGCTATGGGACTGACCGTCGCGGCAGCTGGAGGTCTCGTCGGATGCGAGCGTCCGCACGATCCGGCTTGCCGTTTTTCGATCACGAGTCTGCCCATCGCGATGATCGGTGCCATCAGCGGCGTCGGCACTCTGCAGCTGCAGAGCACGGGGGTGGGGCAACTAGCTGCACGCTTGTCGCTGCGAAACCCACCGGAAAGCGTAAACCTCATGCAGCTCGGATGGACGGATGATCGCGGCCTCAAACTGCTCTCTAAGGCGGAAGGCGCCGAGCCGTTAGTACTCATGGAGGGCACTGGCGCTTGCTCTCTCGGTGACGTACGAGTCGACTTTGCGGAAACGGACAGCGCCGACGGGCGATTTCATCTGTACCGCGTCACCTTTCTGGGTCAGACGTATCCGGCGCTGCCGCGCACGGCATTTGGCTACTATCAAGCCCTTATCAAGGAAATGGCGACTGGGACGGTTCGACACGTCTCGGGCTACTGGCGCAACGTACCCGAGCAAGGCCTTGGCGAGACTCAGGGGGCGGTGCCTGCCGATGCTGGAGCCATCCGATGACTCGACGCTCTCGCGGCTTGGCGGTAGCGGGGCTGTGCTGCGCATTACTAGCTACGTGTTTCAGTTCTGGTGAAGCGTCCTCACCAGTACCCGAGCCAGACAGGGCGTCGGCGGGGAGGTCTGCGGGAGATTGTGGGCCGCGAGCACTGGCCTTCGCGCTCGAATTGCTGGGTATCTCCGTGTCGTCGAGCAATCTCGTGCAAGAGATGCGTTTGCCTGCGTCCCTCGCTGATCTTCAGCTGGCAGCCAGGCGTCGAGGCTCACGAGCGCAGGCTGTGCACTTCGCCGATCGGGGCCACCCCCTGAACTTGCGAGCGCCGTTCATCGCTCACTACGCTGTGGGGCACTTCGTGGTCGTCCTCGCGGCCGCCAGCAATGTCCGGGTCTTCGATCCCACGTTGGAAAAAGTGCAGGAGCTGTCCTGGCCAGAGTTCTCGGCACGGTGGTCCGGTTATGGGCTCTTCTTCGACCAAGCCTGAGGTCGGCATGTCGCGGCAGCAGTCGGCGCTAGCGCTCCTATCAGGATATCTGAGATGCTATCCGCATTGGTCCGCTCCGCTGATCTTGGTAGTCGTGGCAGCGGTGCAAATTTCTCTGTCGTTCGGTCGAGACTTGACACCGTGGAAGGGCGGCGGCTTCGGCATGTTCGCCAGCTTCAGCGACGGCGGCCGTTACGCTCGGTACTACGCAATTCGAGAGGGTGAGCGCGTCAGAATTAGCAACCTGCGGGGTCTGGGCGACCTTGAGGAGAGGCTCCGAATCATGCCGACGGAGGCGATAGCACGCCAGATCGCCGAACGGCTCGAGGCCGTTCCCCATCCCACGGGTTTCAAACGGCTCAGTATTGAGCTCTGGGAGACGCGCCTCACGGGGCATCAAGTCGCGAGCACGCGAATACGAGAATATGAATTTCCTCTTGGTCCAGCGCGTCTGGCTTCGAATCGCGCAGCCGCTCGCTAGCGCCGTCGGCGACGTGCGTGGGCTGGTCCGGCATCTGCTGTCGGAGCCGGTGCAGCGCATTGCTGCAAAAACGACGTTGCTCTATCTGCTCTTTTACCCGCGCAGTTCAGACTGGCTCCGTTATTCGCTCCTGGTTCTGGGCGGCGTCGGCTTGCTCAACGAGCAGCTATGGCAGAGGCGCTGGTTCTGGCTCGCGGTTTGTGCTTGCAGCGCCGCGCGACTCGACTGGTCGGCAGACAACCACCTCTATCTGTTTACATACTGGTGTCTAGCCATCGCGTTGGCAGTCGGCGCTTCCGAGCAGGGCGCCGCTCTCACGAGCAGTTCCCGGTTGCTTCTTGCCGGCGCCTTTGTGCTCGCCGGCGTCTGGAAAGGCGTACTATCGTCCGACTATCTGGACGGGCGGTTTTTTACTCTGACGCTCCTACTCGACCCGCGGTTCGAAGCCGTGACGGTCTTCATCGCTAATGTGCCCCCGTCGGCAATTGAGTTCGCGCGCTACGCTTTTGGGCGAGCACAGTTCGGGCTCGAATCGCCGCTGCCGCTGCCGATCAGCGCGCGGCTCGAATGGGTGTCGCTGCTGATGACGTGGTGGACGGTCATCATCGAGTGCCTAGTCGGTGTGATGTATCTCCTCCCTCAACGTTTTCAGGTCTCAAAGCTTCGAGACTGGTGTCTGCTCGCGTTCATCTGGACGACATACTCCGTCGCTCCCGTTATCGGCTTTGGATGGGTCCTCACTATCCTCGGCCTAACGCAAGCGCGTACGGCCGCGACGCGCCTCGCCTTTTTCGCGACCTTCGCCATTCTGCTCGCCTATACCGTGGCCCGGCCCCTCGAGGTGCTTGGCGGCAACCTGGCTCAGGATTACAATTCGGCGGAGGTCTTTCGCGACCAATTCGTTGATCCCTCGCTCTCGGGGGCATCGCCCTGACCGAACGCGAACTTGCATGTCGGCCGTTGGAGATATAATCAGCGCGATCGCGGGCAAATAGTCGAGGTCCGTGCCGTCAGCCCCCTACTGGCGGACGTGTCGGGAGGCCGGCGCTTCGCAGGCGGCGCGCGCGTTTCTCAGTCGCAAAGGTTGGCTCCGAAGTGGCGATGGGCGGCTTCGTTGAGATTGGGCTCGCGTCGGATCTCTCGCCGGTCGCAACCGGTGTGGATCCGAGCGAGCGTGGCACGGCGGACTAGATTCTGATCGTCGATTTATGCGACAGGTTTCCAGACATGTAGCCACGAACCGCGGCCACGAGGGTGCCGTCGCGGTCGTTGCTTCGGTCGTGATCTCGATGCGGCCACGGGTAACGGTGCCCTGCGTAGCTGGCCCGAGCTGGCCTCCAGCGTCTTCGCCGTCCGGCGCAGAATTGTTGACTCAAAGGCGCCCGCTCGCTCGGCCAAACCGCGACCACGATGTTCGCTGTGGGCGGGCCGATGCGCCAGGAGGCCGCCACAGGCACAAAATCATGCCCAGATTGGAGTTGTTTTTCGTTGATTCGCACGTCCTTGCGGAGGTGCAGGCCAGGCTCACTCCCCCCGTCCAGCGAGATTGCGCAATAATATCGTTCAGTCCCTGAATTCTTTTCGCAACATCGTGACAGTCACAACAACACTCGTTCACCTGGCCTCAACGGGACCTCGGCCGTGCGTTGACATGCCCCGGGGATGACTCTAGCATCTTGCGTGTCCACCTTTGTGAGCACGTGCGAGGAGCCAATCATGATCGACACTACGGAACAAATGAGTGAACAAACATTGACCTGGGAAGCGCCGGCGTTCGTGGACATTCGAATGGATGCGGAGATCGGGTCGTATCAAGACGACTTCGACGGTGAAGACTGGCACTGACCGGGCTTGCGCAGGCTGCGCTTTGTTAAACGAGCGCGCTGCGCGTGCTAATAGGCCGAGCTGCGCGTGAGGGGGGCGGCAAGTATGATCGAGCCTGACATGCGACCGACTTTGGCGGCCAAGGCTAGGCTGCGCAAGGATTCGAAGTCTGGGCGCTACTTGTTGCTCTATCCCGAGCGGGGCATGGAGCTGAACGCGACAGGTGTAGAGATCGTGCGACTCTGTACGGGGGAGGTTACGGTCGCCCAGATCGTGAAAGCGCTCACCCAGCGCTATGCACCGACGCCGTGCGAGGTCATCGAGCGCGAGGTGGTCGGCTTCCTCAGCGCCCTGCAGGATCGCGCGCTGTTGGCTTGAATGCAGGTGGCCTGAATGCAGGGCTCCAGCTTGGACTCGCTCGAGCCACGGCCTTACACACTGGTCGCGGAGCTCACCTACCGCTGCCCGCTCGCCTGCGTGTATTGCTCGAATCCGCTCGACTTCGATCAGCACCGAGACGAGCTGGGCACCGCCGCCTGGCTGCGAGTGCTGGCTGACGCGGAAGCCCTCGGAGTCGTTCAGGTCAACTTGTCGGGCGGCGAACCCTTGCTACGCAAGGACCTCGAGGAGCTGGTCGTCGAGGCGGAGCGTCTGCAGCTGTATACAAATCTGATCACGAGTGGCTTGCCGCTGACGCGAGCGCGGCTCGGTGAGCTGCGTGACGCGGGGTTGGATAACGTGCAGTTGTCCCTTCAGGACGTCACTGCCGAAGGCTCGGAACGGATCAGCGGCAAAGTCTCGTTCGAACACAAGCTAGAAGTGGCACGCTGGGTCAAAGAGCTGCATTTGCCGCTCACGCTGAACGTGGTTCTCCATCGAGAAAACTTGGCGAACGTGCCGAAGATCATCGCCCTGGCGGAGTCTCTGCATGCGGATCGGCTGGAGCTCGCCAACACGCAATACCTGGGCTGGGCGCTGCTCAATCGAGCCGCCTTGCTCCCTTCCTCCGAGCAGCTTCGCGTTGCCCGCGAGCTGGCGGCCGCCGCACGCCGGCGCTTGAAGGGTCGGATGGAAGTGCTGTTCGTGACGCCAGACTACTACGCGGAATTGCCACGGCCCTGTATGGACGGTTGGGGAAGGCGTTTCCTCCTGGTGAGCCCGACGGGGCTCGTGTTGCCGTGCCACTTGGCACATACGCTGCCAGGGCTCGAATGGTGGTCCGTCCGGGACGCTCCGCTCGCGGACGCATGGCTGAAGTCCCCGGGGCTTCAGGCTTTTCGCGGTGACTCCTGGATGAGTGAGCCGTGCAAGAGTTGTGATCGCCGCTCGGTGGATTTTGGCGGCTGCCGGTGCCAGGCCTATCATCTGTTGGGCAACGCGTCGCTCACCGACCCGGCGTGCGCCTTGTCACCACGACACGATCTAGTCGTTCTCGCCCGTCGCGAGAGCGACGCCGCGACGGGGCTCGTACCGCTCCGATACCGGCGCAAAGTCAGTGCAACCAAAACCTAACCGAGAGGCGAAACGCATCGATGGCGTTAGCTGCCGCGCACTCGCACCAATCCGAGCCCCCAAGGTTGCTTGCCCACCGGAATGCGGCGAATCACGCGGAGCGATCGGGCATCGATCACCGAGACATCCCCCGAGGGCCCGTTCGCCGTATAGATCTTGTCACCATTGGGTGTGAGGGCGATTCCCCAGGGGCGCGTCCCCACATCGGCGATGCGCTGCATCAGCCTGAATGCGCCCGTGTCGATGACGGCGACTTCACCCGCCCTGCCGAGGCTGACGTACAGGCGCTGCTTCGAGTCGTCTAGAGCCATCCCCATGGGCATCGCCTTGGGCGTCCCCGCGATCTCTATCGACGCCAAGGCGCGGTGCTGGAGCGCGTCGAGAACGTCGACTCTCGCCGCGAGCTCGCACGTCACGTAAGCGCGCTTGCCGTCGGGGCTGAACAACACATTTCGAGGGCGCTTGCCGGTCGGAATGACCGCGGTGACGCGGCGCTCGTTCACGTCGATGACGTCGATCCGATCATTCGCCTCGCTGGTGACGTACACGTAGCGACCGTCAGGCCTAAACTGAAGGCCTTCGGGTTCGAGGCCCACCGGTATGTTCGCGATCACGTCACCGCTGTCCGCGTCCAGCAACCGCACCTGTGCCGAGTCCTCGTTGGCTACGGCCAACAGGCGGCCGTCCGGGGATGCATCGACCGTCTCGGGGTCGTTGCCGCTCGAGAGCCTGGTCTGCATTGCGGCGCTCTCCAAGTCCATGACCCCGATGCCGTCTGCCCCGCGGTCCGGTGGCGGCAGCGTGCTCTCGTCCGCATGCGGACCGCCTCTAGGCGAGCCGCTCAAGGCCACGTACAGTTTGCTACCGTCGCGGCTGACTTTCAGCCCCCGCGGCCGCTTCCCCACCGGGACGGAGCGGACGACGGCACCCGACGCTTCGTCGATGAACGAGATGTCGTTCGAATCTTCGTTGCTCACCAGAACCAAGAGCTGCGTTGCGTCCTTTGGACCTGGAGCTGCCAAGTGTGCGTTGCCACCAGAGTCGCACGCGACGCACGCTGCGGCCGTGAGTGCCAATGCCCACATTCGGTGCGCCACAGGCGGCAGTCTGGGCGGGCGTAGGCATGCAGCGCAAGAACGATGGTCGAAATCTGGCCACAAAACGTCCAGTCCAGTGCCCGGCACGGCCAGTGTGACTCGAAAAAGTCAACGACTGTGCTTGGCCTGGTGCCCAGCAACAATAGTGATGGGATCTGGCCTCCAGTTGACAATAATGGCGGATGACATGAAGATTCGCGTGCTCGGATCCGCGGCGGGCGGCGGCTTTCCGCAGTGGAACTGCAACTGCCCAAACTGTCGAGGGGTACGCGACGGCACGGTCTCGGCGACGCCACGTACGCAATCGTCGATTGCGGTTTCGAGCGATGGCAAGGGCTGGGTGCTGTTCAACGCTTCGCCGGATCTACCGCTGCAGCTGAGAGCCTTTCCTGCTCTGCAGCCTGGCCGCGCGCTGCGCGACAGCGCAATCGTTGCCGTCGTGCTCGTGGATGCGCAGCTCGATCACACGCTCGGGCTCCTGACGCTGCGCGAAGGCAAACCGCTCCAGGTCTGGTGCACCGACCGGGTGCACGCGGAGCTGACCGAGCAGCACCCCATCTTTTCCATTCTCGACCACTACTGTGGCGTCGACCGGCAACGCATTCCCGTCGAGCCAAACGCGGGCTTCACAATTCCGGGGTTGCCGGATATTCAGCTCGCGGCGGTTGCGGTTCAAGGCAACGCTCCGCCGTATTCTCCACGGCGCGATAGGCCGGAACCCGGCGACAACATCGGCCTCTTCCTGCGCGATTCACGCAGCGACAAGACGCTGTTCTACGCGCCTGGGTTGGGCAGCATCGAGCCCGTCGTTCGGCCCTTTCTCGAGCGCGCGGACGTTCTCTTGGTCGATGGCACGTTCTGGCACGAGGATGAATTGATCCGGCTCGGCGTCTCCAAACGCAGCGCCCGTCAGATGGGTCACCTCCCTCAATCGGGCGAAGGCGGCATGCTCGAGGCCCTGGAAGGGCTCGCGGCGGCTCGCAAAATTCTCATTCATATCAATAACACCAACCCCGCGTTGGACGAAGCATCGCCCGAGCGAGAGCGGCTCCGGAGCAGCGGCGTCGAGCTCGCTTACGACGGAATGGAGCTCGAGATCTGATGTGGAGCGTCTGATGTGGAACAGAGCAGAGTTCGAGGCGCGGTTGCGCGCCAAGGAGGCGCGGTATCACAGCCACCACCCGTATCACGTGGCCATGAACGGCGGCCACCTGAGTAAGGAGCAGATCCGCGGTTGGGTGCTGAATCGCTTCTACTATCAGGTGAATATCCCACTGAAAGACGCGGCGCTGCTTTCGAATTGCACGGACCGGCAGGTGCGACGCGAATGGATTGTGCGCATCGTCGACCACGACGGGGCCGGGGAAGACCCGGGCGGCATCGAAGCCTGGCTGCGGCTCGGCGAAGCCGTCGGGCTCGAACGCGAGGCATTGACGTCTCTGAAGCATGTCCTACCTGCCGTGCGCTTCGCGGTAGACGCCTACGTTCAATTCGCGCGCACACGCCCCTGGCAAGAGACCGTCACGGCATCACTCACTGAGCTGTTCGCGCCCGAAATTCATCAAACGCGGCTGAAGACCTGGCCCGAGCACTATCCATGGATTGAGCCCCACGGGTACTCATATTTCCAGAAGCGCCTTGCGCAGGCCCGGCGCGACGTGGCTTTTGCGCTCGCCTTCACCCTCGACCACTACCGCACGGGTGCAGAGCAGGAGCGCGCGCTCGCGATCGTGGACTTCAAGCTCGACGTGCTCTGGTGCATGCTCGACGCCATGGCCATCAACTATGGAATTGGAGAGCACGAGTTTTTTCCTCGCCAGCACGCTGGCGAGAAGCCACCCCATGACCGTCACTCGCTGATCTGAAGATCCAGGCCCACCCACAGCGTACGGGGCGCCGCCGGCGTCACGAAGCGGGGATTTTCCGCAGCGGCGATGACTTCATCTGCCTGGCCGAGCAAGCCAAACGTCTCGAAGTTGGCGCCCAACAGATTGTCGGCTCGCACGAACACTGAAGCGGAGCTCGAGACGTCGAAGTTGGCGCGCGCATTCAGCGCCACGTAGCCAGGTAATGGTGGCAGCTGGTTGGCCTCGTCGCCGCGGTAGTACTGTGAAGAGTTCAGGTTGAGCCAGGCCCCGACGGACAGCTCGTCCACCGGCTTCACGTCCGCGCCCAAGCGCGCTGCATGCACCGGCAAACCGGGCAGGCGATCGCCCGGCTCGACGAAGATGACATTGCCCTCGGCGGTCGCAGCCGCGTCTGGGTGACTGTCACCCGGCAGCACCAAGCGCGACTCGAAGGTGGCGCGCAGGAGTTGATAGCGCAGGTACGGCTCGACGTTGGCGAGCCGCGCCGAAACAGACACCTCGAGACCCGCGCGCTGGGTCGTGCCCGCGTTGCGAAAATATCCCGTACCGAAAAGGGAGCCGGCCACGAACAGGATGTCGTCCAGATTTCTGGCGGCAAATGCCGTCAACGACGCCGACAGCCCTGCATACGTGTCAAACTCGTGCTGCCAGCGCGCCCCGAGCTCGACAGAACGCATCACGACCTGCGAAAGGGGTGGATCGGACAAGAATGCGTTGGGAAGCCGGCACGGCTGTTCGGGATCCGCACAACTGAGCTCGGCGGGCGTTGGGGCTCGGGTTGCCTCAGTGTAGTTGGTAAACAGGGTAAGCCCGGCCTCCGGTGAGTAAGCGATGCCTAGAGCGGGATTGAAGCGCGCAAACGCGTGATCACCATTCAATGCGTCGCCAATTCGATCTCGCATTCGGATGTTGTGCCAATTCATCCGAGCCGCGAGCGTCAAAAACAGACGCGGCATGAGCGCCAGCGTATTGGCGCCAAACAGGCCGAGCTGAGCACTGTCAACGCGCAGCTCTACCTCGCCCGAGTCGTCACCGCGGAAAAGGCCGCTGCCCTCGACGCCGCGGTCCTCGCGAAATGTGCCGACCTCGCTCCGCTGACCAAAGCCAGTCGTCGCAGCATCGGCAGCAATGCCCAGCGTGAGCTGGTTACCATGATTGAAGATCGGATTTCGCGCGACGAGCTGGATCGTTCCACCTCCGGAAGCGCTGTGGGTGCGCGTGGTGTTGAGAGCGGCGTCGCCTCCTGCACTCGACGGCAGCAGGCCACCGCTCGAGCTCGTCACGGGTTCGGCTTCGTCTTCGGCGCAGAGCACCCGCAAGTCGCCGGTGCACGGCGTCAGCTCCGCTTCGTCGCCATGCAACGTACGCCTGACCGAGGTGCGGAAGTGAGCCGTCGCGTTCAAAACGACGTATCGGGTCAGCAACGCACGGCCCTCGGCACCGATGAGCGCCAGCGCCGTTTTGTTTTCGTCGGGGTACGTGAAGACCGCTTGGCGCCTTGCTGCCAAAAGGTCGACCGGCGCCGGCCCGTTGCCCGTCAATGCGCTGTTCGCTAGGCTCGCGTTCAGCGCAAGCTCATGGCGCTCCTCCCGATGCCGCACGTCCACGTAGAGGCGACGCAGGTCGGATGGTGAATGGTCTCGCCAGCCGCCATCGTGGAGCACGTCACCGCCGGCGTACGCCGCCCAACCTGCGTGATGGGCGCCGGCTTCAATGCCGCCCCGCAGCCGACCAAAGGAGCCGCCCATAGCCGTTCCGCGCGCCCCGCGGAAAGAAAAGCCGTTCTTCATGCGCAGCGATAACGCACCCCCGAGGGCGTTCAGACCATAGGTGGGGTTCAAGCCAGTCACGAGCGTTGCGTCGTGGATCGCAAATTCCGGTACGAGCTCCCAGGCCACCGTATCACCGAACGGCTCATTCAGGCGCGCGCCGTTCTGATAGATCGCAAGCCCTTGGGGCAGCCCGAGCAGGGGTGAAGCCGAAAAGCCGCGATAGCTCAGATCCGGTAGGAAAGCATTGCCCTGCGCATCGCTCAGGCTTACTCCCGCTACATTTTGCTGCAGCACGTCCGCGAGCGTGGCGCCGCGCGCCGCGCGAATCTGAGCGCTGTCCACGCGCTGCACGGAGCCGGCCAATTGACTCTGCGGGAGCTCAGCGCCGCGCACCGGTGTCGACCCGATGACTAAGACTTCGATCGCGGGCTGCGTAGGGTCGCCGCCAGCGCGAGAAGGGGCCGCGGGTGTTTGGGCTAGAGCCGATGAGCCCAATGCCAGGACCGCGACCAGCTGAGCTCTGATGGAGTATCCCTTCCGCAAGGCGCGCTTTTGGTTCTCTTCGCTCCTAGAAGAAGATGATGCCGCCGAGGGCCATGGAGTTGCTCGTGGCCTCGCCGTCCTCATGGTTTTTGGAGCTTTGGTGGTCGAACTCCGCCGTCAGCGTCAAGCTGTCGGTCAGCGCGTAGAACAGCGCCGCGGTGAGCATGGCATTCCAGCGTACGAGCGTGTCGGGATCATCTTCCGCCTGGTCGAGGTAGCTCATACCCCAGCTCACGCCCGGGCGGAGCTTCGTGCCCGGGATCTGATAGGTCAGCTGCGCAAACCAGCCGAAGGAGGTCCGCCCCTCGATTGTGTCGCCATCCAGGGTCGGGCCAGTGGCAGCGAGGCCGATCTGCGTGGTGCCGATGCCCTTTGCGTAGTAGCCGTAGGCGAGCGCGCCGAGACCTGAGACGTTGAGCTTGGCGCCGAGCTCGCCAGCGTAGCTATCGAGGCTCGCAACAAAAGGTCCGCTCACCTCCGTGTTTTGATACATGCCGCCGACCCACGCCCGGCCAGCGACAGCCCCGGTGAAGTCGTAGGTCAGCTTCGCCTGAAGGCCGGGTGTCGCGGTGGCATCGGTCCCTATGCCCAGGCCCTCATACCCCATCCCGAACGCCTCGATCGCGGCGATGCTGAGCTGGGCCCCGCCGAAGCTCGGCGAGATGTAGGCGATCTGCGGGATCCAATCGGCGTAGATGTAGCCGGTGCCAATGTGACCCAGCGTCACGTTGTGGTTGCGCAGCGGGTTACCCGCGGTTCCGCTGCCGACGCCGAGCAGCGTCATGTCGGCGAGGATCACGTCGGAGCCGAACAAGCCGAGGTCCTTGCCGAGCTTGATCGTACCCCAGCTCTGGTCACCGAACGTGAGGAAGTTCTGGCGAACGTCCATGCTGAAGTCGAAACCGGGATCGCCGGCCACGTTGCCCGTACCGCCCACCTTGTTGACACCCGTGCCGGTGTCCGAGACGTGGAGTCCGGGATAGAGGCCGATGGTGGCCGCGACATCGAGGTCATACGCGCGGGTCTTCGCGGTAAAGACGAAGGCGCTCGGGAGCAGTCCGGACTCGATTGCGAACGTGTTTGGCGCGTCTTCCACCTTGCTGCAGGCGTGGGCGAGGGTCACCGCATCGTTCCCCACCCCGCAGATGGTGTAGGTCGCGAACGCGTTCACGTTACCGGTCAACGACAGATCCCAGTTACCCGCCTTGATATCGACAGCCTGTGCAGGAGTGGCCACGGTCATGCCGAGAGCGGCGGTTGCGGACAAAAGACACTGAACGGCGTTTTTCATTATCCACACCCTTCTTTCACGGATGACCTGCCGCCCGACTCTACACTGGATGGTAGGTGCGCCATCCCGTTCGTGCACTCTCCGCAAGCCACTGTACAACTCTGCCATTCGCAACAACTCCAAGCATTCGCCGTTGCGCCGAGTTGACTGCTCGTAACAATACGCTCGGATCGAATCGGCAAAGAACCCGCGATCCACTCGTCACAGTTGCGAACGGCAAGGCATCCGCATACTCTCGCGCACGTCGCACACCTTACCCACTCGGATGACACGAGGTTCACGCTGCGTTTGAGTCAAACGAGTTGGGGCGAATCGCGACACGGAGGCACGATGACGACGACGACGCATCCATCGCGAACTGAAAATGGCAACATTGCCGCACTGGTTTTGACTGGGCTCCTGGCTGCTGGCCTCCTGGCTACGACGGCCTGTGAGTCTCGTGAAAAGACAACCGAGTCGAAGACGCAGGCGGCTACCCCCGCGGCGAGCTCGGGGATAACGACGGCAATGGCGCCAACGACGGCGGCCGAGCCATCCCCTCTGACCGAGGCCGAGCGCGCCGACCACGCGGCGTACGCCAAGGAGGCGGGGGATGAGCTGAAGCAGCTGCAGAACGACGACGCGCAGTGGGTCATGCCCGGGAAGAACTACGCGGGCACTCGCTACAGCACGTTGAGTGATATCACGACGGCCAACGTCGAGAAGCTCAAGGTCGCGTGGTCCATGTCCACTGGCACCACCAAGGGTCACGAGGGCGCACCGTTGGTCGTTGGCTCCACGATGTACGCGCACAGCTCGTTTCCCAACCACGTCTACGCGATCGACCTGACGAGCCCCGACAAGTCGCTCAAGTGGAAGTACACGCCCGAGCAGGACGAGCGGGCCGTTCCCGTCGCCTGCTGCGACGCCGTACACCGCGGCCTCAACTACGCCGAGGGAAAGATCCTGATGATCACGCTGGACGCCCAGGTCATCGCCCTGGACGCCAACACGGGCAAAGAGGTCTGGAAGACGAAGAACGGCGACCCCACGAAGGGTGAGACGATGACCGGCTCCGGGATGGTGGCGGACGGCAGATTCATCGTGGGCATCTCGGGCGGCGAGTTCGGAGTTCGCGGCCACATCAGCGCGTACGACGTCAGAAATGGCCGGCGGCTCTGGCGCGCCTACAGCACGGGGCCGGACGCAGAGCTGTTGCTCGCGGACAATTTCAACGCCAAAAACCCCCACTATGGCCAGAAGGAGCAAGGGACGAAGACCTGGACCGGCGACGCCTGGAAGCAGGGAGGTGGCACCACCTGGGGCTGGTACTCCTACGATCCAGCCCTCAACCTGATCTACTATTCGACGGGCAACCCGGGAACCTGGAACCCGGATCAGCGGCCCGGCGACAACAAGTGGTCCATGACCATCTGGGCGCGCAATCCCGAAACGGGCAAGGCGGCGTGGGCCTATCAGATGACGCCCCACGACGCCTGGGACTATGACGGAATCAACGAGAGCGTCCTGGTCGACCTCACCATCGACGGGAAGAAGGTGCCCTCCCTCGTCCACTTCGACCGCAATGGCTTCGCCTATTCGCTGGATCGCAGGGACGGGACGATCCTGGTGGCCGAACCCTTCGTTCACGTCAACTGGGCCAAGGGCATCGACAAGAAGACGGGACGACCGATCGAAAACATCGAAAAGCGCACCAAGCAGGGCGTCGTGACCAAGGACATCTGCCCCAACGCCATGGGCGGCAAGGATCAGCAGCCGGTCGCCTTCTCGCCTCGGACGAACCTCTTTTACGTCCCGACCAACAACATGTGCATGGATTACGAGGGCGTCGAAGTGAAGTACGTCGCCGGGGCTCCCTTCGTCGGCGCCAACGTGGCCATGAAGCCGGGGCCGGGCGGCAATCTCGGCGAGCTGATGGCGTGGAATGCGAGCACGGGCAAGAAGCAGTGGGGCATCAAGGAGAAATTCCCGGCCTGGAGCGGCGTCCTGGCTACCGCCACCGACTTGATTTTCTACGGAACCATGGACGGATGGTTCAAGGCGGTGCACGCGGAAACGGGCAAGGAGCTTTGGCGGCACAAGGTCGCCTCCGGGATCATCGGCAACCCGATGACCTTCAAGGGACCGGACGACAAGCAATACGTGGCCGTATACGCCGGCGTGGGGGGTTGGTTCGGTCTACCCGTCTCGAACGACCTTTCGAGGAAGGACCCGTACGCAGCGCTGGGGGCGGTGGGAATCGCCGACAAGTCCGGTCTGTACGAAGCGACCACCAAGGGTGGCATGCTCTACGTGTTCGCCATCTGACCTCGATGTTATCTGAATATGTCGTCTGAATCTCATGGACGAACGGCTCCGGCGGCTGCGGTGCGACCGCGTGCCGCTCGAGCTGGCAGGAGGAGCCGAGTCCTCGCCCGGCTTGGCATGGCGCTCGCCCTCGGGTCGGCAATCCTCCCCCAGGGGGGGAGCGCCGACGCCGGTGAGGCGAAAAAGGTGCTGCGGGTCTGCGGAGATCCCAACAACATGCCCTTCTCGAACGAGAAACGGGAGGGCATCGAGAACGCGATCGCCGAAGTGCTCGCCAAGGACCTGGGCTGGGGGCTCGAGTACGTTTGGTGGTCTCACCAGCGTGGACTGGTTCGGCGCGTGCTCAATACCGAGCGCTGCGACGTGCTCCTCGGCATCCCCAAGGGATACGACCTGGTCGGCTGGACCAAGCCCTACTATCGCACCGGGTACGTCATCGCATATCTGAAGGACCGGCTCGAGGAGGTTCGGTCCCTCGACGATCCCCGCCTGAAGACGCTCAAGGTGGGAGTTCAGGTCAACACCCCGCCCCACCTCGGGCTGGGACGGAGAGGCATCGTGGGCGACAACGTGGTGGCCTACCAGCTCATGTACGATTCGATTGCCCATCCCGAGGACTATCCCGGCAAGCAGGTCGAGGATCTGCTCGCCGGTCGCATCGACGTGGCTCTCGTGTGGGGGCCCATCGCCGGTTACTTTCAGAAGAAGAAAGGGGCGGCGTCCCTCGTGGTCGTGCCGATTGACGCGCACGAGGAGGGGAATCCGTCTTTCGCTTTCGACATCTCGATGGGAGTCCGAAAGTCGGATACCGAGCTGAAGGCACGACTCGAGCAGGTGATCGACCGAAAGCAGGAAGAGATCAGAGCGATCCTGCAGGACTTCGGCGTGCCCCTGATCCCTTTGGCAACGTCCGCTCCCAGTGGGGCGGCGACAACGCGCGACGGCCGCGCTGGCCAGCGCAAGGGTGGTTCATGATTCGGATTTGCTTGATCGCCGCGGTGCTGGTCTTTTCATTTGGGTGTCAGAAGGGGGCGTCGGGCCCGACGGTGGAGGACGTGGTGGAGGGGCGGCGCATCTACCTCACCTATGGCTGTGTCGGGTGCCACGGCGTCAATGGGGGTGGCGGAATGGGCAAGCCCATTCTGGACGACGAGTGGATCTTCGGAAGCGACGACGCCACCATCTTCAAGCTGATTCGAGGCGAGGTCCCGAAGCAGACGATGCCGAACTCGATTGGAAAGGCTTTGACGGACGAGCAGGTCCGGCAGGTCATCGTCTACGTGCGGTTCATCTACGGGGGCGACCCGGCCAAGGTCAACTGGGCCGTGCCGCCTCCCGTTCCGGACGAGCTTCTCCGAGCCTCCGTGAGCACGGGTGACCCGGTCGCGGCGGGCAAGATACTCTTCATGTCCGCCTGCGTGCCGTGTCACGGGGAGACCGGCAAGGGCGACGGGCTCGCCTCTGCGCCGCTCAATCCGAAACCCAGAAATCTCACCGAGGCCGGCTACGTCGCGCAGCTCAGTGACCGGCATCTGTTCGAGCTCATCAGCCGCGGCGGCATCGCGGTGAACAAGTCGGTGCAGATGCCGGCGTTCCCGCTGAACCCAGCGGACATCAACAACATCATCGCCTACGTGAGGACGCTGTCCAGCGGACCCGTCGTCCAAACGAGTGACAAGCTCTGAGGCGGATCAGTAGCTGGGGGTAGCGGTCGTTCGCGTTGGCTGTCGAGTGACCCGACGCTCTCACTCCCGATTCACGAGCACTTCATGCAGCTATTCCATCGCTCGCTGAACTACCTCCCGCTCGCAGTGGCTGTCGCAGCGGGGGGTGGTGCAGTGGGTGTCACCGTTGGCACTTGGTACTACTTTTCGCCGAAGAACCTGCAGGTCGGGTACGCACCGGAGCAGCCCATCCCGTACAGTCACAAGCTGCACGTCGCCGAGCTCGGGATCGACTGCCGCTACTGCCACGCCAACGTCGAGCGGTCTCAGGAAGCGATGATCCCGCCGACGCAGACCTGCATGGGCTGCCACGCAGTGGTCAGGCCCGACTCGCCGAAGCTCGCCGCGCTGCGCGACAGCTGGAAGAGCGGTAACCCGGTGCCGTGGGTCCGCGTGCACAAGCTGCCCGAGCACGCTTACTTCGATCACAGCGCACACCTCCCCGCCGGCGTGGGCTGCGTGAGCTGTCACGGCCGGATCGATCAGATGGAGGTGGTCAGGCTCGACGCGCCGCTCGCGATGGGCTGGTGCCTCGAGTGTCATCGCGATCCCACCCCCCACCGGCGGCCCGAGAACGAGCTCACCAACATGAGCTGGAAGCTCGACGAAGCCAGTCAAGTGCTCGCGGCGGCCAGCGTTCACCCGCCCGAGCATTGTACGGGGTGTCACCGATGACGAGCGACGATACGAGCGAGACCTTGGCTAGCAAGATTTTCTGGCGCAGCATCGAAGAGAAAGAGCGCCCCGAGCAGCTTCGCGAGCAAGCGGCCGGCTCCGACATCGTGAAGGGGTCGATCGACGCGTCCAGCCTGACCCGCCTGCGTCGCCGTCAGTTCCTCAGCTTGAGCGGCGCGATTTCGGCGCTCGCGGCTGTCGGAGGCTGCATCCGGCGTCCAGTCGAAAAGATCATGCCGTACACCGAGATGCCCGAGGACGTGACGGTGGGCGTGGCCTCGCACTACGCGACTGTGCTGACGCGCCGGGGTGAAGCGCTCGGCGTGGTCGTGAAGAGCTCGGAGGGCCGCCCCACCAAGGTCGAGGGCAACTCCGAGCATCCCGCGAGCGCTGGAGCCACCGACCTGCAGGCGCAGGCGGTGCTGCTCGACCTCTACGACACCGAGCGCGCGCGCACGCCCACGCTGCAGGGTGCGCCGAAGAGCGGCGGTGAGCTCGATGCGGCGCTCTTCCAACTCGGGCGAGAGCTCGCCGCGAGCGGCGGTGCGGGGCTGCGCGTTCTCTGCGAGCCGAGCTTGTCACCGACGTTCCTGCGGCTGCGCGCGGCGCTCAGTGCCAAGCTGCCCAAGGCCGTGTTCCACACCTATGCGCCGGTCAGCGACTCGAACGAGCGCGCCGGCACGCAGCTCGCGTTCGGCCGCCCCCTCGTGGTGCACAACCGCTTGGCTACGGCAAAGGTGATCGTCGCGCTCGACTCCGACCTCCTGATGACCGAGACGGGCAGCGTCGAAGCAGCACGCGGCTTCGCGATGGGGCGCCACATGGAGTCGGCGTCGGCGAACGAGCCGAACCGCCTGTACGTGGTCGAGCCGAGCATGAGCGTGACCGGGTCGAACGCCGATCACCGGCTGAGCCTGCCTGCGCAGTCGATCGGTGCGTACGCCAAGGCGCTCGCGGCCGCGCTCGGCGATCACGGCGTCTCGCTGGGCGCGCTCGGCACTGCGCTCGGCCGCCCGGAGCTCGCCAACGTATCCCAGCCGTGGATCCTGGCCGTAGCCAAGGACCTCGCCCGGCACAAGGGCGCTTCGCTGGTGATCGCCGGCTCGCGCCAGCCCGCCGCGGTGCACGCGCTGGCGGCTGCGATGAACTCGGCGCTCGGCAACGCCGGCAAGACCGTCGTCTACGTTACGCCGGTAGATGCCGAGGAGCCCCATCACTTCACCGACGTCGCCGCTCTCGCGCGCGACATGGCAGCAGGCACCGTGCAGACCCTGCTCGTGCTGGGCGGCAACCCGGTGCTCGATGCTCCGGCCGATGTTCAGTTCAAGGAAGCGCTCGCCAAGGTGCCGCTGAGCATCTGCTTGTCCGGACATCGCCACGAGACGGGCGAGCTGTGCACATGGCACGTGCCGCGGGCCCACGCGCTCGAGAGTTGGGGGGACCAGCTCTCCCGTGCCGGCGCATACGCCGTGCAGCAGCCGCTGATCGCGCCTTTGTTCAAGGGTCGCACCGACGCGTCGCTGCTGGCCATGTTGGGCGCCGACGCCGAGCTCGACCCGCACCTGCTGGTGAAGGCCACTGCTCGAGCTCACGGCGCAGCCGACGAGCTGAGCTGGCAGCGGCTGCTGCAGCGCGGGGTCGGTCCGCGCAACGACGCGCAGATCAGCATGGGCGCGCTCGGCGTGCACGACGCTGCGGTCGCGGCCGCGGTTCGCGCGCTGCCCGAGGCCGCGCAGCCCGAAAGCGACGCGCTCGAGGTGGTGTTCCTCGCGGACAACAAGCTGCTCGATGGCCGCCATGCGAACAACGCCTGGCTGCAGGAGCTGCCGGATCCGATCACGCGCATCACTTGGGACAACGCGGCGCTGATCGCGCCGAGCACCGCCAAGGCGCTCGGCGTCGCGAACGGAGACATGGTGCGGCTGACCTCGAGGGCGGGCTCGATCGACATCGTGGCCTGGCTGCAGCCCGGGCAAGCTCGAGGCTCGATCGGTCTGCCGATGGGCTGGGGGCGCAAGCGCGGCGGGAAGCACGCGCTCGGGGCGGGCTTCGACGTTTATCCGCTGCGCACGAGCGATGCCCCGCACTTTACCGCCGGCGTGAGGCTGACGAAGCTCGGCACGCGCTACCCCCTCTCGCAGACGCAGGAGCACGACGCTATGGAGGGTCGACCGATCGCGCTTGACGCCACGCTCGACGCTTACCGCGCGCAGCCGCGCTTCGGGCAGTATGGCTCACCCGATCGGTCGACTCCGCCGCCGTGGAAGACCCAGGACTACTCGCAGGGTCCGCAGTGGGGCATGGTCTTGGACCTCAACCGCTGCGTCGGGTGCAGCGCCTGCGTCATCGCTTGCCAGGCCGAGAACAACATCCCGGTCGTGGGCAAGGACCAGGTCGCGCGCGGTCGCGAGATGGCCTGGCTGCGCATCGACCGTTACTACCTGGGCGACGACGCGGATCAGCCCGAGATCGCGTTCCAGCCGATCGGCTGCCAGCACTGCGAGGAGGCGCCCTGCGAAAACGTGTGCCCGGTCAACGCCACGTCGCACAGCCCCGAAGGGCTCAACGACGTGGCGTACAATCGCTGCATCGGCACGCGCTACTGCATGAACAACTGTCCGTACAAGGTGCGGCGCTTCAATTACTTCAACTTCAACGACGACATCCCCGAAACGCAGAAGATGGTGTACAACCCGGACGTCACGTTGCGTTTCCGCGGCGTGGTCGAGAAGTGCACTTACTGCGTGCAGCGGATCCAAAGCTCGAAGATCGCGGCCAAACGCGAGGGTCGCGAGCTCACGGATGGGGACGTCGTCAGCGCCTGCCAGCAGGCCTGCCCGGCAGGGGCCATCAGCTTCGGCGACATCCGCGACGAGAATAGCGCGGTGTCGAAGGCGCGCGGGGTCGACCGCAACTATGCGTTGCTCGCGGACGTGGGCACCCGACCGCGTACGCGCTTCCTCGGCAAGGTTCGCAATCCCAACCCGGAGATGGTAGGATGAGTGCCGACCGCCCCATCGCTGACGCCGTCATCGCGGAAATAGGCGAGACACCGCTGCTTCCCGCGCACCTGACGCCGGCGCTGGTGTCCGAGCAGGTGACGAGCGTGACCGAGCGGCCCGCGCGGTTGGGCTGGTGGCTCTACTTTGGAGTCTCGCTGATGTTCCTCGGCGTGCTCGCGGTCTCGGTCTCCTACCTGTTCTGGGAAGGCGTCGGCGTTTGGGGCAACAACAGCCCGGTCGGGTGGGCGTGGGACATCACGAACTTCGTGTGGTGGATCGGCATCGGTCACGCCGGCACGCTGATCAGCGCGATCTTGTTCCTGTTCCGCCAGCGCTGGCGCACCTCGATCAACCGCTTCGCGGAAGCGATGACGATCTTCGCGGTCATCTGCGCGCTGCTGTTCCCATTGATCCACGTCGGCCGCCCCTGGCACATCTACTACACGCTGCCGCTCCCGAATCAGATGGGCATGTGGCCGAATTTCAAGAGCCCGCTGCTCTGGGACGTGTTCGCGGTCGGCACCTACTTCACGGTCTCGCTGCTTTTCTGGTACGTCGGCCTGATCCCTGATCTGGCCACCGCACGCGACCGCGCGAAGTCGGCGACCCGCAAGCGGGTGTACGGCTTCGCCGCGCTCGGCTGGCGCAGCAGCAACCGGCACTGGCGCAACTACGAGCGTGCCTACCTGATTCTGGCGGCGTTGTCGACGCCGCTGGTCCTCTCAGTGCACTCGGTCGTCAGCTTCGACTTTGCCACCAGCGTCATACCCGGCTGGCACAGCACCATCTTTCCGCCGTACTTCGTCGCCGGCGCGGTGTTCTCCGGCTTCGCAATGGTCATGACCTTGATCATCATCGCCCGTCAGGTCTATGGCCTGAAGGAGATCGTCACGATCAAGCACCTCGAGCTCATGAGCAAGATCATGCTCGTGACCGGGAGCCTGGTCGGCTTCGCGTACGCGACGGAGCTCTTCGTCGCCTCGTACTCGGGCAACGAGTACGAGCGCTACGCGTTTACCAACCGCGCGACAGGCCCCTACTGGTGGGCGTACTGGATCATGCTCACCTGCAACGTGCTCGTGCCGCAGCTGTTCTGGCTCGAGCGCTTGCGCACCAGCCTGCCGGTGATGTTCGTGGTCTCGATCCTGATCAACGTCGGCATGTGGTTCGAGCGCTTCGTCATCATCGTGACGTCGCTCCACCGCGACTACCTGCCGTCCTCGTGGGGCTACTTCCAGCCCACGATCGTCGACGTCGGCTGCTTCGTGGGGTCGCTGGGCCTGTTTTTCACGTTGTTCGCGCTCTTTCTCCGTTGGGTACCGCAGGTCGCAATGTTCGAGGTGAAGGCGATCCTGCCGGGTGCGCAGCCCAGGCAGCGGCAAGACCCCCACGGTGAACATCACGCGCAACCCGCGCTCGCCGTCGAGGAGGCGTGAGATGACGTCGGCACGCGCAGTCAGCACGCGTCCGGTCCTCTTGCTCGCACAGTTCGAGACTCCCGACGAGGTCATCGGCGCCGCCGAGCGCGTGCGCGACGCGGGCTACCAGAAGTGGGACGTGCACACGCCGTACCCCGTGCATGGGATGGACACGGCAATGGGGCTCTCCGACTCGCGCCTCGGTTGGATCGTGCTCGGCTCGGGGCTAACCGGCCTGCTCCTGGCGGTATCGATGATGCAGTGGATGAACGGCTACGACTATCCCCTGGTGATCGGCGGCAAGCCGCCGGAGGCGTATGCATCCATGGTACCGATCATGTTCGAGCTGACGGTGTTGCTCGCCGCTTTGGGGGCGACCTTCGGCATGTTTGTCCTGAACCGGATCCCGCGCCACCACCACCCGGTGTTCTACTCCGAGCGCTTCGAGGCGTGCTCGAACGACAAGTTTTTCATCTCGATTGAGGCTGAGGACGAGAAGTTCGACCCGAACGCGACGCGGGCGTTTCTCGACGGCCTCGAGCCGAGCCACGTCGAGCTGGTCGAGGAGACGGTCTGATGGCGCGCGTGATTCTGTTCTCGGGCCTCTTGTCTCTGTTGATGGTGCTCGCGCTGCTGCTCGCGGGAGCGGGGTGCCGCGGCCAGAGCAGCACCGACCCACCGATCGTGGCGCTGCGGGACATGTTCAACCAGGACCGTTACAACCCGCAGGCCGAGAGCCAGCTATTCCTGGACGGCCGCACCATGCGCACGCCGGTCGCGGGCACAGTTCCGCGCGAGCGGGAGCTCGATCCCGAGCTCGCCCAGGGCAGGCTCCCCGACGACTCCGCCTACGTGGCGGAGGTGCCGCAGGCGATCGCGCTGCGTTTCGGCGGCGCGCAACCGATGATGGAGCGCGGCCTTTCGCGCTACGACATCTACTGCCGCCCCTGTCACGACGGCACCGGGGCCGGACGAGGCGCGGTCATCACGCGTTCCGGCTGGCGGCCGCCACCGCCCAGCTTCCACCAGGAGCGCCTTCGGCAGATGCCCGATGGCCAGCTATTCGCAACCATCACCCACGGCGTTCGCACCATGCCGTCGTACGGCGCGTACATCCCGGTCAACGATCGCTGGGCGATCGTGAGCTATGTGCGCGCCCTGCAGCTGTCGCAAGGAGATTAGCGGCGTGAGCAACGACGAGAAAGCTCCCCTCGCGAGCCGCGAGTACCACGTTCCCGGCAGCAGCTCGTGGGCTTCGGCCTGGAAGGTGGCTGCGGGCGTCGGCGGGCTCGGCGTGGCGTGCGGGATCGCGGGTTACGTCATCGATCCTCGCCGCTTCGCGTTCGCCTACCTGATGGGCTTTTTGACTGTGCTCACGATGGCGCTGGGCTCGACGTTCTTCGTGTTGATCCAGCACCTCACCGGCGCGGGCTGGAGCGTCACCGTGCGGCGGGCATCGGAGTTCTTCGTCGCGGGTGCGATCATCATCCCGGTGCTGGCGCTTCCCAACCTGCTCAGTATGGGCGAGCTCTATCCCTGGTGGCACCATGTTCACGAAGTGAGCGTGGCCCACCACGGCCCTGAACAGGCGTTGCACGCAGCCACGCTCGAGAAGAAACTCGGTTACCTCGAGCCGACGTTCTTCTGCATCCGCGCCGTGATCTACTTGATGGTGTGGCTGTGGCTGTCGATGCGGCTGTTCAGCTACTCGACCAACCAGGACGGAAGCGGTGATCCGAGTTGGACGGTCAAGCTGCAGCGGATGGCGCCGGTCGCGACGATCTCGTTCGCGTTCTCACTAAATTTTGCCGCTTTTGACTGGTTCATGAGCCTCGAGCCCAACTGGTACTCCACCATTTTTGGCGTGCGGCTGTTCGCAACCTCGGCCGTGCTCTCGTTCGCGCTCAACATCTTGGTCACGCTCGGCTTCCGCCGAGCCGGGATCAGCAAGGGCGCGATCCACGTCGAGCACTTCCATGATCTCGGCAAGCTCCTGTTTGGATTCCTGGTGTTCTGGGCCTACATCTCGTTCAGCGAGTTCTTCCTCATCTGGTACGCGGCGATTCCCGAGGAGACCATTTACTTCCACCGCCGCTGGGACACCGACTCGTGGCGGATGGTCAGTGTCTCGCTGGTCGTGGTGAAGTTCATCATCCCGTTCTTCTTGATCATGTCGCGCAACGCCAAGCGCAACCTGGGGCTGCTCGGGCTGGGCGCGGGCTGCATCGTCGCGCTGCACTTGGTCGAGATGTACTACTGGGTCATGCCGCACTTCCAGGAAGGCGGCATTGCGTTCTCCGCCACCGGTTTCATCACCGACCTCGGCTGTGTATTCGCCTGCGTCGGGCTGTATCTCGCGGTGGTATTCCGCCGAATGTTGAACCACCCGGTGATCCCCGTACGCGATCCGCGGCTGCAGCGCGCGATCGAGTTCGTGAACGCTTAGGACATGAGGAGTCGCGATGGGTATACGTAAAGAGCTGTTCATCGGCCTCGGCACTGCGCTGGCAACTACCGCTGGCCTGTTCACACTGCAGATCTGGTACTCGAGCTATCTCGACGTGGCGGTCATCCATGGCGACCTGAGCCACGTGCCCATGGACGCGAAGCTCCAGGCCGTGCGCAACGAGGAGCATGTGACGCTGGCCGCAGGCCAGATGCCGATCGACAGGGCGATGCAGGCCCTCGCGCAGCGCGGCCGCAACGAATTCCCGAAGCTGGCGGTCAAGCCTTCGGACGATATCTCCGCGATGTCCGGCTGGATCCACAAGCCCGGCTTCAAGGTGTACGTTCCACGCCCCGTGGCCGCCGCGGCGGCGGAAGCGACGCCGCTCGCTGCTGCCGTTCAGGCTGCGTCGAAGGGCAGCGAGGGGGCCCGCTGAGCGGGCCGCGGGTAGAGCGTCATGAGCGTTGAGAAACTGAGGTTGGTGGCGCGGATCGGCGGTGTGGTGGTCGGCGTCGCGGTCTTCGTGGGCGTGAACGTCGCCACCGGTCGCGCGATCGTGCCCACTGTCGCGTCCGTGAGGCCAATCGACCCCGCATATCAACCGAGCCCTCCAGAGCCACCCAAGCCGCCGTACCAGACCGTGTGCAGCCCCTGCCATCAACCCCAAGGCCAGGGAATCCCGAACGTGTTCCCTCCACTCGCAGGCTCGCCGTGGATGACCGGCGACGCCGAGACGCCGATCCGGATTGTGCTATTGGGCCTGAGCGGGGAGATCGAGGTCAATGGTGCGACGTTCAACTTGGTGATGCCGCCGCCACCCGTGCTCGAGGACGCCATGATTGCAGAAGCGATCACCTACGCTCGCACGAACTTCGGCAACAACGCGAGCGCAGTGGACGCCGAGCTGGTCAAGAAGGTTCGCGACTCCCTGGGCGGGCGCACCACTCCGTGGACGGCCGCCGAGCTCACGGCGTTGCGCGCCGGTGCGGCGGGCGGACGTTAACCCCGCTGCGTCACGTAGCGCTGGATCAACGCGTTGGTCGAGCTATCGTGGCGCAGCCCCTGGGGCTGTTTCTGCTCCAGCTCACGAGCGATGCGCTGAGCCAACACTTTGCCGAGCTCGACGCCCCACTGGTCGAAGGGGTTCACGCTCCAGAGGGCACCTTGCACGAACACTTTGTGCTCATACAACGCCACCAAGCTGCCCAGGCGGCGAGGCGTGAGCCGATCACTGAGCAGGGTGTTCGTCGGGCGGTTGCCTTCGAACACCTTGTGCGGCACGAGCCATTCGGGCACACCCTCGGCTCGCACCTCTTCGGCAGTTTTTCCGAAGGCCAAAGCTTCGGTCTGCGCGAAGCAATTCGCCATCAGCAGATCGTGGTGGTTGCCGAGCGGATTCAAGCTCTGAGAAAATGCGATGAAGTCTGCGGGCACCAGCTTGGTGCCCTGATGCAACAGCTGGTAAAATGCGTGTTGCCCGTTCGTGCCCGGCTGGCCCCAGATGATGGGGCCGGTTTGGTAGTCCGTGGGTTTACCATCCAGCCCCACGGATTTGCCGTTGCTCTCCATGTCGAGCTGCTGGAGGTAGGCGCTGAAACGCCACAGGTACTGGTCGTAGGGCAGGATGGCGTGCGACTCGGCACCGAAAAAGTCATTGTACCAAACGCCGAGGAGGCCGAGCAACACCGGCAGGTTTTGGCGGTGGGGCGCATGCCTGAAATGCTGATCCATCTCGTGAAACCCAGCCAGCATGTCACCGAACGCCTCTGGCCCAATCGCCAGCATGAGCGCCAGGCCCACCGCAGACGTGTACGAGTAGCGCCCACCCACCCAATCCCAGAATCCGAACATGTTGGCGGGGTCGATGCCGAACCGCTCTACCTCTTGGGCATTGGTGGAGACCGCGACGAAGTGGCGTGCGACGGCTGCTTGCGAGCCCAGCCCCCGCACACAGTAGTCCCGCGCCAGGCGCGCGTTGGCCAGGGTTTCTTGCGTGGTAAACGTCTTCGAGCAAATGATGAAGAGCGTCTCGCTCGGGTCGAGGTCGCGCGTCGCCTCGGCGAAGTCCGTGGCGTCTACGTTGGATACGAAGCGGACGACCAGCTGGCGGTCGGAATGGGCGCGCAACGCTTCATAGGCCATTGACGGCCCCAGGTCAGAGCCGCCGATGCCGATGTTCACGACATTCTTGATGCGTTTACCGGAGTGCCCGAGCCAGCGCCCGTCTCGGACTTGGCTGGAGAAGGCCGACATGCGGTCCAGCACCTCGTGCACGTCCGCGATGACGTTCCGGCCATCCACCATCAGAGACGCGTTCCGAGGCGCCCGCAAGGCCGTGTGCAGCACCGCGCGCTGCTCCGTCAGGTTGATCTTGTCGCCGCGAAACATCGCCTCGACCTTGGCCGCGAGGTTGGCTTGCTCGGCCAGCTGCAAGAGGAGCTCGAGGGTGCGGTCGACGACGCGGTTCTTCGAATAATCGAGATAGAAGCCGCAGGCTTCGGCAGCCATGCGGGCACCACGCCCGGAGTCATCCTGAAACAGTTGGCGCAGGTGTAGTGGACGCATCTGCGCGTAATGTTCTTCGAGGTCGCGCGCGGCGCTGCGACCGGGCCAGCGCGAAGAGAGAGGCGAGGGGGATTGAGGGTCAGTCACACACGCATCTTGAGCCAAAAGCCCGCCCGCGACAACGCCGGAAGGCGTCGGGAGCCCAGAGCGTGCGGCTCAGAGACGATCGTCGCCGTAGTAGGCGTTGATGTGGGACTGCTGAATGGCGTCCACCACGAACGAAAGCCCGAAGACGGACAGCACGACTGCGATCAAGCCGTCGTTCCGATTCTCGCGGCCACAGACTTTGGCGATGTCTTCACTCAGCCGGTACTCGTGATACACGTGGTAGAGCCCGCACGTGACCAAGCTCAGGAGCAGCCAGGGCCAGAAGGAATACTTGTCCTCCTTCAGCATGTCGTTCAAGGTCAGTATCTGCTGATATTGCCAGTAGATGTTGTAGAGGCCGCAAGTCACCAGGGTGAGGATCAAGCTGAGGGCGATGTTCTTGACGTGCTCGGAGTTTCCGCCTGGCATGTCGAGCACTCTACACGCAAAAGAGATGTGGTGCGCTCGGTAGCGGCACACTTATGTGTGGACTTATGAATTATTGGCGGAAAGTCGGGCTCGACTGCCATGGCGCTCGAAACGCGGAAAACTTGGCCGTCGTGAGCCGAACCTGTGCGACATCCGCCCATGTCTGCCCGCTCCGCCGATCAATTGTCCAAGCTGCTCCTCGCTGCCCGTCAGAGCCCCGAATTTGGGCTTCGCCTTTTGGCGGAGCTGTCGCCGGAGTCGCGCGCCGAAGCCCTCCGCCGCTGGTGCCAGGTCAGCTCGCCCGAGATCCCGAGCCTTGCCCCGCGACCCGGGCTGAAGAAATGCGGGCCGCGCAGCACGGCGCCCAACAATGGCTTCGGTGCCCAACTCGAGGCATTCGCCAAGTCCATCGGCAGGCTGGGTTAGCTCGCTAACCCGTGCGCGCCAGCCGGCGCAACAGCGCCAAGTCGAGGCTCTGACGGAGCGCGGCCTCGAGCCGGTCGTACTCGGCCTGGGCGCTCGGCACCTGCGTCGAGGCGTCGGGCCGCGCCAAACCCTTTTGCTTGCGCAGCGCATCGAGCACGCTGCGACGCAGCGCCGAGTGCTCGAGTAGGCCGTGAATGAGCGTGCCGATCACGTTGCCGCCGGCACTGATTGCGCCGTCGGGGACGCACGCTCGGGTGCCGTTGCGACTGACGATCTGCAACGGGCTGCGCACGTTGGCGCCAAGGGTGACCTGGCCCATGTGGATCTCATAGCCCGGGATCTCATAGCCCGGGATCTCGTCCGCTTGCACCGGGTCGCCCAGAAAACATGGCTCGAGCAAACGCGCCTTTAACACCGCCGTGGTCTTGTCTCGGCCAAATCGAGTGGAGAGCCCGAGCAGCCCGAGACCTGCCACGCAGCTCTCGAGCGACTCGACCCGTTCGGGGTCTTCAATTTTTTCGCCCAGCATCTGGCAGCCTCCACAAATACCGAGGACCAGCCCGCCCGCGCGTGCGCGCTGCTCGATGCACTGGGCGATGCCTGTTTCGCGCAGCCAGCCGAGGTCGGCCACCGTGGATTTCGTACCCGGCAAGATCAGGAGGTCGGCACCCCAGAGCTCGTCCCGACTCCGCGCGAAGCGCACCGACACCCCCGCTTCGTGCTCGAGCGCCGCAACGTCGTCGTAATTTGAGATGTGCGGTAGCCCGACGACAGCGATATCGAGCCGTTCGGGCCCCGGCCGTGCCCTACCGGTACGGCTCTCGAGCGATAGCGAGTCCTCATCGGCGATGCGCAAGTTAGACAAATAAGGCACCACGCCCAGCACTGGCTTTCCGGTCCGCTGCCGCAAAAAATCGAGTCCGGGCTCGAGCAGGCTCAGATCGCCTCGAAACTTGTTGATCACGAAAGCTTTCACCCGCTCCCGTTCGTCCGGCTCGAGCAGCTCCAACGTGCCCACGAAGGCCGCGAAGACTCCGCCGCGATCGATGTCGCCGGCCAGGAGCACCGGCGCGTCTGCCAGCCGAGCGACATGCATGTTGACGATGTCGCGATCCTTGAGGTTGACCTCTGCCGGGCTGCCAGCGCCCTCGATGATGACCAGGTCATGCCGGCGCCGCAACGTGGCCAGACAGTCGGCGATGATGCCCTGCAGCTTGGGTTTGTGGGCGTGGTACTCCGCGGGGCTGAGGCTAAAAGCGGGGCGGCCCATGACCACCACTTGGGCTCGCCCAGGCCCCTCGGGTTTGATCAGGATGGGGTTCATCTCGACACTGGGCACGAGCCCGGCGGCTTCGGCCTGGACCGCTTGAGCGCGGCCGATCTCGAGGCCGTCGGGCGTGACCGCGGAGTTGAGCGCCATGTTTTGCGACTTGAAGGGCGCCACATTGACCCCATCGGCCCGAAACAGCCGGCACAACCCGGCCACCAGCAGGCTCTTGCCGACCGACGAAGCAGTGCCTTGAACCATGAGCGTCGGAGCTAACAACCCGGCACCTCGGCGCGTAGCGCTTCGACCAGGCGCTGGCGATCGGCGGCGGGCTTGGCCGCCACACGCATGAAGCCCGGTAGGCCGAAAGACTCGCAGTCGCGCACCAGGATGCGGTGCGCTGACAGGAGGCGCGAGCGCAACCGGGTGACCCCTGGCACGCGCGCGAGCAGAAACGTAGCGACCGAATCGACGGTTTCGATGCCCAGGGTTCGTAGATCGGCTTCGAGCTCGCGCCGATCCTCGAGCAGGCGGGCGCGACTTTCTGCGACGAAGGCGCCGCGCTCACAACAGGCCAGGGTGGCGGCTTGTGCAAAGGCGCTGGTGGTCCAGGCAGGGCGGCTTGCTTCGAGCGCCAGGCACAGCTCGGGGCTGGCGATCAGGTACCCGACACGCACGCCGGGGATGCCGTGATCTTTCGTCAAAGAGCGCACGCAGGCGACATTGGCCGGCATGCGTAGCGCCGCGTCTTCGAAGCGCGTGCTGAGGCTGAGGAAAGACTGATCGAGCACCAGCGTCAGCTCGGGGTGACCACTGGCCCAGGCGCCAATTTCGGACGCGGCGAGCGCCGTGCCAGTGGGTGTGTTCGGGGAGCACAAATAGATGACCTGGGCAGCGTCGACATGCGCCTGCTCGCCGATCGCGCCGAGGTCGATGGCGAAGCCTCGCTCAGCGCGGCTGCGCCATTCGCTGACGCTGGCGCCCGTAGCGCGAGCCGCCGCGCGAAACTCGCAAAACGTGGGCTCGACGATCAGCGCCCGACGGCCAGGGCCGAGCAGCGTCCGGGCCAGAGTCCACAGGAGATCTGCCGCACCATTACCCAGCACGAGCTGCTCGGGAGGCAGCGACAGAACCCGGCCGAGTGCTTGCCGCGCTGCGAATGCGCTCGAATCCGGATAACGTTCGATCGCGGCGGCATGAAGCGCCTGCACCACTGCCGGGTGCGGCCCGTAGGGGTTGGTGCTGGAGCTGAAGTCGAGCACCTGCTCGCCGCACAGGTTCAGCGCCTGAAGCTCTGCGTCACGCAGGCCGCCATGCACGCGCTCCGGGCGCGGCGCGAGCGGTGCGTCAGAGCAGGCCTCCGCGCTGAGCATGAGCATCGAACCGAGCACTAGTACGCCGCTTCCATTGAAGCGATGGGTATTTCGTCGCCCCGGTTGAGCGAGGGCGGCGATTCAATGGGATCGATACACCAGCACCGACAGGGCCAGCAGCGCAGCGACTGCACCGGCCAGCTGCACGATGTGCCAGGCAGCCTCGATTTTGCGGGGAACGAGCGGATCACACGCATCACCGAGCTGGTAGTGCCCTGATTTTTCGAGGCGCACCCCGAGCAAGCCAGCCATGGTCGCCATGGGCCGGCCCGCGTTGGGGCTCGGCGTGCTCGCAGCATCCCGGCGCCAGGTGCCGACGGCTCGGCGCACATTGGCTCGAGCCAAGAGCCCTGCGATGAGCAACAGGGCCGCCGTGATGCGGGCGGGAATGAAATTGAGCGCGTCGTCGAGGCGGGCGCTGGCCTTGCCGAGATACTCGTAATGGCCGCGATACCCCAGCATGGAATCCAGGGTGTTGACCGCGCGATACAGCACGGCCCCGGGCAGGCCCAATAGCACGTAATAAAAGAGCGGTGCGACGAAGCTATCCGAAGCATTTTCGGCCACTGACTCGATGCTCGCCCCGATCAGGTCAGCTTCGCTGAGCTGGCTCGGGTCGCGGCTGCACAGGCTGCGGAGCGCCTGACGGGCAGCCCCGAGCTGTGAAGCCCCAAGTGCGTCGCGCACCCGGTGGGCCGCCTCTCCGAGCGCGCGCCCAGCGAACATCGCAGTGAGTAGCACGACGTGGGCGAGCCACGCCACGAACGGCCACGGGCTGAGCAGCCCGAGCAGCAGCCAGCTGAGGAGCGCGCAGCCGAGCGGCAGCAGGAGCGCAAGCAACCCGCCGCCGATAAGCTGACGCAGCGCTCCACGTTGGGGCAGCGCCCGCTCGGCCCAGCGTATGCTGGTGCCCATCCAGACCACCGGATGGACGCGGGACGGCAGCTCGCCCAGAAGCAGGTCGATGGCGAGCGCTGCGGCAAGCGCGCTCGGCGAAGCCGCGGGCAGAGCAAGCGACAACGAGTCCATGCCCAAGCGACCTACGCCGACTCGGGGCCAACGTAGCTGAGGCGCCGGGCGCCATGCGAAACCGTGAGCCGATTGCCGGGGCCGCTGCTCTTCTCGGTGTGCCCGATTTGCTGTGCCGCGATGCCGAAGCGGCGTGCCGTAGCAATGACGTGGCGCGTGTCGCGCGGCAGGCAGTACGCTTCCATGCGGTGGCCCATGTTGTACACCTGGTACATCTCCTTCCAGGGTGTGCCGCTGACCTTTTGGATGACCTTGAAGACGGCAGGAATCGGCAGCATCGAATCCTTGACGAAGTGCACTTTGCGGCCGAAAAAGAGGCATTTGGTCTGCCCGCCACCCGAGCAGTGCACGAGGCCTTTGATCTGTTGGCGTGGCTCGGCGAGCAGCGCCGCAATCACGGGCGCGTAGCTGCGCGTCGGGCTCAGCAAGGCTTCACCGACGGACATCTTCGAGCCCGGCAGCCGATCCGACATGCGAAACGGGCCCGTGTACACGAGATCGGGTGCGATCTGCGGGTCGAAGGTCTCGGGGTATTTTTTCCGATAGTGCGCGCTCAGCAAGTCGTGGCGTGCGCTCGTGAGGCCGTTGCTGCCGATGCCGCTGTTTTCGCGCTCTTCGTAGCTGGCTTGCCCGCCGCTAGCCAGGCCGACGATGCTGAGACCCGGCCGAATTCCATCCCCCGTGATCACGTCGGATTTGCGCATGACGGCCGCCGTGCAGCTGTCCACCACCAACGTGGGGGTGAGATCACCGACGTCGGCGGTTTCTCCGCCCCCGCTGTGAATGTCGACCCCTTGTTCGCGCAGCCGAGCCAGGAATGCGTCGGTCCCGCTGATGAGCTGGCCCAGCACCTCGGCGCCGACTCGCTTGGCGTTGCGGTTGATGGTGCTGGACAATAGGATGCGACGGGTAGCGCCCACACACAGCAGATCATCCAGGTTCATCACGATGCTGTCTTGTGCGATGCCACGGAACACGCTGGCATCGCCGGTCTCGCGATAATGCAGGTACGCGAGCACGGACTTGCTGCCGCTACCGTCCGCGTGAATGACGTTGCACAGGTCGGGATCACCGGTCAGGTAATCCTCCGTGATCTTACAGAAGGCGCCTGGATATAGGCCGCGATCCAGCGCGGCGATGGCGGCGTGGACCTCCTGTTTGGTGGCCGAGACACCGCGCGCCGCGTAACGCGATGCCGCAGGCTGATCCTCTTTTGGCGCGGGCGAGCGCGCGCCTTTTGAAGCTTGAACGTGGTAACCACTGCGTGGCCCCGCGCTGATCAACTGGCGAGCCTCGAGCGCCTTGAACGCCTTGACGACGGTGTTGACCGCGATGCCGTGGCGGCCGGACAATGACCTCAGGCTCGGCAAGCGCTGGCCCGGCTCGAGTGCGCCCGTATTGATGGCGAAGTGAGTCTGATCGATGATTTGCCGGTAGACGGGGACCTTGGCTTGGGGGTCGATCTTGAGCTCGAGCACTGTATCACGTTCATAATACAGCGCCCGAAGCACAGCAATGGAGTTGCTCGGCGGGTGCTGTCACTCGAGACCGTCGAGCCGGTAAGCCGGCGAAAGGAATTGCGCGTTCCCGAGCGCGCTGTGCCGGTGTGAATCCCCGGAGCCACCACTGTGCCATGGTGTGCCACTAGGCTGAATGAAAGCGCCAGCTCCCGCTGAGATGCGCCCGATCGCACCAATAAAAGCACATAAATATCCATGCGTTAGGCGTACTGTGGCGAATGGGGTCAAGCTGGCGCACGTCTTGCTTTAGGGGCGCCAGTCCATCCCACACCTCGTCCGGAGGAACATGTCCAAACTGAAATCA
>JANOIG010000324.1:0-20208 GCA_031407405.1 Deltaproteobacteria bacterium
ATGATCGCAACCACGATCATGAGCTCGACCAATGTAAAGCCGCGTTTGCTCTTGAGCTGCTTGAGTTTGTCCTGAATCCGCATGAGTATCTCCTTGTTCTTCGTTGTGAATGTCCGCGGCGAGGTGCTCATGCAGCCGGCCGCAAATCGCTCGAGTTAGAGTGTGTCGTCGATGTGAACTGTTGAGGTGTCGCTGTGCGACAGCGCATACGTGAACGTGCCGTCGCCATTTAGGTCGGCCTTGGCCATCACGATGTAAAAGGGCCCGGTCGGGTCGGCAAAGTCGAAGGTCGTGGTCGACGGAATGGCGGGGGAGTCACCCGCGAGGCCATCCACCACGCAATAGCTGAAGTGGACTCCTCCGGTGGGCTGAACCCCAAGCGGACCAAACACCTCTGTGCGTAGGTCCGTGTCCCTTTCCCAGCTGTAGACCTCGGCGCCGGGCTCATCCACGGGGTGCCACTGGTCGAACTCGTCCCTCCCCAGGTAGGTGAACGTCTCGTCGCGATAGGACTCTTCGGCTGCGCGAATCTGCGTGATCATCGAAGCGGCTTCGGCCTTCTTGGCTTCGAGCACGTATTTGCGTACGCCAAACGTGGCCAGTGCCGCGAGCACGCCCATGATCACGACCACGACCATCAGCTCGATCAAGGTGAAGCCGGACACTTGCGCTCTCGACGCGGCCGCGTTCAGCGCCAGCGCGCTCGAACGAAGCCTTGTGAAGCCATGTGCCTTCGCGATCATCACGGCTCTCCTAAGCAGGCGCCGTGCCAGGCCGATATTTCTCGCACTTTATCGGCGAAAGCCTGCCGCACTGTGGCCAACCGTACCCGCTCGGCGGTGACACACTCTGAAACGGCATGGACGTTTTTGGTCATCAAACGGGTTCCTCGTGACAAATTACGGCGCAACTGCCCGCATGCTTCAGCCTCGACAGGCGGACAGGGTGGCTCGCGCACCACCGCTCACTCGACGGCAGCGCCATCCAACCGAGACGCGCAGTGGGACACTGAAGCCAACGTCGGATATCGGCGCACTCGCCGCCCTGCAGCTCTGCCCATCTGACGGGCGGCGCGACTCGCCGGGGTCACCTACTCGCCGTGGTTTTGCGTCTCGACTTCGCCGTCCAAGCTGGAGGCGAGGTAGTGCGAGTGTACCCCATCCGAGTCCGTGTCGCCGATGGCCTGAATCACGTACCAGTTATCGGGCGGATCAGCGGGCCACGTCACGGCGGGGCCTTCGGCAGGTACAGTCATGGCCACTCCCGCGGCGCCCGCGTTGACTAGGTAACCAAAACGTACCGGCCCCGAGACGGTCGGGCGCAGCAGGAGCCACTTCTCGTTGTCGTCGGGCCCCCCTCCCGGCGGATAGAAAAACGAGTGCTGCTGGCCCCGGTTCGCCACATCTGTAGGGTCTTTCGGGTACCAAGTGTCCTCGCTGCTCACATCGAGGTACATCATGTGCTCGGAGCGCCAACGTTCCTGTGCGGCGCGAATGCTCTGCACCATGTTCAACGCCTCAGCCCCCCAGGCAGCGCTGACGTGCTTGTTCAGAGCGGCGAAGCCGAGGCTGGCCAGAATACCGGTGATCACGACGACCACCATGAGCTCCACCAGGGTAAAGCCTTGCCACGACACAGACCTGGAGCGAGCGTTCACGCTACGAGTATTCAATCGATCTCGCTCCGAGGCAAACCCTGCCACGAGTTGTGTAAGGAATCATGGTTGCGGGCGACTCGGTTACATCTCGAGGGCAGAGTCCTCAGCATCTCCCAGGTCCAGGTCGTGCTTTTGCAAGCGGTACCGTAAAGATCGGAAAGTGATGCCCAGCAACTGAGCCGCCGCCTTGCGTACGCCGCCGCTGCGCTCGAGAGCCTCGAGCATGAGGCGCCGCTCGATTTCGCCTATCACCTCGTCCAGGTTGCACCCCTCCTCCGGCAAAACGACCAGGTTGGGGCCGGCGGCGGATGCCAAGCCGCTCACCTCGCGCGGCATGTCGCCGAGGCCGATGGCGCGGGAACCTGCCAGCGCCACCGCACGTTCGATGACGTTTTCCAGCTCGCGCACGTTGCCTGGAAACTTGTAGCGTTCCAGGGCTCGCAACGCATCCGGGGTCAGGCCGCGGACGTCCTTGCTCATCTCGCGCGCAAAGCGCTGCACAAAGCGCTCCGCCAACGCGGCAATGTCCTGGGTCCTATCGCGCAGGGGTGGCAGCTCCACGCGGATGACGTTGAGCCGATAATACAGGTCCTGACGGAACCGGCCCTCGGCGACCTCGACCTCCACATCGCGATTGGTGGCGGCCAGGATGCGGATGTCGATGGGGATCTCTTGGCTCGCCCCCACCGGCTTGACCTTGCGCTCCTGCAGCACCCTGAGCAGCTTGACCTGCAGCGGCAAGCTGAGCTCCCCCACTTCATCCAGCATCACAGTCCCGCCCTCAGCCTCCCGGAAGATCCCCACGTGCCGCCCCGTCGCACCGGTAAAAGCGCCCTTTTCGTGGCCGAAGAGCTCGCTTTCCATGAGCGCCTCGGGCAAGGCTCCACAGTTGACGACCAAACAAGGTTTGTTGGCGCGGTCCGAACGCTGGTGGATGGCGCGTGCGACGCATTCCTTGCCCGTGCCGCTTTCGCCCGTGATCAACACCGTGGTTCGCATCGGTGCCACGCGCTCGATCATGTCCAGGACGGCGCACATGGCTCGGCTCTTCCCCACCAATTCATTGCTGGGCTCGCCTTTTCGCACCTGGGCCTTGAGGCGTGAATTTTCCTCCACCAACGCGTGCTTCTCGAGCGCTTTTCGGACCAGCGCTGCCAGCGCCGCCGGCTCAAACGGCTTGGTGATGAAGTTGAAGGCCCCAGCGGTCATGGCCGCGATGGCGTTTTCCACCGAGTGGTGAGCGGTAAAGAGGATGACCTCCGTGGATGGGCAACGCTGCTTGGCAGCGGCCAGGACGTCCAGCCCTGAGCCATCCGGCATCGCCAGATCGGTGAGAATGACCGGAAAAGGTTGCGGTGATTGAGTGATGGCTTCAATGGCGACCTGGTAACCGTGGGCGCTCACGACACGGTAACCCTCCCGGCCCAGCATGATTTCCAGCACCTCACGCAACGCCGGCTCGTCATCAACGACGAGCAGCTTGATCATGGGCGGAACGATCGACGCCACAGGAGTTTTCAAGGCCACTCGCTCCCCCTGCCCTCGAAGATTTTTTTAAACATTCCGCGCTGGCACCTCAGGCCACTTCTGGCTCTACGGCACAGCCCGGCTTGTCGGTTTACAAAAAAGGGCACGGTCCGGCCCTGCCGATCAGCTCGCCCTCGCCCCGGCGGGCGTCGAAAATCCCATCGCTCGAAGGGATTCGGTGCACTAGACTCAGCCGGAGGCTTGGCTTTTGCGGTTTAGACGACACGATGCGCCGGGTAGGAGTGCGCCGGGTAAGAGTGCGCCGGGTATCGGCGTTTCGGCGCTCCTGTGTGCCATTCTGGGCTGCGGCGGTCCTTCGGGCGATAGCATCGACATCGATCTGCCGCCCATCACGGCCGGTACGCCCGACGATTTGTTTGAGAATACGGGCGCCGAATCCATCAGGTTTCGATCCGGCCGGGAGATCACACTGGTGGCGGGGGAGACGAACCGCATCCAGGTGGATGTGCAGCCTCCCGGACAACACGAAGTTCGCTTCGCGCTGCTCGGCCAGGCAGGTGATGCGTTCTTGAGCAAAAGCATCGTCCCGACAGACGCGGCCGGCATGGCCGAGACGGACCTCACGGTGCTCGCCGCCGCTTCGAGCTTTGCGGTTCGGGCAGCTGCCGGTCGCGTCGACGAAATGCTGCGAATAGTGACGTTACCCACCAGCGAAGGCAATTTGATCGTCACGCCCGACTACCCCGGCCGCCGCAGCGTCACGCGCTGGGTTGCCAGCGTGCACGTGGACCAGACCTGCGCGGGCCTCCAGGGCGTGCCATTTCCAGATGGCGCAACGGCATTGCAGACGAGCAGCGAGGTCCCCCTTCGGCTCGAGCACATCAAGGCCGGTAGCCCGCTGGCTGTGGTGATCCGAGCCGAGCAGTATGCGGGGGGGTGTCGAAGCATCAGCGCGTTGAGCGCGAATACCGACACGGTGATCTACATCGACGTGGTGGATCGACCCATGCAAACGGCCAACCTGACCCTGCGCATGTCGCTCTCCGTCGAAGCGACCGCCGAGCTCAACCCCGCCCTCGGGTACTTGGCGTTTCGGGCCGCGTCCTCGCTGACGGGCACAGCCACTGATGATCTCGCAGCGCTGCTGGACGCGATGTCCAGCCTCGCCGACGACCCGGCCGCGTTTGAACAGGCGCGCGACGCGCGCGGCTGGCGCACCGAGCTGATCAACAACCTGGCGCCCGGGCTGCCCGGCGTGGGCCTGCGGACCATGGTTCAGGGTTGGATGCAGACGGGCTTGGCGCGACTGAATGGAGAGGGGGCGCTCGCGGGCACGTTAACCGTGTTGGGCTCGGACGGCGCGGCATCGCTGGTGCTAGAGTCCGTCATTGGCCTATCGCCAGAGTCAGCCGGTTTTGAGCCCGAGAGCGCCGCTTCGGCCTATGCCGAGACCGAGGATTTGTTGCGCGTCGGAGCCACCTTGGCCTGGCAGCCCTCGCCGTTTCTGGCCGAAGCTGCCACACTGGAGGCGCTCGTCGAGGACCCTGCTCGGAGCTCGGTCGCCGACGCCATGGCGACCCGTTTTGGCTGCCCCAACGTCGCCGCCCTCATCACCGGCGTGGGCGAAGAGGCCGGGCAGGCTTTCCCCGGTTGCGACGAAGCCTGCGTCCTCGCTCTGTGTCAGGGGGCGATGGTGCGGCTCTGGTCGCGCGTTGAAGAGTCCAATTTGCCAGTCGTGCCATGGCAGATCTCTGCGGGCGAGCGAGCGCAGATCGACGAGAATGCCCGCCCGGTTTTTTTTGAAGGCATCTGGGTCGGAAGCCTGACCGTGACTGATTTCGGAAGCGCGATGATTCAGGGACCTTTCTCCGGCTCCGACTAACAAGGCTAGCCCCCAGCGTCCAAATTCGTGGGGCCCGCCCCAGCGCGCCAACAAAAGCGCCGGCCCGGTTTAGCGTGGCAAGTTTCGCACCGTTGATGTGGCGGTGGGAGCATTACCCCTATGTAGCTATCTCGGCACGAGCGGTACCGATTTGAGATCGGAGCCATTCGATGTCAAATCCTATGGTGCGTCGATTCGCCCCGAGCCGATGCCAAGAAAATTGAAGGCAACCCCTTGAGCGCCAAGTCGAAGCTCGCACCCGCGATTTACCAGCGTGTGGACATCGTGGACGTGCGCACCCTGCCGCTAGACCCCGAAGAGGCGTTTGTGCTGTCGCAGGTCGACGGCAAGAGCCATGAAGGGGCGATCGCCCTGGCGACCGGGCTCGAGCTCGACCGAGTAGCGGGCCACCTGCGCCGCCTGGCGACCCTGGGTGCCGTCCATAATGCGTCAGAGAGTCCGAGATCAGCGACGCACATTCGATGGTCGAGCCAGCTGGACGAGTCATTGAGCATCGACGCCGATCTGCAAGTACGCATCCTCGAGATCTCCAGTCAGCTGAGTGAGCTGGACCATTTCCAGTTACTGGGCGTGAAGATGACGGCCGACCGCAGCACGATCAAGCGCGCATACTTCTCCATGATTGGGGTATTTCATCCCGACACTTACTTCGGCAAGCGCCTCGGTGAATTTACCAAGCGCATGGAAAAAATATTTCAGCGCCTGACCGAAGCGCACGACATCCTGAGCGATCCGAAGGCGCGCGCGGAATACGAAGGCTATCTGGCTGCCTTGGGTCGCACACGCGGGCTCGAGGACCTCACCGCCGATGCGCCGACGAGCGTGGAGGATCTCGAGCAGCTGCTGCAACAGGCAGAAGAGGAACAGGCACAAAAGAAGCAGGCCGAGGCTATCATCGCGGCTTCGCCGCGAGTTGCGCTGAAGCCCCCGCCGCTACCGTCGCCCAAGGAGAGTCGTCACCCAGTGGTGGAAATGGTGGATGACCCCCAGTCGCGGCGACAGGGGTTGGCACGCAAGCTCGGTCTGACTGGCCCAAGCTCGTCCCCTGCGGAACCGGATGAGGACGCTTTACGCGATCAGGCTGCGCGTCGCTCGGCGGCAGTCAAGGACCTGCACCGACGCTACAAGCACCGCAAGGGTGCGATCCGCGATCAGCGCGTCGAACGCTTCGCCACGGCCGCTGAAGAAGCGCTCGCCGCGGGCAACACCGTGTCCGCTCTGAACACGCTCAAGATCGCTCGCACGCTCTCGGGCGGGGATATTGCCACGGTGGAACGGCTCGAAGAGCTGGAGAAACAGGTAGGCGCCACCGTGGCCGACAGCTACCTCGAGCGGGCACGCTACGAAGAAACCAACGGCCGGTACGAGGATGCGGCCCGCTCGTACACCCGCGCCGCTCGTGGGCGCCCTAGCTCCGACGTGCTCAGAAGTGCGGCCGAGTGTTACCTGAAGGCCGGCGTGGAGCTGCGGCTGGCGGGTGAGCTGGCGCGAGAAGCAGTACAAATTGCGCCAAATCGCATTGATTTGCGCCTTACGCTCGCGAAGATCTATGAGGCCGCGGGCATGCAGCAGAGCGCCATCCGAGAGCTGGAGAGGGCTCTCGAGCTCACCCCTGATAGTGACAGGATCAAGCAATGGCTAAAGCGCATCAAGCGTCAGGGCGTCTAAGCATATTATGGAAACCGTCATTGGGATCGATCTCGGGACCACCAACTCTTGTGTGGCCGTCATGGACAGCGCCGTGCCAACGGTGATTCCGAACCGCGGGGGCTACAAGACCACCCCGAGCATGGTCGCCGTCACCGAGGCGGGAAAACGCCTGGTCGGGCACATCGCCAAACGCCAGGCCATCACCAACGCCGAGAACACGGTGTACGCCGCCAAGCGTTTGATCGGCCGCAAGTGGAACTCGCCGCAGATCAAAAATGCCCTGTTGACCTCCAGCTATAACATCGCCGAAGGCCCGCACGACGACGTGCGCATCGTGCTTAGAGACAAGAGCTACTCGGTTCCCGAGATCAGCTCGATGATCTTACAAGAGATGAAGATCATCGCGGAGGATTACCTGGGGCAGCCCGTCACACAAGCAGTGGTAACGGTGCCAGCGTATTTCAACGACAACCAGCGTCAGGCCACCAAGGACGCCGGGACCATCGCCGGGCTCGACGTGATTCGCATCATCAATGAGCCGACCGCGGCAGCCCTGGCGTACGGGTTGGGTAAGGAAATTGATCGAGTCATTGCGGTGTACGACCTCGGCGGCGGAACTTTCGACATTTCCATCCTGGAGCTGAGCAGCACCGGCGTCTTCAAGGTGATCGCTACCACCGGTGACACGTTTCTCGGTGGGGAGGACTTTGACGCACGTATCGTCGATTGGCTGGTGCACGGCTTCCAACAAGAGCACGAGATCGATCTGAGGCAGGACCGCATGGCCCTGCAGCGCCTGCGGGACGCCGCCGAAAAGGCCAAGTGCGAGCTATCCAGCGTGCGCGAAACCGACATCAACCTGCCCTTCATCATCTCCACGGGGCGCAATGAGGCCCTGCACCTGCAACGCACCCTCACGCGAGAGACCTTGGAGGGGTTGACCGAAGATCTGATCGAACGAACCATCGAGATCTGCAGAGACGCGCTGGGTGACGCGCGGCTCGAGCCGAAGGATCTGGAAGACGTCATCCTGGTGGGCGGGATGACCCGGATGCCCGCCATCCAGAAGGCCGCCACGGAATATTTCGGCCGAACCCCGAATAAAGGGGTTCACCCCGACGAAGTGGTCGCGCTGGGCGCGGCCATTCAGGGGCACGCCTTGATCGAGGACAAGAACGACATGATCCTGCTGGACGTCACGCCCCATGCGCTGGGCATCATGACGTTTGGCAGCCACTTCGAGGAGCTCATCCCTCAGAACACCACGGTGCCCACCAGCCGCACCAAGGTATTTACGACTAGCCGCGATAACCAGACCGCCGTCAAGATCCTGGTCATGCAGGGCGAGAATGACAACGCCGAGAAGAACGAGCTCCTCGGCGAGTTCATCCTGACCGGGCTTCGCCGCGCCACCAAGGGTGAAATAGAAATCGAAGTGACCTTCGAGATCAACACCGATGGTATCGTCAGTGTCTTCGCCAAGGACCTCGAGACCGGTCAGGCGCAATCCATCCAGGTGACCGCGACGAGCGGGCTGACGCAGGATGAAATCCACCACATGATCGAGACGGCCAAGGACTATCTCGTCGAACGGCGTACGGACGAAGACTTCGAAGCGGCCAAGCAGGAAGCCGAGACACTGATCGCCGAGATTGAGCGGCTGTTCCCCGAGGTGGAAGGGGTGGTCGGTTCCAGTGACTTTGGGCAGGATGCCTTGGGCAAGGCCAGGACCGTGCTGGAGCACGCTCGAGAAGCCATCGAGGCACGCGGTGCGGCTCAAATTCGGCAACACGTCGACGGCCTGGCGCGCACACAACGCATGTTCAAAGGGGTTGTATCGCGAGCCCAGTAGCTCGCGAGCTCGCTCAATCACGGCGCCATGCGATGGACCCGCACGATAAACGCAAACCCGGAGGAGCTGTTCCGAGGCAGAACGATGCCGACGGGAAGCGGAAGCCCGTGAGCATAAAGGACGACGATTTGCTCGACGACGTCGAGTTTGATCTGCTCGAAGAGACAGAGGAGGCCTCTAACGATTTTTTCTCGCGAGATACTGCCATCCCCGCGTCGCCTCCCGAGCAGCTGGCCGCCGAGGCGATGCGCCAGGTGGATGCCGTAGAGAAGAGTGGCGCCCGAGCCAAGAGCAAGCCGGCCAAGCCAAGGGGCAAGCCCAAGCTTCCCCCTCCTCCGGTTCGCACGAAGCAGCTGACACCGACCACCCTCGAGCCTCCACCCGAAGAGCTAGATTTCGATAGTTTCGACGACCCGATCGACGTCTTCGGGAACCACCTACCCGGCGCGCCGCCAGCCGAGCCCAAGCCGCGACATCCGTTCGCGGATACCGAGCCCAAGCCGCGACATCCGTTCGCCGAAACCGAGCCCAAGCCGCGACATCCGTTCGCTCACTCCGAGCTGCCGACGGCTCCGCCAGCCGCCGCGAAAGGCATGCCGGCTCAAGCCAAACGCACGAGCCCCGCCCCAGAGCGCGCCACCAGGAACGCCTTTCTCGCCGAAACCAAGCGCAATCGTCCCATCGATCCCGAGATGCTGGCGCGAGCCAGGCTGCCCGGCAGCAGCTCATCCAATGGGCGCGCGCTTCCGCCCGCCATGGATTCGGCTTTGGACTTCATCGAAGAGCTCGACCCCGTGCTCGATTCGCTCTCACCGATGCCGAGCTCCAAACCGCCCGCGCCCGCGTCGTCTGGCACGACCCGCGCCGGAGCGAAGGAGCTGGAGCAGTGTTACGCGCTTGGAGATTACAACCGGGCGCTGAAGATCGCCGAGGAAATCTTGGCGCGAAGCCCGGACGACCTTTCTGCGCGGCGCTATGCACAGAACTGCCGAGATGCGCTGACCCAAATGTTCGCCGCCCGCATCGGGCCCCTCGATCAGGTGATGAGCGTCGTGGTGAGCCAGGAAGAAGTCCAGTGGCTGTCACTCGACCATCGCGCGGGTTTTCTGCTGTCGCTCGTCGATGGTCAATCGACGGTCGACGAAATCCTGGATATCAGCGGCATGACCCGGCTGGATGCTCTAAAAATCATTCATGACCTCGCAGAACAGCAGGTCGTGCGGTTGGTGTGACATAAAACGAGAGCCCACGGGGAGCTCGCCCGGTATAGCCTCTGGCCATGCCTCAGCCCCGCCCTGGATCGGCCGCCCGTGGAATCGGAACCGTGCTGGCTACCCTGCTCAGCGCCGCGGTGACCTCGTGGGGCGCGCCCCTCGCGGCCGAGCGCTTCAGCGTCGGCGGCCCCAACGCCCCCACGCCGGTCGCCTCTTACACGCTGCGGGCCAGGCTGGATTCAAACACACACGCCATCACCGGCGAGGGCACCATCCGCTGGGTCAACGCCTCTGCCGCCAGCACCGATGAGCTCTACTTTCACCTGTATCTGAACGCGTTCAAGCACAATCAGACGGTCTTCAATCGCTCTGCCTTCACCCGAGCGCGCAGTGGTCGAGTGTCCCAGCATTGGGGCCACATCGACATTCGCCGCCTGACCGCCCGTGAGCTCGGTGGCGCGGATCTGCTGCCCCACCTGGAGCAGCACAGCCCGGGGGACCCGCTCGATGCCACCGACCTGCGCGTGGCGCTACCGAGCCCGGTGGCACCGGGCAGCGTGCTCACGCTCGACATCGCGTGGGAGTCCGTTCTGCCGGACATCATCGAACGCACCGGGTTTAGCCGGGATTTTCACTTTGCTGGCCAATGGTTCCCCAAACTGGCGCGCCTCGAGCAGGACGGTACCTGGTCTCATTTTACCTTTCACCCGCACGCCGAATTCTACGCGGACTTTGGCGACTACGACGTGACGCTGGACGTACCGGAGGCCATGCATCTGGGTGCCACGGGCCACCGTGTGGAGGAGACCGTCAGCGACGGCCGCCGCGTCGTGCAGCAACGCGCCAGCGGCGTGCACGACTTTGCCTGGACCGCGTGGCCCGCTTTTGAAGAGCAGCATGCGCGCATTCTGGAGACGGATATTCACCTCTTGTACCCGCCGGGTCATGGGCGAAACGCGGAGCGGACGCTGGACACGCTGCGATTTGTGCTACCACTCTTCAACTCTCGCTACGGGCCCTACCCGTACGCCGATCTGACGGTGGTGCACCCGCCTCGACACGCGGGTGCCGCTGGCGGCATGGAATATCCAACGCTGATCACCACCGGGGGCGCCTGGCACGCGAGCTACTGGTCGCGCGCCGTGGAGCTCGTGACGGTACACGAGCTCGGCCACCAGTGGTTCTATGGCCTCTTGGCCACGAACGAACAGCGCTGGCCGTTCTTGGATGAGGGCCTGAACTCGTACGCGGAGAGCGTTGCCGCCGAAGCGCTCTTCGGAGCGGCCTCGGCCAGTGACTTGCTCGGTTTTTCGCTGTCGAGTGAAGCCTTGCGGCGGGCTAGCATGCAGCTCGAGCCACACGCCGCACCTCTGGCGCTGCCCGCGAGCGACTTCGTGAGCTTCGCGGAGCTCGCGGGCGTGGTCTACTCCAGAACCGCCCTGCTCTTCACAACGGTCGCCAACGTTTACGGCGCAGCCGAGGTCGACGCGGCCCTTCTGCGCTACGCCCAACGATATCGCTTCAGACATCCGGAGCCGGAGGATTTGCTGCTCGTCCTAACCGAGGTTCTGGGTGAGCCCGCCGTAAAGGACATCCGCGCGGCCATTCACCAGGGGCATGGCGTCAACTATGTGGCGCGAGACTTGCGTTCGGCCCTCATGGCAGAGCCCCGCGGCATGCTGCCCGCTGCCGAGGCCGGTGTGGCGCCCGCATCAGCGGGTGGTCGCTTTGAGAGCCGTGTCGATGTGCATCGCCAGGGTGAGCTTCAGTTCCCAGTGGACATTCTCTTGATCACCGCCAGCGGAGAACACGTCTGGAAGTACTGGAACGGCGACGGTCGCGTCGAGATGGTCTCGCACGTGGGAGCTAGCCCGGTGGTGTCGGCCGTGGTCGACCCGAAGGGTAGCATCGTGATCGAAGAAAATTTGCTCGACAACGCCGTCCGTCAACATCCCCCATTCCCCGTCAATACGCTGGATCGCCTGGTGTACGCGTTTCAGTTGTTGCTCGGTGTGCTCGCGCCATGACCGAGCTCACCTGGCCACGGGCTCGGAGCCGGCGCCGCATCGCACGAGCGATCTTGGCGACCTATGCGTTTCGCCTCGGCGCCGCGTGGTTACTGGCGCTGCCGGTCGTCCACACGATCGCGGCGTCCGGCATTTCGAGGTTCCCCGAGGGGGACAAAAAGCTCTTCGAGAGCGGGGGCCTTTACCTGCTCGAAGTGCTCCAGCGAGAACAAGCCACCCTTTTCGCGCACTTGTTCTCCGCCGCCGGGCTCTTGTTACTGTTCTCCTTCATGGGGCTGGGCTTCGATTGGCTTCAGCTCAGGGCATTGCGGAGTACCCCGCCCAGCCAACCCCTTTCGAGTGACGCGGCCTGGGTGTTGCCGCGTTTGGTGTTGCTCGGGGCGTTGACCTGGCTAGTGCGCGCAGTGTTACTCATCGTCACGCTCACTCTGGCAATGACCGTGCGTTCTTATTTTCTAACCGCCGCAGACGAGCGGATCCCCGACCTGATCTTCCTCGGGTTGCTGGCGCTCGGGCTCTTGGCCCAGGTCGGCATCTCCGTCCTGCGTGATGTCGTGAGCGCGAGTCTGGCCGACCGCGACATCGGACGGAGCCAGGCCTATCTACGAGGCTTTGGCCTACTGATGCGCCATCCGCTGAGCCTTGTGACGCGCTACGCCTCGAGCGGCACGGCGACGCTGGCGGTGCTCGCCATTTGCGCCGCCGTGGTGGCCCAACTGGATGTGGCCCGCGCGGGAGCCTGGCGCACGGGGCTCAGCGTGGCCTTGCATCAAACCGCAGTGCTGCTGACGATCCTCCTGCGCACCTACTGGCTGTCCGGGGCCCTTCGCGCGGCCGAGCTCGCTCGGCGCTAGGCGGTAGTGCCGCGAGGTGCGGGACTAAGCCGAGGCGTTCTTGTACACCTTGAGGTAGCGTCGCGCGGGCGACTCCCAGCTGAGATCGAGGCGGAGCAAGCGCCGCGTCAAGCGCGGCCACTCGGGGCTGCCCGCGGCAGCAAGCCCACGCGTCAACGCACCCATGAGCGCATCCGCGCTGGGCTCGGAGAACAGAAACCCCGTGCCGGTCTCGAGCTGGGCGTCGCAATCGACGACCGCGTCGTTGACCGCGCCGCGCGCCAGCGCCACCGGCGCCGCACCATAACGCTGCGCTTTGCGCAGCAGCGAGGCGCTCACATCGTAACGCGCAGCGGAGAGCACTAGATCGGCTGCGGCGAGCAACCGCCGCTCGGCAACCCCCTCGGCGTCCTCCACATAGGCGTAGTTGTCGCGTTCGGTGAGGGCCTTGGCGGACAGCGCTTTGACACATGCCGCAGACCCCAGCCCAGCGACGACCAAAGTTGCATCCTGATCGATGATGCGAGCCGCGACCTGCGCCACGAGATCCGCCCCTCGCTCTTTGGTCAACGGCCCGATTACCACCACGAGTGGGCGCTGCGGGTCGAAGTCGAGCTCTAGGCGACGAATCAAGGCCGCCTTGCAGATGCCCTTGTTCGCCGCGTTCTCGGCGTTGAAACGGCTGGGTAGCGCAGTGTCGACGGTCGGATTGTGCACGGCGTAGTCCAACCCCGGCAGTATCCCCTGCAGCTCTTCGGCGCGCGCTTCGAACACGGGTGCCAGCAAGCCGCCGTGCTCGGGACCGGCCAAGGCGCGCGCATAGCTGGGGGACACCGTGGTCACCACGTCGGCCATTTGAATGCCTCCCTTCAAGACGCTGATCTGCGAGCCGAGCCTCACCCCCTGCTCGTCGTTCAGGGCCTCGGGGATGCCCAGGTTGGCCAGCTCTCGGCTGGGAAAACTGCCGTCCCGACCGAGATCATGCAAGGTCAGCACCTTGGGTAGTGCCACGTCGGTCTGGGCCAACGCGATGGCAGCGAGCGCGCCGGGCCAATCGTGGAGGTGGGCGACGTCAAAGGCTTGGCCTTGTCCGGCGCGCTGCACTGCCAGCGCCGCCGCCGCTTGCCCGAGCAGCGCAAAGCGACGGGGGTTGTCCGGGTAGTCTTGATCCCCCTCCCCGTACACGCCCGGCTGAGAGAAAAGCTCGGGGGCGTCGAACAGCGCAATCTTGACGCCCGAACCGAGTTGGCCGTCAAACACCGTGACCGACTCGCCTGACGGCAAGCGCAGCGGGGTCAGGCGCCGAGCCACCAGCAAGCCTTGCTCCTCGAAGCTCGCGTAGCGCGGCAAGGCGACCGTCACGTCGTGACCCAGCTGAACCAGCATTCGACTCAGGGCAGCGACGGAATCTGCAGTTTCCCCGGCCCGCGCATACGGACTCAGCTCGGCGGCAACCATCAAGATTTCCATCGGCGGCGTGTATCACGGCCCGGGGCGGCTGGCGACCGGCGGAATTGGGGCCCATCTGATTCGTGCACTTCGATCTCCTTGGCATCGATTCCGTGGAATCGATGCGGTAGGCTCCGCCCCAATGGATTCCTTGGTGGCCAAAGCGGCTATTTTGCAGGAGGCGCTGCCCTATATTCGGCGCTTCCACAACCAAACCGTGGTGGTCAAGTACGGCGGCCATGCCATGGTCGACCCCGAGCTACAGGCCAGCTTCGCCCGGGACGTGTGTCTCCTGCGTTACGTCGGCATCCGCGTGCTGGTCGTCCATGGTGGCGGCCCTCAAATCAACGAGACGCTCGCGCGCCTGGGCATCCAATCCACCTTTACGGGGGGTCTGCGCATCACCGACGAGGCCACGATGGACGTGGTCGAAATGGTGCTGGCAGGCCGCGTCAACTCTCAGATCGTGGGGTTGCTTGGGGCGCAGGGCGGGCGCGCCATCGGACTGTCGGGTCGGGATGATTCGCTCCTCACCGCCGAACGGCTGGGGGAAGTGAATCACCCCGGCCAAAGCGCCGACGCACCCAAGGTGGACCTCGGGCGAGTGGGCAGAATTACCCGCGTAAAACCCGAGCTGCTCGAAAATCTCGTCTCCAACGGCCTCATCCCCGTCATCGCCCCGATTGCAATCGATGCGCAGGGTAACCCGCTCAACGTCAACGCCGACTCAGCCGCAGGCGAAATCGCCATCGCGCTGCAAGCTCAAAAATTGGTGCTGATGACCGACGTGGCGGGCGTCAAGGACGACAAGGGCCAGGTCCTGAATTTCCTCGACGCCCCCACCGCACGCCGGCACATGGCCACGGGGGTCATTCGTGGCGGCATGATCCCCAAGGTGGAGTGTGCGTTGGCGGCCATCGAGCAGTCGGTGCGGCAGGTCCACATCATCGACGGGCGCACCCGCCATGCGCTGCTGCTCGAGATCTTCACCGATCAGGGCGTCGGAACCGAGATCCGCGCCCAGCCGCGCCTCAGAGGCGAGGCCAGCACGCCCCATCCCCAGTCCGCTTGAGCTCGGAAGGTCTTTGCATTGGGCACACCCCGCTGGCTCACCGATACGGAGGTCACCCGACCGGGCAGCGTAGCCGCCGACGCCATCGTGCGCGTGCTGCGCGTCCCACCCGAGGGGGCTGGAACCCGGCTCGACGTGTTTTTGAGCGGCGCGCTCCGCAATACCAGCCGCACGCGAGCCAAGCTGATCGCCGAGCACAGCGCCTACTGCCCCGAGGGGCGGCACCGCAAAGCCAGTGAAAGGCTGCGGGCGGAGGACCGCATCGTGCTTTGGCGAAGCCCGGTGGACGATGCGGATCCAGAGGTAGAGTTGCCGGTGCTCTACAGCGACGCTCACCTGTTGGTGGTGGACAAGCCCGCCAACTTGACGGTGCACCCCACCGCACGGCACCACCACGCAACGGTCACCAAAGTGCTGGCCCAGCTGTACCCTCAGGAACAGCTCCAGCTCATCCACCGCCTGGACAAGGAAACCAGTGGGGTGTTGCTCGTGTCGCGGGGGCGCGAGGCCGATCGCGCCTTCAAGATGGCGTTCGAGGGCATCGTCCGCCCGGCGCCGGTCCCAGCGGGGGCGCCCCACCCTGCGCGGCGGCCTCCCCGCGGCCAGCCGCCGGCGCCACGCCAGCGGCTGGTCGAAAAGCAGTACTTGGCGATTTGTTGGGGTAGCCCGCCCGATGGCATGGTGAACCTGCCGCTCGAGCCCGATCCAGACAATTCCTTGCGGGTCAAGATGCGCGTCGCAGCTTCGGGGGGCCTGAGCGCTAGCACACGCATCGAAACTTTGGCGAAATGTGCGGGGTACTCGCTGGTCCGCTGCTCGTTGTTCACCGGTCGGCAACACCAAATCCGCGTCCACCTCGCGGCTCACGGCTGCCCGGTGGTGGGCGACAAGCTATACGGGCCGGATGACCGCCTATTGGCCAGGGCCGCCGACGGCGTGCTGTCGGCAGAAGACTTAACGCGCCTGGAATTACCGCGCCATGCGCTGCATGCCTTTCGCTATCGGTTGGAGCACGCCATGACGGGAGAACCCCTGGATCTGGTGGCACCGCTCGCCCCGGATCTGAGCGCATTCTGGAAATCCGTCTCTGGGGCTGACCCCATGACCGCTTGACGAAGTGAGATCAAGTCGGTACGCGGATTGCCACGCATGAAGATCCGGCGCGCCTTGATCTCGGTGTCCGACAAGACGGGCGTGGTTGGCTTTGCCCAAGCGCTGTCGAAACGAGGCGTCCACTTGCTGTCGACCGGGGGCACCTTCCGGGCCCTCGAGGAAGCGGGTGTGCAAGTGCAGTCGGTCGAGAGCTACACCGGGTCCCCCGAAGTGATGAATGGGCGGGTCAAAACGCTCCACCCCCGGGTGCACGGCGCGCTGCTGGCCCGCACGGGCGTGGACGACGACGACCTCGCCCGCATTGGCGCCCAGCCGATCGACCTGGTGGCCATCAATCTCTATCCGTTCGAAAAAACCCTGGCCTCGGTGGGGGCCAGCTTCGAAGCCTTGATCGAGAACATCGACATCGGGGGCCCAAGCATGTTGCGCTCGGCCGCAAAAAATCATGAGCGCGTCACAGTAGTGTGCGACGACCGAGACTACGAACAAGTCACTAGGGAGATGGAGGCAGGCGGCGGTGAGGTGCCCCTCGCGACGCGGCGGAGGTTGGCTGCCAAAGCCTTCGCTCACACTGCCGCTTACGACACGGCCATCGCCAACTGGTTCCGCGGAGTCCTCCGTGGCCCGCTAGCAGAGCGGGAAACGTAAGCGCGATCAGAGATTTATGAGCCCCAAAGTTGTCCCCGAAACGGTGGCCGTGCCATCCGGTAAGGGTGCTTTTTACCTTTCGGGCACCTCATTTTCGGTGTTTAGAACTCGGTGTTTAGAACCATGAGCAGGAGGCGTTGACCGGTGAGCGAACGAGCAGATCCTAGGCCGCAAGGCGTGCAGCAGGACGTCGGACGAGTGCTGCAGAACGGTTTCTACGCTGGAAGCGCTCCGTCTTCGACCGAGCCGCTCCAGGAGGTCGCGTCCAAGCGCGATGCAAAACCATCCCATTACAAGGTGATTTGCATTTCGATGTACACTGACGACCTCAAACGACTCGACAGCATGGTGGAAGCGTTGAAGGCGCGAGGCCTGACCAAGGCCAACCGCAGCGCGCTCATCCGATATGCCCTCGGCGAGGTCGACTTGGACCGCGTCCCGAAGGGCCTCTGAATCGCGTCTGCGGTAAGGCGAGCTGAGGGCGGCGGACCATAGAACGGGCCGCGATGGAGCTCCACTCGGAGCGAAGTCGCGAGCCGGTTTCTGCACGTCGGCGGAGCTACGCGATTCAGCAGGACCCGATTTCTGCTGCCGGGCGCGTCATCTGTCCACTGAGGGTGGCCAACCTGCCACGGGCAATCGTGCTCGCTGGCCGCAGTTTTACGTTCACAGCTGACGGGACCGGCCCGAGCGAACCCCTCGACCGGCCGCGACGCCGAACGTGTGACTCATCGGCTCCCAGCGCAAAGTAGCGCAGAAATCCAACAATAACCGCGACATGTGAGCTAGGTCGCCGTCTGAGTACCTTGACCAGACCTGCCCTCCGCGAGCAGAATCGGGCTCGATCCCGGCTCACCTATAGAGCCGCAAATCCTGGTCATTACTTTGCATTCCTGTAATAGACGTAAGGTTGTATGTCGGTGTAGGCCGTAGCGCTGCCCCCTTTGGCACTCGACTGCGGCGATCGGCGATGAGCATGGCGAACCCCAAGAAATCGGATGTGCGGCGGCACGAGACGTACCCGGGCACTGGCCCGAACGGGGGCCGCTCGCGACAAGGCACTGAGGAGACGAGCGGGCTGCGTCCAGTGGAACAGATGGTGGATGCCGCCATCGACCGCCTCGCTCGGGAGTACCAGGCAACGGGTGTCGTCCACACCGAAGCGCTCGCCGTTCGAGCTCCCATGCCGGGCGCCGCCGGCCGCCTACGCTGGAAAGGGATCGACGTCACCGACGAGTTTCGAGAGTACGCGGAGCGGGTAGCTCGGGGAGAGGATCTCCCGCCCTACACGGGAAAGGTCTTGGCTGAGCCGCACCCCAGCTTTCCGTGGGAGCCTGGGGCACAGCGCAAGGCCTCGCGTCGGGCTTCGGGTGTGCAGGCTGCCCTCTGGGTCAGCGCATTGACCATCGCGGGGCTGATCGTCTGGGTGGTCGCCGGCAAGTTCAGCGCGCCGCAGCCGAGCGCGTCAGCGCCGCTGGCACAGCCCGCGCCGGCCATGAGGGTGCAGGTTGCTCGGCGTGAGCCAGCCAACGTCGCACCGGCCAGCGCCGTCGTGCCCGGCAGCGAGGCCGCCCCAAACCCTGGCGCCACCAGCGCGGTGACGAGCGCCACGGCATCGGCACAGCCCGCACCCGCGCCACCCCGAAACAACCCGTTCCGAGCCCCCACACGTCCCGCCAGCTACGCGGCGCCCAGCGCCATCACCCAGACGAGCGCGCTGGCACCGGCGTCCGATCCGGCGCCGCCGGGCTCTCTGCGCGCAGCGCTCGGTGAGCTGCTCACGGCACAGGCCGCACCGAGCGAGCTTTCGCCAACGAGCACACCCAGCACGCCGGTACAATCCGCCACGCACAACGCCTCCGCAGCGCCCATCAAATCCGCTAGTGCTGGACCTGTCGGAAAGGAGCCCGGAGACACCGCATCGGGTAAGGGGTCGATGCTGGTGGAAACCCCTTCTTTCTAGTACTGGCTCTCGGTGACTCCCTCGGGGTGGGACGCCGACCGGAGAAAGCGCGATCGTCTCTTGGTCTTTCGGAAACTCTCAAGCTTCGCCCTATGCGTGTGCCTGGCTACTGGCCTCAGCGTCTCCCGAAGCGCACAGGGGCAACCTGCAACACCCGAGCCCGCCGCCAAGCCAGCGGAGGAGCCTCCGCCGGCCCAAGTGAAGAAGGCGCGAGACCTGTGGTACCGCGGGGTCGAGGCCTTTCGTAACGAAAAATACGACGAGGCGCGGCAAGCGTTTGCCGAGTGTTATCAGTTGATGCCCAAGTCGGATGTGCTGCGTAACCTGAGCATCTCCGAAATCCACAGCGGCCACTATGTGTCCGCGGCCCGCCACTTGACGCAGCTGTTGGCGGCGCCCGGTGAGCTGCCCAGCAACGTACGTGAGGAAGCGACGAGCCGGCTGGCACAGGCGGAAGCGCAGATTGGCCAACTCGAAATCAGCGTCGACGTTGCGGGCGCCGACATCGTGGTGGACGGCACGAGCATTGGACGCGCGCCGCTCGAGGGCAACTGGTACATCGAGCCCGGGCAGCACCAAATCGCCGTGTCCAAGGAAGGCTACCCGACCGAAGAGCGTCAGGTCTTCGCGCTGGCCGGTGTATCCATCCCGGTCACTGTGTCGCTCGAGACCCTGCGGCGCGAGCGGGCGGCCGACGAAAAAGCCGCCCAGCTCATGGGGACCACGGAGGGGCAAGCTCCGCCAACTCCAACCGGCGACGACAAGATGAGCACGGCCTCGACCATCACGCTCGTCACCACCAGCACTCTTGCAGCGGTGGGCCTGGCCGCTGGCGTCTACTTCACGGTTTCTGCCAATGGGCACGACTCGGAGGCGGAGGGTGCCTCGCGGTATCTGCCCGAGAATTCCCAAACGTGCAATGGCACCGCCTTGACAGCCGAGTGCTCGCGCCTCAAACGGGAAACTGACGCTGCCCGCCACGATCGGCAGCGGGCGGCGGTCGGGTTTGTAGGGTTCGGGGTAGCCGCGGCAGCGACCCTTGGCTATGTGCTCTGGTTGGCCCTCGACGGCAGCGGCAACGCGGCCGCCACGACGGCGACGGAGGTCGAGCCTTCGGTATCTGTGGGCCCGGGTTGGGCATCGGTCAGCCTACAGACTCAATTTTAGTAGCTTGCTTAGCTCTTAGGAGGTTTTCGATATGCGCCACTCACTCGTGCTTCGCTGGCTCGCCCTGGCGCTCGCCCTCCTCGCTCCACAGTGTACCGGCTCACTGTCGGAGGATTGCAAAAAAACCCTCACCTGCGGCAACGAGCCCGGAGTGACCCTGGACGCCAACTGC
>JANOIG010000326.1:0-2748 GCA_031407405.1 Deltaproteobacteria bacterium
GGCGCGGCTGCAAATATTGTCCGCGGGGCAGCAACCCTCTCCACACGTGATCCCGTCCGTGCCACAGCGCGCTTCTTGGTCCGGTGGGAGATCTCCGCCGCCCGTGCTCCTATCAATATCAATGCCCTGCTTCTCCGCGCACGCGCCGGACGAGAAGACCAGTGGGCTCGACAGGACGAGCGCCCGCAACAGGCGCCAGCCGCCTTGACCCAGGAGGCCTCCCTCAATCCGATTCACATGGCCCTGATTCACGTTGCCCCGCGTCAAACTTCTCATAAACAAACCTAGAGTGTTCCGCACGTACTAGCCAGGCGCCTCGAGCAGGCACCCCCTGGTCGTGGGGAGCAAAAGAAAACCGTAGGGTCAGCATCTAAAGTTAGTCTGCGGCACCCACCAGCGTCAATCTGCGTCATTGCAGTTTTTCCCTGTTGATTCGCCAGGAAACGTCTTTTCAGCCAGGGCAGCTTCCGCGCCAAAATCCCCACGTGTGGGCACACGGGAAGTGTGAAGTATCCATAGAACCAGGGTGCGTGCTCGGCCCTGCTCGTCTCCGGTGACCCGGAAGTAACACCTGGCCCGTCCCGCGGCTTCGAGCTCTCCCGGGCCGCAGGCCTTAATCGGCAGCCCTCATCGAGACTGATGCATCAACGCACCCGTGCAATGTCGAGACGCAAGACCTCAAGGCCCACGTGTCAACAGAGGTGAGTGGAGCGTTCACGCCGGTGCGCACACATGCCGGCACGCACGACACCGGACCTCGTGCTACCGGGGCGTGAAACGGGGCGAGATCCCGCGCTGCGGGAGTTGGGCCGAACCTGCGCCCATCGACTCATTTCGACGCATCGGGACTCTCGTCGGTTGAGACCAAATATGAGAAATGCCGCAACCAAGTCGGCGCCGGTCCGAAGAGACGGACGCGCGCCAGCATGTCGCGGAAAATGAAGTATCCGGACAGTCACATGCCGATTTGGAATCATTCCGATTTGGCATGTAGCTCGCGGAAAAGACTAACCCCGGCGAATGAGGGCCAGAGCTCGACGTGCGAAGCAGGGGAGTCGGAACATGGGATTGGAGGAGCGGATCGCAAATTTGGGCCAAGTCTGCCTCATGAACGAGCTACGTGTGATGCGTCGGCTGACTCAGCAGGATTTGGCGGAACGCCTGGGGACTCGGCAATCGACCGTTTCGAAGATCGAGCAACGCGAAGACCCGACGCTGAGTGTCTTGCGTCATTACGTCGAGGCCCTCGGTGGCGAGTTGCTCGTCATGGTGCGGTTTGCGGACGGCATTGTCGAGTATTGCCTGGGGCATGACGATCCACCGATTTCCCGGTAATCATTGGACGGATACGGGGAGGACGGCATTCGGTGCTCGCCGCCTGGTGGCGGCTGCGCTCCTCAGAGTCTTGGGGAGGACGGCATTCGGTGCTCGCCGCCTGGTGGCGGCTGCGCTCCTCAGAGTCTTGGGGGGACGGAGCTTTTTGGAACGGGAGGGATTCCTTGTGGTGCGAGCACCACAAGGGACCACGTGCGGGCTGTTGCACTTGCGGCTCGATGCGAGGCGTTGGGGTTCGCTGGGTCGCCGGTTTCGAACCCTCTGGCGTTGCAGCTCGACGGGCGGCGACGGGAGATGGTGGGTAGGTCTGGTTCGAATCCCTCCCCGGCTTGGCTGCTCGACGTGCGGAGCCGGACGGCGGCGGGATTTTTACTTGCGGAGAGGGAGGGATTCGAACCCTCGGTACCCTTTCAGATACACATGATTTCCAATCATGCACCTTCGGCCACTCGGTCACCTCTCCAATTGCCTCGGCCCTATTGGCTATCCAGCGGGGCCTAGCGGAGAGAGTGGGAGTCGAACCCACGGTACCCTTGCGGATACACCTGATTTCGAATCAGGCACCTTCGGCCACTCGGTCATCTCTCCGCGGCGGACTCTGGCAGTCTCGATCCGCCCTGTCAACGGCTCTAAGGAGGGGCTCAGCAGCGGATTTCTCGGGCTTTATGCCTTGTCCAGGGCGAAACCCACGTCGTGGTCGTTCAGGCGGCTCTGTTCGCGGGTCAAACCCTCCTCGAACTGCACGGCCAGCACCTCGTGGGCAATGGTTTGGGCGTGCTCGCCGAGGGCTGTCCGAACCTCGGGCTCCTGACAGGACCAGAGTACCCGGATGCGATCCGCGAGGTCGAGCCCGGCTTGCTTGCGCGCGTTTTGTAGCACGCTCACGAATTCTCGCGCGATGCCCTCGCGACGCAAGGCGGGATCGATGGCGGTGTCGAGCACCACGGTCAGCTCGCCGTTGGTGGCCACCGCGGCCCCCGCGAGGGCCGTGCGCTGTAGCAGCACGTCGCTCAGGGACAAGACCTCCCCGGCGACTTCGATTTCACCTCCGCTTTCCAGACGCGTGACTTCGTCGAAGCTCCAGCCGGCGAGCTCGGCTCCGATGGCCTTGAGCTTGGGACCGCAGCGTTTGCCCAAGGTCTTGAAGTTGGGTTTGACGGTGAGGCTCGTAAACGAGCTCTCGTTGGCTTCGACCTGGACCGATTTGAGGTTGAGCTCGTCGGCGATGAGCGCTTGTGATGCCAGCGCCATGGCGCGCAGCTGGGGGTCACGGTGCACTACCGTGAGGCGGCTCAGTGGCTGCCGCACCTTGATGCGGTGTTCTTCGCGCAGCTTGCGGCCCAGGCCCACGACGTCGCGCGCCACGCGCATGCGCTGCTCGAGCTCGACATCGACGTAGTCGGCCTCTAGTTG
>JANOIG010000077.1:0-18988 GCA_031407405.1 Deltaproteobacteria bacterium
GCGCCCGCGCCAGGCCGTCCGCCAAGCAAGCCGCATCAGGAAAGCCGTATTCGGAGGAGGGTTCAACGCAACACGGTGACGTTGACGACCGCCCAACCCCCAGGCTTGATGTCGACGCTCGTGCGTTTTAGCGTCTGGCTCGCCGAAATCTCGAGCTTGTGAGGACCTGCGGGTAGCATGACCCGCGCGATCGCGATGCGCGCTGGGAGCGTCGCCCAGCTCCGCGTATCCGGAACGTCCGTCGCCGTGAGCGTCGCCTGGGTGCCCAGGCTGAGCACCGCACCCAAGAGACCCCCACCCGCGGCCTTGCGGGTGGCCTCACCGGCTACTAGTCGAGTCAAGAGCCGGGTAATCGCCGAAGCGACCAAGGTCCCGCGGGCGTCATCCCAAGCTTTCCGCGCCTCACTGTCCACCGCCAATGCGAGCTCGAGAGGCTGCGACTGACCATCCACGAGCAGCTTCGGGGCTACGGGGCTCTTCCCTTTCGCGAGCACGGGGTAGTTGACCCACGTGACCAGCCCCTGCGCAGCCAAATGGTTGGCTCTCCCCACGTCGTCTGGACTGATGATGCCGCTCGCGTAGGTGAGCGCGAGACCAATTGGGATCCGCATCGGCGCCTTGGCGGGCACCCGACCATGGTTTACGATGACGAGTAACTCGCCCGACTGCTCCGCGTCCGATGCGAGGGCAGTGGTATTCGCCGCCGCTGCATCCAGGATCTTCTGGATGCGAGGCGTCCGGTAGCTGGCTCGAGCGCCCAGCCGCACGATGACCGGTTCTAGGCTCGCGAAGGCCTCGAACTGCAGCGCCTCATCATAATAACGAAGCGCCTCTTGAGGCTGGCCACTCTTCTCGAAAATGAAACCTGCGAGATAGCTGCCCGGGCCTACGAGCGACGCCCCCGCGCCCTCATGGTCAGCAATGTACTTCTGCATCACGGCCAAACGACGAGCCTCTATGCGCGCGCCATTCAGGTCAGCCACCTGTAGGTAGTTGACCATGTTCTGGGTGTTGATCAGCAGCTTCTCGTAGAACGGCGCCTTGTAGGGGCCCGTATCATCGGAAAACATGTACTTTCCGATGTCGTCGATGGCGCCATGACTGAAGTCGAGGATCTCGATTTCCTTGTCTGCCACCTGAAGATCGCGGCTCGACAGCTCGTACTTCTCGAGCTGCTGCAGGATCATCGAGCGATCGAGGATGAGCAGCGTGTTGTCCCCGCCCACGTCCTTGGGCAGCTCCTTGGCGCTTTCGACCTCCAGCTTTTCGTTATACAGCTCGAGCGCCGCCTCGGGCTGACCCGCATCGAGCGCCGTACGAGCCGACTTGGTACCCTCGGAGTGGCTGGCGCAACTCAAAAGGCCGCTGACACACGCGACCAGGGCCAAGAGCGAGAGCAGCCGCGCGGCGTGCGTGATGAGCGTGGAGGGAACCAGCATGGAGGAAACGAGCGGGGCCCCCCGGGGCCCCGCCGGGGTCAATTGACGATCGCCTTGGTCACAGCTGCGCTGTTCTGCCAGAGGATATCACCCGTTTCGACGTCCAATACCCGCATGAACAAGAAGTACTGTACCCGCCGCTCGCCACTCTGGCGTTCGTCTGCGTTGTAGACCCGCCCAGTAACGAAGTAACGGGCCCCCACCTGGCTGCCCAGGCGAGACACCGTCGCGGCATCAAACGCGTCCGACTGCTGCTTCTCCACTTCGGCGATCATCTCGGGCTGTGAATCACGAGCAATGACCCTGACGTGGCCTGCGTTGACCAGGGACGTTTCGACCTCGGTGATCAGCGCCTGTAGGACGCCGTCGATATGCTCGCTCGTGTCGTTGCGCATCGACAACACGGCAACAGCCGGCCGATTCTCACCCTGCCAGCGCTTCACGAGGGCCGAGCTCTGGAGCGACTCCATGTTCTCATGCAGCATGAGTTTCAGGTCGCGGCGGTCCAGCCCCGTTCCCATTGCCTCGTCGTCCAATCCGGCAACATCCGAACCACGTACTGCTTTTGGGCCCCCGCCGCAGGCACCGAGGCAAACCACCGCTGCCGCCAATAGAAACACCTTCGACCTGTGGATCAACATCCCAACATCCTTTCAATTCTTGAACGACACAAGACTGCCCCGATCGCCCGAGGCGCGCAAGTGGGGGCTACACGACTCCAATAGATGTACGGAGCAAGGCTGCAAAAAGCTTCCCAATTGACGAGCGGTAGTCCCGGCGCTGGCCCGGTTTACCCCGGGCTCGGGCCCCAAAGGGTCGCGTCACCTCGAAAAACGGCTCCCCGCGGTCAGCCCCGTCGCACAGGAATGATCTGGACGCGCCGGTCGTCTCCCTCACCCTCGCTTTTGGTGACTACCCCCTCGAACTTGGCGAGCGCCAGGTGCACGACGCGCCGATCCCGTGGGCTCATGGGTTCAAAGGTGATGATTTGACCATCACTGACCGCCTGCTTACCCAGCCGACGCGCCATGCTGGCCAGAGAGTCCTCGCGCCGGCTACGATAGCCGTCGGCGTCGACGCTGACATAGCGCCGCTCGAGCCCCGGCCGATTCATCGCACGGTTGACGATGAACTGAACGGCAGCCAAGACCTGGCCCTTCTTGCCGATGATGCGCCCCGCATCCGGGCCCGTAACCTGGATGTGAATGTCAGTGTTGTCGTCATCCGACGGTTGCAAACTGACGTCGCAATCCATCCCCATTTTCAGAATCACGTCGGTCGTAAACGACAGGGCTTCCAAGCTCCGCTCGTCTGCGGGGCGCGAGTCCGCATCGTCGTGAGTGGATTCAATCTCGCCCGCGTCTTGGTTCGAATCGCTCATGGTCACACCTTTCCTTTGCCAAGGACCGGTTGGCTTTCGGAAGTTTTGGCCTTTGCCGAGCTCCGCTTGACCTGACGCTCGACAATTTGTTGTTGGACAATCGCCAGCACGCTGTTGGTGAACATGTAAACCCCGAGGCCCGCCGGGAGAAACAACATGAACACCGTGAACATGGCCGGCATGAAGTACATCATCATCTTCTGCTGCGCCGGATCGCCGCCCTGCATGGGCATCATCTTTTGCTGCAGAAAATAGGTGCCACCGATCACGAGTGGCAACACGAAATAGGGATCCGGTTCAGAGAGGTCGGGAAACCACAGAAATGGGATGTTGTAGAGCTCGACCGACGTTTGCAGCGTCGTGTACAGCGCAAGCCACACCGGCATGGATGCCAGCTGGGGCAGGCAGCCCTTCAGCGGGTTGACCTTGTGCTTGCGCCACAGCTCCATCTGGGCAAGGCCCTTGCCCTGCGGGTCGTTCTTGAACTTCTCGGTGAGGGCGTCCATCTCCGGCTTGAGCTCGCGCATGCGCACCATATTTCTGATGCTGGGCCACGAGAGCGGGAACAGAAGCAACCGCGCGGTCACGGTCAAGACGATGATCGCGATACCCCAGTTGGGGACGACGCCGTAAACCTTGAGGAGAAACGCGACGAGCACCTCGGCGATGACCGAGAAAAACCCCAGATCGCTGAGCTCGATGAAACGCTGGTTCCCGCCACCGGCTTGGCTGAGCAGGCTTCGCTCCTTGGGACCGATGTACGAGAGCTCCGCGTAGCGAGCGCTCTCACCCGGCTGCAAGCTACGCACGGGATACGCGATGCGCGCCCGGTAGAAAGAGCCGGAGGCCGGATCCGAAGCGTTGCCGTCCTTGAAGTGGTTCTCAATCAGGAGCTGGCACTTGGCAGTTTTGTCGGCCTCGGGTGACAGACCCTGCGTAAAGTAGGCGTTCGACACGGCCGCGATGTCGGGGGTCGCCCGCGACTGATACCAAGCCAACGGTCTGATGACCGCGTACTCGTCGGTGTCGACGAAGTCATCGGGCTCAAATTCACTCGGCAGCAGGCGCAGCGTCTTACCCTGCTCCGGCACACACTCGACGTGTGTGACGAAGGGGCTCACCTTAAACATGTGCCCGGCGACGTCCTCGGTCCTATGCCAGGCCACGGTGTCGATGGCCAGCGCATGGCTCCGCGGCGCCTGGTCGAGGTTCTCGATGTCGTGGGTGACCTCGAGCTCGTAGGGACGCTCCGTCGCCTTGACCCATTTGGTGATCGCAACCTTGGAGTCGCGATATGCAAACTCGCACGATTTTCCGTCGACCGTTTTTAGCTGGTAGTCGAAGGAATCGAAGTCCACGTTCCAGGGTGTGTCGGGCGGGGCCAGGCTAGTGGGGTTGCGCCACTGAGAGAACAGCTGTTGCCGGAACTCGTGTAACCCTGGCGCAGCCGGATCCTCCGCGCGCGGGCTACCCAGCGCCACGCCGGGATGCGGGGTGGTCGACAGATCGATCGGCGCGCCGTGTTTTTGATACTTGGGTTTGCTGAGCTCGAAGCGTTGCAACGCTGCACCGCGCGTCGACAGCCGGGCTCGAAAGTGATCTGTCTTGATGTCGCAATACTGATACAGCTGGCGAGACGCCGGCGTGACATGCGCCTCCGGCGCCACGGGTTGCAGTGTCGCGCGGTCGCCAGAGCCACCGCCCAAGAGGTACTGGTAGCCAAGGAAACCGACGATCGCGAGCAGCGCCAGCCTGAAGAAACCACCACCTTGCATCAGGACGTCAATTCCGGGGGCGGATCATGTCCGCCCGGGCAAAAAGGATGACAACGCAGCAGCCGGCGCAGCCCCAACCACGCCCCTCGCAGCGGCCCCAAGCGTTCGATACACAGCACTGTGTAACGCGAGCAAGATGGCTCAAACCGACAGCACGCGCCCAGCAACGGCGAAAGCGTCCACTGGTAAATCTGGATCAACGCGATCAGCGCACGGGCCACGATTCCGCCGACCGAGCTCCCCGACCTCATTGGACTAAGCCCTGCCGGTGTCATTTCGCAGCGACGCCCCCGGCCGAGTGGGGGCACCGAGACTTTGCGCCACCGCGATGCCTTTGGTTCTTCACTTCAATTTCCTCGGCTCGACCTCTTGGAGCCGAGCACTAGTACTCCGAATCCATTGAGGTGATGGGAATTTCGCTGTCCCCGTTTGGGCGAGGGCCTCGAGCTTCCCCGCCATGCCACACCTCTGATTCGGGCACTCTGATTTCTTTGGCCTCGATTCAATAGAATCGAGGCAATTAGCACGATTTGTTGGCTCACAGGGGACCCGTTGGCTCGGGATCCGCGCCCGCTTCGCTGAGAAGCTGCGCCCAGCGGCGCTCGATTCGCGCCTCGGCGGCCTGCCACTCCGCGACGACATCAGCTAGCTTTTGCCGGCCTACCGCTTGCCGGACGATGACCACCACCGCCGCTCGGGGCGGCCACAGCGAGCGCGTCGCTCGGAACGCCTCGCGGACTAGGCGTTTGGCCCGGTTACGTTCAACCGCGTTGCCGACACGGCGGGAGGCCGTGATGCCCAGGCGTGGCCCGCCATTCGCGGATCGCTGCAGAAGAAATATGAAGCCGGGCGAGACTATGCGTCGCCCGGTCTCCTGAATTCGACGGAACTCAGAGCGCTTCCTCACGCGATCGCGGGCCGAGAACCGACCAACTGGCCGGACCTGACCCACCAGCGCTACTTCTTGGTGCTGGCAGTGACAGCCAAGCGCCAACGGCCGCGCCGGCGCCGGTTCTGAAGCACGTTGCGCCCACCTCGAGTTTTCAAGCGCTTGCGAAAACCGTGCGTACGCAACCGGCTGGTGTTGTGAGGCTGGTAGGTGCGTTTCATATGTCACTCGGATGCAGACAACCCGCAATGATGCGGAGATTGAGCCAATTCACGCGCGGGCTGGCCCTACGCGCTCGGAAAAAATTGATGCATGAATTGCAGGGAGAAAAGCCGACCGCCACTCTACTTGCTGTGCGGCGGCATCTTGGCTTCTTTGAACACCACATGCTTGCGCAACACCGGGTCGTACTTTTTGACCTCCAGCTTGCCTTGCTGGGTGCGCTTGTTCTTGGTCGTGTAGTAGGTGAAGCCGGTCCCGGCCGAGGAGATTAGGCGGATATTGTCACGCATGGCGGCGTGCGAGTATCACAAAGCATATCGCAATTGCAACCTCGCCGGGCTGGCGCGGCCCACCGCGCAGTGAGGGAGCACGCTAGTCAGCGGCCCCTGGTTTGGCCCTAGGGCCCGACTCGGCGCCTTGTATGATCTTGAACTCGACCCGGCGGTTCCTGGCGCGCCCTTCGTCGCTGTCATTGCTGCCAATCGGCTTGTCCGGGCCGAACCCGCGGGCCTCCAAGCGTTCGAAGGCGATGCCCTTGTCGGTCAGGTATTTGACGACGGCTTGGGCGCGGCGCTGGCTCAGGTCCCGGTTGTAGGCCGGGGCACCCCGGCTGTCGGTGTGGCCGTGCACCGCGAGCCGAATGTCTGGGGCATCGAGCATGACGCCCACCACTTCGTTCAGAAGCGAGTGGCTCGCGTCCTTGAGCTCGGCAGTTCCGGTCTCGAACTCGACGGGCTCGAGCAAGCGCAGCTCGCCTTTTTCGGTTTCGACCACCAACTTGCGGGGAGCCTTGGTGGCGCAACCGTCCCGTTTGGGATCTCCCTGCTCCATACCGGGGACGAGGGGGCACGCATCGCGAACGTCGAGCACCCCATCGCCATCCGCGTCTTTCTCCGGGCAGCCATCGGCATCTTGAATGCCGTCGTTGTCCTCCGGATCGTCCGGGCACTTGTCCTGAAGGTCGATGACCCCGTCCCCGTCTCGGTCGGACGAGGCAGGGCAACCGTCCGCGGGATAGGGGTCTTGACCGTCTTCCGCTTCTTCGGGACACGCGTCGATGGCATCCGGGAAGCCATCCGCGTCACTGTCCTTGTCCGGCAATGGCTTTTCGACCGTGCGCCGCTCGCCGCTGAGCGCCACGTGGGTGGTGTCCTCCGGCATCAGGTCGTCGAGCAGCACCCACCGCCCCAGCGACACCATCACACGCAGATCGGGCGCCCCATAGCCGTTGGTGAAGCGCGTGCCTAATGAAGCGCGCGCATAAGTTCGACTGTCCGCCCCCAACAACAAACGCCCTGACCCGAGCCATTCAAAGGGCGTGGCCGGCGCGTCGAAAAACGTGGCCTCTCCCGCTTCGTTCTCGTCGATCCCAATCATGCCGTTGAGCTCTCCCCCAAGGCGAATGCGCTCGTGCAGGTCGAGAAACGCCGCTGCGTTGATGCGCACCTCGCTGCCGACGTCGAGACGGCTGTCTGAGCCATCGATGCCGCGCAAAGGACGAAAGTGGGGCCCCAGGCTGCCCACCACCAACAAAGGACCAAACGACTTTTCCAACGCCCCGTACATGTAGAAAGTGACCCCGTCGTCACTGCCGGCACGGCTGAAGGTGCCCGAGGGGATGAACAGGGCCGCGCCCACGCCAACCCTGAGCTCTAGCTCCGGGTCTTCGTGGACCAAAGCGCGCCCTTCGAGCGCGACGTCGTAGAGGGCGGTCCCGGTATCGACGGGGAAAATGCTGGGCGCAGGCGCGCGAGAGCCCGGGATGGGAACATCGCCACCGCTCTGCACCCACGCCACCGGCAGGGTCAGGCCCACGGCGGCGCGCTGGGCGATTTGAATCCCGCCCGTGAAGTAGCTGATAATCTGATGCTGAATCAGGTTCTCGATCTTCTCTTCGACGTCGGAATCGGCCGCCACGGTGCTGGCGCGCAAGGGATTGACCACCCAGCCCAACGTCGTTGAGCCGTAGAGGCGCGTTTCCGGCGACAAGTACGGACGCCGCGTGACCAGACCGTCGTCGGGAGCCCCCCCGATCTGGACGCGATCCAAATAGAACGCTCGCTGAGCCTGGGCGGGGCCGGCATGCAACAGCGACCCCAATAACAGGACCACGCCCAACAGCTCGGCAATCCGAAGCGTCGCTTTCGAACGGAACTTCAACGGCGAGATCGAATTCAAGTAAGGGATGCCAGGGTATCGCACTTCGTAACGTTATGACAGGGATCTGATCAACCCTACCCTCTTCTTGCAAGCGCACCCTCGAGCATACCTCTTAAGCTCTTACCTCTACTGATTAGCGGTTATGTGGCCTGCAGCAGCGTCCGTTATGGCGCTGGTTACGCCGGCAGCGTAATCAACGAAGAGCTCGCACACCCACACGCCCGAGGGCGTCGCGACCGCGCCCAGGCCGACGACCTCAAAGGCCGAGTCGAGCAGGTTTTCCCGATGCGAGGGGCTATCCCACAGGGCGCGGTGCGCCTGCCCCAGGCTGCGGGCGTGAGCCACGTTTTCGCCCACCCGAAACGCGACAACGCCGGCCTGCGCCAGGCGCTCCACCGGTGAGCCCTGGCCGGCGTCGTGAGCCGTTCTCCTAGAGTGCCACATGTTTTCTGCATGTGCCTGCGCGAGTCGATCGAGGTCCCAATGTCGGCGCAGCGGCATGCGCTGCTCCGAAAGCCGTGCAAGGTTGACCATTTCGAGCAACGCGCCGCGTAGCTCAGCGACATCGGTGGAAGCGATGGATGACATCGCCACGGTCTCTCCTGGCGCGGGGCGCGAGCCCGCACGTAGATCCGGGGTTTCGTCCACGAAGACCCAGGCCTCCAGCGCCGGCCTCGGACCGGCGTCGGTATCGAGCAGCACTTGAATGCGCCACAACCCTGGCTGATCCAGACTGAAAGCAGCACGGAGCGCGTCGCCGCTCACTTGGCTGGGCACCTTCCGGGGTGTACCCCGCGGCCCCAGCAGCACCACGCGCCCACTCGAGGCGGGCTGGAGCAGGTGGGCATTTAGCCGCAGCCACTGCCCGAAGCGCGCCCGCACGGGCAATGGGTCGAGATCGGCCAGAACGTCCACGACGACGGCCGCGACGACCTCTCGTCCAGCCCGGCTCCGAGCGCGAGCTACCCCGCAACGGAGCCGACCAGTTTGGGGCAACATGGCAAGCCAGGCCTGCCATTTCTCTTGGACGGTAGCGAGCGTGAGAACGTCGGCCTCGAGAGTCCACAACCGAGGCCACACGAACGGGCTACCCCGCGATCGCAAGACCGCCAGCAGCTCAGAGCTCTCGAACGCCGGCGCGCGCGCGGCCTGCCGATCCGCTACCGCCTCTGCTAGGCTCATCAGCCCCCCATCGTAAGCCGTGCAGCCCAAGAGGGGGAGCTGACCCTCGTGAGCGGCATGGGGCGATCGTGTCGCGCTCGCCCACTCAGCCCGGGACGGGTGCTCGAGAGTGCGAGGACCTGCGCGGCCATTCGTAGCACCCTCCAGCTCGGCCAAAAGCCGATCGGAGCCGCACGCAACGCTGCATCCGAACATCACCGCGAGGGCCCACGCGCCCGGCCGCGCCGAGGCAAGCCCCGGGAGCCACACTTGGGTCTGAGCGGGTCGGTCGAATCTCGGCAAGCGCGGCACGAGCCGCAGCGTGCCTCAACCGTCGCCAAAGGCCAAAACACCGACGCCAAACTGTCTCACACCGGTCGGGCAGCAAATCGACCGCCCAAATTGGTCAGCTGCCCTGCAACCTTTCCTGATAGGGTCGACGAGCGCTGAATGAGTCGTTTCACGACAACCATGAAGGTGGGGGCGCTCACCCTCGCGACGGTGTTAGCCGGGGTATTGATTCTGAGCTTCGTCGACAAGGGCTCATCAAACACTGATGGGTACCTCGTCTACGTCATCATGGATGACGTGAGTGGTATCGTGAAGCGCTCGCACGTGCGTGTTGCGGGCATCCCGATTGGCCAGGTCGAGGACATCCGCCTGGAGCAGGACCGGGCGCGAATCGATCTACGCATCAAGCCCGACGTCGCCCTGTATGAAGATGCCGAAGCCAGCAAGAACACGCGTAACCTGCTGGGAGAGTATTTCCTGTCGATCGCGCCGGGGACCCGGGGCAAACGCCAGCTCGCGGACGGCGATCAAATTGGCACTGTAGCGCCCAGCGCGAGTCCAGACGACGTGCTGCAGAACATGGCGCGCATCGCCCAAACGGTAGAACGCATCACAGATGCGCTCGCGGCCTCGGTTGGCTCGGAAGAAGCCCAGCAGAACATGCGGGACACCCTGGCCAACCTCGCCGAGGTGACTGCCGCGCTCAATCAGACGGTGAACGAAAACCGGGAGAGCATTCGCAACATCTTGTCCGGCGTCGAGGCAGTCACGACGCAGGGCCAAAGCGACGCAGTCGAGATCCTGGACAACGTACGCGTGGTGACCGCGGAGTTGCGCCTCTTGCTCGCCGGAACCGAAGAGGGCGACCCCGGTGCCAGGGAGAAGGTGAACTCTCTCGTCGATCGAGTCAACGCGAGCACCGACAGCCTCGAAAGAACCCTGGCCAACCTCGAGTCGGCGACCGGGCGCCTGGAACGGGGGGAGGGCACCTTGGGTCGCTTGAGCAAGGACGAAACCTTGATCAACGAGATCGAGAGCGTCGCGGAAAATGTCGGGACCTACGTGTCGAGCCTGTCGCAGCTGCGCACCATCTTGTCCTTGCGTACCGACTACCAGTTCCGCGCTCAGACGGTCAAAAGCTTCGTCGAGCTTCGGCTGCAGCCGCGTGAAGACAAGTTCTACTCCGTGGAAATTGTCAATGATCCGCGCGGCCTGACCCGCATCGAACAAGTCAACGTCAGCACCACCAACCCCAACGACCCCAATCAGTATCAAGAGATCCGCAGCGTCACCAGCAACGCGTTGCGTTTTTCGCTGCAGTTCGCGCAGCGCTTTGGGCCCTTTATCGGCCGCTTCGGCCTGAAAGAATCGACCGGCGGCGTTGGGCTCGACGTGCTGCTCTTAGATGACGCGTTCGAGCTGCGCCAGGACCTGTTCGGCTTCGGCGAGGTGGTCCGCCCACGCTGGCGCTTGTCGCTCGGGTATGCTTTCCTGAATCGCATCTGGTTGATGGGTGGCGTCGACGACATCTTGAGCCTCGACCGCCGTGAATATTTCGTCGGCATGCAGCTGCGCTTCGACGATGAGGATTTGAAGGCGGTGCTGCCCTTCGCGCCAAGACCTTGATGGCCCGTTCGTTGCACACGTCTGCCCTCGGGGCCGCATTGGCGCTTCTCGCGGGCCTCTTTACGTGGTCGGGTTGCCGAAAGGCGGATGTGCCTACCGAGCTGCCGGCAGCTCCGAGCGTGCGGCTCTACTTCATGTCGTCGGTGGCAGGGGCGCTCGAACCCTGCGGTTGTCGCAAAGACATGCTCGGCGGGGTGGACCACGCCGCCGCGTTGCTCGCCGCAGAGGCCAAAGTAGCACCGCGTCGCTTGCTGCTAGCAACAGGCCCTCTTCTGTTTCAAGACCCAAAGCTCGCTCCCGAGCGCCGGCAACAGGATCTTTGGAAGGCCGAAGCCCTCGCGGCGTCGTTAGCCGACCTCGAGCTCGGGGCCTGGGCCCCCGGCGTCAACGACTTCGCCCCAGGTGCCGCCACGCTCGAGCAACTCGCGGGCCGTACCGGCGCACGGCTGGTGGCTGCCAACCTGCACGCCGGTGGCTTACCCATCGTCGCCACGGCACTGTTCGACATCGGCGACTACCGAATCGGGGTCGCGGGTGTCGGAGCCGTGCCGGAGGGGGCCGAAGCTTCGGAAGATCCAGCCGCCGCGTTGGCAAAAGCAGCGCAGGCGCTAGAAGACTCGGGCGCGCAGATTCGAGTTGCGCTCATCGCCGCAGCACGCGGAGACGGGCTACGGCTGGCCGAGAAAGTGGCGGGCTTTGACGTCGTCGCACTCGGGAAACGCTCAGACGAGGGTGACGCCAACGATGGCCCGTTCCCGCCGACTCTGGTCGGGGACACGTTGGTGGTTCAAACCCCGAACCACTTGCAGGCCCTAGCGTACGTCGACTTGTTCGTCGTGGGCAATAGCTTCTCGTTCCAAGACGAGGGTGACATCCTACAATCCGAACGCAAGGGGAGCACGAAACGTCGGCTCGACGAGCTCGAACGGCGGTACCAGCTCTGGGAAACCGGAGACAAGTCCCAACCAGAGCAGGGTCAGGCCATGCAGGTCGAGCTGACCCGTCTCAGGTCGCTGTTTCGCGAGCTGGAGCGGCAGGCTGCCGAAAAGCCGAAACCGAAGGGCAGCTTTTTCCGTTACCGGCTCGTCGAGGTTCGCGAAACTGCGGGCCTCGACCCGAAGGTGGCGAGCCGAATGTCGGAGTACTACCGCCGCGTCAACGAGCACAATCGCGAGGCATTCAAGGATCGCAAGCCCGAGCCCGCTGCGCAGGGCTCGGCTCACTACGTGGGCCAGGCCAGCTGCACCCAATGCCACGCCGAGGCGGACACTTTCTGGCAAAAAACCAGCCACGCCAAGGCATACAAGACGCTCAGCGACGAGTTCAAGGAGTTCAACCTGGACTGCGTGGGTTGCCACGTCACCGGCTACAATCGCCCCGGCGGGTCCACTGTCACACACGTAGAGGGCCTGAAGAACGTGCAGTGTGAAGCCTGTCACGGCCCGGGATCACGACACGTGGAAAGCTCAGGAGCGACCGAGCTCATCACGCTCAGCCCGGCGCCCGACACTTGCCGGGGCTGCCACCACACACCCCATGTGGCTGACGACTGGGATGCGGCACACGCCTGGCTGCAAATCATTGGGCCCGGGCACGGGGAGTCGGCGGCGGCGGCGAAAACTCCGAAATCGGAGTAACCGCCTACTGTGTCATCAGTGCTCAGCTTTGACGGAGGCTTTGACGTTCTGCCCCTCCGCGCCTGAGGCGGCCACTACTGCATACGGCTGCTGGCTGTAGATGAGTTGAGCCAGCTGTACGATCTCTTCCTCGGCCAGCTTGGAAGCGAACTTGGGCATCTTCGCATTGCTGCTGAAGAGCGGGTCCTGACTCGAATCCTGGATCACGCTGGTGATCCACTTCACGCTGCCGCGGCCCAGCAGGTTCGGCGCAGCCGCGCTCCTGCCCGCCTCGACCTCGTGACAGTTCGAGCAATCCAAGCTCTCGTAGACGGCGGCGCCCTTCTGGGCTTTGCCAGCGTCCAAATCCTTGGGCGGCGCGGCAGAGAGGCTGAGCACGTACTCGACGAGGTCTGCCAGCTGCGCATCGCTGACCTTCTCCGGCGGATACGGCTCCATCTCTTCTTCGTGTTTGGTGCCGCCGAAGAATTGTGGGGCTTCAGGGTTACGCACGAAAGCGCTCAACCACTCACGGCTGTTGTAGTCGCCAAAGTCGACGGCCTCAGCGCCTCCGATGCCGTCGATGGCGTGACAGCTCGAGCAATTTTCCTTGAATGAACGACGCACTCTCACGAGCGGATCGTTCTCGAATACGGCGTCACCACCCTGAGGCAGCACGCCCTTCAAGGCCAGCTCACGCGCGAAGTGGGCCTCTTTCTGCGCAATGACGAGATCCTTTTGATACTTCTCGTTGGCCTTGTCCTCGGCCACCGCGAGCCCGGTCAAGGCCACCACGCCGGCCATGAGCGTGCACACACCGAGCAGCACCGGCAGACGATCCTTTGCGAGCCGACTCTCTGCCTTGTCGATCCAAGGGAGCAGCAGGAGGAAGGTAGCCGCCGCGCCGGGAATGATCACCGTGGCGATGATCTGCAGAGGGCCGTGGAAGTACTTGAGCAGCTGGAAGAGGAACAGGAAGTACCACTCCGGCCGTGCCACGAAGTTGCTGGCGGGCTGCGCAGGGGCAAACAGCTCGGAACCGTGCGTGTTGAAAGTGACCCACACCAGGATGGCGGACGTCATGGCCATGGCCACGAGATCCAAAAACAGCTGCTTCGGGAAGAACCGATCCATCTTCCGATCGAGCTCTGCCTGAGGCAGCACCGGCGGCGTCACGCCATGTTTGCGGAACAGAGCCAGGTGAGCGCCGAGCAGACCAGCCAAGCCGAGCGGCAGCACGAAGACGTGCAGTGCGTAGAAACGTGTGATGGTCAGGTTGCCGTACTGGCTACCCCCCTGCAGCAGCTTCTGCTGCGCCTCACCACCGGGCATGCTGCCCATGATGCTGGTCGCGACCTGTGGAGCCCAGTAGCCCTTCTGATCCCACGGCAACAGATAACCGGTGAGTGCGAACCCCAAGACCAGCGCGCCCATCAGGAGCCCAGTGAGCCAATTGAGCTCCCGTGGCTTGCGGTAGGCACCCGCGAACGTGACCTGGAAGAAGTGTAGAACCGTTACGATCACCATCGCCGAGGAGCCGTGGTGATGCAGGCCTCGCAAGAACCAACCGGCCGTGACCTGATCACTGATGTAAGCCGTGCTCGCCCAAGCATCGGTCGCCGATGGGCTATAGTAGCTGGCCAACAGAATGCCGAGCACCACCTGCTGTACGAACAGAAACATCAGCACGCTGCCAAAAACGTAGCGCGGCCGTGCACCCCCCGGGACTTCCTCGTCTGCGGCTTCGTGCCAGAGCGCTCTGATACCTGCGCGCTCGTCGAGCCAATCGATAACTTTAGACAGCATGCTGGCTGCTCCCGGACTCCCGCTTGGGAATTGGTAATCTCACTTCAGACCACGTGCTTTTCGGGCACGCCTATTTTGTACCGCTCGTAACGGATGGAGAGCAGGCCGCCCTCTTCCTTTACCTCGAGCTCGTCCATTGGGCGTGGCGACGGACCCTCTTCGACCTTGCCGTCCTGACCAAACGCGGAGCGATGGCAGGGGCATTTGAACTTGGTCGAAGCACCGTCGAAGTCGACCGCACAACCCAGATGTGGGCAGACCGTGCTGTACGCCACGAGCTTGCCGCCGGTGTTGACGATCCAAGCGGAGCCGATCTTCACCTGCTCGAGGCGATTCCACGCGTCGGTCTTGTCGGCGAGGAGGTCCACCTTGACCGGCACGCCCTCCTTGAAGCGCGCGGCGCGCCCCGCAGTGACAAAACCACCGCTGCCGGTGGTCGTATCGTGGCTCAGCGGGAACGCGAGATAGGCCACGGCGGGCCCCGCAGTGACTGCTGCGACTGCTGCTCCAAGACTGTGAACCCCAAACTTTAGCAAACGCCGTCGTCCCTCATCCTCGACCGGATGAGAAGCGACCGGATGGCCCTTGTCTTTTGGCATGGCGCGGGAGTCTAGGCGGGCGGTGGATCGAGGTGCAAGGAATTTCTTGCTTCTCGAGCAGGCCGATTTGATGGGCAACGGCTCTCGAATCATGACGCATGGCGTGCATGCACACACGCCGCGCCGCACGACGCTGACTCGCCAGCGACACACGACGGCGAATCGTCGCGACGATTGTCGTTCGACGCTCGCCGTCCGCGCGGACAGCACACGCGCATCGCTCCATCTGGCAACCTCACGTCGCCATGCTCGCGCTGTCGTCGTATCCGTCGCCATGTTCGCGGCGTCATCGTATCCGTCGCCATGTTCGCGCTGTCATCGTATCCGTCGCATCACGACACTGTCTCCTCCGTGCCTCGCGACCTCACTCTACTTGCCTGCCTGATCCGCGCTGCTCCGGAGACGCCAACGAGAAGCGCAGATGGCGCCAATCGGAGCGCAAGCTGCCCCTGTCAGAGGCCGGTGGCGCAGCTTTGCCCGCTGGAGCGCGAACGGGCGCGAGGGAAGCTGCGCGACATGTACAGGTGACGGGGGTCATACCTTGGCGTACCAAAAGCCACATCGCGGCACACGGAGCGCGTTTTCCTGCTCTTGAACGCCCGACGGCCTCGCGCCTCGACCCAAGCGCATTGGCGAATTTTACAGCCGTGCTCGCGCAGGCTCGAGCGTCGCTCGAGCGGGAGCTCGCCAAGCATCGAGTGTGCATGCAAATCTTTGGCGCCGCTGCCTACGCTGCAGTGTCCTTCACTCGCAGCGCGGCAACGCTGCGACACCCGATCTCAATCTGAAACAACTCTCGCGTCGCAAATTCCAAGCTCAAGAGCGCGCTGCCGCGCTGCCGTAACGCGCAGCGCACCAGCACAAAAACGGACACATTTATCGCTTCGCTGCGCCTGCTACGCCCTGACGTCAAAGCAGAGGTCTGCTATTGTGAGTGTTCCTTAGACGAGCTTCACGGTGATCGCCGATCACCCTTTGTCGTTGCGCCACTGTTCCAAGCACAACTTTCTTTCCCAGTGCTCGGAATGTTCGAGGCCACTACCTCGGCAGCGCAACTTCGGAGCTGTTGCATTCACAGCCGCGGTGCAGAGCCCGGGAGGAGCCACGCAAATGTCAGTCCAGGATTCGTCAGCACAGCATTCGTCAGTCCAGAATTCAGACCCGACGCCAGCCTCAGGCTCGCTGGGAAGTTGGATTCGTCAGCTCCCCCGGGTCATTCGCCCAGGGCCAGCGCTCGGCTACGACCTGATGCGGACCTACCTCGGCATCGGGTTATTTGTACGAGGCGTGCTGTTCGTGTCGCAACCTGAGCTCGTGCTCGGTTACTTGCAGGACGTCCACAGCTGGTTCTTGCCGTACGTGCTCGTGCACTTTGTGGCCGTGGCCCACCTGTGCGGCGGCGTGATGCTCGCGTTGGGTTTGGCGACGCGCTTGGCGGCCGCCCTTCAGGTGCCAATTCTATTCGGCGCAGTGTTCCTCGTGCACTCGCAAGCTGGCCTCTTGAACGTGGGTCAGTCGCTCGAGTTCTCGGGCCTCGTGCTCGCCCTGCTCATCGTCTACCTGACCTTTGGCTCGGGTCGCCTGTCGATCGACGCGTTCCTCAAAGAGTCGGACCTGAGGGCCAGCGAAGTGCAGACCCCAAGCCTCATCCCCGAGGCTCCGCGCAGCCGCCAGGTAGTGCTGGCACGGGCCGCCATTAGCCCCAAGATCAGCTGAAGCCCGCCGTTGCAGAGCATGATGCTCTGTCGCCCTGAGAGGACGGATTCGAATTCGCGGGGACAGAGCAGCGGCGCCAGCGGCGCCGCCCAGAAACAATGAAGAGCGCGTCTACACTTGTAGAATGAGAGAACCGCGCCCGGTCTCACCCAGCTGGGCCGGACGCGGTTATCGATTGTACTAGTCTCGACTTGAGCAGTTTTAAAGGGGTTGCCCACCCCGCGGCGTGCTTGGCGGCAGCCGCCTGCGCGCGCCGCTGCCCGCTCCCAAAGGTCGCGCTTCGCGCGCCCTGGGAGGGGCCGCACTCAGAGTCTGGGAGTATCGAGCGTGGAGTTTGGGACGACGGCGACCTGAAAGCGCTCGCGCGGAGCGGCGCCCGGCAAGCGCTGCGGAGAGCGGTCGGGCCTGGGCGGGCGCCGTGCTTGTCAGTCGGCGTCTGGGCGGCGTAGGGGAGCCGCAGCGCGGCACAGTGGACAACCCGCCTCCCGCCAAGCCATTTTCAGTCGCGCAAAATGCGACGAGCCAAAGACCATCGCAGGTCAATCTGGCTCGGGCGACAGGCGGGTCCGTAGCTGCGTCGCCCCGCTCCGTTGCTACGCCGCCGGACGCCTGGCGCCGAGCACCGCGCCCGCCCTCGACCCCGCGGGGGGGTCAGGCGCTTTCTGGGCGCGGCTCCGGAATGACCTCATCCATTCTTTCACAGGCTCTCAGTGCATCATCAGGACACACCTCCGTGCAGCACCGCGAAGCGGTGTGCACGAGAGGGTATCCATGGCGATCGGTTTCTGCGATGACGAGTTTACCACAACAAATCACGCAGGAGCGATCGTGCCGGACACACCCATCGTAGCTTCTTTCGTCACTCTGCTGCAAGGCCTCTCGGGCTGCTTCACCGCGCCTTCGATGGCAAGCTTCGTCACCCTGATGGCGGGCTGGGTGCTCGACTTGCGCCGGCATACCGTCACCGAGGTCATCCGGGCCGCGGGCGCCGTGGGACACAAGCACATCAGCAGCTATCACCGCTTCTTCTCGCGTGCCCGCTGGACGACCGATGAAGTGGGACTGACGCTAGGCGCTCAGGTCATCCAACGCTTAGTGCCGGACGGCGTGGTCCGATTGATCGTGGATGACACGCTGGGGCGACACACGGGCAAACGCATTGCGGCCGCATCGATGCATCGCGATCCGCTGCTCTCGACGGGACGGATGCCATTCTTTCACTGGGGGCACGTCTGGGTCGTCCTGTCCATCGAGGTCACGCTCTTCGACAAGAGCTGGGCGCTGCCGGTGCTGTTTCGGCTGCACCGCAGCGAAAAGCGCTGCAAGGCAGAAAAGAAGCCGTACCGTAAGCTCACCGAGCACGCCCGAGAGCTGGTCGAGCTCCTGGCCAAGCGCTACCCCGAGCGGCGCTTCGAGCTGCTGGGCGATGCCGCCTATACCAATGCCACGCTGATCAAAGGCCGTTCGAGCAACGTTAGCCTCATCGGCCGTGGGCGACTGGATGCCGCACTGTACGCTCCAGCACCCCCTCGAAGTCGCGGCCAGATGGGTCGGACTCGTGTCCGAGGCAAACGCCTCGCTTCGCCGGCAAAGCAGGCCCAGCGCAAAGACGCAGCCTGGAAGAAACTCGTCGTCAACGTCTACGGCCGTACCGTGACTGTGCGCGTACTGGTCATCGATGCTTTGTGGTACGTGGCAACGGGCAGCGAGCTGGTCCGGCTCGTGGTGGTCCGCGACTTTCCCGGGCACGCGAAGGACGACGCCTTCGTGTCGACCGATCCGAAGCTGACCCCTCGCCACATCATCGAGTCCTTCGCCAAACGCTGGTCGCTCGAAGTCACCTTTCATGAGGTCAAGGGTAAGCTCGGTTTCGAAGACCCGCAGAGCCGTACCGAGCGAGCCGTGGAGCGCACGGCGCCGCTCGCGCTCATCAGTTACAGCGTGATCGTGCTTTGGTACGTCCACTACGGCCAGCGCACCCGTGCTGCCCAGCTACCCAGCATGCCCTGGTACACACACAAGGCCGGTACGACCTTCAGCGATATGCTGGCAACGCTGCGTCGAGCGTCCTGGAGTGAACGACTTCTTGATCCGGCGTCATCGACCAGCGACTTGAGAAAACGCTTGCGCCCGCTCGTTGACTACGTGGCCAGTGCCGCCTGACCTCGCCTCCCCCTGAACCCGCGCAGCGGAGCGGAGTGGGTGATTTGGGGGAGGGCACCGCCCGCAGCGCGAAGCGCGAGGACGGATGCGGAGGGGGCATCTACAGAAAATCAGACTCGAAATTGGCGGAAGTCGAGACTAGTG
>JANOIG010000020.1:0-25996 GCA_031407405.1 Deltaproteobacteria bacterium
GCCCGGCAATCTCGCCCGAGCGCGGCACCCAGCTGGTACCAGAGCTCCGGGTCCCAGCTGGCGGCCGCGGCAATCAGCGCAGGATATGCGGTCGAGGCGTCACACCACCAGTGCACGCCCATCGGGCCATCCGCCATGCGCAGCTCCGGCAGCCCAATCGCGTCGAGGGCAAAGGTCGCGCTGTTCGCCTGGGCGCCGCCTTGGCCAGGCTTGCCACCCAGCAAGAGTATCTTTTCCGACACCCCAAGCTGATCGATGAGCCGCTGAATGCGCCGTTCGACGTCCGCTGAAGGTGGGGTGAAGTGCGAGTACCGGCTGTGCATGAGCGGCGATCTAGCCGAATCTTCGCGCGCTGCCTACGAGCGGCCCCGTCGGGTGCCGGGGGTAGAATTTTTCACGGCGGCGGCGGGGCCGCTTGTCCGGTGCCACAAAAGCCCGAGCCCGACACGAGTCGTGACGCTATGCTGATGCGCGTGAGAATCTCCAAACGGGCGTGTGCGTTTTCGGGACTGTTGATCGCGGCGGGGGCGGGCTGTTCCTCCGACGAATCAGACCCCAACGGCGGCAATGGAACGGGCGCGAGCAATGGCGTCGTTTTTGGTGAAGATCCAGGCAGTGATTTCGGCCTGGAGGGAAGTGAAGGCAACGGTTTCGACGGCGACCTCGCCTGTGTGGGTCAAAACGCAGGGGCCGAATCGGCCCCTACGGTGCTGCAGCTGGTCGTGGATACCAGCGGCTCGATGAATGAGGACGCCCCCGGCACCAACGACTCCAAGTGGGTTGTCACGCGCCGGGCGCTGCTCGGCGCCATCGACGCCATGCCGGGAGACACTTCGGTGGGAGTGGTTTTCTACCCCGATGGCTCTACGGATCCGGGGCGCTGCTTCGACAACGACGCCGACATCGGCATCGCGCGGCTGGATGCCGCCAGCTCACAGCAGCGCACCCAAATCAGGAGGGCGTTTCAGAATCAATCACCCGAAGGCGGCACGCCCACCCACGACGCCTACCGTTACGCCTTTGGCGAGCTGGAAGGTACGACGGCGGTCGGCTCTCGCTACGTGGTCGTCATCACCGACGGCACGCCGACGTTCTCGCTCGGTTGTATCGGCACCGGCATGATCTCTGATCCGGTCGACTCCGGGCCCCTGGTGGTCGAAGCAGCCAGTATCGCCGCCAGCGGCGTGAACACATTCGTGATTGGCTCTCCCGGCAGCGAAGGCGCCCGTCGAAACCTGTCGCGCATGGCGGAGGCGGGTGGCACCGCCGCGCCCGGTTGCTCACACGACGGCCCCACGTACTGTCACTTCGACATGACCGAGGAGCAGGATTTCGCGACGGCGCTGGGCGAGGCGCTCGGCACCATCTCGGGCTTGGCGTTGAGCTGTAACTACGACATCCCAGCGCCTCCCAATGGCCTTACCTTGGACCCCGCGCGGGTCAACGTCCTTTTCAGCCCCAGCGCTGGCGAGCAAGAGCTGATCGCACAGAATGCCGGCGGGCCCTGTAACGAGGGCTGGCAGTACTCACAAGATCAGAGCCAAATCCTGCTGTGCGGCAGCACGTGTGATCGCGTGCGCGCCTCCGATGGAAGCCTCACCCTGCAGTTTGGCTGCTCGACGGAAGTCCGGTGAGTCGGTAGCTCCCCGGTCACGCCGGTCAGAACGTATAGCCCAGGCCTAGCGCGAGCTCGAACGAGACCGCTTCGGGTCGATACAGCGTAAACGTCTCCGGCTCGCCGTTGGCGCCAATTTCAGCCCGTTCGCCGTCAAAGCGATCTCGTACCAGGTGCACCGCCAGCTCCGCTCGGGTGCGCAGAGCCCAACTGGCGGACAGGGGAAAGCCAAGCTGCAGCCTCGGGCCCAGCGCAGCCCAAGGCCGCACGACATCCTCGGTCGACAGCGCGCGCGCGCCGGGTGCGAGCGAAAGGGCAAGCGCGCCGCCCCTCAGGTGCAGACAGGTTTGCAGCCAAACACGCGGATCGGCTGCGCCCGGTGGGCAGAGCTCGAGCTCTGCCGTGAGCAAGGTCAGCGCTACGCTACCGGAAGGGCTACTTTTGCTGCCGTGCGTGTACGCCAACCCAAACGCGCCAGCCCAGCTGGCAGCGGCTTGACCGAGGCGGAGCTCCGCCTGAAGCGCCGCCTTGAAGGCATGGGAGGGAACGGAGGCGTAGCCCACATGACCGACGAGGCTAGTTTGAAGCGCGGCGCCATCCGAATCCGAGCTCGTCGTTGCGTCTGTGTCGTCCCTCGGCTCTGATTCGCCTTCTTCTTCGACTTCGTCAAACCCCGTCGGGGCCGGGGGCTCGGCGACGCTGGCAGCGCTGCCTGCAAGGAGTGGCGGAGCTGCGGCGAGCGGCGGTGCGTCGATGCTGGAGCGGGATGCGACCTGCGACGGCTCACTCGGTTCGGTGAGCGGCGTCGGCGCCAGCTCGGTTTGCGCCGACTCCGGCCCTGCGCGGCGAGGTGGCCGTAACTCTGACTCCGCCTTTTCAGACACTTCTGGCCGCGGCGTGGCTAGCGCTGCTTCCACGCTGTCCGCCGCTTCGAGCGGCGGCGGTGAGCTTGTTTCTGTAGTTTCCGACCCTTCGAGCCGCAGCACCGTGATCAGCGCCAGCGCGGCAACGACATCCTGACAACGCTCACCGCGGACCTGGCGCTCGAGCGCTGCCGGCCCAACGATGCTCAAGTGACCGACCCAGCCTGCCCTGCGTCCCTCCGGAACGATGCGGACCTGCACCCGATCCGGGGTTGGCGCCGCGAGCGGCAACGGATCGATGAGTAACGTGGCCGAGCGGTCCCGCACATGCCCAACGTAGCCCGCGTAGCCTGGGCAGGGCGCGGGGGCTTGGTAGCTCAACACGACGCGACGTGGGTCGAGGGGGCTCGCCGCCGCAGGCACGGCACCCACCACCGCCGAGCTCTGACGCGAGGAGCCCGCACCACTCTGGATCACTGCAGGGCTGCACGCGCAAACGCAAACGAGTAGCGCAGCCGCCTGCGCGGCCCGCCATGCAATGCCCACCCGCGCAAGACTTTGAAGCCGCCCCTCTTGGCATGTGCTGGTCATTCTGCTCATCGCAAGCGATGAGGCACCACGCTAGCACTTTCTCGCGGGTGCCCCAAGGCACTCGAGACGGGCGATCGAGCGCGCCCTGTCAGCGGTTAGCTGGGCGCTCGAGGCGCAGGGCGAACTGGGAGACTTCCTTCTTTAGCTCGCCATCGGGGAACGTCAGTCGGTAGATCTCGAGAAACCGCCCCAGCGCCTCACGGTCATTGCTCCGGGCAGCCCAGTGCATGTCGTCCACCAAGCGCACTTCCGCGTCGAGCCGCGATCGGTCCACGCGCTTGTCGCCAAGAGCACCCACTGCCGGCGGCGTAGCCACCGCCGGCAGTGGACCGTCTCGCCGAGGCTCACGTTTCGGCGGCACGCTTTCGCCACCCAGAACCGGGTCAGGCAGACCTGCGCTCGGAGCGGGGCCGTCCGCAGCCGGGCCGTTGGGCAGCAGGCCGCTGGAAGCAGCGCCGCTAGAAGCAGCGCCGCTCAGCGCGGGGCTGGGCGCGACACCCGGGACAGAACCATGAGTCGAGCTCGAGGCGGAAGCCCGTGCTCCATCGGTGGCCCGCAGGCTCGAACCGCCCGCTGCCCCGTCCCCCGCTGCCCAGATGGGCGCGACCACGTAAACCGCCCCGGCGACACCCAAGGTGACGCTGAGCACGGTCAGCTTCCCAGCGCTGGTTCCGAACCAGGCCAGAGCGTTTGAGCTGAACAAGCCCAGGGCGCTGCCCGCGCCCAGGGCCACGATGAGCTGTGCCTTGTTGCCCGGCGGTGGCCGGTGCTCCACCCCTGCCAGGAGCAGCTCACGAGTCAGGTCATCCGTGGTCTCATGCAGCAGCTTCTTCATAGTACTCCCACCTCGCCCGTGGCCCGCAGCCCTTCAATCGCTTTCTGAAACAGCGCACGGGCCCGGCGCAAACGTGACGCCACGGTCCCGATAGGAACCGCCAACAACGTGGCGATCTCCGGCACCGACATGTCTTCCAGCTCAAAAAGGATGAATGCTTCTTGCAAGGTCTGCGGCATCTGTTCGATGATTCGGTCCAATTTTCGGCGAGCCTGGTTGCGCTCGACTGCGGCCTCGATGTCTAACGCCCGATCGACCAGCTTGTCGGGATCGGGCGCCACGTGGTGCTGTGAGCTCTGCGCTCTGCGCCTGAATTCTTTTGCGACCCGGAGCGCCACGCCATACAAGAACGCCCGCTCGCTGCCCGGCTTGATCGTGAGCTCCTCTCGGCTGACCAGCACCATGAAAACCTGCTGGGCAGCGTCGTCCACCTCTGGCCCCGACACATTCAAGCGAGCCAAGAGGCGCCAGATAAAGTCGTAGTGCTCCTTCACCAGGCGCCGGAGCGCACCGGCAGGCAGCCGTTCAGCCCCATTCACTGAGCTGGACCCCTGGGCCGGGTGTCCCGTGAGGAGATCGAGTGCCAACGCCCTGATAATGACGTGAGCTTGCCGGGGCGATCCCCCGCAACTCGCAAAAAATCAGCAGCCTTCGGCTTCGGCGCCCCCCAACGACGGCGGTGATCGAGGTCCGGAGCGGGACTGCATCCAGCTTGGAACACTCGGCCCCGGCACGGCCAACGGGCGGGCAACGCCAGATCGCAGGCGCACGGCGAACCTTCTAGGGCGAGGGCGGTCAAAAAAGGTATGCTCGAGGCGATGTATCGTCCCTACGACGTACACCGCACGCTCCGCTGCGTCGGCTTCCAGCTTGCCGGGCTCCTGTTCGTGGGGCTCGTCTGCTTGCCCGCTTGTGGCGACCGCGTGGTCGTGGTCCGGGAGCTCTCGCTCCAACCGGAGCCAGCGGATGCGGCTGCGTCCGCTCCTGACGCGGGCAGCCGCAAGACGCCCCAGAGTAAACATGACGATGACGACAAAGACGACGCGGACCACCGATGATCCTCTTTCACTCCCTGACCAGCCCCTACGCTCGAAAGGTCCGCATTCTCCTGGCTGAAAAGCGGCTGACCTTTGACGGGGTCAACGTCGCCGAGTCGACGCGCTCAGTGGCCGAGCACAATCCGCTCGGCAAAGTACCCACCCTGGTGCTGGACGACGGCACCGTGCTGTTCGACTCGAGGGTGATCTGCGAAGCACTGGACGCGCTCTACCCAGAGCCGCGGCTGATTCCGAGCGCGCCCCGCGAGCGGGCAGTGGTGCGGCACTGGGAGGCGCTAGCCGATGGGATTTGCGATGTGCTGATCCCGGTGGTGCACGAATCCCGACGCCTACCGGAAAAACAAGACCCGGCGTATGTGACCAAGCTCCTGAACAAGGTGCAAGCCTGCTTTGACTACATCGAACCGATCGTGGACGGCCGAGACAGCGTGGCTAGTGGATTTTCGTTGGCGGATGTGGCCCTGGTGTGCGCGCTCGGTTACGTGAACCTGCGCCGTCCGGAACTGCTCGATGGTCGCGACGTTCTCACGGGTTATATGGCCCGGCAGCTCCAGCGCCCAAGCCTATCCGACACGGTGCCCCCGAACTTGCCCGTCCGCGGCTGAGCTGGGGCATGAAGACGCCTTCAGCGCTGTTCGCGGCCGTCTGCGTCGTCGCGCTGTGCTTTAGCCCCGACGCCCGCACCGACGAAGGCATGTGGCCCTTCAACCATTTGCCGGTGTCAGCGCTGAAAAGAAAGTATGACTTTCAGCCGACCGAGGCCTGGCTCGCCAATGTGCGCCGTTCCTCCGTGCGCGTCGGGGGCTGCTCCGGCAGCTTCGTTTCGGGCACCGGCCTCACGCTGACCAACCACCACTGCGCCGAGGAGTGCATCTCCAGGCTCTCCAGCCCGCGCGACGACTACGTCAAGGGTGGGTTCTACGCCAAGACTGCGGCGGAAGAGCGCGTCTGTCCCGGTTATTCGGTCCAACAACTCGAAGAGATCACCGACGTGACGGCTCGCATCCAAACGGCCACTCAAGGCCTGGACGGCGAGGCCTTTCACCAGGCCTTCAAGGCCGAGAACGCGCGCCTTACGAAGGCCTGCGCGACCAGCGAGCAAGTGAGCTGCGAGCTGGTGAGCTTGTACCACGGTGGGCTCTACGAGCTGTACCAGTACCGCCGCTATCAAGACGTGCGTTTGGTGTTCGCACCCGAGATGGCGATCGCATTTTTCGGCGGCGACCCCGACAACTTCAATTTCCCTCGTTACGATCTCGACGTCACTTTTCTGCGCGCCTACGTCAATGGCAAGCCCGCCATCACGCCCGCGCATCTGAGCTGGTCCAAGGCAGAGCTCCGCCCCAATGAGCTGGCGTTCGTATCGGGCAACCCCGGCTCGACCGAACGCTTGCTCACGGTGGCGGAGCTCGAGCGCTTGCGCGACCATACGCTGCTCGAGCAGCTGATCTCGCTGGCGCGTTACCGCGGCTTTCTGAACGAGTACGCCGAGCGCGGCGCGGAGGCGCGCCGGGTCGCCACCTCCGAGATCTTCAGCGTCGAAAACGGCTTCAAAGCTTTGCGCGGTGAGCACCAGGCGCTGCTCGGTCGCGCCTTCTTCAAGCGCCTGGTAGCGCGCGAGGCTGTGCTGCGTGCCCGGGTGAAGGCCGATGAGGCCTTGAACCGCAAGTACGGCGGGGCGTGGGCCGCCATCGAGCAGGCCCAAAGCCGCTTGGCGGCGCTCGAGCCCGAGCTCTCCTGGATCGAAGGCTCTGGTGGCGCTCGGCCGCTGTGGGCCAAGACCAGCCTGTTTAGTTGGGCCAGGCTCCTCGTACGTGCCAGTGAAGAGCGCCAGAAGAGCAACGAGGCGCGCTTCGAAGAATTCAGCGATGCCCGCTTGCCAGGGCTCGAACAACGCCTCTTGGCGCCCAAGCCGCTGAACGTGCCATTCGAAATCGCCAAGCTCACGCTCGGGCTGACGATGCTGCGCGAAGAGCTGGGTGCAGATCATCCGTTTGTCGAGAAAGTGCTGGGGTCCGCCTCGCCGGAGGAACGCGCGAGCGAGCTCGTGAAAGGCTCGACGCTCGAGAGCGTCACCGAACGTCGGCGCCTCTGGCAAGGCGGCAAGTCAGCCGTCATGGCCTCGAAGGATCGCATGCTCATGCTGGCGCTCGCCATCGACCCCGAGGGCCGACAGCTGCGCGCACGCTACGAGAACGAGGTGCAGGCGGTCCGCACCAAGAGCTCAGAGCTCGTGGCACGGGCCCGCTTCGAGGTCTATGGCATGAGCTCGTATCCGGACGCCACATCCAGCCCACGCCTGTCTTTCGGCACGGTGCGGGGCTGGCGCGAGCCCAACAAAGTCATTCCGGCCTTCACCACTCTCGGCGGGGCGTTCGAACGCGCCACGGGCCGCTTCCCGTTTGCCCTACCTCAGAGCTGGCTCGACAAACAAAAGCAGCTCGCCCAAGCTACGCCGTTCAACTTCGTGACCGACAACGACATCGTGGGCGGCAACTCCGGCTCGCCCGTCATCAATCGCAAGGGTGAGCTGGTCGGGCTGGTCTTCGACGGCAACATCCACTCTCTCGGCGGCAGCTACGGCTACGACATCGCGCGGAACCGCATGGTCGCCGTCGACACCCGCGCCATCACCCACACCCTCGAGAAAATCTACGGTGCCGACCGCCTGCTCGGGGAGATCCTCGGCACCGCACCCCACTGAAACGAATGCCCTACGATCGTCGTGTCGGTGTGCGGCCCGGAGGCGTCTTCCCAAGCAACGCCTTCACGTCTCGGCGATCCTGAGGGCGCCCGACGGCCTGCTTGTTGCGGATCAGATCGTCTTTACCCAGTACCGAAACGCTCACGCCCGAGAGCTCGACCACGAGCCGACGTGGCCATGCCTCTCCAAAACTGACGGCGGGAATCGACTGAAGCAGATCGATGCGAGTTGGAGGGCGCCCGAGCCAGACGATGTCATCGAGCCCGGCACCGCGAAGCGCCACAATGATCTCCACCGGCACCCCAAATTTAGCCAGAGCCGTGCAGGCGCGCTCGATATTTGGGGCGCCGGGCTCCAGCCACAAATCGACGTCCTTCGTCGACCTAGGCCGGCCGTGAGCCGCCACCGCGTGGCCCCCGACCAGGAGGTACCGGACGCCGGCGTCGGCGAACGCCGAAAACAGTTCGATCAAATCCGGCGGGATGTCCATCGGGTGTCTTCAGAGCATAAACGGAAACTGCTAGCTGAAGCGAGGCCGTCAAGCGGGCCGCTGGCCCCGCATCACGCCAAAAAAGCTCGTCGGCCGCCTCCAACTCCGCGTGAGACCCAACCAACCCTCCCACCCACAGGGGTGGCTCGGTGACTCGACGCGGCGGGGTCGACATGTTGTCAAAAAGCGTAGCACAAAATCAGCCGGCACTCGCGCTCACTCCTCTTCGGCGTAGCCGACGGCTTTGGCCAGATCTCCCGCGCCCACTTTTTCGACGTTCATTTTTAGCGCGCGCGCGGTCATGGTCGCCAAGAGCTCATCGAAGCTGGGCAGGTCCCCCTTGATGAAGCGCAGCGGGTTCACGCGCGCGACGACAAAGCTCTTCAGGTACGGGCTCGACAGCCCTTTGCTCTTCAACTTAGCGACCGCGTCGTTGACCGCGTCATCGAATTGCAGAATCAGATCCGCGCGGCGCTCGCGCTCACTGATGGCCTTGGACAAGGGCCCCGGGATCCACTGGTCGACCTTGCGCAGCGCAGGATTGTACGTGCCGCCCGCCAAACGCCCCCGCTTCGCATACGCAAAGCCCAGACTGACCAGGCTCGACTCCTCGAACTCGAGCTCGTAGTGCGCTTCCCCGTGCTCGGAGAGCTCGGAGAGAGACCGATACATGCGCATGACCTCGATGGCCTTTTCCCGCAGGTTGTGCGCCTTCTCGATGTTCAACGCCAGGATCTGGTAGGCCACCTCTGCCTCGGGCACGAGCAGCCCGATCACGGCTTTCGACCCCAGCTCGCGCAGGGCCGTCAGGCGGTGGTTACCGTTCGGCGTCTCATAGCCCTGGGCGCGCTGCACCACGATCAGGGGGTCCAGAAAACGCCGCGTCTTGTCCATCGCATGCGTCAGCTTCCGCACATGCGCGTCGCTCACGTCACGCTGGAAGGGAGTAGGGCCAACGCTCTCGATGGGCAGACTCACGAGCGCCAGGTGGTGGCCACCGAGGGGCTCTCGGTAGGTGCCGAGCACCGCGCCGCCATCCGCTTGGACCCGTTCCAGGATAGCCACGAGCGCAGCCGGGGGCTCGGACACGAGCAGCTCCGGCGCGCTGAGCTCAGTGGGCGTGAGCTTTACCCCGCGGCGCTTGCGCGTCGTGGTTTTCTTGCCTGCCTTCTTTGAAGCTTTTTTGACGGCCATCTTTTTGTTCCGACACTGCGGTACGACAGCGTTTGAAGCTCTCACCAATACCCACATCCGTCAAGGCAGACACGAGCCGTGCGCTGGTTGACCATCGAGGCAGTACGCCCCGATTGACAGCCTGCACGACTCCACGGAAACTTCGCGAGGTGCTGCGCGCTCGTCTCTCATGGCTCTGCGGTCTGTGTTTTTTTGGCTGCGGCTCCAAGGAGCCGCCCCCCGGCGCCGTAGCTATGGCGGGCGCAGGCGCGGGCGCGGGCGGATCGTCCAGCGTGAACGCCACCGGCGGAATGCCCGGAACCCTGTGCACCAGCGCGGGATCGAACGCCGAGGCTGCTCCGGCCGGCAATGATGCCCCGTCTGAGCCCGAGCTGCTGGCCAGCAGCGTGCTGAGCATCACGGACGGCACTTTTACCCAGGGCAGGGCGCCGGCAACTTGTGGGGCGGGGGATTTGCCCGCGATCGTGCTCGTGGAAGGTCCAACCGCGGTGACCAACGGTGGCTCTGCGACACTGCTAGTCACCCTCGATGCCGCGCTGGCGCGTCCCCAATTCGTGCTGAGCCTGGCCGGTACCACGGGCCACCACACCGTGACCGCCGCGGACGCCGACATGGATCGCGTCCATGAGCTCAGGCTGCAGGTTGCCGAAGAGGCTAACCAAACGTCGCTCGGCTTGCGCATCGCACTGACCGATGGTGCCGGCAACGTGGGCGAATATGAGGAGCTCGACATCGAGCTGATTGAGAGCGGTACGGGAGACGTCAAGATCACGTTGTCCTTCGACCGCACGCACGACCTCGACCTGCACGTGCTCGAACCCGCAGGCGAAGAGGTCTCGCCCGTGAATCCCGCGTCCGCCAACGGCGGGCGTCTGGATCTCGATTCCGGCTCGGAATGCAACCCCAACACCGGCACGAGCGAGAATATTTTTTGGCCGTCGGGTGCGGCCCCGATGGGCGAGTACCGAGTCGCGGTGCTCAATTTCGAGCAATGCACACCGGGTGACATCGCCTTCACGGTGCGCATCGCGCATGATGCTGTGGTGAACACCTACCCTGGTACTTTTGTCGACGGCAGCGCGGGCACCCGCGTCGAGGTCGCAACCTTTACTCGCCAATAAGAAAGTCTTGCGCGCTGCTCGGCGAGGGTTATGCCTCTCTTGTGCTCGACGTCGAACTCATTTCGCGGGACTTGATGCGCGCCTTGCGCGGCCGCCGTTCCCAACCGGCCTTCAGCCGCCTGCTCGGCTTTCGCTCTAATGCCGCGTACGCATGGGAGTGCGGCCGCCGCTACCCTGAAGCGAGCCTGTTTCTGAAAGCTGCCTTGCGCGACCGGGATCTGCGCCAGGAGCTGTGCCGGTTCTTCGATGAGCCAGAGGAGTCCTTCGCCGGCCGGCGCGGCTTTGCGCCGCGTACCGTCATGGCCGTCGTGCGTAAGCTGGTCGGGTCTACACCGAAAAGCACGCTCGCCGAGCAACTCTCGGTGGACCGCACCACGCTCGCTCGTTGGTGCAACGGCAAGACCGAGCCGAGGCTGCCGGCATTTCTCTCCCTGGTCCAGCAGAGCACGCAGCGTTTGCTCGAATTCGTGGCGTTGTTTGCCGATGTTGGCGAGCTGCCCTCCACGCGCGAGGTGTACACGCACTCGTTGCGGCAACGCCGGCTCGCCTATGAGCGGCCACTCAGTCACGCGGTGTTGCGAGCGCTGGAGCTCGACGCCTATCGCAACTGCAAAAAGCATGATGCTGCGTCCCTTTCGCTCGAGCTCGGGATCGAGCCCGAGGAGGTCGAAACTTACCTGGCCGACTTAGAGGCGGCGGGCCAGGCCACGCGCACGGGCCAGCATTATCGCGTGGCCGAGATCCTGACCATCGACACGCGTGAGGACCCCGACCAAAATCAGAAGCTCAAGGCCTTCTGGGCCCGCGAAGCTCTGCGCCGGTTTGAAGCGCGCCAGGCAGGCCCGGACACGTTGTTTTCCTTCAACTTGTTCGCGATTTCGGAGCCCGGTTTCCAAAAGATACGCAGGCTTCACCTGGCCTATTACGACCAGGTACGGGCGATCATCGAACAGTCCGAGAGCGCCGACCGAGTGGTGGTGATGAACCTGCAGCTTTTGCCGATGCGGCGCCCCGAAGCGGCGGCAGACATCTAGCAGATTGCATCACTTGCCGGGCGTTTATAGCCACGTTGTGATGCTTTTCGAGCTAGACAGTGCGGCCCCCTCACCTCAAGATCAATATATGAGCTTGAGCAGACTTCACCCGGCAGAAGCGCTGACCGGCATTGGCTTGATACTGGCGCTGGGCGCGTGCGCGGCTACGGAGAGCGGGCAGACCGGCTCTCCCGTGTACGAAAGCCCCAGCCCCGAGCTGCCCGAAGATGGCGGCGGCATCAGCGGGGAAGGCAACGACAACCCGGCTCCAGAGGTATTGCCCGAGCCACCACCGGTCCCCAGTGAGTCGGCGCTCGTGGGCTCACACCTGCTCGTGGCAGGAAGCGCCGGTTTGGCAATTTATGACGTCGCCTCGCCTCAGGCGCCGCTCGAGGTGGGGCGCCTGGCGCTAGAGGGCGAGGCTCGCCTGCTCCGCGCCGACAGCCTGGGGCGCGTGGCCGTCAGTCTGTTTGCGCCGACCCGCTACACGGGCGCGAGCATTCCCAATCAACCCCTGCCCTCACAGGTGTGGCGGGTGCTCGAAGTGGATGCGACCGATCCCTCCAGGCCGAGCGCGGGCTCGAGCTTCAACGTGCCCGCCGGCAGCGCAGCGGTACTGGCCGACGCGGCCGGTTACACCGTGCTCGGCGGGCAAGTCGAACAGCGGGAGCGCGGCTGCGGCCTCCAAGGCGAAATCGACATTGTCCGGCCGCCGGCACGTGTGCTGTCGCTCTGGCTCGAGCGCTTCGAGCCTGCCGGTGGTGCGCTCGTGTCAGCGGCACGCCGTGAGCTCCCAGCCGGACACTTCCGGATCTCGTCCGACCAGAGCCACGTCATCGCGCTTGGAGTGCCAGCGTCTGACATGCAGAGTGCGCCGTTTGACGTGAGCGTGATCGAGCCGTCTTCTCTCGCGACGGTGTTCAGCACTGTCGTGAGCCCGTCGGAGCTGGGCGCTTCTGCGCAGCTCGTCAGCGCTGACTACGCGCAGGGTGTGCTGACCCTGGCCGGCGGCTCGCGCCTGCTGGCCTTTGACACGGCGAGCGCGCAACCCCTGGCGCCGCTCGCGACGTCGGCCGCGATTCACGGGCTTCGCTTCATGCCGGGGGGTGAGCTCCTGGCTCTGGACGGAGACAGCCCACGGCTCGTGCGGCTCAACCGCGGCGCTGCGCCGTCGCTCTCCCTGGTTCCGCTGGCAGCTGGGACGCCAGCGCTCACGGTAGGCCCTAGCGGCCATCCGGGCTCATTTCAGCCGTTCGGGGCGGGCTTCATCGTGGTCTCTGGCCCAGCTAGCGCCAATGGCCAGAGCTTGCGAGCCGCCAGCTATGCCATCAACGCCGCCGGAGAGCTCGAAGCACAGGCGGCGCTCCAGACGAGTTGGCCCTTCAGCACCAACTGGTATGGCGGTATCCCTTGGCGCATCGATGCGGCGCGCGAGCGGCTGAGTTACGCGCTGCCAACCGACGACAGTGATTTGGGGCGCGCAGGTTTGATTGCCCTGATCGACGGCCAGCTCGTGCGCTCCGAGCTGGTCACAACAGCCCGCCTGTCGATGGGACCGTTGTTGTCAGGCGAAGCCGCGTATGCGGTCGCAGGCGGCACTTTACAAGCGCTGACCGTCGAGGCGAGCCCCAGCGGGGTGTCGCTCGAGGCGCAGCCCCCCATCACCGTGGCGCTGAGCAATGTGCGTCGAGAGGTCGAGCACGCCGGGCGGCTCTGGACCGCCCACCGCAAAGATACCGGCGAAACGTCGCTGATGGTGCGAAGCCGCCCGTTCGACGAGCCCAGGTCGGTCAACATTCCCCACGCCGTGGAAAACTTGGTGCCGGTGGGCGACTCCCACCTGCTGGTGTTCGGCTTCTGGGTGAGCGGTCAGTGCGACACCCTGCTCGAGCTGGATGCTGATACATTTCCGGAGTGCGGCCCTGACAGCGGCAATGGCGTCAGCATCGTCGCTGCCGATGCGGTGGGCGCGCGCGTGGTTCAATCCTTTCCGCTATCGTCCTTCATGGAAGGCAGGCCGCCCGAGGGTATCGAGCAGTCGCTCGACTGGCACGGCTACTTCCAGGTCGACGACAGCAAGTGGGCGTTGCTTGCCCGGTTCCATCAGGGGTGCTCGTCAGTGGAAAGCTGCGAGGCGCTCGGCGTGCCCGCCTATACGTCATTTGGAACGTCCGGCTGTGGCCCTGGGCAAGAGTGCGACACTTCCGTGAGGGAGTTCGTGAGCGGCGGCAAGAGCGAGAGTTGGCTGTTCACCCTGGATGTCAGCAATCCAGCGGCTCCCGAGCTCAGCCCAGCCATTCGCGGTGGCGGGCAGAGCGACATTTACGAAGCCTACGATAATGACCTCGGCAACGCGCTCTTCCACTACGAAAACGCGACCGGCGGCGTCTGGGGCTACCCCGTCGAAACACCAGTCTACAACGCGCAGGGTAATAGTGTGGTCGACGCACACGGCAACGCCTTGAGCCGTTGGTACGTGCAGCTCATCGAAACCTCGGGTGGCGGCGTGAGCTTTGGTGAACAGGTGAACCTGCCCGGTGCCCCGGTCGGGCTGGTGCCCGGCGCTGGCGCCGTCGAGCCCGTCGCTCTCACGCTAGAGCCGGCGTACCGCTCGAACGGCGACCAGTACATGCAGCTGCATCAAACGCGCATCGAGGCCGGCTACGCCTTTATCGAGCAGAGCCTGGACGTCGGCCGCCATGTGGCGGGAGCGCAGGCGTCCGAGGGATTGATTGCGCTCTTGCGCGCCCCTGAGGAGTTCTGCTCGGAAGGGGCCAATTACGAGCTCGTGGTCGCTGACCTACGGAGTGAAGAGCCCCGGTTGTCAGCTCCGCTCGTCCTCGGGGGGCCTCCAGATTACGGCTGGGGCCTCTCCGCGTACGATCGAGCGTCCGAGCCGGCAGGCGTCATCTTCATCGTGGGTGGGCCTGCGCCCGGGGGGCGGCTCGTGGTCGACATCAGCAGCGATCCGCCCAGTATCATTCGTTACGAGACGCCTTGACGCGCACGAAGCGGGGTCGACCCTTCGCTCGGCGCCCCGAGGCGCCGGCAGTCGACGTATGGCGCAGGACCGGCCCTCCAGCCCCATTTTGAACCGCGCGTTAGCGAGATCGATGCGCAGATAGCGGCCCCCATCGCTCATGCTGGCGACCCGCCGCCAGTAGCTCGCTGGACGGGGCAAACAAGCCGAACTAAGTTACCTTCATGACTGCCTCGGCGCCAAGCTCGAGCGAAATTGGCGCGGCCGTTCGTCGTATGCTGGCAAACCGGGATGCGCCCGAAAGCGGCGCGAAGGAGGGCGCGGAAGGCCACGCCCAGGGCATCATCGCGGTTTACCTGTTCGGTAGCTTTGCCCGTGCTCGAGCCAAGGCGCAAAGTGATGTCGACTTGGGGTTCCTGTACGAGAGCACCCCCGAGAGCACGCTGAGAGCTCAGCCATTCGTGCTGGAGGCGGACCTGGCTGACGTGCTGGGGCGGCGCGTACAGTGTGTAGTGATGAATACGGCTCCCCCCGACCTGGTGCATCGCATCCTGTTGGCTCAAATGCTCCTCGTCGACCGGAACCCAGGGCTGCGAATTAGGTTCGAGGTAAACGCGCGCAACCAGTATTTCGACTTGAAGCCCTTTCTCGATCGCTATCGCAAGGCTGAGCGCGTGGCATGACGGACGCGGATCTGGTCGATAAAAAGCTCGCATTCATCGAAAGCTGCGTTGCCGACTTGCGCCGACTCGCCATTCTCGACAACCTCGAAAACGACGTCAAGGAACGGCGATTTGTCGAGCATACGCTGCAGCTTGCCATTCAAGCTTGCTTGGACGCCGCGTCCCACGTCGTCTCGGATGATCGCCTGGGTGAGCCGCACACCAACCAGGAGCTTTTTCGGCTGCTCGCGCAGGCTGGCCGCATATCCAAGGACATCGCCGACAATTTGCGGGCTGCGGCGGGGTTCCGCAACATTCTGGTGCACGGCTACGCCGAGGTCGACAGCCGGGTCACGCGCGATGTGCTGGAAAACCATCTCGAGGACCTCTTGGCGTTCGCGCGAGCACTGCGTGAGCGGCCTTAATTGCCTGGCTACGCGGCACCCTGGCGGGACGCCACGAACTTGGCTAGCCCCGCCAGGTACTCACTGAGGAGCTCCTTGACCTTGGCGTCGACGAGCTGGCCCTCGGCATCGAAGACCTGACCGGCACCCGCGACGTAGAGCTGTTTGCCGAACCAGGGCTGCGTGCCGAGCGTACGCAGCACGGTTAGCCACGCTGTCTGTGCGAGACGCGTGCCGCCCATGCCGGGCGTGGCACCAATCACTCCCACGGGCTTGTCACCGAAGACACGCGGGATGTCCTTGCCCGGCCGGGATAACCAGTCGATGGCGTTTTTGAACACGCCTGGCACAGATTGATTGTATTCCGGGGTGACCATCAAAAGCCCGTCGGCTGCGGCGAGGCGATCTTTCAAGCTCGTGACGGCAGCGGGAATGCCGGAGGCGGTTTCGACATCCCCGTTGTAAAGCGGGATGTCGGCGATCGAGGCGACCTCGATGCGCAGCTCTGCCGGAGCCAACGCGACGGCGGCGCGCAGCAGGGCGGCGTTGTAGGAACCTTTCCGCAGGCTGCCAGAAATTCCGATGATGGTGTGCATGGCCTCTTCTTTCTCACATCTAGTGCGGCTCGGAAAGCGCGAGGCGCGTGGCTGCCTTTGTCGCGCACGGTTTGCCTCGACTCCGGGCACGAGATTCCCTTCGAATGGGCGAGCGTGTAGGCTCGGCGGCCATGCGTTACACGAGCTTGGGCCGCACTGGGTTGACGGTGAGCGTGGTCGGGCTTGGGTGTGGCGGCCCGAGCCGGCTCGGTCAATCCTACGGGGCATCCCGACAGAGCGCGGTCGACGTGATCTTGCGTGCGCTCGAGCTGGGCGTCAATTTTTTCGATACGGCCGAGGCCTACGACACCGAGAGCGTGCTCGGGGAGGCGCTGGCGCAAGCCTCACGCGATGACGTGGTCGTGTCGACGAAAAAAGGCGTGTGGGATTGGCAGAGAAAGCGCCTGTGCAGCGCCGACGAGATGTCCCAAGGCATCGAGGCCAGCCTGAGGCGGCTACAGCGTGAGCGCATCGACGTCTTCCACTTGCACGGGCTCTCCTCCGAGCACGTCGAGTATGCGCTGTCGGAGATCGTGCCGGTTTTGAAGCGGGCGCAGGCGCAGGGCAAGGTGCGCTTTCTGGCGGTGAGCGAGCCATTCAACGATGACCGCTCGCACGTCATGCTCGAGCGGGCCCTGCAGCTGGGGTTGTTCGATGTGGTGATGGTCGGCTTCAATCTGCTCAACCCTTCGGCGCGGCACAAAGTGTTTCCGCTGACGCGCGCCGGATCGGTGGGCACGTTGGTGATGTTCGCGGTCCGGCGCGCGCTCAGCAACCCGGCTCGCCTGAAGGAGGTGCTGAGCGAGCTCACGGCTCAGGGGCGGCTGGAGCAGAACGCCGTCGACCTCGAGGCGCCGCTAGCATTTCTCGGTGATGTGCGGGACGCCGCCTACCGCTTCTGCGTGCATGAGCCGGGCGTCGACGTGGTGTTGACGGGAACCGGCAGCGTGGAGCACCTGGAACAAAACGTTGCGTCCCTCTTGTCGCCGCCACTCCCCGCCGATTCGCTGGCGCGGCTCGAAGGCTTGTTCGGGCACCTCGACTGCGTTACCGCGCAGTAGGCGTGGCGATCGAATAGCAGCCGCGGCAGTTCTGCTCATGTACAGCGATGACAACCATCAGAGCCGCGTCGACCTCGACGACGCCAACGACTGGACCGTGCTCTCGGACGACGGCGGCTATTGTTGGTTTGAGGCGCCGCGTGCCATCGTGTCTGGCTCGCAGCTGATCGTCGGCACCGTCGCGAGCGGAACGCATGACGCGAGCCGGCGAGGAAATATCGAAGCCATCGTCCACGAGCTCGACTCGAATACCACGCGCATCAGCGTGCTTCACGAACGGCTGGAAGCCGACGATCACGACTCTCCCGCATTTGCGCTGCAGCCCGATGGACGGGTGCTCTCGATGTACGGCCGGCCCAAGCGCACTTTCGTGCCCAGCCCGAGCAGCCGCATCACGTATGCGAATGTCTGGATGCTGCCGGCAGAGAAGCACCGCATCTATGATTTTTATCGTGGGCCAGGAGCACTCGCACCGCTTTCCTGAGCTCGACGCTGGTGAACCGCGCATCGAGGGCAGAAACGACCGAGCTTTTGCCGTTCATATCGCTGGCACGACCACGTAAAAGAACACGTCGTCGGCGAGGTGGCCCTCGAGCATCAGATTCGTCCAGTCCATCGCCGCGCGGAAGCGCTGCACGTCCGGGTCGTTGTTGCCCAGGGTGTTGAAGCCGAGGCGGTGGCCGCTCCACCAGTCGTTGCCAAACACCTGACGGCACTCATCATAGACTTCGATATCGAGCGCGAGGTCAAGGTTGAGCTCGGCGCCGGTCAGGAAGTCGCCTGCTCCAAGTCCGGACCACTCGGGGTGGCAACGGCGCATCATGCCCCAGTTCTGTTTGGCGATGCCGCCATTGAAGGCGTCACCGGTCTTTTGCGCGCCGTTGGGGAACACGTCTCCGAGCGGGTAAGCGGCTGTGAGCGTCGTCGTTTCCATCATTGCCGAAGCCAGGAAATATTGGCTTGCCCCCGGCGTGTTCATGATCACCTGCTTCTGCTCGGCGAATCCTTGCCGAAAGCCGCAGCCGCATTCGAGGGTCACGCCATTGGCGACCGGGCACACGATCGGCGGGGGCGGACAAAGTCCAATCACGTCGGCGGGAGCCGGCACACAAGGGACGCCCTGCACGGCGGCATCCGACCCCGCCACGACGCACGTCCGTTCCTGCTCGAAGCCGAAACCGCCAGCATCACCCGCGGCGTTCACGCAGCGAGGAAAGCACCCGGCCGGCAGCTGAAAACCGTCTCCTGGCTCGGGCAACCCTTCACGAGGCAGAATGGGGCAACGGGCGGCCTGGGTCGCCGCGGGCGAGCCCTCGACGACGCACGTTTGCAGCGCCTCGAAGCCGTAGCCCTGCTCATCGGCTAGGCGGGCGGCGCTGCAAGCGGGCACGCACAGCTCGCCGACGAGATAGCCACCACCACCCATCTCCGACAGCCCGGGCACGCAGGGGAGACCTCGCGCTGCGCTTTCGGAGCCCGGCACGACACAGGACTGCCCGCGCTCGAAGCCGAAGCCATCGGTGACACCCATGGCGTCTGCGTCGCTGGCATCGCTGTCACAGGGCGCAAAACACGTCTCACCGATGAAAAAGCCGGGGCCCGGCATCAGCCCGGGCGGTGGTGTGGTGGGAGCTGGATTCGGATTCGGATCCGCTTCGACGAGCATCGGATCGGGATTGCCTTCAGTGTTGCCGGGCTCATTCTGGCTGGTGCCGGGAGCCGGTGCTTCCTCTGCACCGTCAACCGGGTCTGACCCGGCGTTCTCGCTCATGGGGTCGAAGGGCAGCGGGCCCTCGCTCGCTGGCTCAACAGCGCCGCCCGAGCAGCCGCTGAGCGCGACAGCCATGCCGAGCAGCGCGCTCGAGAGCGCCAGGCCTGCAGGACCACCTCTACCCGTGAAGAAGCGCATCATCATTCATCCTTGCGGCCCCGCGCTTCAATCGAAGATACTCGCCGGTGTCGAGGTCGCCCGCACGTTGCCAGGCGCCTCCTCCAGCACGTCACGGCCCCAGTCCGTGAGGGGGCCGTTCCAATCGACAGCCATGTCGAGCTCCGCGGTGGCCGCGTCATTGCCGAGCCACGACCAGGCGATGTAGCCGATGCCGAGCTCACTCGTGCGAGACAGAATGCGCTCCCACGCGACGTTCTGGCCGTTGTGGCGCCAGCCAAATTCGCCGATGATGAGCGGCACCTGTCCCGCGGTGGCCGCATTCAGCAGCGTGTCCACGGCCTGAGCCGTGCCAAAACGCTCATACATGTGCACGCTGAACAACACGTTGCGCTGCGGATCGGCGTTGGTGAGCGCCGCGGCATTGTCGAGCAGCGCCTGCCCGTTTTGGCCAAAGCCGTTGGCGTCGATCACCAGGGTGTGGGTGACCCCGTTGGCGCGCAGATAGGTGATCGCGGCCTGGTACGACGGGAAGAAGTCATTGCCGCTCCACTCATTGGCGACGTTGACCAGCGCGTATTCGCGAAAATCGTTCAGCACCTCGCGTACGTCGGCGCGCGCATAATATTCGGCCATGTCGAGCAGGAGCTCGCGGCTGCTTTCGCCGGTCGCGTCATGCAGCTCCAACATCGGTACCATGTCGAGCTCCACGATGCGGTGCAGGATCTCACGCAAGAGCCGCACCGGTCCTGCCGTTTCCCAGACCACGCGGATCGTGTTGGCGCCCTGAGCCGCGATGGTATCGAGTGCGCGGTAAGCGTCGTATTGCGCGGCGGTATCGTACCAAATGTGCGGGTTGTTCACCCCGCGGATCACGAAGTCGGCCCCATACGCATCGCGCAAGCGACCCGCCTGGACAAAGAAACCTGCGGCCACCTTGTCACCTGGCAAGGCAGGCGGTACGAGCTCTGGCGCAGGGCCGCCGAACGTGCAGCTGCGCGAGCCCGCCAGCGCGGTGGGCGAGCCGGGCAGCACACACGAAGCATTCTGCTCGTAACCCCAGTCGGCCGCGTCCGGGCTCGACGGCGCCGTCACCACTTCACACACGGGGCGACAGACCGCGTCGAGCCCATCAGCGAGAAAGATGCCAGGCCGAGGCTCCGCCGTCGGCAGCGCGGCGCCCGTGGTGCATGCCTGGTTGCCTTGGGCCGTGACGCTGTCCGGGATCACGCATGAGAGGTTGTTCTCGTAGAACCAACCGTCGATGGTGCCGTCGGAATCCGACGCGCTATCGGTGATCAAAAGGCACAGCGGCGCGCAGCGCGGCACCTGATTGTCGATGACCACCACGCCGGGGACCTGCCGTTCGGCAGGCAACGGCGCACCCGTCGTGCAAGCCTGATTCCCGCGCCCGGTCAGGCTCCCCGGAATCACGCAGGAAGCAGCGTTCTCGTACGACCAATCATCGCCATTGCCATCGGGATCCGCGTCCACTGTCGTCGTGACCGTGCACAGCGCCGCACAGCGCGCCGTCCCGCTGTCGACCACGACCACTCCGGGCACCGAGCTCGCTGCAGGCAGGGGCGCACCGAGAATGCAACTTTGGTTGGCGGCCGTGATCGTGCCCGGGATCACGCAGGAGGCGCCGCTCTCGCTCGCCCAATCGTCGCCCTCTCGATCAGTGCTCGGATCGGTCGCGCTCACGCACAACGGCACGCAGCTCGCTACGCCCGAGCCGTCGACAATCACCACACCGGCGGAGAGCGCCAAAGCCGGATCGATGACCTCCCCGCTCGAATCAGGCTCGGGCCCGCTCGGAGTCCCAGCAGCATTCGAGGCGGGTTCACCGGGTTCGACTTGCGAGCCACCAGCACCGCCACCGCCCAGATCAGGCAGATTCGGCGCGCCCGACTGCACCGGCTCATCGCCACCATCCCCGCAAGCCATCGCCAAGCAGCAGAAACCCAAAACCCAGCCCGTCGATCGCATCGGCAGAGTATACGAGCGCTCACCCGCGATCGAGTAGAGGAAAGTCAGCTGCACACCAATCCCACCCGACCTAACAATTCTGCCCCCCGTCGGATCGCTTTGAAGTTCTTCACGTCGCAGGCGCGGGCCGCGGCAAATCCGTAGCGGGGAAGATCCGTTCGGTTTAGGCTGCACGGGCGCCCATGCCGATCTCGGCGTTCTACCCGGGACAGCGAGCGCACGTAGCACTCGGCGTCGAGGAACTTCATGCCAGCACCGAACCTTTGCCACACTCCAGCCACTCTGCGTCGTTCAAGCTCATGCGCTTGGCTCGCAGTCACGACGCTAGCCGGGTGGGGCTGCGCTGAGGGCACCGCTAGCCCACTGACAACGACCGCAGTACCCGTCGACAGCGGCGAGCCCGATACGGACGCGCCGATGGAGACGCTGCCAGCTAGCGATGCGCCATCGGTGTTCGCGCCCAGCGACTTCGTGACGCGCGCTGGCGCAACGCTCACGGCCGGTGGTAGTGAGTTTCGGTTCGCGGGGGCGAACAATTACTATCTCATGTATTCGTCGCCGCTCATGGTGGACGACGTCCTTGGAGCGGCTGCGCGTGCTGGTTTCAACACCCTACGCACGTGGGGCTTTTTGGACATCGGCAATCAGGATGGCTCGAGCTCCGTGCGAGGCCCTTCGAACGGCGTGTCGTTTCAATACTGGGGTGGGAGCGCTCCTGCCTACAATGACGGCCCGCAGGGGCTCGAACGGCTGGACTACATCGTGCAGCGCGCGGGGCAACTCGGCGTCAGGCTCGTCATTCCACTGGTCAACAACTGGAACGATTTTGGCGGGATCGATCAATACGTCCGCTGGCGAGAAAGCTCGGCAACCGAGACGCGGCCGTGGTTCCACGATGATTTTTACACGGACCCCACAATCCGGCAGTGGTATCAGGACTGGCTGGCTCACGTCATCGGGCGCGTGAACACGCTCACGGGCATTCCCTACCGAGACGACCCGACCATCGCCCTGTGGGAGCTCGGGAACGAGCCGCGCTGCGGAGGAGCCGGTGTGTATCCGACGTCCGAGGCGTGCACGACTCAGACCCTGACCGAATGGGCCGACGTCATGTCGACCCACATCAAGAGCCTGGATCCGAACCACCTGGTGTCGGTGGGCGACGAAGGCTTCTATTGCCTCGAAGCAGGGGAGCACTGGACGGAGCAGTGCGGTGACGGCGTCGACACGGTTGCTTTCACCCGACTGCCCAATATCGACGTGATGTCAGCGCACCTCTACCCCGAGGACTGGGGCACGGATACGACATGGGGCACGGAGTGGATCGCTCGCCACATCGCCGACGCCAAGGCCAATGGCAAGCCCTCGTTGATCGGCGAGTTCGGCATCCGCAACGCCTCGGTCCGCAATCGCGTGTACCACGAGTGGCTGGATCGGTTGCAGTCTCTGGACGGCAACGGCGGGTTGTATTGGATCCTTTCTGGGCGGCAGGATAGTGGCGGGCTCTACGGAGACTTCGACGGCTTCACCATCTACGAAGGAACGCCCACTTTTGAGACGCTGACGAATTTTGCGGCTGTCATGACGGCCGGTGCTTCACAGGACTTCCCGCCCGTCGCGGATCACGACGTGGGGTATTTGACCCATGACACGACGGCGGTCTTCGACCCATTGCGCAATGACGTCGCTTACGGGCAGGACCCGGCGACCTTGAGCATCGATCTCGACGTGGAACAGGCGGGCATTCAAAGCGTCATATCCATCGGCGAAAATCAGTTCGAAGCAGGGCCCGGTGGCATTTCCTTCAGCCCCACCCCCGGCTTCGTGGGTCGCGTGGAGGTCGCGTATCGCGCCCACGACGTCGCGGGCCGAGAATCCAATGCGGCCACGTTGTCCATCGTCGTCAGCCCGGACCCGGTCGTGCTGAGCTCCTTCGAGTCCAGTGTGGAGGGGTGGGTCGCGCAAATGCCGAACGTCACGCGCACGGTCGCTCAGTCCAGCGCGTTCGCCACCGAGGGGACATTTGGTCTCGAGGTGAGCGGGACGGGCAATCGTAACTGGTTCGGCCTGCAACTGACCGCGCCGGTGGATCTCTCGGCGCGCCGAGCGCTGACCTATGACGTTCAGGTCGGGGTGGACGACTCGGAAACCGGCGTGCGGGTATTTTTTGGCGACGTTCGCTGCCAGTCGTTCGGCGCTCGTGTTCCAGCGAACACGACGGCACGCGTGGAGCTCGATCTGATCAACATGACCTGCGACTCGCCACGCCCGAACGCACGCGCCAGCTCGATTTACGTTTTGTTCAGCGCGGGCACCTTCCGTCTCGACAACGTGCAGCTGCAGTAGAGCCCAGCGGCGAAACCTCTCGCGTCAGGGCGCCGGGTCGATGGCGTGTTGCCGCTCTCGAGCACTGACGCTGTAACTTTGCGCCAATTGGCACCGCGCCGCCGACCAGGCTAGGATTGCGGTGAATCAACCATGTCGTTCACACATCTCCAGGCGCTCAGCTCCGTGCTCGCCGCGGCCGACGAGCTCGCGGGTTACGCGGACACCGACCAGATGTTGCGGCGTGCGGTCGAGCTGGCGCGGGAACGCGTCGGGCTCGAACGCGTCGGGCTGTACCTGCGAGACCCGAGGACAGACCGGTTGATTCTGCGCGGCACCTGGGGCACTGGGGCGAACGGCCAAACGGTGGATGAGCACGCGCTGCATCACGAATGCGACCCGCGCGATCGAGAGCTGCTCTGCGGCCTTGCACGCAATGGCGCACTCTGGCAGCAGCATGACCGCCAGCTGCAGTGCACGGAGGATCCAAGCCGCAGCGCCGAGCTCGGCCATGGGTGGTTGGTCGTCACACCGCTCGTCGCGGCGCGCGAGCTGATCGGGGTGATGTACAACGATACGGCGCTCTCACATTCACCGCTCGACGAGCTCAAGCAGACGCAAGCCGCGTTGTTTTGCGGGCTACTGACGGGCCTGTTTCTGCCCCGTCGCGGCCGTTTCAGCTGGCCCACGCTTGGGGCGACCCCGACGAGCCCCTGGGTCCGTAGCGTGGTGCGCGCCCTGGAGGAAAATCCGCGCTCCAGCGGCGAGAGCCTGGCCCGCGAGCTATCCATTAGCCCCGGATACCTGGCCCGCTCCTTCAAGGCGGAGATGGGCCTTTCACTGGTCGAGTATCGCAACCGCCGCCTGATGGACCGCTTTTTCACGGCCATGGAGCGCGGGCAAGGCAACTTGCTCGCCGCGGCGCTGCACGCCGGGTTTGCGAGCTACACGCAATTTAATCGCGTCTACAAGAAAATGTTTGGCCAGAGTCCGCGCGCGCATCTGACGACACGTTCTCTGGGCGCGGCGGGACCTGTCCTCGGCGCCGAATTATCAGGAATGTGAGCGGAATGCGCCGGATCGGTTAGGACGGGGCGGGGAGGAGCTCGCTAGCCTGGGCGAGTGACATCGAGGTCTTCCATTCGTCCGCGCCGCGCGGAAAGCGCGCCCAAGTACGTGTCTCTCGCCTGCAGCATCGTGGTTTCTCTGGGCGCTTGCGCGGAAGGGACGGCCACACCTTATGATGATCTCGCGGCGGGTGCATCCGGCAGCGGCTCGAGCGACCCCAACGCCAGCGATCCCGGAGCAGGAGGCGAGCAGCCTGGGACGAGCCTGCTCGCCGCCACCCCGCCGATGGGCTGGAATAGCTGGAACCGCTTTGCGGGCAGCGTGAGCGAGACGTTGGTCAAACAGACGGCGGACGCCATGGTGTCGAGCGGGATGAAGGACGCGGGCTACGTCTACGTGAACGTGGACGATACGTGGCAAGCCAGCCGCGACGCGGCAGGCAACATTCAGTCAGATCCCGCGCGTTTTCCGAGTGGCATGAAAGACCTCGCCGACTATGTGCACGCATTGGGATTGAAGTTTGGTCTGTACTCGGATCGGGGCACGGCGACCTGTGCCGGGCGGCCCGGTTCCTATGGCTACGAAGATCAGGACGCCGCAGCGTACGCGGAGTGGGGCGTCGACTACGTGAAGTACGACAATTGCAACCCCGCCGAAGGCCGCGACAATGACGCGGCCATGCGGGAGGATCATACGCGCATGGGTGACGCCCTCCGCGCCACCGGGCAGCCCATCGTGTTTAGCATCTGCGCCTGGTGGTTCTACGGCTGGGAACCCCCCGTCGGCCAACTCTGGCGCACGACGACCGACATCACCGATACCTGGGACGTCGACAATCATAGCGTGATCTCGCTCATCAACAAGAACGGTGGCGACACCGCGCGTTACGGCAACTTCTCGGAAGCCAACCCCCGCAGCGCCGCTTACCCCGCGCCGGGCCTGGCCCAGTACGCGGGCCCAGGGCACTGGAACGACCCTGACATGCTCGAAGTCGGTAACGGGGGCATGACCGACACCGAGTACCGCTCGCACTTCAGCATGTGGGCGATCATGGCGGCGCCGCTCATCGCCGGCAACGACATCGCGAACATGACACAGGCCACCAAGGACATCTTGCTGAACGCGGAGATCATCGCGGTGGACCAAGATCCACTCGGGATTCAGGGCCGCCCGATCAGCGAGAGCACGACGCTCGAGGTCTGGTCCAAGCGTCTCGCTGGCGAGCGGAGCCATGCCGTGGTGTTGTTCAACCGCACGGAAGCCCCCGCCGACATCACCGTCACTTGGCAAAGCCTCGGTCTCAGCGGCACCACGGCGGCGGTGCGCGACCTCTGGGCTCACACCGATCTTGGCAACATCGAAGCCCAATACACGGCAAACGTGCCAAGCCACGGCGTGGTCGTCTTGAGAGTCGTGGGGGGGGGGCCCCCGCAGCGCCCCCCCCCCCCCCCCAGCACCACCGGCCCCCCGCCGGCCCCCAGAGCGGGTGGGGGAGAAACAGCCCCCGCCCCCACAAAA
>JANOIG010000184.1:0-22159 GCA_031407405.1 Deltaproteobacteria bacterium
AATCTCTCCCCGCCTTACAAGGAGCCTTATATGGACGCCACCCTCACGAGCAAGAGCCAGCTCACCTTGCCCAAGAGCGTGCGCGAGGCCTTGGGTGTCGGGCCCGGGGACCGCATCCGCTTCGTGCCAAGCCTCAGCGGCTTTCGCATCATCGCGTTGAAGGGCGACATCACCCAGTTGCGGGGCATGTTCAAAGGCCGGCGGAAGGAGCCGTTGAGCCTCGAGACGCCCATCGGTGAGGAGGGCGATAGCCACCTCGGCGATTTCATCGAGGACAAGGGCGCGGTCAGCCCCGCCGACGCGGCGGTGAACATGAATCTCTCGGAGCAGACGCGCAAGGTGCTCAAGACGCTGACGCCGCGCGAAGAGAAGGTGCTCCGCATGCGCTTCGGCATCGGCGAGAAGAGCGATCACACGTTGGAAGAAGTCGGACAGGACTTTGAGGTGACTCGCGAGCGCATTCGTCAAATCGAGGCCAAGGCGCTGCGCAAGCTGCAGCACCCGAGTCGCTCCAAAGAGCTCAAGAGCTTCATGTAACGCTCGGCCTGGTCTCTAGCCCCGTGGAGGCGTGTCCTCCGCGTCGGGCTTGGGCCGGGGGACGTCGCCGCCATGAACCTTCAAGAGCTCATCGCCGACCGGCGCACGATTCACGACTACCGGGACGAGCCTTTGCCGGAGGGGGCCGTGGAGCGTGCCCTCGCGGCCGCCATCACCGCCCCGAATCATCGCATGACGGAGCCCTGGCGCTTCGTGCGCGTCGGGCCTGAAACTCGAAAGGCACTGCTCAGCATCGCCGCGGATCTGAAAAAGCCGAGCGACGCGGCCGCCCCGAGTGAGGCCGCGCTGGAAAAGCTGCGGGCAAAAATGCTCACGCCAGCCGAGCTGCTCGTGGTCTGCCAGGTCCGCCACCCCGACCCGGGCGTAGCGCGGGAAGACTACGCTGCCGTGGCCTGTGCGGTTCAAAACGCCATGCTCGCTTTCGCAGCCGAGGGGATCGGCTCCAAGTGGAGCACCGGCGGCGTGACCACTGACCAGCGCACGTACGATAGCCTCGGTATCGACCGCGCTCAGGAGGAGATCGTCGGGTTCTTTTGGGCGGGTTACCCTGTCCGAGCCGACGTGCCCAAGCCGCGGCGTCGCCGAGCTTTGGGCGAAGTGCTCCGGTCCGTTCCCTGAGCTGACGCTGCCCGCTCTGCTCCGTCAGATTCGCAGCGGGCGGCGCATTCAGCGGCGTTTTGTTGCATGACAATCAATAATGCACGCATAATGCTCCGTCATGCGAGGCATCAGCAGCGATCCCGGGGGTCAGGTGTTCCCTTCGACTCGAGCCAGCTAGAGGCGCATGGGTTGGCTTCGAGATCTGATGCAATCGGCCAGTCCGCCAGTAGACGGATACGGCGAGCTCGCTCGGCAAGTGCTCCTGCATCCGGAATGGCCCCCCGATACCCAGCCTCAACCGCGCTCGCTCGCCGCGCTCTTCAGCAAGCTGGATCGAGGCATCGAGCTCGAGTGGTTGGCGGACCGTGGCGCGGTCCAACGCACGCTGGCTCTGACCCTGAGCTGCCCTCTAGAAACGCTGCGGCGCCAGGTCGAGCCCAATAAGACAGGGCTCTACCCGGGCGGGCGACTGCGCTTCCAGGATTTGCCGTTCGCGAAACCGTTCGACTTTCGGGAAGAGCCCTTGCCCCCCGGGATCCCCCTGGAGGTCACCCGCCCTGCGCAGTGGGGCCGCTCCTGGTGGCGAGCGCCTTCGGGAAGCGGACGTTCACTCACGGGCCAATGGCTGGCTGCCCGCGGGCTGGCCACCTTCGTTTCTGCCCGTTCATGGGGCGACGCCGTTCAGCACATTCCGGACGCCGGCCCCACCTTTGTGGAGCTGGAGCGCGGGGATGGCCACGAGGCGCTGGAGAGCGTGCTCGCTCGGGACGGCATCTGTGTGGCAGCGCCGTTTCTACCGCGCCCTGCCGGGCCGGTCGCCGGGGCCGCGGCTCCGCCCCCCTGGCGGCTGATTGAGTCGCCCTCCCCCGCCGAGGTGCTGGCCCCGCTCTTGGTGTGGGTGCAGGCCCGGCTGCCCGAGGACGGCGCGTTCGATGCCGCAGCGGCAGGCGCCTGGCTCACCCCGCCGGTCGTCGACGGAGCCCTGCCCAGCCTCGGCGCATTGCTCGGCGCCGCCGGAGCGCTCGACGCGCGCGGAGTGCGCGAAGCAGCGGGCCAGACGCTCACGGAGCTAGCGACACAATTCGTCAACGAGCGCCTGGCAGAAGCCAGCAGCAAGGGCAGCTCCGAAGCTCAGTGGCTCAAACGCTTTGGTTTCGAGGTCATCGTCAAGCTGGCCCAGGGTGCCCTCACGGGCTGCGACGACCCGTGGATCATCGCTCGCTCCCGAGACGAATGGATAGCGCTCATTCCCACGGAATTTCAGCAGAGCGTAGACACCGATTGGGTGCGTTGGTCGCTCTCGCGCTCGGGCGGACAGACCACCGTGCAAGATCTGGAGCGCGCGCTGTTCAACGTACCGCCGGGAGCCTATCGCATCGTGCGCGCGCTGATTGAAGCTCAATTACTCCGCGAGAGCGGCCCGGATCGGAGCCTCTTGATCTCGCCGGAGTTCCTGAAGCACGCGGCGCTGGCCGAAGCCAAAACCCAGCTCGTGGCTGAAGCGTCCGCCTTCAGCTGGGGAGAGGCGTTGCTCCGACCCCATGCCGCCCCGAGCATTCTCGATGCCTTGTATCGGCGCCTCTCGAGCGACGACTTCGGTGTCGTCGATGGCCTGCTAGAGCTCGACATTCAATCCGACCCCGCTCTCGTCATTGCTACGGAGGCAAGCCTGGTGTGCCTCGGTCTACGTGTGCTCGAAGGCGCCGAGGTTCCGGTCGAGTACCTGGTAGGGGTTTGGGACGAGCAGCTCAGGGCGCTCACCGCGTTGCCCGGCGAGCTGCCCCGACCGCGCCTTCTGTCGTTCGAAGCGGGCGGCGGTTTTTGCGCGCTCGCCGATCCAGCGGTGTGGGGATTGGCCGCGCTGGCCGTTTCGGAGTTGCTCGGCGACACACAGGGGGCCGCTCACGCCGTGCTGCGGCCCTGGCGGTCGAGACAGGTATCGCCGGAGCTCGTGCGGCTGCTGGATGCCATCCACGCGGTGGTGTTGCGGCCCGAAATCTCGGAGCTCCCTTGGGCGGCGGAGGCTTTCTCGCTCGTCGGCAGACTGTATGAGATGAATGAGCCAGCGCTCGAAGGGTCTGGCCCGCCACTCGTCCCTCACTCACTCGCAGGTCCCGCGCACGTCGTGCGGGCGCTACTGGCAGGAGAGATCGGCACGTCGCTGTCGAGCCTCGGACCGCACCCGCTCGAAATGCGGGCCTTACGCGCCGAGTGCGAGCTGCGGCGCGTGGCGTGGCCGCGCATGGCCCAGGCTCTTTGGCGCGCCTGGCATGCTCAGGGCTGCCCCGAGCAGAGTGACGCGCTACTCGGTCCCAGCAGCCCTTGTCGCGACTCACTCTGGGCTCACTTGCCCTCCGACGTGCTTGGCTCGGTCTGGCAGCGCTGGCACGAGCACGGCGACACGTGGCCGTTTCACTGCTTCGGCCGCCTGCAGTGGTCCGCGTTCGTCAGCCTCTGGAGCCGGCGCTGGCTCTCCGGGCCGTGTCACATCTGGCAGACCGCATTCCGAGCGATGGACCTCGAGTGGATCGAAAGCGCCGCCCGAGAGGGCAAGCTGCTGAATGCTCCCATGGCTCACTGCATGCCGCTCCTGCCCACCCTGTGGCAGCGCTTTCCGGGCTGGATGACCGAGTGCTTGATTGAACGGCTCGCTGCTGGCGACGCGGACGCGCTCTATCGCCTGCTCAGCTCGGCGCCGCGCGCTCTGGACACAGAGCTCGTGCGGGTGCTCTCAGAGGGGCTGGCGCGTCGAAACATCGAACGACCCGTGATGGACCAGGCGCGCCACTGGTTGAGCGCGCGAGTCGCGGCCCGAGGCCCCGCCTGGCGGGCAGCCTACGCCGTGCTCGCCGAGCTCGAACGTCGCGTGGCCCGCGCCTCGAGAGCAAGAGGTGGCTAAATCCCGGTTCCAGGACCCGAGGGCAAGAGGCTATGCTCGACCATTGTGATCGACCTGGCCGAATCTACAGAAGTGCCCGACGCTCGCCTTGACCCCCGCGGTCGTCCAGCGGAGCAAAAAAAGACGCTGCTCTTTTACCTCGTGTTTGCTTGGGGCGTGGGCGGGGTGCTGTTGCTCTTCGGTAGAGCGCTGCTACGCCTGGCTCCCCACGCCTGGCAGCCCATCCAGGCCGGCTCGCTCTCGGGTTTGCAGATTGGGATATACGCCGCATGGGTCGTCTTCAACGCCTACGCCGAGGGTTATCGCGCGTTTCAGAAGTCTTTCTGCCCGCGAGTGGTCGCCCGTGCCTACCATCTGGCGCAAAACCCTAAGCCGCTGCACGCCCTCTTGGCGCCTGCCTATTGCCTCTCGCTGTTTCACGCCAACCGCCGGGGCCTGACCGTGGCCTGGGTGATGTTGGGTGTGATCGCGCTCTTGGTGTGGTTGCTCGGGGTGACACCTCAGCCGTGGCGAGGGATCGTCGACGGTGGTGTGGTCGTCGCGCTCGGCTGGGGTGTGATCGCCATCGCCGTGATGGCGCTCAAGGCTTTCAGCAGCGGCCCGCCCAAAGCCAAGATGAACCTGCCCAACAGCAACTCTCCTGCCACGCTGGAGATGCGAGGCTCCACATGAATGAGGCGACTCAGCTCTAACGCTGCTCGAGACGTGTGCCGTAGGCTGCGTTTCGTGCCGTTTGCAGCTCACGTTTCACAAACCGAAGCAGCAAATTTGACGACTCGGTTGCTCATCTGCTCGCGACAATTACGCCGAATTGCACATTCAGAGATCACTGCGACCTGACAGATCCCTGTAAAACTCTGGCGCCAGTGGCCGGCAACATGTCTGACACAGCACACGGTTGAAAAAGAATGAGCCTGCTGAAACTGGCTGAAATGAAGCCGTTTTGGGCAAGATCCTACTATTGACAAGTCCTACGCGAAAAGGCTTTTTAGACGACATGCGGATCTCGAGCCTCCTTGTACCCCTCTTGGTTCTCGCTGCGTGCGGCTCGGAAGCGGCCAAGCCTGCCTCTTCAGCAAGCGACATCAAGCGCACCACCAAGGCTTCATCCGCCGAATCCATCGCGGCCAGCTCCATGTTGCCGGAGACCTGCAGTGACGATTCGGAGGACTGCATGCCACCCTCCAGGTGGGTGAACAAGCTGTGCCGCGGCGTGCACCCGGAGGTGGCGTTGCACATGTTCCGCGGTGGCTCGCCGTGGAAGCGGCTGTATTCACGCCATACGGCTCCTGCGTACAACGGCGCGGGCGGGCCGTCGCTCTCGGACGAGCGAGTGGAGCGGGGTGAAGAGCTGATCGCGCTGCGCCGCAACAGTGACGGGCGACAGTCGTCGGCAGGTGAGATGAGCGTCGGGGAAACCGCCGGGTACGATCTGTTGAGGTGGAACGGCAGCTGCGTGACGTTGCACGACGGCGAATTTAGCCACAAGGCGCCACGCCGCCGGGAACACGCTCGGGTCGAATGGCGCTGGCTGGGTGACGAGGTGCGCACTGCGCTGCAGAGCAGCGGCCTCGTCAGGCGCGCCTATGCGGCTCGCCGCAAAGAGTGCAAGGGTGCCACGCTGGGCGAAGTCAGCAAGAAATGTGTCGAGCGTGAAGAGATGCTCGTGGCCGCCATCGTGCATTATGTGCGAGCCGGCGGAGAGCTGCCGGAGCCGAGCGAACAGATGTAGTTCTTCGTACTCTCGCTGTTGGCTACCCGTACCCGACCCGCAGGTGTGGGGGCCAGGTGCGGCAGCCTCAATCCGCACGATTACTCGATTCGCCGGGTTTCGCCCGGGCCCGCCAGCCAGCCACTTTGGAGAATCTCGGGCACGCCTGAGCGAACGACCCCATCGGCGCCCGCGGATCCGCGTAGCCCGAACCAAATTCACTCCTGAGCTTGGCACGGCCCTCGCTCCCCGACCCGGGCTTGGCACTTTCAAGACCCGGGCTTGGCACCGCCGGCGGCCTCTCGGACGTCGCCTCTCCGCACTATCAGAGGCGGCGCCCGGAGACGACCGTCCTCTATCAAGTCGTTCAAGAGCACCTGACGGCCTTCCTCGCCCATGCGCGAGAAGTGCACGACAAGCCGCTGCCTCGCTATGTCGAACACGAGCTCCGCGCTTACCTCGTGTGCGGCATCTTGTGCGACGGCTTTTTGCGGGCTCGCTGCCAATCCTGCGGCGAGCAGTTGCTCGTGGCCTTCAGCTGCAAGCGACGCGGGCTTTGTCCATCCTGCAACACCCGGCGCATGTGCAGCACGGCCGCTCACTTGACTGACCGCGTCTTTCCCGACGTTCCCGTTCGCCAGTGGTGCTGGCGGAGAAGCTTGTCGATGAGGCGGCGGGTGGGGATGTCGCGGTCGAAGGAGACGAAGGGCTCGGCGTCGAGGGCGCACAGGCTGGGGCACACGAAAACGCGAACAATCGTACCGCTTCCTGCGTCGATTGATGGGCGCCCTCCGTTCAGTCCGCGTCCGTTCACATCATCCGAAGCTCGTCGAGCCGCTCACGGGAGGCCGAACATCGTCACGCAGACCTGCGGACGGGCTGATTTGGACACCTCCACGATGACCGCCGCAGAGCCTAAGGTGGCACACGTTGCGCCTCCGCCCAAACTCCCATCAAAAATGTCCACCGACAGCACGGCGCTGCCATCTGCGGGGTGCGCGAGCAGCTCGTAGAGTGCCCCCACGCCGCAGCTAGCATTGGCCGAGTACACGACCCCGAGCACGTCGTGCGATTGGAAATCCACGGACCACCTGAACCTGCGCCTGATCTCTGTCTGGAAGGCCCGGTAGTCGGCCTCATTGGTGATCACGCGCTGGATGGGCTCACGCTCGCCGAGCGGAAGAACGTAGGGGCTCCGACCGAGCGCGGACTCGTCGGCGCTCACCGTGGTGGTCTCCCGCAGCCGCGAGTCGGTAACGTAAATCTCGCGGCTGAGGTAGCTCGGCGCCATGCTGAGCTCGAGGTCGCACGGGTCCGGGTCGGCGGCTCCGCCACAGGACGCGCAAACCAAGAGGAGAGCAAGGATTCGGCCGTTCAAGAGCCAGCTCCGGGACACCGCGGATTCTATCTACTGCGAACCCGGGCGGACAGCTTCGCACAGAACTGGCCGCGGGCACACCACTGCGATCTTCGCCTTAACCCAGCCACAGCATCCGAAGCTCTCGCAACTGCTCGGCCGTTGGCGCGCTCGGGGCGCCCATCGGCGAAGAGGCTAGGGCACCGACGCGCCCGTGCGCGTCATCCAGATCTCCAGGGTGGCTTTGGCCCGATCTTGGAACGGCGCGGAGTACTTCGCAGAAGCCGGATTACTACTTTATCGAAGAAGAGTCGACCCCAGAGGGCTTTGGAATACGACCCGCTGAATGGTGTACCCACTGGAGCCTCCAGCGGGCCGCTCGCCGAGGTGACTGCTGGTTCAAGCGGGGCGCAGCGACGAACTACGAAGGGCACGCCCGCCGAGACGCTGCGGACTCAGGGGCGAGCGACCACGTCCGTCACGTCGATATAGACCCACTGTCCGCGCCCGGCGTTCGCGCTCGTTTGAAAGGGCTGCGTGAACGTGGGCGGAGGCGGTGGATCTGCGTTTATCACGGATGCGGTGACGACCGGCTTGGGACTCACCGGTCCGCACTCGTTCGTGTTGCAGTTCGTGATCTGGCGGCAGTTCAAGTCGAACGAACGGAACTGAATGGTGCCGCCGCCCGGCACTGCGATCGTTGCCGTATAGTCGAGACGAATCACGAACGTCTGGTCGGCGCCGGTGCGCGAATTGAGGAAGTAGTCGTTCGGCTCGCCCGGCACCTGCGGATCGACGTGCAGCTCGTAGGAGTTAAACGTGCCCGGATTGGCCGGCACCGTCCCGCCCTCGTGCCAGAAATCCAGACCATTCGGATCGAAGGTCGGCCCTGCACGCCGCAGGCCGCCCTGATACTGCCGCGGCTCGACGACGCCGTACACGTGGAGGGTGACGTCGTAGATGACGCCCAGCTCGCCGCCGAGCTGGAGCGTGCTCAGGGTGGTCTTCGAGCCGCCCTGGCAACCGGGCACCGTACAGTCGTGACCAAAGTCGATGCTTGCGCAGGGAGACAGGTGCAAGAACCCTTCGAGGTCACCGCCTACTTCCGCCGGCGTGAGCGGACCGCTCGTTTCGGTCACCTGAATCCTCAAATCCAAGGTACCTTCTCCCATACTCACGATCGTACCGTCCGTCTCGAATGCGTACATCACGTCTGTCGTCTGCCCCGCGACGACAGCGAAGGGTGCCGGGTTTGGCGAGACCAGCTCAGCAGCAACGGTTTGTAACCCCGATGGGAATTCGCGCTCCAGACGCCAGCCGTCGCTCAGGTTCACGGAGTAGTCACCCGCGGTGAGCAATTGCTCGATTGACGTGGTGGGGTCCGGGCCATCCCCGCTGCTCAGCGTCAGTGACTCAGGTCCTGAAACCTCGAAAAGAGCTTCACGCAAACGATAGGTGACGCCGTTCACCTCGGTGCTCAACCGCATCGACAGGGTGCCTTCGACGTAGCCGGCGTTCTTTGGCGCGCTGCAACTTACAAGGGCCAAAGCCAGACATAATTCTCGCCCGCGTAGCCTGCACAACGAACTGGTTGCGCTCCGACCATTGTCTACCGTCATCGTATTGCGCATGACTTCTCCTCTCTGAGAGTACTCGGCTGCCACCCACCAACAACGAGCCAGGGTTGTTGCGGAGGAGGTCCGATTTGCGGTTGGAGCTGGTGTCAGCGTGCGCTGAATCGCTCCTGCGTGTCAACGCTGCGAAATGCAGAACGCGAGATGTCGGACAGAAAAGTCTGCTGTTCGATTCGTCGGACTATGACTTGTTCGAGAATCCGTGGGAATCCAGTCGTCGCTCGATTGCGAGTTACCGTCACGTTGTCGCCACCACAGACGGATAGCGTCGAGAGCGGCACCGAGCAGAATTGTGGGCTGTTTTGAGTGCGTCATGCCGAGTCCCTACATCGAGGTGACGCGCGAAAAATGAGCCGAAATTTCTGAGCTCAATATTTCGCTAATAGTGAAGACCATCCTGCGATTCCGACACTCTCTGTCCTCCCCAGAGCTCCTCCATCTACTGCCCTTGTCCCGCTTTCACTTTTCCTTCGCTCCTCGACGACCAGCTCCGAGGCGAGGCGCTCGATCTTCTGGTTGCGGCGATGCTTCGCGCCGCTGGGAGCCGCGCTCCACAGGTAGCGGGCTCGCGATCACGGAACAGCTGATCTGGGCGCTATGGTCGGGGCTTGTTTCGGTTCCCCGCACTTACCTCCCAGGGAATTGAGAACGATGCTCCGCTTCTCAATACTCCCGACAACGGCGCTGAAGCCGTTCGGAAAAAGGAGCTCATCATGTTCGACTATCAGGTCCATACGATCGAATCTGCGCCGGAAGGCTCGAAGGCGTCGCTTCAAGGGCTCAGCAAAGGGATCGGCATGATCCCCAACCTAGCTGCAGCGATGTCGGAGTCCCCCGAGCTCCTGCGTGGGTTCTTGAGCATCCGCGAGATCTTCTACGGGGGGACGTTCGCGCCGGGGGAGATTCAGGTGCTAGCCCTCACCAACGCCTTCGAGAACGGGTGCCAGTACTGCATGGCGCTTCACTCGGCGTTCGCCCTTAAGGAGGGCGTGTCCAACGACACTGTTCAGGCGTTGCGCGTTGGTAGCTCACCACAGGAGCCGAAGCTGCGGGCGCTGAGCGACTTCTCGCGCAAGCTCGTGCGAGATCGCGGGCACGTCCGAGAGGAGGACGTCGGAGCCTTCCAGGCAGCTGGGTACAAGAAGGCGCAGGCTCTGGAGGTCGTCCTCGGAGTGGCCGTTTCGATCCTGCCCAACTTCGCACATCACTTGACCAGGTGCCCCGTCGATGACGCGTTCAAGCCGCATCTCTGGAGCGATCCAAGGAAGTGACTCGTGTCAGTTCGTCTCTACGACGAAAGGCCGAGCCGCAGTCCAGGACAGTCGGTCGTGCGGCTCGGCGCTTACCTGCGAGGTAGTTGATGTTGCGCGCGCGCCGGGCATACTTCACTCATGTCGGAGATGCAGACGGTTCTGGCATCGATCGGATCCGTTGGATCACTACTACAGTATTGGCGAAAGGCCCGGCACCTGAGCCAGCTTGCCTTGGCGACCGAAGCTGAAGTCTCTCCTCGACACCTGTGTTTCGTCGAAACCGGACGCGCAAAGCCGAGCAGGGAGATGGTCCTTCTACTGGCCAGTGTTCTCGACGTGCCGCTGCGGGGACGCAACGTGTTGCTGCTCGCCGCCGGATTCGCCCCCATGTACAAGGAGACCGCACTCGACGCGCCGGAACTTACGAGTGTCCGGGTCGCCCTCGATGCGATTCTTCGCCAACAGGAGCCTTTCCCGGCGGTGGTGATGAACCGCAACTGGGACGTGGTCATGGGCAACGCGGCCGCTTCGCGTTTCTTCGGCTTCTTGCTTGGTGACGCGACGACTGAGACATCCACGAATGTGATTCGCCTGATGTTCAATCCACTGGGACTCCGCCCATACGTAGCGAACTGGCCGGCGGCGGCGGAGGCGCTCGTTCGGAGGATTCATCGAGAGGCCGTGGGCGGGGTTGAAGGCGACGAGACCGTGAGACTCCTGCAGGAGATCTTCTCTTATCCGGACGTGCCACAGGCGTGGCGTAACCCGGATCCTGGAGCGCCCATCGTGCCGGTCGTTCCGGTGAGCTTCAGGAAGGACGAACGAACATTCAACTTCTTCTCGACCGTCACGACGCTAGGAACTCCCCAGGACATCACACTGCAGGAGATTCGCATCGAGTGCTTCTTCCCCATGGACAAGGAGACCGAACATCACGCGCGGGATCTTGCGCTGGGGAACGCCCGAGGACCGGCAGATTGAGTGTGCTCGCCGTGACGTAAGGAAACCAAACGGGTTCAGCGGGTCAGGGCTTCAAAAGTTACATCAGATCTAATCTGCGCATCAAATCGCGCTACAGCCAACGCGGATTCCGGTCATTGCTGGACCCCCGCTAGCCTCGGGGCAGAGCGGGGCTCAATCGAAGGCGCAGAACAGGTTGCCGTGCATGGCGAGCACGCTCGTGGGAGTGAGCACGGTTCAGTACTGCGCGATCCCGCACGACAAGAATGCCTCTCCGAGAATTGGCTCTCGCATGGCTCCCGGCCACTTGCAGCGCTCGTACCGATTAGTCGGCGGCGAGGCTTGACGCGAATAGGCGATACCGTCGACTTCGTCGTTGCAGGCTGCCTCAGGCTTCGATGACGGCAACGGCCGCCTTCATCGCTTGATGCTGCATCGCATTCTGTCGGTCACCGAGTTCACCCCTACGGGCTTTGGTGATCCCCACCTCGGGGGCAATCCTGCACGACCTAGTAGCCTTTCGCTGCCCGCTGACAACCCACCCATGACCCCCACCCCGCGGCCGCGGCGGATCAGATATGGATCGCGCCGGCGCCCGCGGCTAGGGCGGCTTCTTTGAGCGCCTCTGCTAGCGACGGGTGGGCATGGGACGCGTACGCGACGTCTTCGGCGCTGGCGCCGAAGGCCATGGCGACGGCGGCTTCGGCGATCAGGTCGCCCGCCGCGGCGCCTACGATGTGCACGCCCAAGATGCGATCTGTCTTCTTGTCAGCCAGAACTTTGACACGACCTTCGGTGCTGCCGATGGCTTTGGCGCGGCCATTGGCGCTGAACGGAAAGCTGCCTTTTTTGTACTCGACTTTGGCTTCTTTCAACTGCTCTTCGGTTTGGCCGACCGAGGCGATTTCCGGATGGGTGTAGACCACGCCGGGGATGGAATTGTAGTCCACATGCCCGTAGCCCGTGGCGATGAACTCGACGCAAGCCATGCCCTCTTCTTCGGCCTTGTGGGCCAACATGGGCCCTCGAATGACGTCGCCGATGGCGAATATGCCGGGCACTGACGTCCGGAAGTGGTCGTCCACGACGATGTCGCCGCGCTTGCCCTGAGCCACACCCAGCTCGGCAAGCCCGAGGCCCTCGGTGTTGGGAACTCGACCGACCGCCAGTAGAACGCGATCGCAGAGTATGGGGTCCGCTCCATCGACCTCCACCACACAACCGTCGCCTTTCCTGTTGGCGGCTTTCACCCGAGCCCCCAGCTTGAAGACAAGGCCTTGCTTCTCGAGGATCTTCTTGGCTGTGGCGCCGAGGTCTTTGTCCATGCCAGGCAAGATTCTATCGGCGTATTCCACCACCGTGACCTTGGAGCCAAGGCGCTGCCAAACGGACCCCAGCTCGAGCCCAATCACCCCTGCGCCGATGACGACCAAGTGCCCGGGCACCGAGGGGTACGACAGCGCCTCGGTGCTCGTGCCAATGCGATCCCCATCCAGCTCCACCCCCGGCAACCTGGCTACGCTGCTGCCCGTGGCGATGAGCGTGTTTTTGGTCGTGAGCTCGACCGACTTGCCCTGATCAGATAGGACCGACACCTTGCCTGGAGCCAATAGCTTGCCCAGGCCCACAAAGTGGGTGACGCCATTTTTCTTGAACAGGTGGGCGACCCCCCCCGTGAGCTGCTCCACGATGGCGGTTTTCTTCTTCATCATCGCGGGCAGGTTGAGCTCCACGCCCTTGACATCGATGCCGAAGGCGGCAAGGCCATTTTTGGTTTCGTGGTACTTGTGGGTCGCCTCCAAGAGCGCCTTGCTGGGGATGCAACCGACGCGCAGGCAGGTGCCGCCCAGACGCGACTCGGACTCGATACACGCCACCTTCAGGCCCAGCTGCGCCGCCCGAATGGCCGCAACATAACCGCCCGGCCCGGCGCCGATGACCACTAGATCGAATTGAGTGTCCATGCGCTCAGACCTCTATCAACATCCGAGCGGGCTCTTCGATCGACTCTTTGATGCGTTTGAGGAAGCTCACCGCTTCCCGCCCGTCCACGACGCGGTGATCGTAAGTCAGGGCGATGTACATCATGGGCCGCGCGACCACGGCGCCGCCCACCACCACGGGTCGATCGAAAATCCCATGCAGGCCCAGGATACCGCTCTGGGGGGGGTTGATGATGGGCGTCGACAGCAGCGACCCGTAGATGCCGCCATTTGTGATGGTGAAGGTGCCGCCCTGTAGCTCTTCGAGCTTCAGCGTCCCTTCCTTGGCGCGAGTGGCGAGGGCCGCGATGCTCAGCTCCACGTCCGCGAAGCCCATGCGCTCGACGCTGCGCAATACCGGAACCACGAGGCCCTTTCCCCCGCCGACGGCGACGCCGATATCAAAATAGTTCCGGTACACGATGTCCGTGCCGCGTACTTCAGCGTTGACGCTCGGGTACTGCTTGAGCGCGTCCACCGCAGCCTTGACGAAGAACGACATGAACCCGAGCTTGATCGAGTATTTCTTGACGAAGGCGTCTTGATACTCCTCACGCAGGCGCTTCACGCCCGACATGTCCACTTCGTTGAACGTGGTGAGCAGCGCCGCTGTCTGTTGCGCCTCCACCAGCCGCTCGGCGATGCGGCGCCGAAGCGAGGTCATCGGGACAATCTCTTCTTCACGCGACTCTGCACGCAGGGTGAGCGTTGGAGCGAGCGCTACGGGAGCCGCGGCTCGCCCCGCGGGGGCTAGCGCTGCAGCGGGCCGAGCCTTTGCGGCAGCCTGTGAAGCCTTCTCGGGCTCGTTTTGGACGCGCCGCTGCACGTCTTCCTTGAGGGTGCGCCCACCCGGCCCGGTCGGCAGAACCTCCGAGGCTTCGAGCCCGGCGGCGTGCAGCGCCCGCTGCGCCGCGGGCATCACCCGTGGAGCCGACGCCGGGGGGATTGTGGCGGGAGGGGCTTCAGAGCCGACCGAGCGATCGAATGCCGGGTCGAGCGGCGCAGGCCGCGAGGCCTGCCCTGCTTGGGCCACAGCGCCCTCTTCCATGTAACCGATCACGTCGCCGACCTGAGCCGATGCACCTTTTTTGAGCAAAATCTCGCTGATCGTCCCGGCCACAGGCGCGGGCAGCTCGACCGTCACCTTGTCGGTCTCGAGCATCACCAAGATCTCGTCTTGGCTGACCGCGTCTCCGACGCTTTTCAACCAATCGCCGACCTCGACCTCAGTTATCGACTCGCCCACAGAGGGCACCTTCAACGCTACGGGCACCTTAGCCTCTCCTTCGGATCACAATCATGGGTTGACACAGAGAACCACAGTACTGCGGCCGCTTCCCCCGGCCAGGGTTTGCGGCCTCCTAGTGTGCTGAGGCATGCGGCTTTATCACGCAACGGCCCAACGTTTCATCAGCGCGGAGCGAAATCGTCACGGCAGGCCGAGGGGCAGCTAACGGAGCTCGGCAGCATGCGGTCAGCGGGTCGCAGGCTCAAAATGGCCCCACCCGACCGAAATATCAAGCGACGCCGCATATTCAGCCAGCAGAGGGTCAGGCGCGCCTCACTAGCCGGGAGTTTAGGGAGGGGCCCCGCGTCCTCGCGGGGTGGGGATCTTCATCAGACCCGCTCGAGAGGAAAGCCAAGTGGGGTCGGGGCCCCACGCGGAGCGCTACGCGGAGTTGGGGAGGGGCCCCCGCAGGAATTCCATTCCCTGCGGGGAGGGGTTTGCACCAAACCCCTCTAAATCACAGCGGCGCGAAAGCCCGATCGATGAGCTCTTGTTGCTCCAGCCGATGGCTACTCGGGGAGCCCGTCGCAGGGCTGGCCGATTCGTCCCGGGTCACCCCTGACAGGGGGTGACGCCCGAACAAGCGTTCGCCAAAACGTAACCTGAGGAACGGCCAGGCGCCCATGTTCTCGGGCTCTTCCTGGACCCATACGATACGGGTGCCCGCCGAGTACGACTCGAAAACGGAGGCCAGCGCCTGTTTTGGAAAGGGATATAGCTGCTCGAGGCGCACGATGGCCACGTCCTTGCGCGATAGCTTCTGACGATGCGCGAGCAGCTCGTAATAGACCTTGCCGCTACAGAGCAGGACACGCTGCACGGTGGGCCCGACCAGTCCATCGGGATCGGGCAGAACGCGATGGAAACGTCCGCTCGCCACCTCTGCCACTGGGCTGGTAGCTAGGGGATGCCTGAGCAGGCTCTTCGGGGTGAATACCACGAGCGGTTTCCGCAAGGGACGCAGCACTTGGCGCCGCAACAGATGGAAATATTGCGCGGGCGTGGTGACCTGAGCGACCTGAATGTTGTCCTCCGCCGCCAACATCAAGAAGCGCTCCAGGCGAGCGCTAGAGTGCTCGGGACCTGCCCCTTCGAAACCGTGGGGTAGCAAGAGGACGAGACCGCTCAGCCGCTTCCACTTGTCTTCGGCGCTCACGATGAATTGGTCGATGATGACCTGGGCACAGTTGACGAAGTCGCCGTACTGCGCTTCCCACATCACGAGGCCTTCCGGCAAATCCAGGCTGTAGCCCCACTCGAAGCTCATCACCGCCGCTTCACTCAGCGGGCTGTTGTAAATTTGTACGCGGGGCTGGTCATCCGCGAGGTGCGCGAGCGGTGTGTAAGTCCGCCCATCTCTCACGTCGTGCATCACCGCGTGGCGGTGACCGAACGTGCCGCGGGCCACGTCCTGCCCGGTCAGGCGCACTGGCACGCCCTTGTGAAGCAGCGAAGCAAATGCAGCGGCCTCGGCGGCCCCCCAGTCGAGAGGACGCTCCCCACGGGCCATGCCTGCGCGACGCTCCAGGATGCCTAGCATCTTGGGGTGAGGTTTGAAGTCCTCGGGCACGCTGGTCTGGCGCATGAGCAGGTCGCTCAGCAGGGCGGGCTCGATCGAGGTGCTGACGTCTTCGATCTCCGAATCAGGCCCGCCCACGTAGCCTTTCCAGTAACCGCCGAGCCAGTCGGTACGTCGCTGAAAATCCTTGGCCCTGGCCGCCGACAGCTCCTGCTCCAGGTGCTCGGTACGCTTGACCGAGATGGCATCGGCTTCGGCTTGCGTGATGTCGCCGAGCGGAATCAAATGCGCGAGGTAGCCGTCCCGCACGCTCGGGCGCTTGGAAATGGCTCGGTACAACACTGGCTGAGTGAACGTGGGCTCGTCACCTTCGTTGTGACCGTGGCGACGGTAGCCATACATGTCGATGACGACGTCGCGCCCGAAGGTGGAACGGAAGTCCATCGCCAGGGTGACGACTTGAGCGACCGCCTCGGGGTCCTCACCATTGACGTGAAAGATGGGGATCTGCAGCATCTTGGCGATGTCGGTGCAGTAGGTGGTCGAGCGGGCCTCGCGCGGCGGAGTGGTAAACCCGATCTGGTTGTTGATGACGACGTGCACGGTGCCGCCGGTCTCATACGCGTCGAGCCCGCTCAGGTTGAGGCACTCCTGGACGATGCCCTCGCCAATGAAAGCAGCGTCCCCATGGATCACGAGACCCATCTTGCCCACCCGCTTGACGTCGCCCGCACGATCTTGCTTGGCCCGGACCCGGCCGAGCACCACACCGTTGACGAACTCGAGGTGACTGGGATTGAAACACAAGGACAGGTGCACATCGTGCCCGCTGAACGTCTTGAAATCGAAGCTGCGGCCGATGTGGTACTTGACGTCCCCTCGGCCCCGATAAAGCTCGGGGTCGACGTCGTCGAATTCGCGGAAGATCTCCCGCGGGCTCTTGCCCATCAGATTGGCTAGCACGTTGAGCCGACCTCGATGGGCCATGCCCAGCGTGACTTCGTTCACGCCGTGATGCGCGGCGCGGTCGATGGCAAGGTGCAGTAGCGGAATCAAGCTCTCCGAGCCCTCGAGCGAGAAGCTCTTGGCGCTCACGTACTTGCGTTGAATGAACTCCTCGAGCATCACTGCATCCGTCAACAGCGTCAGGATGTGACGCTGAGTTTCCGGCTGCAGCTCGAGGCGGTTCTCCGTGCTCTCCATGCGTTCCTGCAGCCAATTTTTGGCGGAGGGATCGTGGATGTGCATGAACTCCACGCCGATTGAGCGGCAGTACGTATTGCGTAGCCGCTCGAGGATGTCGGAGAGCGTGAGGCTCTGCGTGCCGTGAATGGTGCGGCTGGAAAAGACTTGGTCCAGGTCGACTTGATCGAGGCCGTAGTATTCCGGGTCCAGCTCCTCATAGTGAGGGCGGGGCAAGCCGAGCGGATCTACTTTCGCAATCATGTGCCCGCGGACGCGGAAAGCACGTACGAGCTGGTCGACGCGGTCCTGGCGCACCGCCATGTCCGAGGCGTAATCACGCGAGTCGAGCGGAGGAGCGGCGTGCACGGCACGCAGCACCGAAGCCGGGGCCGACTGCATCGAGATTCCGTTGCGGGGCTCGCGTTCGCTTTGCATGGCCGGCGCAACGGCGGCTGCTAGCGAGGACGACCCACCGTTCGAGCCTGCGCCGCGAGCGACAGCGCCATGCGCAAGGGCGCCATTGACGGCGGCACCTTTGGACGGGTTCCGGCCGCGATGGGAAGCACCCGGGCTGGATACGCTCGAGCCGGCGGCGTTGGCCACGACCCGGTTGCCAGCCACGTGTGATGCAGCGCCAGCCACCCCCAGGGCCCCAGCCCCCGTGGGAGCAGCAGCCCCAGCAGCGACGCGTGCAGCCCCTGACCCATTGGGCGACCCGCCGGCGTGGTTCGAGACGGCACCATCCGGATCGAACAACGAGCGCGCGGCAAATGATGGCCCGATGCGAACACTGCCTTTGACGGGGTGTTCACTTTCGAAGAAACGCCGAAAGTCCTCCGGCACCGAGCTCGGGTCTTCCAGAAAACGCCCGTACAAGGATTCGACGAAGGCCAGGTTGGCGGCGTTGAGCGCCGGTGACGAATTGGACATTGATCCTCTGAGAGAGCTCGCTATGGCAGCGTTAAAGTAGGCTGAGTGCCCGCTGTCCACAAAAGACAACCGGAGAGGGCGGCGGGCTGACGCGGGTGCGCAGCAGATAGGAAAACTCTCGTGGCCGGAAGCCCAAGAACTCTGCCTTATACGACTATAACCATAATTTTACGCCGCAACCACCGCGGCACCGCAGAAGGTACGTAGCCGGAGCACTAAGCCTTCCGAGCCAGAAAAACCCCGTCTCCAATTGGGACTAAGCTGATCGAAACCCGGTCGTCCGCGCGGATCCGCTCGTTGAGGGCCCGGATGGCCAGCGTGGACGGCCGCTGGTCGCTGGCGTTGGCCACGCTCCCGCCCCATAACACGTTGTCGATGGCCATTAGGCCGCCACGCCGGAGCAGCTGGAGCGTCCGTTCGTAGTAGGCTAGGTAGTTCTCCTTGTCGGCATCGATGAAGGCAAAATCGAAGGTCCCCGACTGACCGGACTCGACCAGCTCGTCGAGGGTGGCGAGCGCGGGCCTGAGATGCAAGGTGATGCGCCGCTCGACTCCCGCGCGGCGCCAGTATCTGCGCGCCACGTCCGTGTAATCCGCGTCGATGTCACACGCCACGAGCTCGCCGTCAGCCGGCAACGCAGAGGCCACGCAAATCGAGCTGTAGCCGGTGAAAACGCCCACTTCGAGGGCGCGCCGTGCCCCTAGCAGCTCCACCAACAGCTGCATGAGCTGACCTTGCTCGGGAGAAATCTGCATTCCTGCGCCTGGCATTTGCGATGTCTCCGCCCGCAGCTCTGCCAGGACCGAGGTTTCCCGGAGCGAAACAGCCAGAAGGTAATCGTACAGGCTTGCATCGAGGCTCAGGGTGCGTGCCGACATGATCATGCAGTAGCATGAGGGGTCTGACCGAAGCCCAAAAGATTACGCGACCGCCGGGCCAGCGGGCTCGCCGCATGGCGTCCGACATGAAACATCGTTCGCCGCCGATACGGCCACTCGCTCGCGATTGGCCCGGAACGGAGCGCGGGGTCCACTGGAGCGCGTTTGCGCTGTTTCACACCGCGTTCCGTTGCGCTAGCATTCTCGTGCTTTGAAAACATCGGCGCTTTCAGATCCCAGCTCAGCCCTCGCCGGACGGATGCTCGAAGAGGGGCGCATTTCGCCCGCTCTCGCCAGCGCCGCTCTGGATCGACACAAGACCAGTGGTGAGCGCTTCGAAGAAGCTCTGCTCGAATGTGGGCTTCCGGAGTCGATGCTGCTGCGACACCTGGCTGAGATGTATAATACCCGGTTCATCAGCACGAAAACGCTGTCGGGGGCCTCGGTGCCGCGCCCGACGTTGCATCGCCTGCCGCGTCGCCTGGCGGAGCGGTACCAGGTGCTACCCATTCGTTTTGCCGAAGACGAGACGTTGACCGTCGTGGCGTGCGACCCGAGCAGCCCACAGCTCCTCGAGAGTGTGCGGGTCGCCGCAGGCGCGAGACTGGTGAAGGGGCTCGTGGCGCGGCCGGCAGCCATTCAGGCGGCCATCGCCAAGCTGTACGGTGGAGACGGCTCGGTCTTCTCCAAAATCACCCGAACGGAAGACGCGCTCGGAGGATCGGCAGACCGTGGCTCCTCGCCCCCGCCGGCAGGTCGAGCTTCCCTGGAAGAGCCTTTTCAGGACTACCAGCTGGATACGTCGGCTTTCGATGCTCCGCCCTCCTCATCTCGCCCTCCCGCGGCACGCGGCAGCAAACCTCCCAGCAAGCCATCCGCGACCGGAGGTTGGGTGCCGTCAAACGAGCCGCCGCCGGAGCTGGATGAAAGCACGGTGCGCGCGCGCAGCGCTGCACTTGGAGATGCATCGAAATTGGCGGAATCGCTCATGGTCATCCATGAACGTTCGAGAGCGTCGTTGAAGAGCCATTCGGTCCGAGTCGGCCGGCTCTGCTACTCACTCTGTCGTCAGCTCGATCTGAGCGAACCGCAAGCCGCGCACGCCTGGGCGATTGGGCTTTTTCACGATCTTGGCAAGAGCCAACAGCACCACCTCACCGCACTGAATGTCTGGCAGCTGCAGGATCACGAGGTCACCGCCAGGGCTCAATACAAGAACCCCGGGCGCCTGCTGAAAAACGCGGACGTTCCAGACACGGTCACCACCGCCATCCTGCACATGTACGAGCGATTTGATGGCCAGGGCTTTCCGGACGGCCTCGCTGACGAGCGCATTCCGTTTCAAAGCCGGGTGCTGGCGCTCTGTGACAGCGTCGCGGACCTGACGCTCAACCCCGACAACACGCTCGGGCGCATCGTCAGCCCGCTCGAAGCCTGTAACCACATCCGAGCCCAGACGCCAAAGGTGTTCGACCCCACCCTCTTGGCGCACTTTTCGAGGCTGCTCGTGGAACGCAAGCTGGATGGCGCCTTCTTGAGCGACCAAAGTGTCCACGGCATCGAAAAGCTCCTCGGATAGAAGCAGGGCGATTAGGCCGCTGCGCACCCCGATGCGTCGGTTGTCGGTCCTCGCAATCCGCCTCAACCGACGCATCGGGGCGCTCGCTCGCCTACTCGGGCCTGCTTCTCAGATTGCGACAGCGCTCGGCGGCGATGAGCGACGTTTGGGATTTCTCGCTTCGGTCCTCGCAATCCTGGGGGATTGCTTGGCCTCCGGTGATCGGGAGAGCGCTCAGAGGTATCGGCAAGCGGGGTTGGGGCCTCAGGATTGATCCCAAGTTTGCGGTAGCGTTCCAGTCTCAGCGGCAAGCCTCAGTCTCCAACCAGCGACTAGCGTGCAGAGCTTTTCGTGGCCTCGGGCGAGGGTCCGCCAGCCTGGGTCGCCGTTGTTTTTCAGATGTCCGCCGAGGGCTGCGATGGCGAGCATGGCCTCACGAATGGTGGGTTGCGCCGGTAGCGGTTTGCGCGCGGCGGCGCGCAAGACCTGAAGCTCATCGTCGAGTAAAGTTTCGGACGCTGGAGCGTCGGGGCGGTCTCTAGCATCGCTTCTAAGCAATAGAAGTTGCCAGGCGATGGGCATGAGTTTGCTCGGTACCAATCGACGACGCGTAGAATCTGCTCGGTCGTTTCGACGGGTTCGCTGGTATAAAGTACCCACTCAATCGGGCTTTCACCCTCCGGCGGCTCGGGCTCCCAGACATAGACCACGTTGAGCTCGAGATTGTCAGTGGTGGCGTTGACGGCAGAGCCAGAGCGTTTGATATCCACGCTGCATGCTTCAAAAACCAGATTTGCCAAGCGCTCGGCGCGTGCTGGATGGATTTTGCGCTGCTTTGCGCCACCCATCTTCCAGCGCTTGGAGAGAGGGACGGTACGTTCGGCTTGGGCGCGGACTTTGAGCAAAGCATCGCGTACACGACCTTCGTCGACGAGGCAGCGATTGTGCTGCATCCGAATGACGAAGCGCCCATTTAACTGGCTGATGCGCTCCAGCACCTCATAATCATCTGCCTCTCGGTCCATCAGGTGAATGGTCGTCGCCGTGCTGAGTCCGAGCCCATACACGTCGAGGACGTGGTCGCCCCATCGGTCCTGAAAATGACCATCGGATTTTCCGATCGGAACATGCTGGCTGGCGGCCAGCACACCGTGCGAGCGACGAGTCCCGTCAGCGCTGACTGCAAGCGAGCAATGCACGACGAACTGCTGCTTCTGACTACTGCTGGGTGCCAGCCCGTCGCGATAGCCTTCCGAATTGAAGGAAAGTGTCGAGGAGTCATGAACGACCAGGAAAACTGGCTCTCCGCGGACGCGCCTGAGTGTTTCCTGCACATGCGGAGCCAAGATGGCTTCGGGGGTAACCTTTGGACTACTGAAAAATCGATAAGCCCCCTCCAACTCGGCCGCGGACATGGCGTCGGGAAAACTCGCGGCGGGTGTGGCAGCCATTCTCTCCGCCAATAAGCAAACGCGCCAAGCGGCGCGGGTTGCCGAGTTGCGCCCCGGAGAACTCTTTCACGACATCAACGGTGCTATTGGTCAGCATGACCCGCGTTGATCATGCTTGGCGGAATATTGCAATCATTTCCGACTGATCCTGAGGTTGGGGCCCCGCGCGCAGCGCCCGCAGTATTGCGGGCGTTGTTGGGTGGGGGGACCCGCTCCCTAGGAGCGGGGGGAGGGTTTGCGCCAAACCCTCCGGCCACTGGGAAAAAGACCGAATCCTATGGAGCCAGCCTCATCCGTTGGACTCGGCACCATTCTCGCAGACACGTCCTACCCCCATCCCACCGGGGGGACCCGCTCCCTAGGAGCGGGGGGAGGGTTTGCGCCAAACCCTCCCGG
>JANOIG010000189.1:0-18403 GCA_031407405.1 Deltaproteobacteria bacterium
GCGGGAGGGGACCCTGTGTCTGAGCGAGCAAGCGCAGCGCAGCGTACGAGTTCGGGGCGGGGCCCGCGAGCGGAAAAACACATTTCTGGCACGGCCGTCCGTTATCCGGAGGTGGGCCGCATGAGCTCGTCGAGCAACCCCTTCCGCAGGCTGGGGTCACCGAAATCATCCAGGTGCTCCCCACGGGCGTTCCGGACCCCGACGGCACTGGCGATGGTGTTCAACATCCGGTTGTGGTTCGACCCTCCCGATCCCAAACGCACACACTCGTTCTGCTTGAAAAACCCGCCCGCGCTGCCGGCTAGAATGTACGGGCAGTTGGTCACACCGTGCGCGGGGCCGTCCCCGTGATCGTTGTACCAGACACTTACCCCGGCATCGAGCAGGTTGCCGCCATTGAGGGTGGGGTACTGTGCCAGCTTGTCGAGCAGGTATTTGAACATCTGCCCGAAATAGCGATCCACCTTGTGGTGGAGCACGTCCGAGCCCGCGATGATCTCGCCGCTGCCGTCGTGTGAGCGGCGGCGGTGCGATATGTAGTGGAAGTTCTCCATGCGCTGACCCGTTTCGGGGTCTCGGTAGCAGGTGCTCCCGTCGTTACCGTTGCCCACCTGAATCGCCACGGAGCGAGTGTAACCGCAGGCGACAGCCAGCACCGCGACATCCATGTGCATGCGGACCAGCCGCATCATGTCCTCACCAGAGGTGCTGTCCATGTACTGGCCGGCAAGCAATAGTTGCTGCTCGCCTTCGGTGGCCAAGCGGCACATGCTGCGTTCCAGGTCGCGGATCGCCGAAAAGTGCAGATCTAGCCGCTGCCGGTCGCTGTAGCTGAGATCGGTGCGCCCCAGCAGCTCGCGCATCTGATCCCGCACCAGGTCATTGACGCTTTTTTGCCGACGCCGGGCCAGATCGAAATCGGAGTTGGAGATCTCGGCGGCACCGCCCGTCACGAGCCCATAAGCTTGCTTGGGCTGGCGGATGGGAGCCCGACGCTGACCGGGTCCCCGATACGAGATGCACGCGCCTCCGAGCCAGCCACCCTGCGGGCCCGCATATAGAAATAGAGAGTCGTGCCCATCGGCATTGAGCTCGCGCCCGATTCGGTGATCGATCGACTCGCCGTTGGCTTCGGCGTCCCCGCCGGTCTGAGCCACCACCGGCCCTCGAGCGGTGAGCCCCTGCAAGGCGCCCCGCGCATGGCCATCGCCGTAGTCGAAGTCGTTCATGTTGAGGCCTTTGACGATGAGCAGCTGCCCGGCGTGCTCGCGGAGCTCATCGACCGCGCGCCCCTCCAGGTTCTGGAGCGTCAACCTACCGACGCCGCGCGGCCAAAACCGCTCCGGCTCGGGGCCCACCTCGGTAGTGGTCTGCTGGGAGGCGACGCCGCAGGCTTGGCGAAAAAAAATGGCAAAAGGCGGCTCTCGTGGGACAGTGCTGGAGCGAGCTGCGCCGACACTCTCGAGCAGTGGCAGCGCCAAAAGGGCACCTCCTCCGCGCAGCATGAGCCGGCGCCCAATTCGCGTCATAGGTCCCGCTCGTCGATGCTGGCAAATTGCGGAGCGGCCAGTAGCTGGAGGATCAAGCCCTTGATACTCAACTTGCCTTGCACCGAATCGGCGCCGAGCTGGCTGATGAGTGCACCGTCTCGCGCTGTGGCCGGGCGCCCATACGCGTACTCGAGCCAGTGGCGCGCATAACAGGCATGCGCTTGCGGGCTCTCCGCGATCCGCTCGGCGAGCGCGACGCCGTTTTTCACGCTGACCTGCTCACCATCGAGCGTGGCGACGCTGCTCGGGTCAACGGGCAGGCCGTTGTCCAGAGCTCGCTCTCGTCCGATGGCATCGTATGACTCGAACGGGAACCCGAGCGGGTTGATGGTGCGCTTGTGGCACACCGCGCACCCCGAGCCCTCGGTCTCGGTGTGTGCCTCGACCGTTTGCCGGTTGGTGCGCCCGCCCGCAGCGGGCAAGGGCGGCAACGAGCCGGGTGCGCGGAGCGGCACACACAAGAGCCGTCGGGCGACGAAGACGCCGCGATGGATCGGATCCGGATCGAGCGACGTCGCGTGTGCCGCCAGAAATGCCGTGTGAGTCAAGAGCCCACGGCGACGCGCGGGGTCAAACGAAACCCGGCTGAACTCGTCGCCAAATGTGCCGTCGATGCCGTAGATGCTCGCCAGCTCGCGGTTGACGAAGCCATCACTCGAGCTCAGCAGCTCCCTATAGCCGTGGTTTTGCTCCAGAACGTGATGTTTGATGAACAGGTCGCTCTCGCGAGCGGCGTGAGCCGTGAAGTTTTCGGAGAGCTCGGCAAAACGTGCAGGGGAGGGAGCGGCTTGCTTTAGCCGATCTCGTTCGAACAATTGCGCGTGGAAGCTCAGGACCATCGCCTCCGCGCGTGGGTCATCCAACATGCGGGCTGCGACACTGGCCAACCCTGCGGGATCTTCCAGCTCGCCGGACGCTGCCCGGGCGAAGATGTCAGCATCGGGCAACGTGTTCCAGAGCGTATACGACAACCTCGAGGCGAGGTCATGAGCATCGAGCCGAATCTGACCGTCGCGGCTTTGGCCATGGCCCTCGATTCGGTACAGAAAATGAGGGCTCTGCAGGAACGCCTCGAGCACGAGGCGCACGCCAGCATCGACCGCGCTCAGCTCCGGGTAAGCGCTGTGCCCCGCCTCGAACACTTCGAGGTACCTTTGCGCCTGCTCCGCAGTCAGCGGACGGCGATGCACCTTGGCGCCGAAGTCGACAATGAGCCCTCGAGCATGCGCCGGCGCTGCTCTCCCAGCCTCGGGCCACAGCTTGGCGAGCCGGCGCGGGTCCGACGTGACCTGTTTCGCGATCTCCGAGGCAACTCGCTGATAGTCTCGCCACATCGCGTCGTCGACGCTCAAGCTGGCCGCGTAGTTGTCGAACAAGAAGCCGTTTGGATTCGGATCCGGTCGGAGGCTGGTTTCAAGCTCGTCCGCCACCCTGACCTCGAATAGGTCACGTACGGTGTTGGCCCATTGCGCATGCGTGAGGCGAGCGAAGCGCGTCGCAGCCGGCAGTGGCCTTTGCAATGGCTCTGGCTTGGCCTTGGCCTCCCTCAATATGCATCCGCCCACAAGGAGCATGGGCAGCACGCGCCCGAGGAGCTTGCAAGCAGCTATCATCCTGCAAGGCGTCATCTCCCAAGCATAGTCCCGAACGCCGGGCGCCTCCAGCTCCCTTGCGCCCCTGAAATTGCACCCCTGAAATCAAGCTCACCCCCCGGAGAGCCTGCCGTAGCCTCGCGAGAGCTGCCTAAACAGCCCTCCAAAGCGCTCCTTTTTTTACTGGGGAGCCGGCGCGCCCGCGTCTGCCTTGGCAGCGGGGGTGACGTCTGCAGGAGCATCCGACTCTGCGGTGGGCTCGGGGGTTTCGGCTGGCGGGGTCGAGCTACCGCACGCCAAAGCCAGTGAAGATACAACCAATAAAGCGACGATATTCAAGCTTCTCATGTCTCAATCCTACTCTCCGCGCGCTGCCAAATAGACGTTGAGTGATCCTTGCCAGCTCGGCGAGGCGGCACCCTAACACTTTCGCCGTACCGGCAAATGACATAATTCAGAGCGCCGAAAGAGCCGTTTCGGCGGAGATCGTACCATACTGGAATTCCTCCATACGGAGAGTCTAGCCTTGGGCTCGGGCGCGTTCCGCGCTACCGGCTCTGGAGATGGTCGACGTCGAGGAATTCAAGCTCGTCGCGGCGCCGGGCAAAGGCGAAGTCTCCGCGCTCTGGGCGCGCCCGTCACAGCCCACTTCGGCGCTCGTCCTCGGGCATGGAGCGGGCAGCACTCTGCGCCACCCCTTGATGCAGGCCTCGAGTGAGGCCTTGAGCCATGTGGGCGTGGCCACTCTTCGCTTCAACTATCCCTACTCCGAGCGCGGGCGGGGTATGGATGCCGAGGCGGTGCGTTTGGCCACGGTACGGGCGGCCGTGTTGGCGGCCGCAGCACGAGCGAAAGGGCTGCCGTTGTTTGCCGGCGGTCATTCGATGAGTGGTCGAATGGTGTCGATGGCGCAAGCCGAAGCGCCGCTGATGGACGTTCGCGGCATCGTGTTTTTCGCATTCCCGCTGCATTCGGGGGCGCCGGACGCGGCACGTGCGGCCCACCTGTCGAAGGTGGGTCTGCCGATGTTGTTCCTGTCCGGGACTCGGGACAAGCTCGCTGAGCCCACGTTGCTGACGCGTGTCGTTGGCGAGCTCGAGCGGGCGACGTTACATTTCATCGACACGGCGGATCACGGCTTCAAGGTGCTGAAACGTCGCAATACCGCAGAGCCACCGCTGCAAGAAGTGGCGCGGGTGACTCGCGAGTGGATGTCGAGCGTCGCCGACGCATGACCGAATGAAGGCTTCAGCGACGACTAAGCCTCGAATTGGCGAGCGGCCCATCTCGAGGCGAGGTTTAGTGCGAGCACATTGACATTCAAAGGCACGACGACACACAAGCAGCTATTACCGACGGGGCGGAGGAACAAGCTGTACTCTGAGAACTCGAGCAGCGCGTACTCGGGTGGGCCGCTGTCTGAAACGGCCTCCCACAGGCGCATGATACGAGAGCCAGACTCTTCCAGGGTGGCGTCGTCAAAGACGGCCGGCAAGTCCCGCGCGGTGGGCTGCCCCGCGGCATTCAAGACGAAGCTGCCATACACGCCGTCGATGTCTCGCAGCGAGTGCAGAGCTTTGGTTTTTGGATTTATCGGAGTGGAGTGCATGTCGCTCAGCTGTCCACGGGCCCGAGGCTGCCCGAAACGTGCCCGTCGGCATGTCGATGCATCGACATTTCGCTGCCCCCGACCCGCACTTTCAGGCAACGTGTAGTGCCCGAGCCCATGGCTTGACCGATCAACTCGGCCAGGCGAGCCACATAAGCGATTCGGGAGGCCAGCCCGCGGGTATCTGCTCCATGACCATCGATGAGCTCACCGTGGGGGCTCACGAGGACATGGGTCACGCGGGGAGCTTCCGCCGCCCGCAACGCCGCCTGCGGAGTCCTCGCGGCGTTACCGGGGGTGGCGGCTGCAGCGAGGCCTACGGGTGACGTGGGTGCGTCAGTAGTGCCGCGGCTCAATTCGGCAGAAGCGTCGTCCCTCAGCCCGTGACGTTGCATGCGACGCACGCCGGTCTTGTTCGGGTGTTCCTCGGCCCCTATCGGTTCGGTAGCACCGGGTTCAACAGCACCGGGTTCAACAGCAGAGCGGAGGAGGGTCGCGAGTGGGGATGATACGGTCGCGCGTTCAGCAGCTGCTCGATCGGAGGAGATGAATTCCCCCTCACTCCAGGACAAGATCTCGAGCGCAGCGGCGTCTCCCGACAGGTCGGTAGTCTCGGCATGAAATATCTGGCCTTCGAAGAAATGCAGTGAGCCCGAGCGCTCTCCAGAGAGAACCACGAATACGCCGCTCGCTCGCACGAGCCCCTGTAATAGTACGAGATCGTGCAGCTTCACGCCCTCGAGGTGTGCTCTGAAACCGCCCGAGCGGCTGGACGCAGTGGGTTCTCCAGTGATTGCAGCGCCCATTCTTCTTACATTGCGCAAGTTCGCCCTCGTTCAGTTTCGTAGAGGTTTCGTCGACTAGATCATATCCACAAGCTTTCACGGCGAATCGCCCTGTACATTTAGCTCGTCTTCGACATTGTCGCCATTCCCGTGCATGGGATGGCTCATCAGTGTGTCGTCAATAGAGAGCTGGCGTATCGTCTCGGTGACGGCGCTGAGCACATTCGACAATTGCGTTTGAATGTGCTCGGTCCGCGGCCAGTGTTCGGTCGCATCCTAGCAACGCCGCTACGTTTTCGACTTGACGATTCAATCGGATGAGGTCCACCTTGCCCGTGCGCATGGCCCGCTGTGAAGCGTGGGGCATTGGCCTTCGATGCATGCCCATCGATGGAACTCACTAACCTGCTGTTGCTGTTGCTGGATGACGATGGAAAAGCTCACGCCTGTCGCGAAAGGTCTCATCGGAGTCATCTGTGTCGGCTCCGCGTGGGCTGCGTTTCACACTTACGGTTCGAGTGGTAGCCGGGTTCTGACGCAGACCTTCGCGGCAGAGCCGCTGGCAAATGTAAACGCGGAAGCTGCGCGTGCCGCCGAGGGCCGTGATGTTGGCCCGAGTGCTGTGGGCAGCGTGTCTGTAGCGGCGAAGTCAACCTATGCAAACATCGACCACCGGCCCGTGCGCGTCGCGCTGTCGCAATGGCCGGGGCACATGGCGTTGGTGGTTGGCGCGGGCGGGCTCGCGACCCAGCCCGGCTCTTTGGCAGCTGAAGAAGGGCTCAATCTCGAGATCGAGTTCATCGAAGATGCTGCAGGCAAGAACAAGGCGCTGGCTGACGGCAAGGTGGATTTCGTCTGGCAGACGGTCGACGAGATGCCGATTAGCCTCGGCAGCTTTGCCGAGGCAGAGGTCGAGGTGCGTGCCTTCCTACAAATCGATTGGTCGCGGGGCGGTGACGCCTGCGTTGCCTCGGCTGAGGTTCGACAAGTGGAAGACATCCTGGGTCGGCGTTCGGCCATGTTGATGTTTAGTCCCGACCACACGGTGTTCGAGTTCATGATTGCGAACTCCCGGCTGACCTCGAGTCAAATGGCGGAGGTGCGGGCTGCCACGAAGTTTTCGCTCGATGACTTCACGTACGGTCGAAAGCTGTTCGCCGAAGGTGCGGTGGACGTGGCATGTTTGTGGGAACCGGACGTGACGCTGGCGCTGAGCGAACGCAAGGGTGCCCATCGCCTGTTCTCCACCGCTGACGCTACGGAGCTCGTTGCGGACGTGCTCCTCGGGCGCAAAGACTTGCTCGACCAGCGGCCCGACATCGCCGAGAAGCTGGCGCGTGTCTGGTTTCGAGCCGTTCAGCTGGCAGAGTCCAATCGGCCCGCGGCGGCTCGGCTCATTGCCAGCTCATGTTCGCGTTTCAAGGACGAGCTGGGGTATGAGCGCACCCTCGGCGCGCTCAGCTGGGCAAAATGGACGACCCTGAGCGACAACGTGCGCTTCTTCGGTCTGGACGGCTCGCAACCCGCCTTTGATCGCGTGTACAATCAGGCCGATTCGATTTGGATCAACTATCCCCAAGCGGAGATCAAGCACCGTTTTCCGCCGGCCACGCTGCGGGATGATCGCGTGGCGCGCGCGCTGTGGCAGGCGGCAGGTAAGCCCCAGGCTGCGTCGGCGGACGCCTACGATCCCGCGGTCGCCTTCCGGGGCGCGGCGCTTTTCACCAAGCCGGTGTCCATCAATTTCGCGACCGCGAGCGCCGTGTTGGGCCCCGCTGCTCTCGCCGTCATCAATCAGGACATCGTGCCACAGCTCGAGATCGCGCGCGGTATGTCGATTCGCGTCGAAGGTAACACGGACAGCACGGGCGACGCTTCGGTCAACGCTGCGCTGAGCCAGCGGCGTGCGCAGGCGATCGTGGAATACCTGGTCATGCGGGGTGTGCCGAAGAACCGCGTGGTGGCTCGGGGCAATGGCGCCACAAAGCCCATCGGCAGCAACGATACCCCTGAGGGGCGGGCCCAGAATCGGCGCACAGACGTATTGTTCATCCGTTCGAACAGCTGAGGAGGTTGCAAGCGTGAATACACTCTCTCCGAACCGGCAGAAGTACCTGCGAGCCGCGCTGCTGAACCAGTATAACGTCATTCTATTCGGGGGGTCCGTATCCTTTTCGGCCGCGCTCGGCTCGTGGGTACCCTTGGTCTCTGGATTGGTGAGTGAGGCGGTGTGGCTATTTGCGGGTCCGCGGCTCAGCGCCTTTCGTCGCAGAGCCGACGCGCTCGAGGGTCGTGCGGTCAGCCTTCGCGCCATCGAAGCCCTCGCTCCCGAATACGGGGCGCGGGTCGCCGTCGTTGAGCGCGAATTGAGCGAAATCGAAGAGCTCTGTGCTTCTCGCTCCGACCTGTCCGCAGAGCAACGCCTCGAGGTGAACCGTCGGCTGAGCCCGCTCTTGCAGTGCTTCGTGGCGGTGTGCGGTCAGCATCAACGTGTGCGGCGCGCCGCGGCGCAGACGCGGCCCGACGAGCTTCTGGCTGAGCTCTCGACGCTACATCAATCCCTGGCGAGCGAAACCGATCTGGGTGTTCGGGCCAGCTTGCGGCGCGCCCTGAGCGTCGCCGAGCGTCGTGTCAAACAGCGCGAGGTCAACGAGGCCACGGGTCGGTCGCTGGAGCTCGCGCTCCAGACCCTGCAAAGGTCACTCGCTCTGTTCAAAGAGGAAGCCGCTGGCTTGGGCACCGCCGTGGATCTTTGCGCGGAGATCGACGCAGTGACGGCCCAATTGAACCGAGCGTCTGTGCTCGACACCGAGCGCGAGAACGAGCTCGGGCCGGCTCGGGTGAGCGTGCTTCCACCGCCGCTGAACTAAAGTGGGCCCGGTGCAGGATTGCTCTCCCGTCTCGTTTCGGGAAAGGACAGCTCAGTGGTTCCGAACCCTGGCATCAACATGTTGGAAATCCCCCGGAAACCCAAGGCTGGGTAACTAGGTCCCAATGCAAAACCTTCGATCGCACTCCTCAGGGTCGAGCCAGCTCGCACCGCCGTTCTCTTCAGTGGGCCTCGGTTTTTTGCTGCTCATTCTCAGCTGCTTGCTGCCGAGTTGCAAGTCGAGCTCCGAGCCAAAGCCGGAAACTCAGGTCCTGGCCGCGACGCCGGCCAGCGCCGAAAAGCCGGCAGCGCCAGCTCCTCCGCCGGAGGTGAAGGCACTAACGGTAGCCTACAGTGATTGGCCCGGCTGGGTGGCGTGGGACATTGGCCTCAAGAAGGGTTGGTTCGATGCAGCCGGCGTGAAGGTCGACTTCAAGTGGTTCGAGTACGTCCCGAGCATGGAAGCTTTCAGCGCCGGCAAAGTGGACGCGGTGGCGATGACGAACGGCGACCAGCTGGTCACCGGGGCAAGCGGCGCGCCGAGCGTGGCTGTGGTCATCAATGACTACAGCAACGGCAATGACATGGTCGTCGCGCGCTCCGGCATCACGTCGGTCGCGCAGCTCAAGGGCAAGAAGGTTGGGGTTGAAGTTGGCTTCGTGAGCCACTTGCTCCTGCTCAACGCCTTGAAGGCTTCAAAGCTGACCGAGAAGGATATTCAGGTGGTGAACGTTCCGACCGATCAGACGCCACAGGCGCTGAAGAGTGGGTCGGTGGACGCCATCGTGGCGTGGCAGCCCAACAGCGGCCAAGCGCTGCGTGACGTCGCGGGCTCAAAAGCAATTTTCACCAGCGCCAATGTGCCTGGCATCATCTACGACGTGCTCGCCGTAAACCCGAAGAGCCTGGCTGAACGCCGGGCGGATTGGGAGAAAGTGGCGGGCGTCTGGTTTCAGATCGCCGATTACATCAAAGACGACAAAAATCGTGGCGATGTGCTCGAGATCATGAGCGCTCGTGTGGGCCTCTCCCCGGATCAGTACGCGGGCCTGATGGGCGGCACCTTCTTTCTCGGCGCCGAAGGTAACGTCAAACACTACCGGCCGGGTGACACGCTCGAGTCCATCTTCCATTCGAGCCAAGTGGTGGATGGGTTCAACATGGAGAATGGAGTCTACAAGGTATCCCAAAAGCCGGACGCCTACCTGAGCGTGGACTTCATTGCGGCTGTGACAAAAAAGTCGGCAGCGCCGGCCCCGGCAGTGGCAGCGCCGGCAGCGGAAGTCGGTGAGTAAGCGCTTGGCCAGTACCTTCTGGCAAGTGCTCGACGAGTAGGTGCTCGCCGCCATGCAACGAACACGACAGGTCCGCTGGTTCGCGGTGGGAGAGCCGCTATCGCCGCGGGCGCGGTCTGTCCTGACGCTGGCGGCGTTCTTACTGCCCCTCGCTGTATGGTGCCTGATCAGCTACGTGCCGTTTGTTTGGCATCCGCTGGTCCAGGTCGTGGATGCTGGCGATACGCGAGCTCCCGGTCAATACAGCTACCTGGCGGAGGGGCAACTGGTGGATCGCGAGGTTTTTGCGCAACGCAACCTCGAGTTAGCTGCCGCGGGGGCAGAGCTGGCGCAGGGGTTTCGCAGTAACCCCATCTACTTGCCCGCGCCGCACGAGGTGGCCACCGCTTTCGTCACGGCGTTCACTACCGCGCCTAGCCGCCACGGTGACGTGTGGCTGCACGAGAGCTTGTGGCATAGTTGCCAGATCATCTTCTGGGGCTTTGTGTACGCCGCATTGTTGGGCGTTCCCCTCGGCATCGCTTGCGGCTGCTCGAGCTTCTTTTCCCGGTTGTGTGAGCCTTTCGTCGACTTCATTCGTTACATGCCGGCGCCGGTATTTGGAGCCTTGGCAGTGGCCATATTCGGCCTCGGAGATGAGCCGAAGGTCAGTATCATCTTCATCGGCACATTCTTTCAGATGGTGCTCATCGTCGCCAATACGACGCGTCTGGTGGACATGGCGTTGCTGGAAGCGGCGCAGACGTTAGGGGCGCGGCCGCATCAGCTCGTGACGCGGGTCGTCGTGCCGAGCATCTTACCCAACCTGTATCGCGACATGCGCATCCTGATCGGCTGGGCGTGGACCTACCTGGTCGTGGCTGAGCTGATCGGTGAAAAATCGGGCATCAGCGCCTTCATCTACCAGCAGCAGCGCTATCGTCATTTCGACAACGTGTATGCCTCCATCATCATGATCGGGCTCATCGGCTTGGTCGCTGATCAATGTCTGGCGCAGCTGGGCCGCGTGCTGTTCCCCTGGGAGTCCGGCGCACTGTGGCTGACACGGCTGCGCTCTCGCATGGCGGCAGGCGCGCAGCGTTTTCGGTCCGGCTTGCGCCCGAGGGGCCTCCACCTGAGTGCCTCGCCCAGCAAAGCCACAGAAGGCATAGGAAGCAAAGTTGCTTGACGCTCTACCAGACTATCGGGACCCGCCGCCCGATGCCCGCGCCCACCTCGAGCAGCTGCGCCAGCGGGACACGGTGTTGCGGCTGGAGGACGTGAGTCGAGTTTTTACCTGTGCGGAGGGGCCGCTGACCGCGCTCGAGGGCGTTCGCTTCGAGGTGCGCCATCGCGAGTTCATCTGTGTGATCGGTGCCTCGGGCTGCGGCAAGTCGACGCTGATTCGCATTTTGGCGGGGCTGGATGCGCCGTCGAGCGGGCAGGTGTTGCTCGACGACCAGCCGGTGGATCTGCCAGGCGCCGACCGTGGCATGGTGTTTCAGCGGTACACCCTATTTCCCTGGCTGACGGTGCGGGACAACGTGACCTTCGGTCTGAGGCTGAAGGGTGCCAGCGCCGCCCAGGTCGCGAGGGAAGCGGATCACTGGCTCGAGGTGATAGGCCTAGGCGCTTTTGCGGACCGTTATCCCGCGCAGCTGAGTGGAGGCATGAAGCAACGGGTGGCCATCGCGCGGGCCTTGGCGAACCGCCCTCGCATTCTGCTGATGGATGAGCCGTTCGGAGCCCTGGACGCTCAAACTCGTTCGCAGATGCAGACCCACCTGCTGGACATCTGGCACGCGACCGACGTGACCGTTTTCTTCATCACTCACGACCTGGATGAGGCCGTGTACCTCGCCGATCGCGTGGTCGTGCTCGCTGCACGCCCGGGGCGGGTCGAGGAAATCATCGAGGTGCCGCTGGGGCGGCCTCGCAACCCTCGCTCGCGGCTCGATCCGTATTTTCTGGCCGCCCGTCAACGGCTCGAACAACTGATTCACCCGTGAGGGTTCAGCGCTTGATGCGGATGCAGCGTTCGAGCTGGCTGCAGAAGTATTTGTCGTCCCCAGTTTTTTCGATGATGCCGATGGCGCCGCAGCTCAGCGCCAACGGGGCGAGCACGTCCTTGGGCGTCGCCGAGTGGAGGATGATGCCGGGCGAGAACTCGCCCTCGGATAGGAGCTTGGCCAGCGCGTCTCCCGGAAGACCGGGCATATGCACGTCGAGCAGGACGAAGTCGGGCCTTTCTTTTTTGATGTAGGCCGACGTGCCCAGCGCTTTGCTGCGAGTGACCACCGAGTGCCCGGCGCTCTCCAGCCGCTCTCGACTGACCTCCAGAGCCACGAGGTCGTCATCCACGACCAAGAACCGGTGTCTAGTTGGAGCCGTCATTGCCTCACGCTCCCGCTCGTCGCGACGGGCACGAGGGCGAGCTCGGCGACGAGGGCCAGCCGAACCGCTTCGGCTTCCGCCTCGACTCGTGCCAGAGCGCCGCGCGCCTCCGAGGCCTCCGCAAGCTCGAGCGCTCCGAGCGCCTCGGCCAGGCCCAACGCGCCGATGCTGACGGAGCTGCCTCGTAGCCTGTGCGCCTCTTCCTTCGTGGCCAGGCGAGCCCCCGTCTGAACCGATTGTTGCAACGAGGAAAGGCGCCGCGGCAAATCCCCGAGGAACAGCCCTGCGACCTTCGCCGAGCGACGGGTACGCGCGGATAAGACGCCCGCTCCACGCCCATCGAGTGGCACCGCCAGCCGGGCTTCTGCTGCCGGCACAGGCTCGACCCAGCGCCTCATTAGCGCCGCGAGCGTGTTGACGCTGAACGGCTTGGCGAGGTAGTCGTCCATTCCGGCCTCGATCACGCGTTCGCGCTCACCAGCCATGGCGTGGGCGGTCACGGCGATGATGGGCGTCCGCGCACCGTGCTCCGTGCTCCGGAACGCACGCGCCGCATCGTAGCCATTCAACTCAGGCATCTGACAGTCCATGAGAATGGCGGCATAGGCCTTGTCGCGGGCCATCTGCAGCACTTCGGTTCCGTTCGTGGCCGTCTCCACCTCGTAGCCGAGCTCCCGGAGCAACTCCGAGGCCACTTCGCGGTTTACGGCGTTATCGTCGGCGACTAACACGAGCTTGTCGCGCGGTGTCGCGTGAGCCTGCACGTGGTCATGCCTCTCGGCACTCAGCTCGACGCTGCTTCTCGGAAAAGGCACCACAAACCAGAACGTGCTTCCTCTGCCGAGCTCGCTTACAATTCCGATCTCGCCCCCCATCATCGCCACCAACTGCTTGGAGATCGCGAGGCCCAGGCCGGTGCCGCCGAACCGGCGCGAATGCGACGGGTCCACTTGCGTGAACGGCTGGAACAGAGCGCGTTGGTCCTCTTCCGCAATACCGATGCCTGTATCCTTCACCTGGAAGCGAAAGCTCACCGCCTCCGTGCTCTCCGTGTCGACTTGCGCCGAGAGCTCGACCTTCCCCTGTGCCGTGAACTTGATGGCATTGCTCACCAAGTTGCAGAGTACCTGGCGCAATCGGTCCGGATCGCCCATCAGCATGCGGGGTGCGCCGGGCGCCATGTGGCAAAGCAACTCGATTCCTTTATGCTGGGCGACGGCGCTCATCAACTCCCCGACCTCGTTCAGCGACCTGCCGACGTCGAAGTCGGTTCTCTGCAAGTCGAGCTTGCCGGCCTCTATCTTCGAGAAATCGAGGATGTCGTTGATCACCGTGAGCAGGCCGGCCCCGGATGCTTTCAGCGTCTCCACGTACCTGTGCTGCCGCTCGTTCAGCGCGCTGCGCAGCAGCAGCTCGGTCATGCCGAGGACGCCGTTCAATGGCGTGCGCACTTCGTGGCTCATGTTCGCGAGAAACTGGCTCTTCACTTGGCTGGCGTGCTCCGCCTGCTGTTGAGCGCTGACGGCCGCGGCCAGCGCCCTGTCGAGCGCTTCGGATTTCGCGCGCTCCCGCGCCGACAGGGATTCGACCTCCGCCTGCCGCAGGCAGGCGGTACGCAGATCGACCGTGGAGGCAATACAGGCGAGCACGAGGAAGACATTTTCGAACACGACCCAGAACGAGTGCTCGAGAAAGCGCCAGGATTCCGGATTGGCGATGCCGTACACCGACTCGGGCCAGAGCAGCTGGCGCACGACGTGGTCGCCCGCGACCACCACCGTCGCCGGTATCAGTACCTTCCAATCGCGATAGAAGGACAGGAAGGCGAGTGAACCGAAGACGTGGAAGTGCGTCTCTATCCTACCGCCGGTGAGGTGAATCAAGAGGCCGGACCACAGCATCTGCGCCGTCGCGATCACGTAGCGCGTCATGGCCTCGCCCGGCTTGACGAAAGTGAGCAGGACAGGCAGGGCGGTGATGAGCCCGCCGAGCAACACGGCAGCGTATACGTGCTCGTGAATGGATCGTGACCTACCGGCCCAGGCATAGGGCGAGTACGTGACGGCGACGAGAATTCCAAACAACCACTGACCGAGCATGAGCCAGGCGAACCAGCGATCGGTACGACGCAGGATCGCGGTGCGTCGTTGCTCGAAGATTTCTGCCGAACGCCGGTCCAGCGCGCTTACGTCCGTCGAGAGCGCAGCTTCGGGGAGGGCAGCGATCGTTCCCGAGAGGGACGGGGCGTTCATGGGCTCTATGGGTTCCCGTCGTTCAAAAGCTCACACCCGAACACGGCGCTTTCCGCCAGATCTTTAGATCCCGTGGTCACTAGCGAGGTGATGCGGAGGGAGCCGACATTGTCACCTTGGTGTCCACGCGAGGGCGTGATGCCTCCGTGAAAAAGCAAGCGCCCGTCTTCCCCGTAGAGGACAGCGTCACCCGACGTGCGCGCGCCGAACAGCGCCGCCTCGCGACCTCCTTCGTCCAGCTCGACGACCGCACCGGGGATCCCGCGTGCCTGCTCGAGCAAGTCCGTGCTTTCCCAGTCGGCCTCCACGCCTTTCGGGCGCACGAACAGCACGTGCACGCCGAGCCGGCCTGAGAGCGTCGTGAGCAGCCGAGACAGCTCGGCGAGGCTGGCACGGGTGCACGGACAATGCGGGTGCGCGAGCATGACGAGCTGCGGGCGACCGGCATCCCGAGCGATGCGACTCGAGGAGGGCCACTCCGGCGGAGCACTGTCCTTCGCGGACGGCGTGCTCCCGTAGTGCTGCATGGCGAACGTCCCGACCAGCACCAAAGCGAGCCACACGCCGATGACACCGGCCCACATGAGCCGCCGTCCCCAGCCGACCTGCGCGCGAATCGGCAGGGTTTTGTCAATTCGGGCGTCGCTCAGCATCATCAAAATGGACCGCAACCCAGGAACGACCGGAATCCGCCTCGGCTGGAGCTGAACTGTTACATGGATGGGGATTCATGGGGCAGGCCACCCGCCCCGAGCGGGCGGCGCGAGGGAGGATGGAGCGGGGCAACCCAACGAGCCACCTGCCCCAAATGGCGGAACCACAGACGCGCGGGCCTTCCTTTTGGATTTGCGCCTGGCGTATGACTTGGGCTCGAAACGCCGGCCCGAAGCACAAAAAAAGGTAGTCATGAGGTTTTACGAGAAGCACGCTCCCAATCATCGGCAGCACCAGCGCGCTCTGCCGGATACCACTCAGTTCAATGGCTACAAGGCGCAGGACGCCGAGGCCGTCATCCCGACCACGCAATGGGATGGTGAGTGCGCGCGGGCCAAGGAGTTCGGGCTCGAGCCGGCGGACTCCATCGAAGACAAACGCGAAATTAGCTGCTTCCAGCGCGGGGAGCTGCCGCACTGGTCGGGCATCAACACCTTCATGAAGGTGCCGTACCTGGAGGATGCGCGGCGGGTGGGCGAGTACGACGTGGCCATATTGGGCGCGCCCTTCGACATTGGCACCACCTATCGCTCGGGTACGCGCTTCGGGCCGCAGGGTATTCGGCGTATCTCTTCGTTGTACACGCCCTACAGCTTCGAGCTCGGCATCGACCTGCGTGAGCAGCTCAAGATTTGCGACCTCGGCGACATCTATTGCCCGGCCAACATCACCAAATCGCATGATCAGATCAGTAAGGGCGTCGCCCACGTGCTCTCCGCAGGCACGTTGCCCATCATCCTCGGTGGCGATCATTCGATTGGCTATCCCACGGCGCGCGGCATTGCTCAATGTGTGGAGGGAAACGTCGGCATCATCCACCTCGACCGCCACGTGGACACGCAGGAAAAAGACATGGACGAGATCATGCATACTTGCCCATGGTTTCACGCCACGAACATCGCCAATTGCCCGCCCACCAATCTGGTTCAGCTGGGTATTGGTGGCTGGCAATGCCCGCGCCCGGGGGTCAAGCACGGGCGTTCGATGCGGACCACCATTCTGACCATGGACGACATCGAGCAAGTGGGCATCGAGAAGACCATCGAAATCGCGCTCGAGGTCGCCTGGAAGGGTGCGAGCGCGGTGTTTCTATCGGTGGACATCGATTGCGTGGACGCGGGCTTCGTGCCGGGTACGGGTTGGCCTGAGCCCGGTGGCTTCCTGCCACGCGAAATGTTGAGCATCGTGCGGGGTGTGGCCCGGGAGGGCATCGCGGGCATGGAGATCGTGGAGGTGTCACCGCCCTACGACATCTCCGACATCACGTCGCTCTTGGCGGTGCGCACCATTTGCGACACGCTGGGCACGATGGTGAAAAATGGTCGAGTCGGAGGGCGCCTGTAGTGGGGGGAGCCGGGCCAGGCCGAGTTGGAAGCTGAGGCGAAGCGTGAGGCGGGCGGGCCCGCGTTCGTGCTCCTGTTCGATGCGCCCACGGACGCGGGGCTCGAACGTGCGCACGCGGCGCGGCTGGCATTGCTCGCGCAGAATTGCAGCCGCGTGCTGGGTTTTGCGCCCCGAGTGACCTGGGCACCGCTTCCGCCTCTGAATTGCCGCGGTGGCGCGGAGGAGTTGACGACAGGTCCCGGTGCCGGTTTGGGCCAGCGATTGGACGCGCTGGCTCGCGAGGGACACGGCCCCGCGTTTGTGCTCCCGGTGTCGTTCGATTTCGGCCTCGAGAGCAAACACTGGCTCACGCAAGTGGTGCGCGAGCAGCAGCGCCGCTGCCCCGAGCTGTTGGTGCACTATGACACACAGAGCGTCACTCACCCGCTGCTCGTGCAATGCTTTGTCGACGGCGCTTGCCGAGCTCTCGGTGAGCTAAAGGTCGCGTCACCCAACGAGCTGGGCCTGCTATTGGTGGCAAATGGCGCGGCCGATGCCGAGACGCGTGCCGACTCGTACAAGCTCATGCGACTCATTTGGGAGCAACTCGGCGCTAGCCGAGGGGATGTGGCGTTCGTGCGTCATGCTCGCCATCCGCTGCCCGAGCAGTTGAGCCTGTGCTCTCGCACGGGTCCGTCATGGTTGCTGTTGGCCCAGTACTTGTGGCCCTGCGAGCAGCTCGAATACGCTCGCGTCATCACTCGTGACTGTACCCAGCAGTTCTCGCTGAACGCTCGGTTGAGCGAGCCCATCGGCGAGCACCCGGGCGTGCAGGCGTGGCTCGAGCAGCGTTGCCTCGAGCTGCACAAGAGCTGGCGAGGCCGCCAAGAGGCGCGCACCAGCTCCAGGAAATACATGGCACCACCTCCCGGGCGCATTCACGGTCCGACAGGTCAGGTCGCCATTGACCGGAGTAGCCCGAGTGACGAATCGGTACGCTTCGCAGGTGGCCTCATCGCGGAGATCCAAGGCGCGGATGAGCTGGCGCAGCTCCTCCAGGGGTTTGGCGTGGCGGCTGGGCGGGTCGTGGTGAAGCCCACCTGGCACGGCTACGCCACGGGGACCTATACAGATCCGTTAGCGCTCGATACCTTACTGGCTGCCGTTGGCCGCGGCGCCGTGGTGGTGGAGGGACACACCAGCAGCAAGAACAACGTCTCGGTCGACTGGGACTGGGAATCACAAGCTCGCGAGCACCGCACATGGATTGGTGAGCAGGACCAGCTCTATCTCGAGAAAACGGGCCTGCGTCAAACCTTGTCCACTCGCGGCGCCAGCTACCTCAACGTGACCGAGGCCTACTGGGACGAACGCTGCGCGGATCCGCGCGAGGTAACACAGCTGCTCGCCGATCGCGGCGTGGCGCTGCGTTTCAAAGAGCTGGCCGCCTACGTGCCGGCGGTGTTGTTCGAGAACCGAGGCCTACCGCTGATCAGCTTCGCGCGCTTCAAAGGCCCGACCCGCCTGTCCATTTCGAACCTGTTCGGGCTTTTGCCCGAGCCGCTGCGCGCAGCCTGGCATGGCCCCAACATCAGCTACTTCGCCCAGGTATGTTGCGACCTCGCCAAACTTTACGGCACATTGTTTGAGCTGTACGGCCTGGTCGAGTCGCTGAGCGTCGCCGTGCGCTGGGAAAGAAGCGGCTTATATCGAAGCCGCTGGGGTAACTATGATTTGTTGCCTCGGCCCGGAGTGGTCTGCCTCAGCCGAGGTGTCGCCGTGGCTGACGTGCTCGCCGCTCGTCTTCAGGGGCAAGACGTTCTGCGCAGCGCCTTCTTCGACGTCGTCCAAGCCGAGCTCGGCTTTGATGTCGCACTGGCCAGCGCGGAGCTGCCGGCCGAGCTGGTGCGGCGATTCGTTTGACCAAGAGCTGAGTCAGGGCGAAGGTTGGGACTCAGGCGCCAGCTAGGAAGTCGACACGCACGTCTTCATAGCCCAGAGCGCGCACCAGGCTCTTCACCGTTTTTGCGACCGAATCCTC
>JANOIG010000252.1:0-1915 GCA_031407405.1 Deltaproteobacteria bacterium
GCCCCGAAGCCCTCAGAGCACGGTCGGGTCGACGAGACGGGCACGGTCTTCGTCCGAACGGCTGACGGTGAGCGCGAGGTGGGCTCCTATCCGGGCGCCAGCCACGCTGAGGCACTGGCCTACTTCACCAGGAAGTATGACGAGCTGCTCGCCTCCGCCGACCTGCTCCTGCAGCGCGTAACGCACACCGAGCTGCCAGCCCGCGAGGGGTCGGAGGGGCTCGCCAAGCTGCGTGAGCAGACCACGGACGCCCATGTTGTCGGAGACCTGGCTGCCCTGGACCTCAAGCTCGCCCAGATCACCGCCGCCGTCGACGCCAAGAAAGCCAGCGAGGGCGCAGAGCGCAGCGCGGCTCGCGAGGCCGGGAAGGCCAAGCGCGAGGAGCTCGTGCTCGAGGCCGAGACGATCGCTGGCCAGCCCGAGGCCAAGATCCAGTGGAAGACCAGCAGCACCCGCATGCGGGCCCTGCTCGATGAGTGGAAGGCTCTGCAACGGACAGGTCCAAAGCTGGACCGTGAGTCGGAGACCGCTCTCTGGCAGCGATTCAGCGCGGCTCGCAACTCCTTCGACAAGGCGCGGCGGGTTCACTTCGCCCTCCTCGAGGACACCCAGGCCGACGCGCGAACAGCCAAGGAACAGCTCGTCAAGGAGGCCGAGGCTCTCGCGGCAAGCAAGGACTGGGCAGCCACGGCGACGGCATTCAAACGGCTGATGGACCGCTGGCGCGAGGCCGGCCGTGCCTCGCGCACCGATGACGACGCCCTGTGGGCCCGCTTCAAGACCGCACAGGACAGCTTCTTCAACGCGAAGGACGAGCTGGTGGCAGCCGAGAACGAGGAGTTCAAGGCGAACCTCGTCGTCAAGGAAGCGCTGCTAGCCCAGGCCGAGGCTGTCGTGCCGGTGACCGATGTCGAGACGGCCAAAGCTACGCTCCGCGTCATCCAGGACAAGTGGGAAGCTGCCGGCAAGGTCCCGCGTGCGGACATGGAGCGGATCGAGAAAGCCATGCGTCGCATCGAGCAGACGGTGAGGGAGCACGACGAAAAGCGTTGGGCGAGCAGCAATCCTGAGGCGGCGGCGCGGGCACAGAGTCTGGTGGACCAGCTCGAGACAGCGGTCGAGGGGCTGCGCAAGAGCCTTGCGAAGGCCGAGGCGTCCGGCGATGCCAAGAAGGTCGCTGCTGCCCGGTCCGACCTCGAAGCCCGCGAGCAGTGGTTGTCCCAGGCTCGCGCAGGTGTCCAGGAGTTCGGTAGCTAGCTCCCTTCGTGGGTGGCAGAACCGAGCAAGCCGTCAGGATATTGACCGGTGACCGCCTCGTTGTCGGGCGTCCGCCGTCTCTGGAAAATGTAGGCTGCGCGAGTGCTCGAACACGTCCAGGCGATCCGCTACGTCACGCCACTTCGCGAAGGCGGATCGCTGCCGGGCATCGTCGAGGCCGACGACGATGGAACCTATGTCGTGAAGTTCCGTGGTGCGGGCCAGGGGCTCAAGGTGCTCGTGGCCGAGGTGATCGTGGGCGAGCTCGGCCGGGCAATCGGACTGCGGGTGCCCGAGCTGCGCGCCGTGACGTTGGACCCCCGGATCGCCAAGTACGAGGCGGACGAGGAGGTTCAGGACCTGCTGAACGCCAGCGTGGGGCTGAATCTTGGCGTTGACTTCCTGCCCGGCTCCTTCGGGTACGACGGCTCACGGCCTCCGTCGCCCAACGAGGCGGGCAGGGTCCTCTGGCTGGACGCGTTCACCGCCAACGTGGACCGCACCTGGAGCAACCCCAACCTGTTGATCTGGCACGCGCGGATGTGGGCCATCGACCATGGGGCCGCGCTGTACTTCCACCACGCCTGGCCCAACCGCGGCTCCGACCCTGCACGCTTTGCCGCCCAGCCGTTCGATGCCAGCAAGCATGTGCTGCTCG
>JANOIG010000028.1:0-91095 GCA_031407405.1 Deltaproteobacteria bacterium
GGCTGGCGGCGCTGGGCCGACTGAGCGCCAGCATCGGACACGAGTTCAACAATCCGCTCTCATACGTGATCGGCAATCTGAACTACGTCATTGACGAGCTTTCGGACGACCAGGGCGTGAGACAGGACGCGCTGATCGCCAGCGCCGTGCAGGATGCTCTGGGCGGTGCCGAACGGATCCGCAAGATCGTGGGCGAGCTGCGAGCCTTCAACCTGTCCTCGGCGCGGGACGCGCGACAGGTCGTGGACGTGGCCGAAGTGCTCGAGGCGGCGATCAAGCTAGTCCAAGGCGAGGTCCGCCATCGCGCCAAGCTGCAGCGCCAATATGACCCGATTGCGAAGGTGATGGCCGACCCCACCAAATTGAGCCAGGTCTTCGTCAACGTCCTGGTCAACGCCGCGCAGGCCATTCCCGAAGAGCGCATGGCCGAAGGCAAAGCCCTGATTACGCTCAAGACCCGCATGCTCGCGGACAATCACCTCGCGATCGAGATCACCGATACAGGGACTGGCATCGGCGACGAGGCTCGTTTACGCCTGTTCGAACCCTTCTTCACCACCAAGCCTAGCGATCGCGGCACCGGTCTCGGGTTGTTTGTGTCGCTGGGCATCGTGTCGGGGTTCGGCGGCAACATCGAGGTGGACAGCCGAGTGGGTGAGGGCACGACCGTTCGGATCATTCTGCCGGCGTGGCGTGGCGCCATACCAACGCCAGAGACAGTGCAACGCGTTTCCCTGCGCACCGTGAGAAATCGCCGGCTCTTGGTCGTGGACGACGATGTCTTGGTCGCACGCACGCTGGCTCGACAGCTGAGCGGGCACAAGGTCGAGATCGTCGCCAGCGGCCAGGCCGCTCTCGATCGACTGTCCGCTGAGGATTCGAGCTTTGACCTCGTGCTGTGTGACTTGATGATGCCCGACATGACCGGGATGGACGTGTATGAGGCGGTCCAGGCAACGCACCCCGGGCTGGCGAGGCGCTTCGTTTTCATCAGCGGCGGCGGAGTGACCGAGCGTTCCCGCAAGTTCCTGGAGCAGCATGCCGATCGGGTCCTGCCCAAGCCCATTGATAGCCGCCAACTGTGCGACCTGTTGCTCCGAAGCGGGACCAACGAACAGCCTCTGATCGTTCAGGCGGGTTAGCGCTGAAGCCAAACGCTAGTAGGACAAACCCGAAGTCCGCGCCGGTTTGTCCCAATATAGAGGAAGTGCCGAGCACGGATCGGGCTATCGGAGGGTTCGTTCGGGGCCCTCACTTGCTGGGGCCCCGGGCGAAACCCGGCACGAACTTGGGGTGCGAGGTACTAGTGAACGGGGGCGTGCAGGTGATTGCGCCGCCTCCGAGGACCGTGCGGGTTCAAGCTCACCCCCAGCCAGCCGCGAATGCCCACCTGCCACACGCCTTTCCCGAGGGCGATACCCAACACGCCGAGCGCGAGCCACTGGAGTGGCCCGGCTGTTGGGGCAGGCTGCGCCGTGGTTGCTCGCAGGTTCAGCAGGGCCTGTGCGAGCAGCCCAAGCCCCGCTGCACCCGGCAGCGTTGCGATGAGCCAGGCACTCCTCCCGGCTGCTTTACCGGCCGTCTTGGCGAACGTCACGGATGCAAAGTGGGCCGCGGGGCCCAGCATGAGCCCCGCCAGGGCGACCCCAGGGCTCACCCCTTTGGCCACGAATGCCGCTGCCAGAGGCACCGCAGCGATCGTGCAGACGGATGCCGGGAGCGCGATGGCGCTGAGCAGCGCCAAGGTCCAGAGACCGCCCCTCGAGCTCAATGCCTCAGAGGGGGGTAGGAAAGCATCGACGTAGCTCGCACCGAGGACGCCAAAAAGCACCCCGCCGCCGCCCCGTAACGACAGCTGCTCGAGCGCGGCCCAGAAGCGCGTACCAAGCGCTGGAGGGCACTGCGCGCCTGGAGCGGAAGCCTCGCTGGGCGCCGGCGCCATCGGAGTGCTGCTGCTCATGCCTGCCAGGAGCCCAACGACGAGCATGCCGCAAAGTTGTAGTAGCGCAAACGCCCAGCCCAACAGCCACACCGATAGCAGGACCGCGACCAGCCCCAATCGCGGGTCGCCCAGCCAAACGCTGTCGATCAGCCTCGGTGTGGCGCCGGACCGTTGCAACCAACGGTTCATTTTAGCGCGCCCACCGAGCGTCAGCAGCGCGGCGCTTCCGATCAGACTGAGGCTGAGCATGGGTGCCATGTCCAGGGTATGAGCTAGCATTCGTTGGCCCAGGCTGGGACCGAGCTCGGTATGCTCCGCGCTAGGCACGAGCACGATGGCGAGCCCGAGCAGGCCTGCCGCAACGTCGAGCGCGCGGTCGCGAGAGGTTTGGAGCTGATCAGCAAATGCCTCGTGGGCCACGACGTGCACGAGAATGCCCGCGGCCACCGCATCTGCCCACCCGTGCAGATCGGCCCATGTGTGGGGCAACGAGCTGACCCACCACAACCCCAGCGAGCTCGACACGCCGAGCAGCGTCACCCGCAGCAGCGATTGAGCGAGTCCCTTGGGCGCGTAGGCCAGCGTGACCAAGGCGACGATGGGGATTTCATGCGCTCCGAGCGCCCAGAGCAGCTCCCGCCCGTGGCCCTCGACCGACATGGCGACTCCATCCCCGAAGCGATGCAGAAGTAGCCCAAGAAAACCCATTTCGAGCCGCAGCCCCGGTGCACCCGGGCTGCCCAAGAGTCGCTGGATGAGCCGCTCCCCGAGCGGGATGGCCACGAAACCCGCCAGCGCGGCCAGCAAGCCCCACGCCCCTTGGGAAGCGACCGCGTGGGGGAGTAGGGACAGGCCCACCACCAGCGCCGCAGCCACCACCGCGAACGTGCGTATCGGGCCAGTGGCTCGCACGGTGAAGCGCTGCGAGAGCCCTAGCGCCGCACCGATGGCGACCGACACCCAGATGACCGTCAGCGCCATTTTGCGGCGGCAATACGAATGCAATCCGCATGCAATTGCAAGTCACTTTCAATACCCCGTCGTCCCGAAGGCGGCGGCTCGAATCGCGCCGGAGGCCCCTGCCGGCCTCAGCCGTTAGCGCAGGTCGGGCAGCGGCCGACGAACTGAACCTCGGCGGCTCTGAGCGACTTGGCCCATTTCGTCCTTTGAGGAGTGACCACCTCGGCCTCGGGCAAGCACGAAACGATGCCACAGTCGTCACAATGGAAGTGCGGATGAGCACACTCCTTTTCGTTTCCCGCCAGTTCGTACCGACAGATTCCACCCGCGTGGCTGGCCACGCGCACCAGGCTCACCCCAGCCAGCGCCACCAAGTTCCGGTAGACCGTGGCGCGGTCCCAGACCGCATCGTCACCCAGCCGCGCGACGACCTCGGCGTGCGACAGCGGCCGCTCTGCATTGGCCAGCACGCGCAACACGGCGAGCCGGGGGGCGGTCACGCGCAGCCCCAGACCCCGAATGAGCTTTTTGGTCTCGGCGAGGCCCGACGTCACGCGGCCACGATAGCCCACTCCCGGCGTCTAAACCAGAAGCGTCCCGCCCGGCACCCGAGGCGCCCGAAGGAGTAATTGTTATTGACACTCAGTATCAATTGATCCATGATGACCTTGGTGAGCGCAGAGGATGGGGACGGGAGAAAGCAACACTCCCGTCCCCTCACCTCATCTCGCTGGATCGGTCGCAGCCTAGTCGAGGAGCTCGATGGTGAGTCGCTGAGACCCGTGATGAGCGGCGGCTTGCGGGGTCGTTCAACGCGCGGCTCAGTGTCACCGCCGTATTCTGAGGCTCGCTCGTCGGAGCCCGATATGGTAACGTTTCCAGCTCGAGGCGTCATTCATGCGTTGCTTTTTAGCCCTCACGTTCTTGGCCGCGGCTTGCTCGGGGCCAGATTCCGCTTCCACTGAGACCGTGGCTGCTTTGCCACGTTTCGCGGATCCCGATATCAGCGGGGGGCCCGCGCTTGGAGGCGCCGGGGCGGCTGCGGGATCCAGTAGCGCAGGGGCAAGCTCGGCGCTTTCGCCCAGCGAGGGTGCCACCCACAACATGGTCGGCATCGACACGACGGCGGCTGCGGGAGCCGCGAGCGCGCCCGCGTCGTCAGGGGGTGGCGCGGGCGCACCCACGTCGTCAGGGGGCGGCGCGGGCGGCACTGGAGCGAACGCGGGGTCCCCCGTCGCGAGTCCCGGCTGTGGCACGGCCGCGCCCCCCGAGGGGCAGTCATCGCTGCGCGTGGGCGGAGTCGATGCCTTGTACACGGTCACTCTGCCCAACACGTATGATCCCAACACCCCCGTGCCATTGGTGTTTGGCTTTCACGGCCGCGGGCGTACGCACCTCGAGTTTCAGCAGGTGGATGCCAGCCAAATTCAGTCCGAGATCGGGTCGCGCGCCGTCATGGCCTACCTGAAGAGCCAGGCTGGAACGGGCTGGAACTTCCCGGAGGAGGTCGAGCCCAACGTCGAATTTTTCGAGACACTGTATCCTCAGCTGCTCTCCAACTACTGCATCGACATCTCGCGCATATTCGCGATCGGGCACAGCTCGGGTGGGTACTTCTCGAACATTCTGGCCTGCCGCTTCGGCGATCGTTTGCGCGGCATCGCTTCGATCGCCGGTGCTACCCAAGAGACGGGATGTGTGGGCCGTGTGGCAGCCATGATCGTTCACGGCGTGCGGGATTCGGTCGTGAGCTTCGCGAGTGGGCAACAGTCTCGCAACACCTACCTGGCCACCAACGGGTGTAGCACCACGACGTCGCCGGCTCCGGTGGCGCCGTGCTTGGCTTATCGAGGTTGCGCCGAGGGGTTGCCGGTTCGCTGGTGCGAGCACGACGAGCCGACTTATGAAAACACCAATCACGGCTGGCCCTCATTTGCGAGCCGGGCGGTCGGCGAGTTTCTTTTCTCATTGCCGTAGAGCCGCTTTTTGCGTCGCCAATGCCTCGCCACCGACGTTTGTGACGCGTTTTGCCCGGGGTTGGCTGGAGCGGTCACTTGCGCGTGCTCTCTGCAGGCCTGACTGCGCAGTTGTGTCATGATGCGGCGGTGTACGGGGTTCTAGCGGGTGCTTGGCCCTTTGTGCTGCTGGCGGCTTGGGTGTTCGTGTCCGCGTGGTCGAGTGGTCACGCCATCCTCTCCAAGCGAGACTCCCGCGCCGCGATTGGTTGGACCGGGCTCGTGTGGCTCGCCCCCTTCTTGGGTGCCCTTCTGTATGTGCTGCTCGGCATCAATCGGGTGGAACGCCGTGCACATCGCTTGCGCAAGGCGACCACACGCTATCGAGGTAGTCAGCGCCAAGCACGCTCGACGATCGAGCTGCTCGAGGCCACGTTGCCGCCCAACGCAACGCAACTCGCCGCCCTGGTGGAGAGCGCGGCCAGGCGTCCACTGCTGGACGGCAATCGCATCGTCGCGCTGGAAAATGGAGACGCAGCCTACCCGGAAATGTTGGGAGCCATCGACGCGGCCACCCAGTCGGTATGGCTGATGAGCTACATCTTCGATGACTCGGCGATTGCGCTGAAATTCGTAGAGGCGTTAGGCAGCGCGCAAGCTCGCGGGCTGCATGTGCGCGTGTTAATCGATGACGCCGGCAGCATAAACACCAAGGTGGACAGGCTCCTCACGGCTCGAGGCGTTCCGGTAGACCGCTTCCTTCCGGCGCGCCTCTCACGGCGGCTGGCGCACTTCAATCTTCGAAACCACCGCAAGCTGCTGATCACCGACGGGCGCATCGGGTTTACCGGCGGCATCAACATTTACGGCGGCCACGTGCTCGCGCTGGGCTCCAAGTGGCCAGTGCGCGACACCCATTTTCGTCTAGATGGCCCGGTGGTGGCGCACCTGCACGAGGTGTTCGCCGAAGATTGGGAATTTACCACCGGCGAAGCGATCCACACCGACCTCGACTGGTCGGCGCGGGAGCGGCCCGGTCATGTAGCGGCGCGTGGCATCGCCGACGGACCCGACGAACGCATGGGGGGCATTCGTACGACGGTGCTCGGCGCGTTGGCGTGCGCCACCCAATCGGTGAAGATCGTCACGCCTTACTTCCTGCCCGACCAAGGGGTCATCACCGCGCTTCGGATTGCGGGCTTGCGCGGGATTCAAATCGACATCGTGCTCCCAGAGCGCAGCGACGTGAGGATTGTCGATTTTGCGACGCTCGGCCAGCTGTGGCAGGTGCTCGGTACCGGCATTCGAGTTTGGATGAGCCCATTGCCTTTTGATCACTCCAAGCTCATGGTCATGGACGACTACTGGTGCTTTATTGGCTCCGCCAACTGGGACGCGCGCAGCTTCAGGCTCAACTTCGAGTTCAACGTCGAGTGTTATGATCGGGCGCTCGCTAAGCAATTGAGCCAGCTTGCGGACAGCCGCATTCGAAGCTCGCGGGAAATCAGCGCCGGAGAGCTAGACAACCGGCCATTACCGACGCGCCTGCGCGACGGCATTTGCCGCCTGCTGACCCCTTACCTCTGACAACCCTCGCCCCGGGAAACTGGCCTTCGGAAACTGGCCTTCGGGATGCTGCCCCTCGGGATCCTAGCGAGGCTCGCGCGGAGCCGAATCTTCGCTGACTGCTTCGATGACCGCGTCTACGAGAGAGGCGTGATGCTCGAGCCGCGACGCCAAATCCTCGGCGTGTACCCGAACGGCTTTATTGTCGCCGCGCTCCGCGGCGTGCCGCAGGTACTTCACGTCGCGCCGCAACCGGGTTTGCTCTCCCTCGAGCTTTTCAATGACCTGCTTGGATACGAACATGACTACCCCACAGAACACCGCGCACCGTCTTCAAAATCACCGTCTTCAAAATCACTGCCCTCAAACGCACTGCCCTCAAACGCACTGCCCCCAGACATCGTCTAACGCGCATTGCCTCAACCCGACCTGGCTCCACGCTTTCATTCTTTTTCGACCTCATCTCCTCCGGGTTCGTCGCCTTTGCCTTCGGAGGGTGGGTCTGCAGCCCCTGCCTTGTCGGAAGGCTCGTCATCCATGTCATCCATGGGCTCATCGTCCTGAACCACCTCGACCGGGACGGGCTGACTCGTCGCCGCCTTGGATGACGGTGCTGCCGTGGCGGCAGGCTGCTTCGTGGCGTCTGAGGCCGGTGGGTCCTTCTCACAACCAATGGCGGCTAGAGCCGAGATGAGTGCAACCAGGACAACGCGCATCAAACCTCTCCTCGAATGAGCTTCATGCGTACCGGCTGACACCCGTGGCAAGGCTCTACCTCGCTCCAAAGCACGTGGTGTGCCACTGATGACGCTGTACGCTCGATGAGCGCCGATCGAGACATTTGGGGCTTCGATGCTCGGGGCTGAAAGGAAGCCAGCTCCGCTGTGCAGAGTTTGCACCCCAATGGTCGCAGCTTTTGCACCGTCAAGCGCAGATTGCGCCGATCGACGTAGCCACCGTGGGCGGTTGCGAGCTAGGTGATCGTGCCCGAAGGGGCAGCTGCTGCAAGCCGAAAACGTTGCGGCACCAAAAAAGTTGACCTGCCTCGGCTTGATGGCGTGGAACGCTGGGCAGGTATCCGTGGGCCATGCTTGCTCCGGGCCCTCAGGCCGCTCGTTCGGTGCCTGGCTTCGGGTTCGGATTCCACCCAAGGTTGTGTAAGATGGTGGGATGACTTGCCTCGATTTTTCTGGGATTCGCAACATCTCGCGACGAGCAGCGCGGGCGCAGCGTACGCTGCCGTATACGCCGCATTGGGGGGCTGTCCTTTCGCTGGCGCTTGCCTGCGCGAAGGGCACTCCCGTCAACAACGTCGGCTTGGGCGGCTCAGCCACCCTTGCCGACGCGAGCTCCAACGGACATGAAGCAGGTCCGGAGGTTATCGCGCCGATGCCGAGGTTCACGTGGAATTGGGCGGGTGTCATCGGTACCGGCCAAAGCCTCTCGGTCGGGGCACAAGCCAACATCCTAACGGCTACCACCCAGCCCTATCAAAACCTCAAGCTCGCGCTGGGGGGCTTGGTTGTGCCGCCGTTTGACCCGGAAAACCCCGCTTTGACGCTGGTACCGCTCGTGGAGCTGATCCGACCCGGTGCCTCGACGTATCCGAGCGCCTACCCGCAGAACATCTACGGAGAGACACCGCATACGGCCATGGCCAGCCAAATCTCCGCCTTGGTTCAGCAAGCCTCAGGGCAGGACTACGTCACGGTGCACAGCGTGGTGGGTGAGAACGGGCAGGGCATGCCCTTCCTCAGCAAGGGCGCGACCGAAACCGTCGCAGGGGCGACCTCGACCGGGCGGGCCTTCGCTGCGACCTTGTTCGAGGCCCGCGCCATCCAGAGGCTCGCCACCACGGCCAACAAGACCTACGGCGTGGGAGCAATCGTCATCACGCACGGCGAATCCGACGCGGGGAACACGAACTATGAGGCGGACCTGATCCGGCTTTGGACCGACTACAACCAGGACATCGCGGCCATTACGGGCCAAGTAGACCCCATCCAGATGATTGTGTCACAACAACACTCGGTGCCGTTCGCGGCAGGTGCGACGTCAGGGGCGTCAGCGTCGACACTCGCTCAATGGCGGGTCGGGCTCAGCCGCCCCGGCGAGATTGTCTGCTCGGGTCCGAAGTACCAGTACCCCTATGCCGTTGACGGCGTCCACCTGGTGACCTTGGGTTACGATTTGCTCGGCGAAAAATATGGGCAGATTTATTACGAGCGCGTGGTGCTGGGCCGCGACTGGCAACCCTTGCAGCCCACGACGCTGAGGCGAGAGGGAACGCAGACCGTGATTGTGGATTTCCACGTTCCGGTGCCCCCCCTCGTCTGGGACGAAGTGATCCCCCGGCCGCACCAGACGGCGTTGACGGAATGGGCAGAGGGCCGTGGCTTCGAGGTTCGTAGCGGAAACAATCGCATCGCCATTGAATCCGTCGCCATTGACGGAGACTCGGTCGAGATCACGTGTGCCACAGAGATCCCCGCCGGTGCGGTGGTCGGCTACGCGGTGACCAGCGACGGCACGCAGATGCCCACCGGGACGACGCGTTGGGGCCAGCTGCGTGATTCTGATCCGGTGGTGGGCGCCACGACCGCTACCGCGCAACCCAACTACTCGGTCGCGTTCGAGCTCGCCGTACCCTAGTTCCCTGTCAGCATTGGGCTGCTCGACAGGCGCCATGTGCCTGGGGCTCTGCCGGAGCGTTCGCCGCAGCTCAAACGCCGCGTCGGCACACCCCCCACAGGGCCAAACCCAGAAGGAACCAGGCGACCCCACGCGGTTGGGCTGGAGCTGACGCGCCGCCCAGACTGCAACCGCTGGACGATTGGATGACGATCGGGTCTGAACCTGGATCGGTACCCGGGGCCGTTCGACCAAACTGCGTTTGGAGCAGCTGTTCGATCAGGTCACTGTTGTCCTCATAAACCTGGCCTGGACCCGCCGCGGACAGCTGTAGGATCCGCAGATTGACGGGCATGGCGGGGTCACGATCGGCGAGGGTGAGGGGCCAGACATTGCCTGTGCCGCGCACCACTCGCCCTGATACCTCGGCTTCCCACTCCCCGCTCGTGTCCCCAGCGCAGCCTTCGTAGTCGAGAGTGAGCGTGTGCTGGTTGGCCACATCTTCGAGGTCAGGGTTCAGCGCGAAAAGGGGATCGACAGTCATCTCACCCGCGCTGAGCGTGGTGTAGAAGCGCGTCATGTAAGGCCGTTCGACAAACAGCTGCACGGTCTGTTCGATGGGTGCGATGACCAGCTGTTCGACATCGGTCAGGAACGCGGTGCGATTGAAGTTGGTAAGGTCGATTCTTTCTGCCGGTGCAGGCATGCCATTGCAATAAAATGCATCGGCGTCCTCCAACTCCTCGAAGTAGCAATTGGGTGAGGCGAGCACGTCGGCGATGCTGACCCCAGCCGGTAACACCAGGTTCTCCGACAAGGCGTCGGCGACTCCGTCCAAGCTGACCTGGCCGGACGGGCTGGCGGCCCCAAAGGGCCCGCCCAGGCCAAAGTTGCCGTTGAAGGTGGAGAAGCGGTTGACGGTTTGCACCACCAACTGAACGTCGCTCAGGCCGTCGGCGACGTTGCGGAAGTCTTGGATGGTACCTCGCTCGAAATAGATCTGATCTACGATGTTGCTGCCGGTGGTTGGGTCGTTCGTGGCGCGGGCAAACTCGGTCACGAAGCCCTGGCCATCGGTCGTCTCGTTCGCGGCAGCGATGACGACATCATTGTAGCTTTGCTGTGTGTTGAACCAATCGAGGAGCGCTTCATTCAGCTCCAGTGCCTTGTAGTTGAAGGGCACCGCGCGAGAGCTGCCGAGGACCCATACGAGCACGCCCATGTTCTCGTTGGCCGCGACGGCGGTGGGCCGGATTGGAATCATGGGCAGGGCACTCTCGTAGCTGATCTTGATGGGGCGAATCGAGCCCACGCTGGCTTGTTTGGTCAGCTTGATCGCGAGTAGATTCAGCCCGGATTCGAGGTACGGCCGGAGCAGGTCGGGGCCAGTGGCGCCCGGGTCGTAGCCATTGGCCTCTAGCCAGGTGATCGCCTCCGCGGCGGGGTCGCCGGCGACATCATCCGCCACGTCGATGACCTCGTAGTCGTAGGGCCCGGCGGTCCCGGAGGCGAGCACGCGGACCGACTCTTCACCGTCTGCTACGGCGGGGGGCGCAAAGCTAGCCGACCCGCCGCTGCCACCGCGGCTGGCGGTGGCGCCGTCGCAGGTGCTGTTGGGCCAGTTGCGTTGCAACTGGTAGTTCGGATTGGTGGCTTGCTGCAGCCGATTCAAGAGCGCGTTGGTGGAGACCCCGACGTCCGGGGTGCCAGGTACGGGCAAGATCCACGCAAAAGCATCCGCGGGCCCGTCGTAGAGGATTTCGATCACCGCCGTGACCCGGCCCGCCGCGTCGTCATGCGCGAAGATGATGCGCTCGGCGGCCTGATTCACCGGCGTGGACGCGGAGCAAAACAAACCGCCGCACGCATCGGCCTCTGCCGCGTTGAGCCCCAGTGTCGCCATCAAGGCGGCCAAAGCGACGAAGCGAGGGGACTTTCTAGTCAAGTTCATGAAGCTCCAAAGCGCGTGGTTAGCTGACAAAAAGGGTCGACCGGTAAGAGAACGAAAGCTCAGTGTAGCAAACGGTGCAGCCCCGGCAGCCTCCTTCTCCGGCCCTTTCCCCGGCGATTTTAGCGGATGTGGGCATCATGCCGACATCAATGGCGTCGCAAAACGGCCACGAACACGTCGGCTACGCTGGCGCGCGCTGGGTCGGCTGCCGATGGCTCTGATGCTAGCGGGTCATCAGGCGGGCAGGCCCTGAGGCAAAACCGTCGTCTAGTCTGCCGGCCGGCGCTTCGGACCTCGAATGGGGAAAGTACTGGATTCACGCAAAAGACTCGACAACTTCACCTAATTATCACATACGGCCGCCAATAGTTTGCCCGTCACATGGATGTCACTCGCCCCGGGACGCCGCCCGGGTTTTGCTGCCGAGTTGCGGCTTTGCGGTGGGAGCGAGGTGCCGCGCGGATTCTGTAATAATCATGATTACAGGGGCTTAGATACGCCTTGACGTCACCTGAGTGTCACCCGGATTCTGTATGGCAGGCCCATGTCAGGAGTGATTTTGCTGATTGAAGACGAGAAAGACCTCGTCGCTGCGCTCGAATACAATTTTGAGCGAGAGGGATACCAAACCCGGAGCGCGCTGACGGGCCGGGCGGGCCTGGAGCTTGCGGATCGGGACCCGCTGCCGGATGCGGTGGTGCTCGACCTGATGCTCCCGGACATCTCGGGGATAGAAGTGTGCCGTCAACTGCGGGCCAGCAAGCGGACGCAACATGTTCCAGTCTTGATGTTGACGGCCAAGGGCGAAGAGATTGATCGGGTGGTGGGTTTCGAGGTTGGCGCTGACGACTATGTGGTCAAACCCTTCAGCGTTCGCGAGGTCATGCTGCGGGTGCGCGCGTTGTTACGCCGACAAACGCGGGATGAGCCCGATGGCAGTGAGGTCGCTTTTGGCCCGCTGCGTCTGGATAGTGGCAGCCATCGGGCCTGGGTGGACGATCAGGAGGTGGTGCTCACCGCGCTGGAGTTCCGGCTCTTGACGACGCTGCTTTCGCGCCGCGGTCGTGTGCAGACGCGGGAGCGCTTGTTGCAGGACGTGTGGGGAATTGAAGCGGACGTGACGACGCGAACGGTTGACACGCACGTCAAACGCCTGCGCCAGAAGTTGGGGCGGGCGGGTGAATACATCGAGACGCTGCGTGGCGTCGGCTATCGTTTCAAGGAGTCCCCCACGGGGAATGGCTCTTGAAAGCTGGAGTTCGCCTCAAGCTGTTCCTTAGCTCTCTCGCGCTGGTGGTGGGAGTTGGCCTCGTCAGCGGCATTTATCTCGAGCAGCGGCTGCGCGCCTGGCTCTCTGGGCGCATTGAGCTCGAGCTCTTGGGTCAGGCGCGGGTGGCGCGCGATCTCATCGAGGTTGTTCCCGAGGCTCGGTCTCAGCAGGTCGTGGATGGGTTTGCCGATCGGCTCGGGCAATCTACGGGTGCGCGCGTCACCATTGTCGCTGCCAACGGCGCCGTGCTGGGAGACTCTGGCCTGACCCTCGAGGAGGTGCTCCACGTCGAGAACCATGGCCAGCGCCCTGAAATCATGCAGGCCTTGGGGCAAGGGCAGGGGGCTGCCATTCGCTACAGCACGAGCGTGCGCTCCGACATGTTCTACATCGCCGTCCCATTTCACCGGCTAGAGGAGCACGGAGTGATCCGACTTGCCATGCCCCTGTCCGATGTAGATTCAGCCGTGGGCAGGTTGCGGGTTGCAATGGCGGTGGCTGGGCTCATCGGGCTGGGTTTGGCGGTTTTCATCGGCGGACTCGCTTCGCATCTCGCCACTGGGCCACTGCGCAACTTGGTGCAGAGCGCGCGTTTGGTGACGAGCGGGGGAGGCAGCGTGGCGCAGCGCCTGCCGGTCTCGTCCAACGATGAGCTGGGTCGCCTGGCGGGCTCATTCAATGAGTTGGTACGTGAGCTCGACGAGACGCTGAGAAACCTGGCGGGTGAGCGGGACCGCCTGGAGACCATACTCGAAGGCATGACCGAGGCGTTGCTGGCGCTCGATAAGGAGGATCGCGTCACTCATGTCAACCAGGCTGCGATGCGGCTGTTGGGGCTGGGTGAGTCCCCAGTGGGGCAGGCGCTGATCGAAGTGGTGCGGGTCCCCGCCCTCGCCGAGCTGATGGATCGGGTGCATCGCGAGCGGGGCGTGCCTGCGGAGTCAGAGCTGTCGCTCTCGTCGACCCGCCAGGTGTTGGCTCGAGCAGTGTCGGTGAAGTCTACCGGCGGCGTCATCCTCGTCATGCTGGACATCAGCGAGATGCGGCGACTCGAAAAGGTGCGGCGGGACTTCGTGGTCAACGTTTCGCATGAGCTTCGCACCCCGGTGAGCGTGATCCAGGCGAATGCCGAGACCTTGCTCGATGGGGCACTCGCCGATCGGACGCGAGGCCCTGAGTTCTTGAGCGCGATTCTGCGAAACGCGCAGCGTTTGGCGCGCTTAGTGGCGGACTTGCTCGACCTCTCACGCATCGAGTCGGGCCACTTCACGCTCGAAATTCAGCCGACCGGCGTTGCGCCAGCCGTTGCGAGAGCCGTGGATTCCGTTCGGGGCCTGGCGGCTCGCAAGCGCTTGACCGTCGACGCAACCATTCCTTCGGAATTGCGTGTCTTGGCCGATACCTCCGCGTTTGATCAGATACTGACGAATCTGGTCGTGAATGCCGTCAAGTATACGCCGGAGGACGGGCACGTCGAAATTCGCGCGGCCCGCGCCCCCGCGGGGGCCCCCGGTAGCGAATCCACCATTCAGATCGAAGTGTGTGACGATGGCGCAGGCATCGAGCCGCAGCATCGACTGCGCATCTTTGAGCGTTTCTATCGCGTCGACGCCGGGCGCTCGCGAGACATGGGGGGCACCGGTCTTGGACTGTCGATCGTAAAGCACCTCGTGGGCGCCATGCATGGCGAAGTAGCAGTTAGAGACAACGTGGCGGGTGGGTCAATCTTCCGCGTCACCTTGCCGGCGGATTCGAACCAGCCGCCAGCGGCTTGACCTTCGAGCCAAGGATATGTTTTGCCCGCTCATCCAGACGGCCCCGCGGAGGCCCACCGAAAAGGACCCGATCCATGAAAAAATCTCTGCTCTTGAACGTGCGCGTGGGTGCAGCCCTCGGGCTTGCCATGTTCGGCTGCAAGAAGGGCGAGGCCCCGGCAGGTGAAACGGGCCCGACCGGTGCGCCAGGCAGCGGTAAGACGGCGGAAGCTGCCATCATCACCATTGACGGCTCGAGCACCGTGTTTCCGATCAGCGAGGCAGTAGCCGAAGAGTTTGGCAAGCAGAGCGACGCGCGGGTCACGATTGGCGTGTCAGGCACTGGTGGCGGTTTCAAGAAGTTCTGCAATGGAGAAACGGCGATCACCGGAGCGTCTCGGCCCATCAAACCCAGCGAGGTGGAGCTGTGTAAGAGTGGCAACGTCGAATACGTCGAGCTGCCGATTGCTTATGACGGCATTTCGGTGGTGGTGAACCCGAAGAACGACTGGGCCGCACACATGACGGTGGCGGAGCTGAAGGCACTATGGCGCCCAGAAGCGCAGGCCGAGGTCAAGCGCTGGAGCCAGGTGCGAACAGGCTGGCCCGACAAGGAAATTCACCTTTTTGGCGCCGGCGTGGACTCGGGTACCTACGATTACTTCACGACGGCGATCGTGGGTACCGAACATTCGAGCCGTGGCGATTTCACGTCGAGCGAGGACGACAACGTGCTCGTGCAGGGCGTGGCGATGGACCCGTTGGCGCTGGGTTTCTTCGGCTACGCCTACTACATCGAAAACCGCGCCAAGCTGAAGGCGCTGACCATCGACGATGAGAACGATGCGAACGGCAAAGGGCCTATTCAAGTGTCACCGGAGACGATCAACGACGGTACGTACAGCCCGCTGTCCCGTCCCATCTTCGTGTACGTCGGCAAGAGCCAGATGGCGCGCCCCGAAATACAGGCATTCATGAAGTTCTACATCGATCACGCGTCCAAGTTGGTGAGCGAGGTGGGCTATATCCCCCTGCCGGAGCGGGCCTACGCGCTGGTCTCCAAGCGCCTCGAAAGTCGGGTCGTGGGATCCGTGTTTGATGGTGCAGGCTCTCGCGTGGGAGTCAGCGTGGAGTCGCTGCTTGCCGGACAATAGCACTCTCATGCCGGCTTCGGTGAGGGCGCCGGAGGGGTCCCAGGGCGAACACACGTCGCGGCAATCGAGCTGGGGGGGTATGGGTGTTCGCGGCCACGTTTCACCGCTCTACGAACGCTGCTTGGAATCCGCCTTGCTCGGCTGCGCGCTGATCTCGGTGGCGACGACCGTGGGCATCGTGCTGGTTCTGGCTTTCGAGACAGCGGCTTTTTTTAGTGTCGTGTCGCTGTGGCAGTTGCTCGGCGATACGGAATGGACCCCGCTCTTCGCTGAAAAGCGTTTTGGGATCTGGCCGCTCGTTTGTGGCACGTTCTTGACGTCTGCGATTGCCATGTTTGTGGCGTTGCCGCTGGGCCTGCTCGCGGCGATCTACCTCAGTGAGTTTTCGCCCGCGGTGCTGCGACGCTGGTTGAAGCCCTCCCTCGAGCTGCTCGCGGGCATTCCGACGATCGTCTACGGGTACTTTGCTCTGGTGTTTGTCACGCCGGCTCTGCAGGCCGTGGTGCCTGGCTTGGCCGGCTTCAATTCACTTGGGGCCGGTATCGTGCTCGGCATCATGTTGGTGCCGATGATCTCGTCGCTCTCGGAAGACGCGCTCTTTTCAGTGCCGCACAGCCTGCGCGAGGGGGCGTATGCGCTCGGCGCGGGCCGCCTGCCGACGATTTTTCGGGTCGTATTGCCGTCCGCGGTCTCCGGCATAGCAGCATCGGTGATCTTGGCGGTGTCGCGCGCCATCGGCGAGACGATGATCGTGGCCATAGCCGCAGGGCAACAGCCCCGGTTGACGCTCGACCCGCGAGTTCCGGTCGAAACCATGACCGCCTACGTGGTGCAGGTGAGCATGGGTGACACGCCCACGGGGACGCTCGAGTACCGCACGATTTTTGTCGTGGGCGCGGCGTTGTTTCTCATGACGTTCGTCATGAATGCCATCAGTCATACTTTCAAGCGGCGCTTTCGCACCGCGGTTTGAACAAAGCGGTTCTGAGCATGATGCGAACGAGTGGCAATACGGTCGAGCGGTTGTTCGTGGGGCTGTGCCTGTTGGCGGTCTTCTTGCCGCTGGGGCTGCTCGCCCTGTTGATCGGCGATGTGGTCCTCGACGCAGTCGGCCGCATGAGCTGGGAGTTCATCAGCGGCTACCCGTCCCGGCGTGCGGAAAGGGCGGGCATATTGCCCGCGCTGGTGGGCAGCCTGCTCTTGATCGCGCTCACCGCCGTGTTGACCCTGCCGGCTGGAGTGGGTGCTGCGATCTACCTGGAGGAATACGGGAAGCGAAACCGCCTCGCGGGGCTGATCGAGATCAACATTGCCAATCTGGCCGGGGTCCCGTCGGTCATTTACGGGCTTTTGGGCTTGGGGTTGTTTGTCCGGGCGCTGGGCTTGGGTCGCAGCGTGCTGGCGGGGGCAGCGACGCTTGCCCTATTGGTATTGCCCATCGTCATCATGTCGGCGCGCGAAGCTCTGCGTACGGTGCCGCAATCCCTGCGTGAAGCCTGTTACGCGCTGGGTGCCACCCGCTGGCAGGCTATCCGCCGCGTGGTCTTGCCCATGGCCCTGCCCGGCATTCTGACAGGGGCCATTCTGTCTCTATCCCGTGCTATCGGGGAAACCGCGCCGCTCATCGTCGTGGGCGCCCTAACGTATGTGACCTTTCTGCCGGACAGCATCAACTCTCCCTTTACTGCATTGCCGATCCAGATCTTCAATTGGGTGTCGCGCCCTCAGAAAGAGTTCCTCGTGAATGCGGCCGCCGGCATCGTCGTGCTGCTTGCAACCATGCTCTTGCTCAACATCATGGCCATCCTGCTCCGAAATCGCCTCCAGAAGAGGTCTGCGTAGATGAGCCAGCCCGTGATGAAACAGGCGGAAGACTCGCTCAAGCTGGTGGCGCGCGAGGTGTGCGCATGGTTTGGCGACAAGCGGGTCCTACATGGCATCAACCTCGACATCGCTGCTCATCGGGCCACTGCCATCATCGGGCCGTCCGGTTGCGGTAAGTCGACGTTCATCCGCTGCTTGAATCGCATGCACGAGCTCGTCCCTTCAGCCCGCCTGGAGGGTGAGATTCGGCTCGATGACGTCGACATTTATGACAAACGCATCGACCCGGTGCTGCTCCGGCGCAGGGTCGGGATGGTGTTTCAGAAGCCCAATCCGTTCCCCTCGATGTCGGTGCGAGAGAACGTGCTTGCCGGGCTGAGGCTGACGCGCTCGATGCCGAAGGGTAGTGCTGATGAGACGCTCGAAACGGCGCTCAGCCAAGCCGCGCTCTGGGACGAAGTCAAGGATCGGCTGAATGACCCAGGGGTCGGGCTCTCCGGAGGGCAACAACAACGGCTGTGCATCGCCCGCGCATTGGCGGTAAACCCAGACGTGCTTTTGATGGACGAACCGTGCTCTGCCCTGGACCCTATTGCCACGGCAAAGATAGAAGATCTCATCCATACTCTCAAACAGAGCTACACGATCGTGATCGTGACCCATAACATGCAACAAGCGGCACGCGTTTCCGATCAGACCGCGTTCTTTCTGTCGGGTGATCTGATCGAATTCGATGCGACTAACCGCATTTTTACCTCTCCCAAGGATTCCCGGACTGAGGACTACATCACCGGGAAATTTGGCTGATTTTGAGGGCGCGAGGAGTATGAGTGATGGGCAAGGTTCACACCGATAGGGTGTACGAAAGTGAGCTGAAGAGGCTCCGAGAGCGGCTATTGAAGATGGCGGGGCAGGTCGAGCAGATGATTGCCGATTCGGTCCAAGCCCTGGTCGAGCGTGACGTCGAGCTGGCGCGTCGAACGATCGACGCGGATCACCTGGTGAATCGCGCCGAGGTCGAAGCTGACGAGCTCTGCCTGGTGATCCTGGCCAGGCGCCAGCCGGTCGCTTCCGATCTCAGGTTCATCACACTGGCCTTGAAGATGGTCACCGACCTCGAGCGCATCGGCGATCTGGCCGTCAACATTTGCGAACGGGTCATCGATCTCGGTCAGGATCCTCCGCTCAAACCCTGGGTCGACGTGCCGCACATGGCGAGCATCGTGCAAGGCATGGTGCGGGACGCGATCGATGCATTCGTCGCGGGCGATGCCGATCGCGCTCAGTCGGTGATTGAACGGGATCACGCGCTCGACGAATTGTACACGCGCGTCTTTCGAGAGCTCTTGTCCGCCATGTTGAACGACGCCTCCAAGGTTTCACGTGGCATCCACGCCCAGTCGGTCGCCAAGTGGCTGGAGCGCATGGGAGACCACGCCACCAACCTAGCGGAGCAAGTCGTGTTCATGGTCAAAGGCAAGGACATCCGCCACATGAACAAGGGGGACGACGCTTGAGCTCCTGGCGCTAGCTTCCACTAACAGCCAACCCTCCTGGAGCTAGCGCCCATTGACAGGCTAAGGGGCGGTCCAAGCGGCGCCGGGGCTCAAACACTCCCGAGCTATCTCGCCTTCGGCGACGCGTGCGACCGGGCCCGTCTGCGTCACCTCGTAAGCATCGTCTATCTCGACGCTCAGTTGGCCGCCCGGCATGTGGACGTTGACCTGGGCGCCGCAGAGGCCGAGTCGCTTCGCCGCACAGGCCGCTGCCGAAGCCGAGCTTCCGGACGCTAGCGTGTAGCCCGCGCCGCGCTCCCAGATCTGAATCTCGATATTGGAGTGATCGATGACTCTGAGCAGTTGCACGTTGGTGCGGTTTCGGAAGCGCGGGTCCGCCTCGACGAGCGGACCGAGCGACCGCGCCTGGGCCTCGGTGACGGGCACGCCCGAGATCACGCAATGGGGGTTGCCAACGCTCACCCCCGAGCAGCAGAGGGCACGACCGGCGAGCTGCATCACCTCTCCAACCACTTCGCGGCGGGGCCCGCTGATGCCCACCACCTCGCTATCGAAGCTGGCGCGACCCATGCCCACACGAACCGCGCCGACCTCCGGAAAGATCTGAGCGGTGGCTACTCCGCCCTTGGTTTCGATGCGAAATGGCTCCTGCGTCACTCGCCCCGTGTCCCAGAGGTAGCGCGCGAAAATGCGCAGGCCGTTGCCGCTTTTTTCGGCCTCGCTGCCATCCGGATTGATGATGCGCACGCCAAAGTCGGCGTGCTCGCTCGGCAGCGGACCGATCAAAATGCCGTCCCCCCCCAACCCGTAGTTGCGGTGGCAGATACGAGACGCCAATTCCACGCTGTCGGTACTGGGCCATGCGTTGGGCTCGATCACCAGATAGTCGTTGCCGAGGCCGTGGTATTTCGCGAACTTCACCGTGCTCTGACCTTACACGACCGCGCTATTCCGGGCCATGGGTCCGGTCAAATTGGTGTAGGCTGCCGAAATGCACTTCGCTTTCGTCCCCCGTCGCGGCCGTTCTTGGTCGGCCGCGTTCTTGATCATCGTCAGCGCGCCCGGTTGCCAGCGCACTTCGCCGGGCCCGACGACGGGTGAGCCACAGCCCAGCGCGCCAGTGGCGGCACCCGCGGCGGCCGAGCCGGCTCCCACTTTGCCGAGCAGCACTGAGCCGGGTGTGGCGGTCGGAACCCAGGGTGGCGTCAGCAGTGCGGAAAGTAGCGCCAGTGACGTCGGCATAGAGATCCTGAAGCGCGGCGGCAACGCGGTGGATGCGGCGGTGGCAGTGGGATTCGCGTTGGGGGTGACTCACCCCACGGCGGGCAACATTGGCGGTGGCGGGTTCATGGTGGTCCGCTTCCCCAATGGTGAAAGCACCGCCATCGACTACCGCGAGATGGCCCCTCGGGCGGCCCGTCGCGACATGTACCTGGACCCGAAAGGCGAGGTCAAGGATAAAAGCCGTATTGGGCCATTGGCAGCCGGTGTACCCGGCGTGGTTGCCGGTCTAGCGTTGGCGCATCAGAAGTTCGGCAAGCTGCCCTGGGCCGACGTCTTGGCACCCGCGGTGGCCTTGGCGCGTGACGGCTCCAAGCTCGACACCTTTCATGCAGACGATCTCAAATGGGTCGCCGGCAAGGTCGCGGAGTATGAAAAAGCGGTGGGCTCCACCAACCCCGTCCTGGCCGCGGCGCTACGAGCGACGGTGGCCACTTTTTCCAAACCGGACGGGAGCGCGTACGCGAGCGGTGAGCTTTGGCCCCAGCCGGAGCTGGCGACCACTCTGGAGCTGATCTCCAAGGGCGGTGCCGATGCCTTCTACCGCGGCAGCTTCGCCGAGCAATTGGCCAAACGCGTGAAGGAAATGGGTGGTATTTGGACGCCTGAGGACCTGACGGGTTACCGCGCTGTCGCACGTCAGCCGATCACCTTTGTGTATCGCGGGCACGAGGTCATCACGATGCCGCCCCCCTCGGCGGGCGGAGTCGTGCTCCGGCAAGTCCTGGCCGCGGCCGAGATCCTCGAGCTACATCGGCTGGAGTGGGACTCGGTCGAGCGCATTCACCTGTATGTGGAAGCTTTGCGTCGGACGTATGCGGATCGCAATCAGCTCGTCGGTGACCCCGAGTTTGTCAAGGTGCCGCTCCAGCAGCTGCTCGATGTCGCGTACATCAAGCAGCGCTTGGTAGGCATCGACCCCAAGCGAGCGACGCCATCCAGCGAGGTCGCAGCGGGTGTACAAATGAAGGAATCGGAGCAGACGACCCATTTCTCGGTCGTCGATGCCTCGGGCCTGGCAGTAGCCAACACCTACACCCTCAACGGCGGGTTCGGCGCCAAGCTGATCGTGCCGGGCACCGGCGTCATCCTCAACAACGAAATGGACGATTTCACGGCCAAGGTCGGGGCTCCCAACATGTTCGGGCTGGTTCAGGGGCCGCAGAACGCCATCGAGCCCGGCAAGCGCATGCTGAGCAGCATGTCGCCCACCATCCTCGCCAAGGATGGCAAGCTGCGAGCCGTAATCGGCTCGCCTGGCGGACCCACCATTACGACCACGGTGGCTCAGGTTGTCATGCAGCTGATTGACCACGGCCGCAGCCTGAAGCAAGCGGTCGTGGCTTCACGCGTCCACCACCAATGGTTGCCCGACCAGATCTGGCACGAAGCAAGCCTGCCGGCACCGACGGTAGCTGCGCTGAGCGCATTGGGCCACAAGCTACAGAGTCGAGATCGCATCGGGCATGCGAACTGCATCGAGGTCGACCCGAAGAGCTCGGCGTTCATTGCGGTCGCTGACGTGGAGCGCGACGGTGGCAAGGCCAGCGCATACTGAGCGCCTAGCATGCCAGCTTTGACGACCCAGGTTGGCATCATCGGCGCCGGCCCTGCGGGGTTGATGCTGGCGCATTTGCTCGCGCAGCGGGGAGTCGAGTCGTATGTGCTCGAGCGGCGAAGCCGCGCCCATGTCGAGAGCCGTGTGCGGGCCGGAGTGCTCACGCACTCGACTGTGGAGATGTTGTGCGAAGCCGGAGTAGGGGAACGCCTCTCGCGTGAAGGGATAGTCCATCATGGCATCGAGCTGCGCTTCGGTGGGGCGTCGCATCGGATTGACTTCGACGACTTGGTGCCCGGGCGCGCCATCACCGTGTATGGGCAGCGCGAAGTGGTCAAAGATCTCATTTTGGCGCGGCTGAGCGACGATGCTGCTGAGGGCCAGCTATTGTTCGACGTCTCCGACGTCGAGCTCAGCTCGGCGGGCTCGGCACAGCCCGTCGTGGGTTTCACGCTGGCGGGTGAGCGGCGGCAGCTCGTGTGCGACTGGGTGGTGGGTTGCGATGGCTTTCATGGTGCCTCGCGACACTGGCTGCCGCCCGGTAGCACCACGGCTTACGAGCACGACTTTCCCTTCGCCTGGCTGGGTGTTCTGGCGGCCGTTTCTCCCTCGGCAGCCGAGCTCGTCTACGCCTTTCATGATCGTGGGTTCGCCTTGCATAGCCTGCGCTCTCTCGAGGTCTCGCGCTTCTATCTCCAGGTGCCTCGAGCTGAAGACCTGACCCGCTGGAGCGACGAACGGATCTGGGCAGAGCTGCGTACGCGTCTCGAAACCGTGCCCGGTTGGAGCTTGAAGAGCGGGCCCATCCTCGAAAAGAACCTGGCGCCCATGCGCAGCTTCGTCGTCGAGCCCATGCGACACGGAAGGCTCTTTCTCGCTGGAGATGCCGCGCACATCGTGCCCGCCACGGGAGCCAAAGGGCTGAACCTGGCGCTGGCTGACGTGAAGCTGCTCAGTCGGGCCCTGGTAGATTGGTATGAGCAGGGCCGTACCATGCTGCTGGACGGTTATTCGGACGCGTGTTTGCGTCGGGTTTGGAACGTGCAGCATTTCTCCTGCTGGATGACGCGCCTACTGCACACCTGGCCAAGCGATGATGCCTTTCAACGTCGCCTTCAGTTGGCCCAGCTCCAGCACGTCGTGACGTCGCGGGCGGCGCAGACGACGCTGGCCGAGAACTATGTGGGGCTGGACCAGGTTTGAGCCCGCAGAGCGCGTTCAGGGTGTTCCGCGCAGGGGCATTGGCATCCATAGAAAGCGGCGCGTATAGTGTCGACATGTCATTGCCCAGCTCCAATGCGCTCCGGCTGAACCCGAGCGTCAGCCACCTGATCGCGTGTAGCGCGATCGCGTGCCGCATCATTGGACGTCACGGTGGGCGGGCTGGCGATGGGTGAACGGACGTCATGCTCGGGTGTGGCGCTCGATCCAGACCGTTGGTATTGTTTTGCGGTCCACCTAGCGAGGCAAGCTGACAGCGTCACGTTCAGCGTCGACATCGACGGCAGCGCGGTGGTCCCGGAGACGACCCATACGGGCCTCAATGCCGAGTGGAACCAAGGCACCTTCTACTTCAAGCTCGGGCGATCGTCTTACGGCGGCAACAATGAGTGGCCCGTCTGGCACGATGACGTGGCGCTGAGCACCTCACCCCTGCCGTGCCCTTGAAGCTCCACGTTTGAGCCTGATAGCGGGCAGCTTCCCCGATCAGTGAGCTTTGAACGACTCGATCGTCGCAAGTTCATCGAATTGGAGATTGGCTGCCGCACAGACGCCATCAAACCCCTGCACAGTTGCTCAACCCCAGCCAGGGAGGCAATTCATGCAAGGTGTGCAGCTCCAGAATCGACCAGCGAGCATCGCAGAGCCGGAATCGACCCCATGTTTCGCCAAAGAAGTGGGGGCGTTACCGTGTTGCCAGATCCTTTACGCGAGCGGTGGCTATCAGGTGGCTGTCGCGTGTCGTGACCAAATTCCGCACCTGATGAACGAAATCGGCCGGCTGCGGGAGATCAGCTTTCGCGCCGTCGGTGAAGGTTCGGGCAAAGCGCGAGACATCGACGACTTCGACGATTACTACCAGCAGCTCTTCGTTTGGCATGGCCCGACCGAGCAGCTTTTGGGGGCCTACCGACTATGTATGACGGACGTCGTGCGACGCCAGAAAGGCCCTGACGGACTCTACACTAAGAGCCTGTTTCGCTATGATGAGAGCCTCCTCGAACAACTCGGTCCTGCGCTCGAGCTCGGGCGGTCCTTCGTGCGCGTCGAGTATCAAGGTGCCGGACGGGTCCTCGCATTACTGTGGAGGGGCATCGCCCACCTATTAGCGGCGCGGCCACGCTACCGGACCCTGTTTGGTCCGGTCAGCGTATCGTCCTCGTACACCGAGCAGACTCGGCAGCTCATCGCGATGCGGCTGTGCATGGGTCAATACCGTCACCCGCTCTGGGGGCAAGTCGAACCGCTTCGACCCGTGGCACCACCGCGCTCGCCGCATGCGGCGCTGGACGAAGAGGTGCGGCTGCTTTCGAAGCGTGTTGCGGAGCTGGAGCCGGACAAGAAGGGGCTTCCCGTGCTGGTGCGGGAGTATATCAAGCTCGGGGGGCAGTTTCTGGCCTTCAGCATTGACCCAGAATTTCAGAACGCCATGGATGGTCTGGTGGCGGTCGACCTCGACCGAACCAACCCAAAGCTATTGTCATTGTACATGGGCCCGGAGAACTATGAATCGTTCCGGCGCTCTAGCCCCGCGCTGCGGCATCCCGAGATGGAAATGACGCCAGCCGCTTAGAAATCCTCCACGACCCATTGCTCGCTTTGGTCCGCGCGCGGTTCTTGGCATATTCCGCCGCATGAATTCGCTCAGGAAAACCCTTCCGGAGCTCGACACGCTGGAACAGCTACTCGAGGGCTTTCCGATCGGCCAGGTGCGTACCCTGGCCACGGTGCGTCACGCTCGCCAGTCCTTACCCATTCATGCAGTGCTGCTCGGGCCCGAGAACAAAGGCCTGCCCACTCTGCTGTTCGTTGGCGGCGTGCACGGCTTGGAGCGCGTCGGGACTCAGGTTCTATTGTCCTACCTACGTACGCTCAAGGCGGCGCTGAGCTGGGATACGGTGCTGCTCGAGATGTTGACGCGCATGCGCCTGCTTTTCGTGCCCTTGCTCAATCCCGCCGGCATGGCACTCGGCCTACGTTCAAACGCGCGGGGCGTTGACTTGATGCGCAACGCTCCCGTGCTAGCCGAGCAGCGCAGCCGCTGGTTCGAGCTTCACCGCGGGCAGCGCATCACCCCCTTTTTGCCGTGGTATCAGGGCAAGCAGGGAGAGGCCATGGAAGTCGAGTCGAATGCCCTGTGTGAGTTCGTGAAGCAGGAGCTGTTTCCGAGCCGCTGCGCGATTGCCGTCGACGTGCACTCGGGCTTTCTGGCCGGTGACCGGATCTGGTTCCCCTACGCACGCTCGCGCCAGCCGTTTCCGCACACGCCTGAGATCATGGCCCTCACACAGCTGCTGGGCGAGACGCACGAGGGCCACGTCTACACCATCGAGCCTCAGTCCATCAACTACACCACGCATGGCGACCTCTGGGACCACGTGTACGACCTTCATCGGCACAGCTCAGCCCCGGGTACGCTTCTGCCGCTCACGCTGGAGCTCAGCTCTCGGCTTTGGTACCGTAAGAACCCTCGCCAGCTCATGCGTCTCGCCGGCTTGTTTCACCCCGTGAAAGCCCACCGGCTCGCCCGCGTGCAACGGCGGCACAAGACTCTATTCGACTTCTTGACGCGGGCCGTGGTCTCGCACGAACAATGGCTGCCCGCGACGGATGCGCACCGCAGCACACTCCTACGCGACGCCCACGAGCGCTGGTTTAGTCGATCTCGAGGGCAGAACCTGCCCGGCCGGTGACTTGGTTGGGCAGCGCCGCGGCGCCAATGTTCACAGATTCGTTGCATATTCGCCAAGGGACCTCCACGAGAGGCTGGTCAAAATGGTAAGCATGTTCCACTCCATCCGCTTCTTGCGTGCGCAGCTCATGGCCTCTGAGCTCACCGAGCCCGGCGTACAACTGATGAGTGATCTTGCCCTGAACCCGTTTCGGGCACCGCTCGCTCGAGCGCAGTCGCTCCAGCGCGCGTGCCAAATGGTTTGCCAAATGCATGGGCTCACGATTCGTCTGGCTGGCAATCTGCCGACCGAGCCGGCCATCTACGTCTCCAATCATATGGGCTACGTCGACCCTGTCGCCATCTGCAGCGTGACGCCGTGCTCGCCGATTGCGAAGAGCGAAGTCGCCAGCTGGCCCTGCATCGGAGCGCTAGCTCGGCGCATGAATGTGATCTTCGTTCAGCGCGGCAACACCGCGAGCGCTACGCGCGCCCTACGCCTGGCCATGCACCGGCTCGAAGCCGGGGTCAGCGTGCTGAATTTTCCCGAGGGAACGACCACTCGCGGCGACATGCTGCAGTTTCGGCGGGGCATCTTCGGCCTCTCCGCACTGATGAAGGTCCCGGTCGTGCCCTTGGCGTTGTCTTTCGATGAGCTTGGGCTGTGCTGGGTGGATGATGATAGCCTCATCGGTCACTATTCCACGGCACTGCTCGGCCGGTCCCACTTCGTGGATCTGCAGGCGGGCCCGCCGATGTTCATACGACCCAGTGAGACTCCTGCCGAGTTCGCGGCGCGCGTGCGCGGCTGGATCCTCAGTGCTCGCAGCGCTCACGGCTCGCGCCGGCCGTCGCCGCCGACAGTCAAGGCCCCTCTGCCCAGCCGGAGCTGGCCGCACGTTGCCGCCCTCGCCGACGACTCGGCGGCTTGAGAACATGAATGGCCGCCCCTGCGAGGGCGCCCCCAAAAGGACGCCTGCACCGCCTTCCGTGGTGGGGAGCTGCTGCCCGTGAAGGCGGATTGCAAAGGACAATGACGATGATCCAATGTGAAGCCTACCGCAGCGTCGACACGATGGACACCGAACGGCTTGTCGCACAGCACTACCGTCACGGGCGGCTCGAACACGCGATACTGGATGCTCTCACCGCTAGCGGCAAGGACATCACACGGCTCTCGGCGTCGGACCTGTCTGCGGTCGATGAGTTCCACCTGGGCTGGCGGGCGGCCACCGTGGAGCTTGCGGCCGACCTCGAGCTGTCGCCAGGTCTCGAGCTATTGGACATCGGCTCGGGTATCGGCGGCCCTGCCCGCTATTTTGCACAGGCCCACGGCTGCAATGTCAGTGGTCTCGACGTGACGGAGGAGTTTGTCGAAGTGGCCACTGCGCTCACACGACGCTTGGGCCTCGACGCGCTGGTTTCATTCTCTCGGTCGAGCGCCCTCGCCACACCCTTTCCGAGCGACCGGTTCGACGTTGCCACACTGATTCATGTGGGCATGAACATCGAGGACAAGGCACGGCTATTTGCCGAGGTGCGGCGCGTGTTGAAGCCCGGCGGGCGCCTCGGAGTCTACGACGTCATGCATACGGATGGGCTCAGGCTCCCCTATCCTCAGCCCTGGGCGGACACGCCAGCAACGAGCTTCGTCGAGACGCCCCAGACCTATCGGCACCTGCTCGAAGCACACGGCTTTGCGCTCGAGTCAGAGAAGAACCGGAGAGAGCAAGCTCTCGAGCTGGCACGCGCCATGCGAGCGCGCGCGGCAGAGCACGGCACGCCAGCCTTGGGCCTGCACGTGTTGATGGGGGCAGCCACCCCAGCGCGGCTCAGTAACGTGATGAGCGCGCTCGAGAGGGGCAGCATTGCACCCATTCAAATCATAGCGCGTGCTGCGTGAGCCAACGCGCCCCGCCTCGGGTGAAAGCCAATCTACCAGGTGTGGTGCACCCCATACGTGTCCGTGCGGGTCTCTAGCGCCAGAAAGGTAAACCGCCCACGGCTACAGCTGCCACTATTCATGAAGATGCGCTGGCCCTGCCTGCACGCCCGCGGCATATGCGTGTGGCCCGTAACGACGATGTCGGCGTCCACGCTGCCCCCAGCGCCCATGGCCCAGGCTTGAAAGCTACAGTGCGCGGCGTCCATTGACACCTTGAGCCGCGACTGCTCGAGCGCGTCGAGCTGCCGATACAGGCGGTGGCATCCCGCTCGCCGGATCCAGCCGCCAATGCACACGCCGAGCTCGACGATGTGGCGCGCCACTCGGATCCATCGATCATGACCGTGTCCGTGCATGAACAACAGCCGCTTTCCATCGACGTCGAGCGACCAGCGCTCGGGCGCCCCGTCCACCTCGGCGGCGATCAGGTCGTGGTTACCATGTATGTATTTGTAGCTCGGTCGCCTGAAGCGCTGTGCGATTTCAGGGTGCCGTCCGCGCGCCTCGGCGAGCCCACGGCGCGCCCGCCACGGACAGCGCTCCGTCAGCGTCTCCCAGATATCGCCGAGCAACACGATGCGCTCGAAATTACCTTCCAAAAAGCTCAGAAAACGCAGAAATTCAGCGTCGTCGTGGCCGAAATCATCTGTAACGTCTTCTGACCCGAGATGTAGATCCGAGATCACCGCGATGTTCACGGGCAGTCATCGTGCCGCGGCCGTGTGACGTGCAAACGGCGAATGGAGGGCAATCAACCAACTTTTGCGCTGCGTTGTCGTGACAGGCGGCCGAATGTTCCCCGCCAGCGCGACTGTGCGCCCCTTTTGTCCATGACGGGGGCGTGGAGCCCACGTGAACAGCCGCTACGCCGCGGAGAGTTTGCCGCAGCGACACACGCTTGTGGCAAGCCAAGCGTTGATTGTGCTTCCAAGTATGACCACTTGGAACCCCCTCGAAACGGTACTGTTCGCATTCTCGGTGCTCGCGCTTGCCGTGAGCTTGGTCTCGCGGCTCTTGGTCTGGATCATGGTGCGGCACCGCCCTATGGAGCGGCGGACGTCGGCCAAGGTCAACGTGCTCAAGCCCCTGTGCGGCGCGGATGCGAGCCTCGCGGAAAACCTGGGCGCCTTCTCCCGGCAAAGCCACCAAAACCTCGACATCGTTTTCGGTGTGGCTGATCTCAACGATGAGGCGGTGCCGGTGGCGCTGCGTTTCTGTCGCGATAACGATCACATTCGGGCCCGGATCAACGTGGGAGAGAATGGCCGCGTCGACAATCCCAAGCTGGCCCTGCTACAGCGCATGAGCTGGTTCAGCGACGGCGAATGGGTCGTGGTTTCGGACTCCAACGTCCGCGTGAGTGACCGGTACGTCGAAGATGCGCTGGCCCACGCGGCCCCAGACGTAGGCCTGATTACGCACCTCGTGTCGGGGTGCGGAGGCCACTCGATCGGGGCACACCTCGAGAATCTGCAACTCAACTGCTTCGTGGCGCCCGCCGTTTGCGGCGTCCGCTTCATTGCGGGTCGTACCTGCGTGATCGGCAAATCCATGTTCCTGCGCCGTGATGCGCTGAACGAGATCGGCGGCTTCGAGGCTGCGGGCAGCTTTCTTGCCGAGGACTACGTGATTGGGCAGGCCATCGAAAAGGCGGGGTACCGTGTCGTCACCGCGACCATGCCGGTGCCCGCCTGGCACGACGGTTGGACCCTCAAGCGTTTCATCAACCGCCACCTGCGCTGGGCGGTGATGCGGCGTCGTATCTCGCGTTCCGCATATCTGGCCGAGCTGCTACTGACGCCCGCCCCGGCGTTGTTGACATTGCTCGCCCTCGGGCTATTGGTACCTACGAGCGGCGTCAATGTCACCTGGGTTGGGGTTAGCTTGATCCTCGAACAAGTGCTGGACGCCATCACCTTCAGCCGCATGACAGGGCGGAGTGCACCCCTGGCTGCGGTCATGCTAAATCCTCTACGGCAATGTCTCACCCTCCTCATCTGGGCGGTCGGTTGGTTCGTGCAGACCGTGGAGTGGCGCGGGAAAGTCTACCGGGTGGGCCCCGGCAGCAAGCTCGAGCCGCTGCAGCACCTCGGCGCGAGGGTACCCGATGAAGCCTGACGTGCGGTATCCTCTGGCCCGTCCGGTGGTCGCCAGCGTGACCATGGGATACGGTCACCTGCGGGCTGCCCATCCTCTGGCCGAACAGCTTGGCGTAGAGGTGCTCGCAGTCGACGAGCCCCCGCTGGCGGGCGCCCAGGAAGCGAAGTTATGGGCGTGGGTTCGCCGCATGCACGAGCTGTTGTCGAAGCCCATGCCGTTTCTCGGTCCGTTCGATCGGCCCGCGCGTGGGCTGATGAACGCCTTGACCATGATCCCGCCGCTGCATGAACGCCGGGACCACCGAGCGCCCACTTGGTCGGTACATTTGCTCGACGGCATGATCCGGCGAGGCCTGGGCCTCGGCATGGTGGAAAAGCTGCGCCACCTTCGCGCTCCGCTGGTGACGACCTTCTACGCGCCTGCGATCATTGCCGACCGCGCTGGTATCGAGGACGTGTACTGCGTCGTGACCGATGCGGACTGCAACCGCGTCTGGGCGCCCCTTGACGCAACGAGCACGCGTATCAAGTACTGCGCGCCGACGCCACGTGTCGTGCGGCGCCTTCAGTCATTTGGAGTTCCGGAACGTAACATTTCGCTGACGGGGTTCCCTTTACCTACGCTCCTCACGCAAACCACGAGCCTTACCTCGCCAGAGCTCCGCCTCGTCGACCGCATCGCGCGCCTCGATCCGCGTGGCGTGTTCCGCAAGCTGCATGGCCAGGAGCTGTCATTGCTGGATGGTGTCCTGCGCACGCGGGTCGATGCTTCAGGCAACGCAGCGGGGGGCGGGGGGAGCCCGGGGCCGGTGCACCTGATGTTTGCTGTCGGCGGCGCTGGTGCGCAAGCGGAGCAGGTCCACGAGTTTCTGCCGTCCCTGCGGCCATTGCTCCTGGAAGGCCGCCTTCGGCTCGAGCTCGTGGCGGGTACCCGTCCGGAGGTTGCTCGATCGTTTGTGGACGCGGTGACGCGCGCGGGGCTCAAGCAGGCGCTCGAACGCGATATCCTGATCATCGAGGGGAGTGACTTCAAGTCGTACTACGACGCTTTCAACCGCGCCCTCTTGCGCACGGACGTGTTGTGGACCAAACCTAGCGAGCTGAGCTTCTATCCAGCGCTCGGGATGGCCTGCATTCTGTCCCGTCCACTCGGTGCCCACGAACGTTACAACCGGCGTTGGCTGCGCGAGCAGGGAGTTGGGCTCAAGCAACGGCGCCTTGATCACACGCGCGGCTGGTTCGAGGAGTGGCTCGAGGACGGCACCCTAGCTGCCGCAGCCTGGTCCGGCTTCGTGCGTTTGCCGAAGCACGGCACGGACAGCATTGCCGAGCTCGTGGAAAAGGGGCTCAACTTGACGCCTCAGTCGTCCGCCGAGCTCAAAGCCTTTTCGATTTCCTCACTCGAGCCCAAATGGCGGACGTCCTTGCCTCGGACCAGATAGATCACGTGTTCGGCGATGTTGGTGGCGTGGTCTCCAATGCGCTCTAGCGATTTGAGCACGAAAGTAGTGCCAATCACGTTACCCACCGTGCGCGAGTCCTCCATGATGAAGGTGGCAAGCCGCCTTAAGGCGGCCCGAAAGTCGCCGTCCAGATCGTCGTCGCGCCGGGTCACGGCTAGGGCCTCGTCCATGTCCAGCTGTGTGAGCGCTCGCAAGCTGCCCTCCACGAGCTCCAACGCCAGCTCGCCCATGGGTGCAACGTCTCGCAGCAACTCGCTGCTCGGTTTGAAACCAGGGTTTTTTTCGTGTGCCTCGATGGCTGCCCGCGCGATGCGGTCGGCCTCGTCTCCCATGCGCTCGAGATCTCGAACCGACTTGCCGAGCGACAGGATGGCGCGCAGATCGGGCCCCACCGGTTGGCGCTTGACCAAAAGGTCGACGATTCTGTCGTCAGCTTCAACCTCCATCGCGTCGACCCAGTCTTCGCGGCGCTGCACCATCTTGGCGATGGCGAGCTTGTCCTCCAGAAGCCCCTCGAGGGCGTCGCGAACCTGTTGAACCACGAGTTTTCCCATCTTCAGCACCAGGGCTCGAAGGGCCTCGAGCTCCGTGTCGAATTGGCGCACGGTATGTGCATTGCGGCTCTGGGGTGTCCTCGGCATGGTGTCTTCAATCCCCTTGGCATGCATTGCGCAGAAACCGATACCCCGGGCTCACAGGCTCAGCCAAAGCGGCCCGTGATATAGTCTACGGTGAGCTCGTGTTGCGGAGTTTTGAAGATCTGGCTGGTGGGGCCGACTTCGACCAAATGGCCCATGTGAAAATATGCGGTGCGCTGACTGACCCGTGCGGCCTGCTGCATATTGTGCGTGACGATGGCGATCGTATAGTTCGCCCTCAGATCGTCAATCAGCTGCTCGACCTTGGCCGTCGCGATAGGGTCGAGCGCCGAGCAAGGCTCGTCCATCAAGATGACCTCCGGCTCGACGGCAATTGCACGCGCAATGCAGAGCCGCTGCTGTTGCCCGCCGGACAAACCCGTGCCCAGTGCTTGAAGACGGTCTTTAACCTCGTCGAATAGGCCCGCCCGGGTCAAGGCCTGCTCGACCAGCCGATCGGTCTCGGCCTTGCCACGCACCAACCCGTGAATCCTCGGGCCGTAAGCGACATTGTCATAGATCGACTTGGGAAACGGATTCGGCTTCTGAAACACCATGCCCACGCGGGCGCGGAGCTGGACCACATCTAAATCGGGCGAATACACGTCTTGTCCGTCCAGCCGGATCTGACCCGTGACGCGACAGCCCTCGATGGTGTCATTCATGCGATTCAGGCAGCGCAGATACGTGGACTTGCCGCAGCCGGACGGCCCGATGAGAGCAATCACTTCATGACGCCCGATATCCAAGTTGATGTCGTACAGCGCGCGTTTTGCACCGTAATACACGGAGATGTCCCGCGTCGTGATTGCGGCATCCAGCGCGCGGATTTCTCCGAGCGTCCGATCTGGTGGGCCCATGGAGGCCCGTGGCGCGCGATAACTCTGGCGTTCCAGGGAGGGCTCCAAATGGCCCTTGGGCTCGGGCGTATTCAACGCTGGGTTCGGCGTTGGAGGCCCTGCTCTTAGATGCATCGTTTGCATGACTCCGTCCTCTGGCGCCTACCAGCGCCGCTCAAAGCGTTGGCGCAATACGATGGCCAACGAGTTCATCGTGATCAGAAAAAGAAGCAACGCGATGATTGCCGCCGAAGTCCGTTCAGCAAAGGCGCGCTCCGGGCTGTCCGCCCACAGATAAATCTGAACGGGCAATACCGTCGCGGGCTCGGTCAGACCGCTCGGAATGTCGACCAGAAACGCTACCATCCCGATCATGAGTAGCGGGGCGGTTTCGCCGAGGGCGTGAGCCATGCCTACGATGGTGCCGGTCAACATGCCGGGCAACGCCAACGGCACCACGTGGTGCAGCACCGTTTGGACCTGCGAGGCGCCCACACTCAGACCGGCTTGGCGGATCGAGTTGGGCACGCTGCGGAGCGCAGAGCGGCTGGCGATGATGACCGTAGGCAACGTCATCAGCGTCAGTACGAGGCTCGCCACCAGGGGGGACGAACGCGGCAAACCGAAAAAATTGATGAACACAGCCAAGCCGAGCAGACCAAACACGATGGAAGGCACGGCCGCGAGATTGTTGATGTTCTCCTCGACCACATCCATCCAGCGGCTTTTGGGCGCAAATTCCTCCAGGTACACGGCGGTGGCCACCCCCAGGGGAAAGGACAGAAGTAACGTCAGAAAGAGCGTGTAGACCGAGCCCATCACCGCGCCCCACAGGCCAGCGAGCTCGGGCTCGCGTGAGTCGCCCATCGTGAACAGGCGGGTGTTGAGCTTGCGCTCCACCTTGCCAAGGCTCGCGAGCTGGTCGATCCAGGCGATTTTACGGTCGCTCAGGCGGCGCTCGGAAGTCGGCGAATTTCGATTGATGTTGCCTTTGACGAGCATGTCCACGTCGTCATCTGCGATGAGCGAGACGGATCGCGTCTGCCCGAGCAGAGCCGGCGCGTCACGCAGCATCGACCGCAATTCATAGGCCGCCCCCGTGCTGATCAGGGAGGCGAGCTCACGACGCTCTTGGCGTGCAGTGACGGCGGGGAATTCGGAGTTCAGCGCGTTCCTGATCAACGCGGCATAGTCGGCTTGGTCAAGCTCGTCCGGCGTAGGCGAGCTCGCGACGCCGAGAGCGCTCGGATCGAAGGCGATATCGAGCCGGACCTCCGTCTGAACAAAGGCTTGCCAGCCCTGCTTGGCGATACTGCCAAAAAGCATGATCACGAAGCCGAGCCCCACGGCGATGGCGAATAGGCCAGCACTGCGAAACAGCCACTCGGCGCGTTGACGCCGACGCAGCCGAGCGGCGGCTCCGGTAGTGCGATGCGGAGACAGCGAGGGGAGGGGCGTGGAACCGCGCGGCTCGTCCCCCGCGCTCTTCAGATCAGTCGTGCCCTTTCGATCAGTCATACTGCTCCCGGTATCTGCGCACCACCCGGATGGCGATCACGTTCAGCGTGAGCGTCATGACGAACAACACGAGGCCTAGGGCAAAAGCCGCGAGCGACTTGGGACTGTCGAACTCCTGGTCCCCAACCAACAAAGTCACGATCTGAACCGTCACCGTGGTGACGGCTTCGAATGGGTTGGCGGTCAAGTTGGCGCTCAAACCCGCGGCCATCACCACGATCATGGTTTCGCCGATCGCGCGGGAGACCGCGAGCAGTAGTGCGCCAACGATGCCAGGCAGGGCCGCGGGCAACACCACCTTACGAATGGTTTCGGAGCGTGTAGCTCCCACCGCGTGAGAACCATCGCGAAGGGCCTGCGGCACCGCGGTGATCACGTCGTCCGAAAGTGAAGAAACGAACGGAATGAGCATGATGCCCATGACAACCCCGGCGGCGAGCGCGCTTTCCGACGACACGCTGAGGCCAACCTGGGAGCCGGCGCGCCGCACGAGCGGGGCTACAGTGATGGCCGCAAAAAAGCCGTAAACCACGGTGGGTATGCCGGCCAGGATCTCCAGCATCGGTTTGGCGATCGCACGGTGCCGAGGCCGGGCGTATTCCGCCAAGTAGACGGCGCAGGCGAGGCCGAGCGGCGCCCCGACGCCCAGTGCTATGGCGGAAATGAGCAGTGTGCCCGCGAACAACGGGACCGCCCCAAACGAGCCCGAGCCACCGATTTGATCCAGACGAATCGCCGTTTGCGGACTCCATTCCAGGCCAAACAAGAAATCGAAGAAGGGAACTGCCTGGAAAAAACGCAGGGCTTCGAACAAGACGGAGAGCACGATGCCGAGTGTCGTCAGGATCGCGACGCACGAGCTCAGCGCCAAGATGACCTTGAACGCCGTTTCGACCTGGCTGCGAGCGCGAAGGTCGGGTCTGATGCGACGTTGGGCAAGGACCGTGGCGGCCACGCCGAGCGCCAACACCGAGCCCGCCATGCCCAGCGAGCTCACGCGTCGCAGCTGATTGAGGCGAGCCGCAGCCTCTCGTATGGGTGGCGACAGCTCCGCTTCCCCGCCGCCCGCGGCGGCATTGGCAATTTCGTTAATGACCAGACTGCGGCGGTCGGCGGGCAGCTCACTCAGCTCTCGAGGCAGCTCCGACGTGAGCAAGGCGGTGACGAGCGGCCCTTCCAAGGCCGACCACAACCCGAGTGCCAGCAATGCCGGAAGGCCGCACCAGAGCGCAATCAAGAGCCCGTGGTACTCGGGTCGAGAGTGCATGCGGACAGAGCCCGCCGGCCCTGCGAGCGAGAGCGAGCGCCGAAGGCCCAACGTGTACGCGACGCCCACGAACGCGAGCAGGCAAACCACTAGGAGCCAAAGGGACATGACTTACATCTGAAGCGGCGTGAGGTTCACGGCCGCGTTTCTGAACTGGGTGCGCTCTTCGTCGGGCATCGGAATCATGCCCTTGTCGGCGAGGTAGCCCTCGGGCCCCCAAGCCCGTGGGCTCGTGAACTCACCGAGGTACTCGACGATGCCGGGGATCACGGTGATATGCGCCTTTTTCGCGTAGACATACAGAGGCCGCGAAACCGGGTAACTGCCATCCGCGATGGTCTCGAAGGTGGGCATGATTCCATCCACTTGCGCGGGCTGAACTTTCTCGGAGTTCTGATCGAGAAAACTGTAGCCAAACACTCCGAATGCACTCGGATTCGCGTCGAGCTTCTGAACAATCAGATTGTCGTTCTCGCCCGCCTCGATGAACTTGCCATCCTCCCGGATGGTGTGACAAATCGCCTTGTAGCCCGGCTCGTCGGATTCCTTGAGCGCCTTGATCGACGCAAACGCGTTGCATCCGGTCTCGAGAGCGAGCTCTACGAATGCGTCGCGAGTGCCCGAGGTGGGGGGAGGACCGATGACCTCGATGGTCTGATTCGGTAAGCCGGGGTCGATCTCGGACCACTTCTGGTACGGGTTGACTTTGACCTTGGCCGTGTCTCCCTCCGGCACCTGCTTGGCGAGCGCGAGCCACAGTTGTTTCAAGGTAATGGCAAGTGGCTTCGCCTGCTTCGAGTTAGCCACGACGATACCGTCGTAGCCAATCTTGACCTCGACAATGTCCGTGACGCCATTTTTCGCGCATTGGCTCACTTCGGTAGGTTTGATCCGACGCGAGGAATTGGCGATGTCCGGGAATCTGACCCCGACCCCTTCGCAAAACAGCTTGAGGCCGCCGCCGGACCCCGTGGATTCAACTTTCGGCGTTCTGAATTTTCCCCCCTTGCCAAACTGCTCCGCCACTACGGTGGAGAAGGGGTAGACCGTGGACGAGCCCACGATGGTGATGTAGTCGCGCCCTCCGGATGCGCCGGACGGTGCCACGGCGGGTGCGCCTGCAGTGGACGGCGCTGGCTGCTCGGGACTCGATGACGCGGCCCGATTCGATGGCGTGTCGGACCTTTGACAGCCTATGACGAGGGCGGCCGCGAGGATGAGATCTTTCATTGCCAAAGGCTCCTTTGCTCTGGGAAATGCGTAGGATTGAGCTGCCATCGGGTTGCCTCATTCACGCTCCACGTCATGGGGCGGAAGCTACTCAGGCAAAGTGACAACAAGCGCACATTGCGCTTCTTTCGTCCCGGCCGAATGCAAGGCCGCTGACTCCCTCGGGGCGACGGCGTCTCGTACAGGCCCAGCGGTTCAGACAAGAGGCTCGCCTGTGGCGGCGTGTTGTATCGCACGATGGGTCAGCCTCCTTGGGATGGCGGCTTCCATATGTTGGAGCAACAGTCGTGCCTATTTTCCATTCAATGTACGGCGGATGTCGCAAGTCGGCCGTCAAAGCGTCTGTCACCCAGTTGTCACATACGCCGCTGTCGGGAACGCTGAGCCCTTGCTCATCCAAGTCACGCGAGCGCACCCTTCAGGTTCTCTCGCCACCAGCCCGAATCAAAGCCGGTGGTTCTAAAGCGGGCGACCGCCTCTTTTCGCTCTGTGTCCAGTGCCTGGTGCATGGCCTTCATCCCCGCCGACAACACACGTCGGTTCCTTTGTTCGAGCTCCGCGGCTTTTTTCCCGACCATCTCGCTCAGGACCACGAGATCGTGATGGGTACCCAGGAGCTCCTGGGTCGCTATGGCTCGTTCGTAGAGAGTGCCGTAGTACGCGCCCAGGAGCGGCTCGAATAGCTCGAGGGCATACCGAAGGTGCTTCACGTCAATTCGAAGCAGGTGCAGTTTCTCTGCATGCTCGGCGCTGTCGTTCGGTGGTGTGTGCTCGGCGGCCTCCGTCACGAGCTGTTCGAGCAGCGCCAGCGCATGTGCCCGCTGCCCGTCCGCTGATGAAAGGCGAGAGATGACGTCTTGGACGGCGCCGGCCACGACGGAAGCGAGAGTGTCGCTCTTCACCTTGCGCAGCCGCTTTTCAGCCTCCACAGCCGCCATCGAACGCTCGGCGCCGAAATGCTCGAGCAGGTGCTCGAGACACGCCCGCTCTGCATCATTGCCGGCCCGCTCCATATTCCCTTCGATCAACCCGAGCTGCACGTCGTAATCCCGTAGCGCACCGGCGGCTTTCGTTACCCGCTTCAGCCTTTTTTCGAGGCGAGTAAGCACTTTCGCGGGGAGCACCTCCCGGAAGACGACGCCGAAGGCGCGCAGCCGGCGCGACGCGACCCTCAGGTCGTGCACGGCGCCGACCGGATCGTCAGCGGCGCCAAAGTGCAGACATTTCTCGAGCTTTTGCAGCCGTTTGTCCACGATGCCGCTCAGGTGACTAGCTAGCGGCGCGCCGGCCTCCGTCGTTTCATCCACCATATCGCCTACCGATCAGGCCGTAAGCTCGAGCTTGGTACTTTCAGCTCGAACCCCCCTGCCTTCAAGAACTCCGCTTCTTCCAACAGATCGGCCAAGGTCAGGGGATGGGCCTCGAGCCATCCGGGCGCGAACTGCACCTCCAACGAACGCCGGTTGCCAACCAGCTTCACGTCGCAGACGCCTGCGCGACTGCGGTGTAGCAACACCGCGAGTCGAAGCAGAACGGCAAGGTGCTCCACCCAGCGTGCACTGGCGGACACGCTCTTGACGAGGCCGCTCGGAAACTTACGCCTATGAGCTCGGACCAGCGTGGCCAGCAAGCGCTGCTCTTGTCGCGAGAAGCCCGGCATGTCGGCGTTCTCGAGCACGTATCCGCCGTGTTTATGGTAGTGGCTATGCGCGATATCGAGCCCAATCTCGTGCAGGCGTGCCGCCCAGCCGCACATCTCCTCCGAGCGGGCCAGCGGCAAGCTCCATGCTTCGGCCACTTGATGCAAGAGATGCAGCACCGTACTTTCAACGCGCCGCGCCTGCTCCTTGTCGGCCCGATAGCGATCCATCAGAGCGTCTACCGTGGCGCTTCGCACGTCGCGGTGCATGAACCGCCCCAGTAGATCATTGAGTAATCCCTCACGCAGCGCGCTCTGGCTCACTTCCATGCCGTCCACCTCGAGGCTCTCCAATACCGCTGACAGCACGGCAAGCCCGCCGGGAAACACGGTGGCGCGGGATTTGCTCAAGCCGTTAAACGACAGCTGGTCGACGCTGCCCGCGTCGACCACCGCGTCCCGCAGCTTTCTCACGGAATCCCGCGTGATACCGCGATCACCAAAGCCGTTCTCACGCACGACGCGCGCCACCGCTCGAATCGTACCCGAGGCACCGATCGCAACGTTCCAGCCCAGCCGCCGGAAACGGCTCTGCACCCGTTCGAGCTCTTGAAGCGCCGTAACCTCGGCCCGATGAAAGCGCTTGGCATTGATTCTACCATCCTCGAAATGGCGTTTCATCATCGCCACAGAGCCGACGTACAGACTCTCCAAGTCGAGCGGCGTGGACTTTTCACCGATGACGAGCTCCGTGCTGCCTCCGCCGATGTCGACGACTAACCGACGGTCGTTGCTGACAGGGAGGTCGCGCACGACGCCGGCATAAATCAGGCGCGCCTCTTCGATACCGTTGATGATCTCGATGGAATGGCCGAGCGCCTGCTGGGCCCTTTCGAGAAACCGGTCCACGTTGCGCGCCACTCGCAGGGTGTTGGTGCCGACGACCCGCACGTTCTGCTCTGGCAACGCCCGTGTGCGCTGCCCGAAGCGCTCGAGGCACGCGACGCCTCGGTCCTGCGCCGCCTCACTGAGCACTCGGTCTTCGTCCAGCCCGGCACCGAGTTGAACCATTTCCTTCATGCGGTCGAGCACGACGACCTGAGCGTCCGCTACACGGCCTAAGACCATGTGGAAGCTGTTCGAACCGAGATCAATCGCGGCCAGAGGGTACCCATTGGGCCGCGATGGAACCGGCAGCTCCTCTACCATCAGAGTTGTCTCAAATGCGCTGGTGTCAACAGCCAGAGAAGCCTGCCCTGAGCCGAGCCCGGAGTGCCATCGAAACGCAACAAACAGGCGCCGCCTTTGCCAAGCTCCAGGCAACCGCCCGGATCGCCGGTGAGGCACCACCCCACCCAGGAGCTCAAGTGCGGCTCGTGCCCGACCACGAGGACCGGCGAGCCGAAGCCACTCTCCGCGATGACGTGTGCAAGCGCGGCCGGATCTGCCTCAGGGAGCAATGCATCAGTTTCCGACAGCGGTAGAGCGTCGTACCGTTTTTGCAGGACCTCGGCGGTTTCGACCGCACGTCGCAGTGGGCTCGTGATCAGGGCGGAGACCAGAGGAGCGAGCTTCGCGAGCCCGCGTGCGCCTCGCTTCATGCGCGACCGCCCCTTTGTGGTCAGCGGGCGGTCTCTATCGAGCATCCCGAGATCTTTCGCCTCTTCTCGGTCCAACGCGATGGCGTGCCGCACGAGGATTACGTCCATGGTTCAGTCCTCTCGCCAGCTTCCGCCTACGGTCATGAAGTGCTCTTGCGAGTTAAAAGGGGCCTCGCCTGTTTCCGGGGACCGCCGCCGGTATGAGCCGTCGGGCAGTAGCTCCCAGCATTTCTCCGTATCTCTGAGTGACACGTTCAATATACTGTCACGAACCTTGGCTCGAAGCTTGGGATCTCTAATGGGGAATAGCACTTCGACTCGTCGGTCGAGGTTCCGCAGCATCATGTCGGCGCTCCCGATCAAGAGCTCTTCCTCCCCGCCGTTCGCAAAATAGAAGAGCCGCGCGTGCTCCAGGAAGCGCCCCACCACACTGGTCACCATGATGTTCTCGCTCAGCCCTGGCACGCCGGGACGCAGGCAGCATTTGCCGCGCACTTGAAGCTCCACCTTCACGCCGGCTGAAGAGGCGCGATACAGCGCTTCGACGACGCTGTCGTCGGACAACGAGTTGCACTTGATGGCAATGTGCCCTGGCTTTCCCGCTCGATGGCAGTCTATTTCTCGATCGATACGCTCCAAGACGCGAGCGCGCATGGACGCGGGAGCCACCATCAAGTGCTTGTAGTCAGTCTTACCGGAGTATCCCGTCAACCCATTGAACAGATCGAGGACGTCTCGTGCGATGTCCGGGTCGCTCGTCAAGAGGCCGACGTCCGTGTACAGGCGGCTGGTGACCGGATTGTAGTTGCCGGTTGAAAGGTGGACGTATAGACGAATGCCACTGCCTTCGCGCCGTACCACCAGCGCCATTTTCGCATGCGTTTTGAGGCCCATGATGCCGTACACCACGTGTACACCCGCCTCTTCGAGCTCCTGCGCCCACACGATGTTGTTCTCTTCGTCGAAGCGGGCTTTTAGCTCCACCAGCGCGGCGACTTGCTTGTCGTTTTCTCGCGCCTCTTTGAGAAAGTGAACTACTGGAGAGTCGGGGCCGACTCGATACAACGTTTGTTTGATCGCGATGACGTCGGGGTCCTTGGCAGCAGTTCCCAAGAATTCCAGCACCGTGTCGAAAGAGTCGTAAGGATGATGAAGTACGATGTCCTTTCGGGCGATGCGCTTGAAGATGTCCTCTTTCTGACGGGCGCCGTGACGAACCACCGGCGCGAAGGGCACATACTTCAGGTGGGGCATGTCCAGAGAGGCCAACAGCGCGAGGTCTCCGAGGCCGAGAGGACCTGTGGTCGTGTACACCTGGTAGGGCGCAAGCTCGAGGTTCACGGTCAGAATGTCGCGGATCCGATCGGGCATGTTCCCGTCGATTTCCAGGCGAATGACCCGCCCGAAATGACGCCGGCCGACCACGTCCGATATCGCGGTCAGCAGATCTCCTGCTTCGTCGTCTTCGATCTCCGCATCGGCGTCGCGAGTGACGCGGAAGGGGTACGAAGCGACCACCTCCATCTCCGGAAATAGCAGATCCAGGTTGGCGGCGATCACTTCTTCGAGCCAAACGAAGTTTGGCTCCGTAATGTTCTGCAGGCCGAGCTCCGAGTAGTTGTCCGCTCTTTCTTCGTCGGGAATGCGTACTAAGCGAGCCAAGTTCGCGGGCGCCCGCACGCGGGCGAACTTCTCGGCAAGATCGGCGCCGCGCACCACGACAGCCAAGTTGATCGACAGGTTTGAGATGTGGGGGAACGGGTGACCTGGATCGAAGGCAAGCGGCGTGAGCACCGGGAAGATTGACTCCTTGAAGTGCCGGCGCAGGAGCTTGCCCTGCTTCTTTTTGAGCTCCGCGTACGGCAAGATACGCACTCCAGCCTCCCGAAGCTTTGCGCTGAGCTCCCCGCACCAGAGCGACGTGCTCTGCTCCAGCGTCGGTAGCAAATCGCGCCGAATGGCAGCCAGCTGCTCGCTGGGTGTCCTGCCATCAGAGGAACGCTCGGAGGCGGCGGCGGCCATTTGTGTCCGCAGCCCGGAGACGCGAATCATGAAAAATTCATCTAAGTTCGTGTGAAAGATGGATAAGAATCGGACTCGCTCGAGCAGCGGCAGGCGCTCGTCGAGCGCTTCGGCCAAGACCCGTCGATTGAAACCCAGCCAGCTCAGCTCGCGGTTGATGAACCGCGACAGCGGCTCATCCGTCGGCTTCACCCTCTCCTTCAACTCTCTAGGCTCTTTCGGCGCCGAAGAAAGCGTGGAGGGCTGAGACAAGACCTCCCAGGGGGTAGTACTGTCTTCCATAGAGGCCTACACCGTGAGTCCACTATTGTGGCCGAATCGTGGCGTTCATGTGACAATTGTATCAGCCGCCGCTGCCGAACGTGCGTCCTAGCACAGCTTTTCGGGCTGCCTGGGCAGCCGCCCAAGCCTTTGGCGGGCACCGCGCCACCCCCTACCTGCGCGCCGGCCGTTCCCTCAGCTGGCTGTGATTGACGATACTGTGTCGGGAAGGGGTCTCTTTCGGCGGTGGCTCGCTTCGTCTGGACAGGGCTGAAGCACTACGTACCATCTGAGCCCCATGCGAGCCTCGAATCCTTTGGGCGCTGACCGACGCGCGGTAATGGTCGCGTCGCTCCTGGCCGCCTTGGTTTCCACCACCATGGCTTGGAGCCTTGGCGCCGTGGAGGATCCGCCCACGGCAGCAGCGGAGCTGAAATCGTCGCGGCCCATGTGGCGGATTCAGACGGACGACGGCGTGATCGAATTGACCAATCAATGGAACGCGGGCGACGTGGACCCAATCGAGCTCCCTCCCGACGATGCCGAATTGGAGAGCGACTGGAAGCAAACGGATCCCGCGTCAGTGCCACGGTCCGAGCAGCCCAAAGTCGTGGCCGAAAACCCGGAGTCAGCTCATGCCATGCCCATCGTTTTGGTCTTGGCTCTGGGCTGGATGGCCTTAGTCATCTTGTGGATGAGGCGCCATCACCGCCTTCGGTCTCCCTTTCAGACGCTCTCCGCCGACGATCGCGAGCGGGTCAGCACACGGGTGGTGGTAGCGGGACCCTGGTTACAGAAGACCCGCGTCGAGCCCGTGACTCCGCAGTGGGTCTCGCAGATGCCGCGCGGCAGGCGCGCACCTTTCCCCTGAGCTTCGGCGGCCGCGGGCCGCGCCAGGTTTGCCGTGATTTTACCGGGCTGCCACGTTATCGCTGTCGTGCAGCTCGACGCGCGCGACGGCCGAGAGGAATTGGCTCACGCGGCGGAAGTCAGAGCCGGCGACAACCACCTCTCACCAGTGACTGCCGTGGCAGCACCTCGAGACGTGGTTGCCGAACCTGCACCTCTCATCGTCCAATCACGCTACTGCCCTGGAACGGAAGTTCCAGGCACAAATGTAGAAGGCTAGCCCTGGAACAAGAGTGGGGCTTTGCCGAAGAATTCATGCGGCCCCCACCCCGCTGGGGCCGCGGGAATTCTGTAAGGATCATGGTTACAGAGGGACTAGACGGCGCTTCTGGCGGAGGCTCGCGGCGAGCAGAGTCAAACCCAAGAGACAACTGCCGAGGAGCGCAGAACCCGACAGAGAGAAAAGGGGCACTGAAGGAGGTGCGTCGATCACACCCGGATTGCGCACGTTTGCCGGATTGCCTGGATTGGGATCGGGTGGGGCCCAGTCTCCCAGTGGATCCAGTAACTCCACGCCATTCCTTCGCCCGTCCCCATCGGAGTCGATATCCGCCAGCGCAAACCCCCATTGCACGTTGCCCGTCGCGCCCGGCGGAACCAAGAAGCTGGCTTCGACCGTCTGCCCGAAAGGATTCCTCGCTCCACCGCCATTCGGATTGGTATGGCAGGTGCCACAGCCATTAATTGGGTTGACCTGCCCGTTCGGGATCTGGCCTACCCGAAAGGGTCGAGCTTGTGCCTGACTGGAGAGGCAAAAAAATAGGGCGGCAAGTGGCAGTGCCAAGCGGCGTATCTGTGAGGGTGCTGGACTTGAATGCATCGAATCCTCCGAGCTGATCTGTTCCCCCCATCGCGGGTGGAGCGGCGCCAGATTAGAGAAGCGACCCGTGACGAGCGCGACGTTTGTGCAACATTGATGCAGCGAAGCGGGCTTGCATAACGGCGGTTGTCTTGCCCTCGGTGACGAGTCTACTCCCGACGGACGAGTGCCCACTGGCCATTCGGAGCAATGCGTTCAACGTACGCCCGCGTTGACCGAGCGATAGCGACAGCACGATCGCGCTGTTCCGCTATTTGTTTCACGACAGCCACGCTGGTGCGACGGCTGCCCCGTACAGTCGCCTGGCCTAACCCCAACCCGGGTGCATGCCATGAGACGAGCTCAGCTTCATATCAGTTTAGCCGGTGCCCTAGTCGCCATCATTTCTACATCAGCAACGGCAGGCGCCAAGGACGACGCCGGGCACTCCGCTCGGAAAGCCGCCACGGCAGGGCCCGCGGCGCACACGCAGCGCAAGCCAAACCGTCGCAAACATCACGCGCCCGCCCAGACCGTACAGCTTGGCCCTCGACCTTATTACTTGGTCAACGACCTCGAACCAGGGCCGCTCAAGGAGCGGCTCGAGCAATGCTCGGAGGGGCCCTTCACCAAGTCCGACTTCTCGATTGGCCACCGCGGCGCTGCGCTGCAGTTCCCGGAACACACCGAGGAGTCGTACGAAGCCGCGGCACGAATGGGTGCGGGCATCCTGGAATGCGATGTGACCTTTACTCGAGATCGCGAGCTCGTTTGCCGGCATTCCCAGTGCGACCTGCACACCACCACCAATATCCTCGCCATACCCGAGCTGGCGGCAAAATGCTCGGTGCCATTTACCCCTGCCAACCCGGCGACGGGTACCCTCGCCAGCGCGCAGTGTTGCACCAGCGACATCACGCTCGCCGAGTTCAAGACACTTTGCGGCAAGATGGACGCTGCCAACGTCAATGCCACGAGCGTCGAAGAGTACCTGGGTGGCACCCCCAGCTTCCGCACTGATTTGTACGCCACGTGTGGCACCGTGCTCAGCCATGCGGAAAGCATCGAGCTGTTCTCGAGCCTGGACACGAAATTTACCCCTGAGCTCAAGGCCCCCAATGTGCCGATGCCGTACCAGGGAGACTACACCCGAGAGGACTACGCGCAGCAACTGATCGACGAGTACGAGCAGGCGGGAATTTCGCCGCGTGAAGTTTTTCCGCAGTCGTTCAACTTGAACGACGTGCTGTACTGGCTGGAACACGAGCCGCGTTTCGGCCGGCAAGCGGTTTTTCTCGACGAACGTGTCGATCAGCCGGGTGGCTACGCCGCGGCCGTCAGTGGCATGGGCCCACTCGCCGCGGCGGGTGTTCGCATCATCGCTCCTCCGACTTGGGCACTCGTGGAGCTGGACCCCGCTCGCCGCATCGTGCCCTCTGAGTACGCACGCGCTGCAAAGAGGGCAGGGCTAGACATCATCACCTGGACGCTCGAGCGCTCGGGACCGCTGAAGAATGGTGGCGGTTACTATTTTCAGTCCGTGTCTGAGGTCATCGACCAGGACAGCGATGCGCTCATCCTCTTGGATGTGCTGGCTCGCCAGGTAGGGGTACGGGGCGTCTTCGCCGATTGGCCCGCGACAGTGACGTACTACGCCAACTGCATGGGACTATGAACATGTTTCATCCCGTCGAAGTGCTAAACGAGTGGCAGACCCACACCAATAGGCTGCAGCAACACGTCGCCCCGCCATCGGAATTCTTTAAGCTATGGTCTCGTGCCGGAGGTCTCTCCCCGGAGCCGGAGCTCAATCTGGTCAGGGACGAGCCAGAGCTGATGGTCGTGCTCACCACCTACAACAGACCTCACGCCGCTGCGAAAGTATTGGGTCGGTTGGGCAAGGCTTTGCGCGCGCTGGGCCTGGAAGAGCGCACCGCCGTGCTCGTGCTGCACGATGCCTGCCACTCGGACTATACGGCTGCACGCTTGCTGGCGGAGGCGGCCGCGTCACGTTGCTTGTGGCTGGACGCGCAGCAGCGGCTAGGCAAGGTGGGGTTTTGGAAAGTGCATCAAACCGCGTTGTTCGTCGCGCGCTCGTGGCGCCCACGGCGGGCGCTCTACCTTCAGGATGACATCGACTTCGACCCCGACTTCTTGATGCGCGCGGACAAAATCTGGCGCGCTACAGCCCACGACCCTCTGCGCCGCGTGCTGCACCTGTTCTCTTCAAATGACGACGAAGAGCGTGGCCGCTGGGTGCACTTTACGCGCTCCGAGCTGCCGGGTGTCGGGTGTCGGCTCACCAGCTGGTTCGATCTGTCTGCGTTCCTGGTGGATCGTACCTTCTTTGAAATGCTGGATTACCGAATGATACCCATTCATCCCAACCGTTGGAAACGCAAGCCGGAGGTCTCGAGCGGCGTAGGGCGCCAGCTGACGCTGAGGTTGTTTCGGCGCGCGCACGTTTACCAGGCGTGGCCACCCCTGGTGCGCCATGGGTCTCAGCCCAGCCTGATGAATCCAGAAGCGCGCGTGCTGCGCCCTATGGACAATTGGCGGGACTGAGCATTTGGCATACCATGGCGGGCTCGTGCTTAGAGCCCGCTCCTCAAAGCTCCCGGTGACCGACCAGAAGAAGGTCGGGCCGAAACCATCGGGTGACTTCCTGCATCTCGCCGCTCGCGGCGGCATGTGGCTTGCAGTTGGTCAAGCTGTTGCAACGGCTGGCAACTGGGTCGCCATGTTGATTCTGGCCCGGCTCATCACGCCCGAGGGGTTCGGTCTGGTCGCGATGGCCACCGTGTTCTTGGGCTTCGCTTTAGTCATCAGCGATCTCGGCCTTACCTCCGCGCTGATTCAACGTCGCGAATTGGACGACGCTCACAAGGATTCAGCATTTTGGTCCAGCCTGGGGATGGGCGTCGTCCTCTTCTCGTTGGCGCTGCTCTTGGCACCAGCCCTGGGCCGTTGGTACGTTGAGCCACGTGTCACCCACATCGTCGTCGTGGCCGCAATTCCGCTGCTGTTAGGCCCTTTTTCTTCCACCTATGCAGCTCTGCTGCGGCGCCGGCTGAAGTTCAATGCAGTAGCGCGACTCGAGCTGATGCGGAGCCTGGTGAGCGCGGTCGTGATGGTGTCCGCTGCGTTCGTAGGCCTGAACCACTGGGCGATTCTCCTCGGCCCAATCGCAGGCCATTTGGTTGCAATTCCGGCGTACCACCTGGCAAGTGCTGGCTGGCGACCGCGGTTCCGAGCGTCGTGGCGACACACGCGTGAGCTGTTGTCGTTTAGCATGTACGTAGCTGGAGGCGGAGCAGTCAACTTTCTAAGCGCCAATGTCGACTACCTGATTGTCGGACGCGTGCTTGGCCCCGCTGCCCTCGGAGTCTACACGCTCGCGTATCAGATTGTCACCGTACCGCTAACCCGGATCTCGTCCCTATTTAGCCAGGTCATGTTCCCTGCCTTTTCTAGCATTCAGGACCAGCCTGAAGCCATGCGTGATGCCTACGTGAGAATCACACGCTCCGTGGCGATGATCAGTTTTCCCCTCCTCGGTTGGGGATTTGTGGTTGCGCCCGAGTTACTCGAGATCCTGTGCGGACCCCAGTGGCTGGGGGCAGCTCCTCTGATCCGACTGCTCAGCGTCGCAGGCGCCGTCAAGAGCGTGGGAACGCTGGTTGGGATCGTGTTCAGAGCCAAGGGTAAAGCATTCGTCGAGTTGTATTGGAATATCGTTTGGGCCATGGCCGTGACCGTCGGTGTCATCGTCGGGGTGCGTTTCGGCAACTTCGGCGTAGCTGCTGCAATCTCGGTTCTCAGCGTCCCGGGCGTGCTCTACACCGAGTGGCTCGCCTGTAAGTATTTGCAGCTACCGCTCCGCAGGTTGCTCGGTGTGTTGGTCCTGCCCAGTCTGGGCGCCATCATCGGCGTATCGGCAGGCATGGCCACGCGCCACTTCCTTCCCGAGTCCGAGCCGGGCCTTCCGTGGGCGGTGCTGCGCTTGATGGTGCTCTCGATCGTGACGTGGGGCAGCACCGGGGTGGCCATGCGCATTTGGGAACCAAGAATCGCGGCCGACGTTCGAGCCTTCATCGACCATTTCCGAGCGCAACGTCGATGGCACACTTAGCCGGAGTGTATTGCCACCAGCCAAGCGCTGCCGAGCAAGCGCGAAACACCTGGCAAACCCTGCAGCGGGCTCTAGGAACCTCGAACGTTGCATGGGAAGCAGGTCCGATCAAGCTGGGCGTCTTTCGGCACTATCCGGACGAGCAGCTCGTGTCCCTTGCAACGGTCGGGGAAGTCGAGGCGCAGATAGGATTCGGCGGCGCGGGTGCGCTGAACGACGAGGCATCGGCTGCGCCACCGTGGCTTCGCTGTCGCTACGAACCAAAGTCGCAAAAGCTCGTCGTGGCGACCGATCGTTACGGCTTCGCGTTGGTCTATGTGAGGCGCATGGGCAGTTGCACTACCTTTTCGACATCCGCGTCCCTGCTCGGGCGCCTTTCACCGGCGCTGTCCCTCGATCCATCGGGGCTGGCGGAGCTACTCGCCTTTGATCACCTACTAGAGCAGCGGACGCTGAGAGTAGAGGTCAGCGCTGCGCCCGCGGGACATGATCTGGAAATTGCCCCGGCCGGTGTGTCCTTCAGGAAGCGCCATTGCCACGGTGATCTGCCGCTCGAGCCAGCAAAGCCGGAGCTTGTCCTAGCTCGAACAGCAATATCGCAGCTCCGCGCGGCGATATCCTCCACCATTGGCCTCGCCAATGCCGGCTGTCCGGTGATGCTGCCCCTCAGTGGGGGGCTCGACTCTCGGCTGCTTGCGGTTCTGGCAAGAGACGCCGGCGCCGTCCTCGAAACCTTCACCTTCGGCAGTGCGGCGGTTGAAGGGATTCTGCCACCCGACGTGTCGATTGCCGAGAAGGTAGCGAGACAACTTGGCGTGCCATGGCGCTTTTTGGAGCTTCCCGACGACTGGCTGGTTGACCACGCTCTAGAGGCAACCCGTTTGACGGACGGTCACTTGAACATGCTCCATTCGGCTGGCGTCAGCGTAAGGCAGCTGTTCAACACCGACCGACTACGCCTCGACGGCATCGGAGGCGACGTGCTTTTTGGAGGGGCGTTCTTGCGCGATTCTACATTCCAGAGCCTGACGCGGCACGCACGTCTCGATGATTTATGGCACAGGTACTTCAGATTGGATGCCGAGCCTTGGCGATCGATTCTCTTGCCGGCTGCACGAAACGAAATTTGGCGGAGGGCCCGAGACGCGCTGCTCACAAGTCTCGATTGCACGACGGAAGGCAGCCGTGCCGAAGATCCTCGTTGGTTCGACTTTTGGGTGCTCAGAAATCGCACGCGCCGCTTTATCAACAACGGGCCATTGCTCTGGCGCGCTTGCGCAAGGTCTGCGTTTGCTTTCCTGGTTCCAAAACTTGCAGATCAGTTGCTTTCGATGCACCCGAGAGCACGTCAAGGGGGGCGCTTGCAGCGTCTGGTCTTTCAAGCAGGCTGGCCGGAAATGGCGAGCATTCCGTGGCAGAAAAACGGACGCCCGTTGCGCCGACCCGGACTGTTCGGTGCGGTCCTCCACGCCCTTACACCTCCTGCCTATCCTAAAGGTCGAGCCTTCTTCAGCTTCGATACTGCATTCCAGAAATCGCCACGCATGCAGCGCTTCTTTTCTGACTGCCTGTTGGACGCGCACCAAGGAATCGAGCGCTTCGGCTGCTTTGACCGAGCCGGCGTCGAGCGATTACTCGAGGACGCCGCCACAGGCCGTCGGAACGGGATGAGGCAGATTGCATTACTAGCAAGTCTAGTCCTAGCAGACCGGCATTGGTCGAGCACGCTGCCAGAAGGCGGGCCATAGGGTGGGCCATGAAGGCAGTAACACCCGCTCCACGTGTGCGCTGTCAGCTCAACTGTTTCAGGAGGTTGGCCAGTTCGTCGTTGAGGCGCTTCAGATCGTGTCGCTCGCTGACACGTGCCCGTGCTGCATGACTCAGCCGTCGATGGAGTACAGGCTCACGAATGAGGCGCCCGAGCGCATCGGCAAGGGCTCTGTCGTCGCGTTCGGGAACGAGTAACCCCGTTTCATCATCGACGACCAGCTCCGGAATGCCAGAATGACGGGTCGCGATCACGGGGATTCCACAGGCCATCGCCTCCATGAGCACGACCGGAATTCCCTCCTGATCTCCGTCGCGGGCGGTCACGCTGGGTACGAGCATGACGTTAGCCCGGCGCCTAAGTGCCTCAACCCGGTCGCGCGGTAGGTGCCCGTGGAATGATACACGGCGCGTGATCTCGAGCTTTTCCGCGAGCGCCCCCAAGGATGCTCGGAGTGGGCCATCGCCCACCAAATGGTAGCGGAGGTTTGGGTGCTGCGAGAGTGCCGAACAGACGGCGCGCAGAGCGTACTCGAAGCCCTTCTTTTCTACTAGACGCCCCACGGAGAGAACGTGGATCTCCGTGGCGTGGGGCCCGAGCGCTCTGGGTGGGACGAACGGCAGGGTGGAGACATTCACTCCCATGCGGTGCACGCGAATCTTCTCGACGGGGCACCCCAGCTCGATGAGCCGTGCCCGCCAATGCTCGGAAATGGGGAGCACTAGCTGGGTCTTGGCGAATAGGCGACGATAGCCCCGCGTGCCGTGCCGGCTGGTCCAGCGAGAAAGGTCGTGACCATGGAACACGGTAACGATTGGGGCTTGCGTGATCCCAAGCTCTCGCAACTGGAGTGCCTTGAGACCATTGGGACCAAAGTGGGCGACGACGGCATCGAACGGCTTCGCCCCTCGCGCCGTGGCGGCCCTTTGGAAGGGCCCCAGCGCCAAACTCTCGAGTCCGTACAGGTCGACCCGGAGCGAACGCACCAAGGCTCGGAGCGCAGTGCTCGGAGCGGTGCCCAACCAGCTGGCGAGTCCGGGCAGGGCTTGGCAACGCTCCAACGGTGTATCAGGGTAGTAATGAGTGCATGATAGCAACTGATACTCTGCGACTGCTCGATGTATGGGCGCCCCGGCGTGCGGTCGTCGGGCGAGCACGGCCACATCTACTCCGCGATCGATGAGGCCGGTGATCTGATCGAGTACGAAGGTCTCGGAGACCGCCGGAAACTCGCCGACGACGAACAACACGCGCATCACTCGCGTCCTCGCGCCAGGGCCACAGGACCCTGGCACCCACGACGCGTGTCTCGATTCAAGTTGACGTGTTCTCTTGCCCGGACCACGTCTCGAGACTAATGAGGGGTTTCGTGTTCGTCGATGAGTCACTGTGGATTCGGGCAGCGCTCGAACGCGTGCCCCTGGAGACTGGCATGACGGTGCTCGACATTGGGTCCTCCACCCAGGTGTTCCGGACGGTCATTCAGCCGCATATCGATCGCAACGTTTTCGATCCCTTGCGCCGACGCGGCGTCTCACCCCTTCATCTCGACGCCCGCGCAGAGCCGGGTGTTGACATCGTTGCGGACGTTACCCGCCTGGACGGCGTCGATCGGAGTTTCGATGTCGTGCTCTGTACTAATCTGCTCGAGCATGTCGTGGACCGCGCCACGACGCTTCACAATGTGAAACGCGTGGTTGCGCCGTCTGGGCTGCTCTTGCTCACGGTGCCGCGTCGGTATCCGTTGCATCAGGATCCGATCGATACAGGGTTTCGTCCGAGTGCAGAAGCCCTGGTGGAGCTCGTCGGATGGCCAGAGGTACTCGAACAGGAAGTCGTCACCGTGCGTGACCATAAGCATTACTCGGGCCGGCGCTGGCTCAGGCGTTGGATGTTGCCATGGCAAATTTCCTGCTTATTGGTGAGAAAGCCGACTGCCTAGGCCGTGCCCGTACCGGGCGCCGTTCGAAACCGGCCGCGCGTGAGCCGCCCCCACTGCGCTGCGCGGCTGATCCATCGCCGAGACGAGCCGATCGGCCACCCGCTGCCAGGTGCTGCATTCGAGGACCCGTGACCGCGCACGCTCACCGAGCTGACGCGAAAGCTCCGGCTGCTCGAGCAAGCGCGAGATTGCTTCCATGAGGCCAGTCGGATCGTTAGCCGGGGTCAACAGGGCAGTTTGCTCGTGCGCGAACGCATCGCCGTGCCCACCACTGGAGGTCGCAATGATCGGCTTGGCAGTCGCGCCCGCCTCCAACAGGACGAGATTGAGCCCTTCGAGATCACCGCGTTCCTGCCTTGTGGCGTGGATGAAGATATCGCCCAGATTGTACACGCGCGGCAGCGTGTCTTCGTCGACCTGCCCCAGGAAACGAACTTTGTGCGAGATCCTGAGCTCCGCTGCCAAACGCTCCAAGCGGCCGCGATCGGGCCCATCGCCAGCGATCACGTATCTCAAGTCTGGGTAACGAACGCCGAGATGACTGACGGCGAACAGGACGCTGTCGACGCCTTTTTGAGCCTCTAGCCGCCCCACACTGAGCAGCACGCGGCGACCGATGAGGCCGAGCTCTCGTGCCATTTGTTCGGGGGGCGGGGTAGGGCGGAATCTCTCCGCATTACAGCCACTGCCCACCACCTGCGCATGATCGACGCGAGCACCCAACCGCGCCATGAGCTCTTTGACAGGGTTGCTGACGGGAAAAACCCCGTCAATGCGTTCGAGCACCAGCTCCCTGGCTCTGCCGCGGAGCCTCGGTGCGAAGGGCCAAAAGCGCGTCTCTGAGCTGAGCATTTCTTTGCCACGCACCGCAGCAAATATCTGGCTCGGCCCGCCTCGGTTGCGCCATATCAGACCGGGCAAGGCCGTTTGCCACTGCGCGCCCAGCAAGGCATCGAACTGCCGATGGGCAGCCAGGCCACCCAAGCCAACTGCAAGCAGGCCGGGAAACGCGTGCCGTGTGGAGGGCACGCGGATCACTTCAAATGGGGCTTTCCGATCCACCGCCCAGTGGTCAGCGACAAAGGGAGCCACCAGCGCGAAATCCTCGCAAGCGTTCACGAGGCACTTCGATAGCTCGTACGACCACGTCTCGATTCCACCCACATGCGGCGGAAAATCCCGCGTTATTAACAACAACCGCATGCTGCAATCGGGGTCCGGTGGGTTTATACGGCCATGTCAATTCGTCGTGGGTGTATTTCCCGCTCAACCGGCAGTGGAATGGGTAACATGGCTGTGCCACGAGAGAAGTAACGATTGCGTGAATTGCTCCCACCTGGCCCGGAGCAGGTTCCCGGAACTAACATGGCTTCAGCGAGCAGTGCCCTGGTTCCGGATGACGAAGGGCTCATTTGCGCCTTTGAGCTCCTACCGCCCACTCCCATGGGGCCTGAGGTGCTGGGCATGCGTGACTCGGTGCAACCCATCTGGCTACACTTCAACCTGGTCGACCGCCGCGCACGAGACTGGCTGGCAGAACACGCCCTTCTCCCCGAGCCTGCGCTGGACACGTTTCTCGAGCTCGATCCACACATTCATTTGCAGGTGCTACCGGGCGGGTTGGTCGCGGTACTGGGCGATCTGAGCTACGACTTCGACGACGGTGGTGGCTTCGGCACGCTCGAGCTCTACGTCGATGCCCAGCGCATGATCAGTGGGCGTCGCCAGGCACTCAAAGCGGTGGATCGGCTGCGCCGCGAGCTTCTAGGTGGCCTCGAGGTAGAGTCGCCCATCGCCCTATTCGAGCATTTCGTCGAATGTCTGACGGAGACGTTTGCCGCGCTGGTCACCAAGCTTGGAAAGGCGGTCGAGGACGCCGAGGACGAGGTCCTTGCCGGTCGTTTTAGGGACCAAGGCGCAGCGCTCGGCCGAATCCGCTGGCTCCTCGCGCGACTGCGTCGCCACGTCGGCGCCAACCGAAGCGCGCTTTCGTCGCTTCCGGGGCGGCTGCCAGCTTTCTGCAGTGCCGAGCGCCGCCACAGCATGAGCCACGTCATCGAACACCTGGTCGGAGTGGCTCAAGATCTCGAGCTGGTTCAGGAACGTGCACGCCTACTGCAGGAAGAGATCGGCCGGCGGCTAGGGGAAGCGACCAACCGCAACATCTACCTGCTATCGATCGTGACGACCACGCTGCTGCCGATCACGTTGATCACTGGGATTTTTGGCATGAACCTGGGAGGCATGCCGTGGGCCAACCATCCCCATGGTTTTGCTTACGTCACGCTGGGAATCGTGACCGGGGTAGCCGCTGCGCTGTTCTTGCTTTGGCGACGGCAGGTTTTCTAGCGCCCGACCGAACGGCGGCTTACCAAGCTGAGCTGCAACCAATTCCGACCGTGCCTGGACCGGAACCGCATGCTAGATTCTGTGCATTGGCGCCGCGCTGCTCATCGCCGAGGCTGCCAGGTATGAGGTACATGATGACGCCTGCAATCAGCAATGCACCGCCAGCGCTGTAAGAGAAGATAGCTACGCGCTCTGCGGTGGTCCGGTCCTGGTCAACATCCTCGCACTGCTCGAGCCGGGTTCCCGAACCCGACCGTTCGCAAGCGCCACCATTCCACTCTCTGGCGCTCTCTTCCCTCATCGCATGGGCCACGGCTCCGATGCCAAGGCCGAGCACACCCGCTCCGACCAGGATCGTCGACGGATAGTCGAATTCCGGGGCAGCGCTACGGCTTACCGGCAACGGGGTGCCTGCTGACGGCCGCGTCGCGCTACCGTTGGGGAAGGGCTTTGCCAAGCGAGGCAGCGCTTGCATGACGAGAATGTTGTTGTACTTGTCCAGCAGCTCGACACGCAGATTGCGGTCCCAGTACCCGGCGAGCTCTTCGGATGTCAAATGCAGCTCCACAGCCGGTTCGCTCTCGAGCACGGTCGCCGGCTGCCGGTCCATCGACCGCACGCGAACGCGAGCCACCATGAGCAGCGGATCGTGCAAGCGCAAAACGACACTGTGCGACGGGCGACCTCCAGTGACTTCGACGCCCAGCCGCGAGCCTGCGACGTCCCAAAACCCGCGAGCCTCCATGTAAGGGGCGCGCAAACGTGGCGACAACGAGCGCTCCAGCTCGACCTGGGGGTCCAGAGCCAAAAGGCTGAGAAACGCCAGCTTGGCCGCTTCACGATCTTCGAGCGACGCATTGGCGATGCCGAGGAGGCGATAAATTCTAATCAGTCTGTCCGGATCGTTGTCGCCGCTCTCGAGAGCACGCTGGGCGGCAGACCGCTGCGTCTCGAAGTCCACATTGCGATAGGCCTGCTCGGCGGCGGCTAGTGGATCAAACAATGGGTCAAACGGCTCTGCAAGCGCGGGCCTGACTTGAACAAACCAGCACACCCAGGCCAGAAGCCCAACGATTCGGATCGGCGTGACCTTCAGCCAATGCATCGGCATCATTTCGACTTGCGTGGCGCCTCGAGCCCGATGCGCCGTATGGTAGTTTCGCCGCTGGCGATGCTCACCGCATAGCGCGAAACAATCCCGAGCTCTGAATTGGTCAGCTCGAGCACGTGATCTCCAGCAGGTAACCTGACGGCAACTAGTGGTGTTTGCCCGAGCGGCACAGTCCCCAGCGAAACATTCGACCACGGAGTGGTGTCCAAGGTCAGGTACCCGGGCAGCAATGCGGGAATGGCGGACGCGCGCTTCGTTGGCGCCAGGCGAGACGACCGTGACCGGGACGCCCTTTGGCGCGAAGGTGTCGCGGCAACCGGCGTCGATGGGCGCTCAGAAAGCAACGGCGACGAGGCCACATGCGCCCTTGGGTTGTCGTGTGGGGGGACGTTCGCCGCGGGCTCAACGCTCACTACGGCGATTTCCAAGTCCGGCTCGTTCGGCGCGACCGGCGGAGCGGCTACTTCGGGTGGAGAGCTGGCCGCGCCCTTTGCGACACCTGAGCCGCCGAAATCAGCCGCAACCACCTCGGTCACTTCGCTAGCGGCGGAGCCGCGGCTAACGAGGCGGCGATTTGAAAACAGCATGCCCCCGAGAGCGCTCGCGGTGCAGATCAATGCGACCGCAAACCATCCCACGCGAGATGCTTTTGAAATGGGCTTCACTTTGGCCGCGCCACGGCCGCCCAGCGGTGCCGCAGCCTGCCGGATTGGAAGAGTGACGGGCGCGTGGGCGGTTGCCGGGGCAGGGGGGCTTGCGGGGGCAGGCGGGCTCGCGGGGGCAGGCGGGCTCGCGGGGGCTCGAGCGCTCGAGGGGGAGGGGACATTTTCGGGTGCATGGGCGCTCGTGCGAGCAGGGACACTTGCGGGTGCATCGGCGGTGATGGGAGCGGGGGCCTGCGGCCTCGGTGCATCGTTGCTCGGCGAGGTTCCAGGCCGATCCGGTCGCTTTATGGCCGCATAGGCGGTCTCGATCAACTTTCTTTGCCGGGCTCGACCCTCGGGGAAGACGTCAGACATGAGCGCCGCGAGCTCTGCCTGGCCATTGCTGCCCAGTACCGCCGACTGCCAGCCATGCAAAGCGTGCCTGATCGGCCAGAGATCGCGAGAACGATGCCCCTCGATGCTCGGCAACGCCGCCAACACCCGGCTTAGCTCAGGCGTGAGGTGTCCCGACAGAATGGCGTCAACCGCTGCTTCTCTTGCGGGCCTGCCCTTGATAAGCCGTTCGGTGTTTGGGGCCGAGCCTTTGAAGCCCAGAACCTTGACGTTGCCGTCGTAGGTGATGAAGACATCGTCCGACAGAATGGGTTGGTTGACCAGCGCACGGGCCACGGTCGTCTCGGCCACCCCGTCCGCATAGGCTACGGCATCCAGCACCCCCAATAGGACCCGAGTAATGACCGCGTTGGGAAGGGCCTTCCCAGCCAAAGCGGCCCAGCGCAATAGCACGCGCAGCGGCTTGCCTTCGAGATATTCCATCACGATGAAGTAACGGGCGGCCCCATAACCGATGCTCAGCGTGCGCGCGATGTTGTCATGGTAGAGCTGCCCAGCCAGATCCAGTTCCTCGGTGAGCCTCTCGAGCGTTTCTTCTGGCTGGCCAGGTTGAAAGCTTTTGATCACCACCAGATGGTCGAGCGTGTCTGCATGCTCGGCGATTCCGAGCACGACTTCGGCCCGAAGCGCTCCGCCTAGCTTGCTGAGCGTGGCATAACGCGTTGGGCGCCTGCCGGAGCGCGGCTCGGCCTCGGGCTCGCCGGTAGCGTCCTGGGCCCTGGCTTGAGCGGCTACCCCACGCGGAAGCGGAGGAGGTTGATTCGGAAACGTATTACTCAGCACGTCAAAAAACCTCCAAGTGAAAACCTAGTAATGGGCGCTGCGCGAGCATGACGACCTAGCATACGCTTTCGTGACGTGCGTCAATTCCTCGTCTCAACCGGCGCAAATCGCAGTGACAGGGCCAAGCGGCGGACCTAAAGCAACGCTGCCACACACTTGTTACTGAGCCGCCCAGGAGTTGACACGTCGCTCTCCGAAGTGTGCAAGCCCGTCGTGCAGCCTTGCGCGCGGGTATGAAATGTCGACATTCGCGCCACGCGCTTTCCCCCAAGTAGATTGTCCGGCCGTGCGCCGCTGCGCACCAGCAGCACTGGGCACCGCTGCGCTCAGCCTGATGGTTGCGTGCACACAGCTCGAGTCACCCGAGGATTTCTTTGGCAACGACGGTGGTGGCGTGACCGTGTCGTCGCCCAATCGGCCGCGTTCCGCTGAGGGGGCGCCCAGTCGGCCCTCGTCGGTTGCGGGATGCTCACCCATCGACGTGCGCCCCGCGCTGACGATCGGTGAACCGGGCCAAGCTGTCGAGCTCGACGAAGACGGCACGTGGAATTGCCAGAACAATTATACGCTGGCGGCTCCGGTGTTCGTGCGCCCGGGAGCCACGCTCACGATCGGGCCGGACACGCGAGTTCTGTCGGAGCAAGGGGTTTTCATCCTCGTTGAGCGCGGGGCCCGGCTCGTCGCGCAGGGGACACGCAACGGCCCCGTAGTTTTGACTAGCGCTCGAGCCGTCGGGCAACGTGCTCCCGCGGACTGGAGAGGGTTGGTGCTGACAGGCAATGCCCCCTCCCACGTCACGAACACCGCCGTAGCCGACACGGTCAGCGACGCGCGGGCCTTTTTCGGGGGAGGGCCGAACGGCGAAGACGACCACGACTGCGGGGTGCTGCGCTACGTTCGCATCGAGTTTGCGGGCGGCAACACCGACGAAGAGGCGACGCCGAGCGCGGCTCTGTCGCTCGCCGGCTGTGGCACGGGTACAGAGATTGATCATGTGCAAATCCACCGGGCTAGCGATGGCCTTGGGCTTTTAGGCGGCACCGTGGCCGTGCGGCACACGGTGGTCTCGAACAACGGTTTTGGAGACGCCGTGGAGTGGACGGGGGGCTACACCGGCCAAATGCAGTACGTGGTCGCTCAGAGTGCGGGCGCTGCTGCCAGCTTCAAGGGGAGCAACTCAGATTCCGAACCGAGTCTTCAGCCAGTGAGCCACCCTGTCATTTACAACGCCACCGCCGTCGGAGTTCGTTCGCAGATTCCGAGCGGCAGCCATGTCGGTCTGTTGCTCGAGTTCGGCTCGGCTGCCACAATGAAGAACTCGATCATCACCAACTTTGACGACGCCGCGATCGATCTCCGGTCCGCCCCCACGGTCGCCAGCATTTCCCCCAACGAGATCTCACATATCTTGCTGCACCAAAACGGCACCGGAGGCAGCTCCCACCTCACGGCAGCAGCCGGCCGCTTGAGCGGTCCCAGCTTGAGAGATCGGGATCCGGGTCTCGGCGCAGCGACACGCCGCGAAGAGCCGAATTTCCAACCCACGGAACCCAGCGTCATGACTGACATCGTCATCACGCCCGCGGGCTTCGATCCGGCAGCCAGCTTCCGCGGGGCGGTCCCGTTCGAGGGGGATGATTGGACCGTGGACTGGACTGAGTACCCACTCGACTAAAGATGCACCCTTTCACTAGCCTGCGCTGTCCTTTCCCGTGCCGGCCTCACCTCTTGCTCGGTGGGCTGTTGTTCAGCGCGACGTACGGCACGGCCTGCTCGTACGAGGCGCAAGTGAGCAGGGCCCTGCGCCCGTCGCCGGACAGCGGTGCCCCGGCTCTCGCGCCGGCCCCCGGCTGCAACGCAGCCCAAGTCCCCGCCGGCTGCGGAGATCCGTGCGGAGACGGCGTCGCGGTGTCCGGTGACGTCAGCACTAATACAGTATGGGACTGCCCGGTCTACACACTACCAGCCCCGATCTTCGTGCACGGCTCGGGCGCAGAGCCCACACGCCTGGTGATCGCGCCGGGCACCGTCATCAAAGGGCACCCGGGCAGCCTCGAAGAGGGCCGCCTGCCGGGGGCGTTGATTGTGACCCGCAGCGGTCGGCTCGAGGCGCGCGGCACACGCGCGCAGCCCATCGTTTTCACTTCTGCTGCGCCTCCTGGCGAGCGCGCACCTGGTGACTGGGGGGGCGTCGTGCTGCTCGGTCGAGCGCCCACCAATGTGCCTGCAGACTTCGAGAACAGCGGCAACCGTGCTGGGGAAATGTTCATCGAGGGGCTACCACGCGTCGAGAACACGACCTACGGCACAGGTGTAGATGCCGAGCCAGCAGCCGATGCGGGTGCGCTGAGCGGTGCCCCTCCCGATGCTGGGCGCGAGAGCATCGCTCAACCCAACGCAGACCCCAACCACGACTGCGGTACCTTGCGCTTCGTGCGCATCGAGTTCGCTGGGTTCGCGGTCAGCGACACCAATGAGCTCAATGGTCTCACAGTCGGCGGCTGCGGGCGGTACACGGTGCTCGACTACATTCAGGTGCACCTCGGTTCCGACGACGGCATCGAGTTCTTCGGTGGGACGGCGGATCTCAAGCACGCGGTAGTCACCGGCGCCAAGGATGACTCCCTCGACTGGGACCAGGGTTGGCAGGGCCGCGTACAGTTCTTGGCCATCCAGCAGCACGACGACAGCGGTGGTGCCAACGGCCAAGGTGACAATGGTTTCGAAGGAGATGGCTACGCCGATCCCGAACGCACCATCGGGACGGCCTCGTCGCCCAGCATGTACAACGTGACGCTGCTGTCGAGTCGCAGCTCGGTGCGCGGCTTGCGGCTGCGTGAAGGTACGGAGCTCGTGCTGCACAACGCCATTATCGCGTCCGCCCCCGGCGGACCTGCCGAAGGCCTGATCGAGCTGAGCGACGCGGCCACTGTCGATCAGCTCACACTGGGTCGCACGCGCGTGAACCACAGCATCTTTTCCGGGCCTTGGCCGCGCTCCGGGCAGGCAGACTCGAACGGCACGCAGTACCTCGAGGAAGACTATTTTACGGCGGGTGAGGGCTCGCTCGGCAACACCGTGCTCAGCGTGGAACAAACCGCAGAGCTCCTGCCCGGCGCGTTCGAGCTGGACTCGCCTCATTGGGTGCCTGTTCGAGGCTCCTATGCCTCGAGTGACTGGGCTGTACCCAGCGATTCGAGCGGCCTCTCGCCTTTCTTCGACGTGAGCGCTAACTTTCGCGGTGCCTTCGATCCCAGCGGCGACGACTGGACCGCAGGTTGGACCGCATACCCTGCCGACTAGGGAATGGTTCCACTACCTAGTGCCCCGAGTTAGCGGAATAAGCGCCGCCACGGGCCCAGGCGCAGAAACCAGGTCTCGCCCGACCAGTCTTCTACGCCGTCGTTGTCGGTGACTACGAAGAGCTGGCCATCACCGGTCACCGCTAGCCCCTCGGGCTTGTCGGTAATCCAGCCGTAGGTGGCGAGCAGGTTTGGCAAAAGATCATGACCTCGCTTTTCGTCGCGCGCGACCCCGTCCAACAGATCGGCGCGGTCAAACTGGACCAGCGTTTTCAGCTGAGCAAAGTCGCCGGTGCGGTTATCACGTTCAATGACGATGTAGCCGCCCGGCACGGCGGTGACCTCGGACAAACCGACCCAGCTCGCGTTTTCGGGGACGGCTTCGAGCTCATAGGAAAAGTGCCCCCACGTGGCGAGCGCGGGGTCGTACGCCCAGATTCGGGTCTGACTGGGCTCAGTCGGGTTTTCGCCCAGGGGATCGTCGTCCAGCCCTTCACAATCTGGCGTCGTGTAGTCCCAGCCTCGCTGCTGAGCAACGAGCAGCAGGTAACCACCGCGAGTCCGCGAGACGGCCACGCCTTCGAACCCGGAAGCGAGCGTGCCACGGTTCGTCGTTGCGGCCCGACATGCCTCAATTTCAGAGGGTAGGCCCACCTCGCTCAGCACGAGGCCGGCGCCATCGACCTGCAACAAGCGATTCTTGCGAGCGCCGGCGGTACCCTCGCTCGCAATCCAGAAGGTGCCGTCGGGAGCTACGGCAATCCCTTCTGGATCGTAGTCGCCCGTGCCCCCGGTAATGGCCATGGAGCTCGTGATGAGCGCTGGCGTGTGGGACACGTCCAGGCTGAGAATCCGGCTCTCAGCGTAGTACGAGTCCCAGACGGCGAGCAGCCGATCCCTCTTTCCCGGCATGGCGGTCATGCCTGACAGTGCCGACCACGCGATCGGCTTGCCCTCGTCATCGTCGCCAGACAGAATCTGCGGATAGCTGGGCTCATTCGAGCCAAGCTCGTAGATCATCACGCTCGAGCGTACGCCGAAGCTCGGGTCATCGGTTTCACCGGATACGACGAGCAAACCCCGCGACGGTATCGCATGCACACCCTCTGGACGCAACGGAGCCGGTAACAGCTGGACGAATTCCGGTTGCCCGGGACGCTTCAGCTCATACACGGCGACGAAGCTGCCGCGCTCGGATCCGACAAACAGATAATCGGTGTTGCCGAAGCGCGCGAACTCGATGGCCTCGGGCTCGTTGCCTTTGGCATCCGAGCGCGACTCGGGATAATGGCCGTGACGCACCGCGATTTCCTCGAGCCCATTGCCGCTGTCGAACGTGACACTGCCTCGACGATCGAAGATTGAGAAACCGCGGCTGCCTCCGAGCAGGTCACCTTCGTTGGCCGTCGCAATCAAACCGCCGTGGCGCCCGGGGATCCAGGCTACCGCGTCCGGCTCGCGCGGCACGTCGAACAATGACTCGCTCAGGGAAATTAGACCATCTTCGCTGGCGTCCACCCCCTCCAAAGTCACCGTGCCTGCGGGGAAGTCGCCCACGACCTTCCCGGTGGGCAAATCGACGATGATGACGTGATTGTTTTCCTGGAGCGTGACCACCGCCTCGTCTCGATCGTTGATATCCACGAATTCAGCCTCGGCGTCCTCGGACGCATAGCTCGATAGGCCCGTCAAATCGACATTTCGCACGCTCCACCGCGTGGGATCGGCGCCCTTTAGGTCGACAATGACCATGAAGCCACTCGGCGCTTGGGGCAAACCACCCTCGACCCCGTCCACGACGACGTCTTCGTCGCGCTCGTTCTCGATCGCAATCGCAGCGAAGCGGCCACTCGGGCTGATGGCAAGACAATCCGGTTGGCCGCCGAGCGGGACCTCAGCGATCACTCGTGGGTCGCGAAGGTCGACGACTGCGAGGTGGCCACTGGGATTGGCGAACGACGCGCTGGTATCGACAGCCACGAGCGCCAGGTTTTCTCCGAGCACGGCGACCGAAGTGGGCTCGCCTCCCAGCGCGAGCTTGCCCGCGGGCTGGGCCGCGCGAGGCCGAGTGATGTCGATGAAGCCGATCTCCCCGAGCAGACCATCGGTATAGACCAAGGTCTTACCGCTTCGAGTCGACGTGATGATCTCCGAAACCGTCTCGCCGTCTAGAGCGGTATTATTGAGATAGTTCGGCAGCGTCGCAATGCGTCGAAAGCTCGGGTCGTGTCTTGCGCGCGTGGGCCGGCCACGCGCCGAAGGAGACGAGCTGCCGCCGACCATTGGCTCGGCTTGTGCAATGCCCAGCACGCCGACAGCGGCCAAACCCAAGTACATTCTCCGAACTGGGCGCATGTGAGTCTCCTTGCTTTTTGTGCTTTTCCGGTGCCACTGGCTCACCTCACCAAAGGCGCCGGCGCATTTGCCCTGCTTCGTGCGCCAACCACACGTCAGTGCCGTGACGTGTTTGTGTCGTGGCGACGACCTCTGGCGATGCAGGGACTGCGCTCGCTGCGCAGCGATTGTCACAGGAATGCCCCCGAGGGCTGTTAGACCGGGCGAGTTCCCTGGAGTGAGCATGGCCAACCGCATGAAACATCCGTTCGTCAAAAGTTTCGGTGCGGCTGGACCGTTGGTCATTGTCGCCCCGGCGCTCGCCGGGCTGGGGCTGGCCGTTCTCACCGGCATCTGGACGGTGGAGCCAGCTCAGGCGGACCAAGTGCAGACCGCTGTTGCAGGTCTGCGGGCTCATACAGAGCACCTTCAGGCGGCGGGGGCTATGGGTAGCGCGAAGCCGTCAGGGGCCCAGCCCCAGGAGTTCGCGCTCGAGCAAGTGGTACAGCGCAATCTGTACGCCTTCATCCCCTCTCAATGCTACACGAAGACCCTCGATGCGGCCGGCAAGGCTCACAACCCCTGTTACACCTGCCACGTGGCATCGCGCTCACCCAACTTCATCAACGATGGCGAGGTGCAGCTCAGTTACGATTTCGTGCCCTCGGCACGCACCAATCGCTGGAGCAATCTGTTCGTCGATTGGTCCAACGTCATGCCCGCCATCAGCACAGAAGACATCCTGAGCTATGTGCGGCAGAGCAACTACTTCGACGAGCAGGGGCAAATCCGCTTGGCTCGGCTGTTGTCGCCACCGCCGAAGGCGTGGGACATCCAGGATGACGGCCAGTGGACAGGTTTCATACCGGACGCACGTTTTCGTTTCGATGCGGCCGGGTTTGATCGATTGCAGGATGGCGGCTACACGGGCTGGCGCGCTTACGCCTACTACCCGTTGCCGGGCACGTTTTGGCCCACCAACGGCTCGATGGGCGATGCGTTCATCCGTTTGCCGGAAGCCTTTCGCCATAATGAAGCGGGGCAGCTCGACCTCGGCGTCTACCAGCTGAACCTCGCCATCGTGGAGGCGCTCATCCTGCAACGGGACGTGGTCATCGAAGCCACCGACGAAGTGCCCCTCGGGGTGGATCTCGATCGGGATGCTACCCTGAGCGTCACACGGACGGTGCGCTTTATTTCTCCCTCGCCCGCCGTGCGCAGCATGAGTTACGTCGGCAAGGCCAAGCTGGAGCAGGTGGCAGGTCGGGTTCATTTGGCCCCGGGGCTATTTCCGGAGGGCACCGAATTCTTGCACAGCGTCCGCTACCTCGACCCGACGGACCAAGGGCTGCGCATGGCCGCCCGGTTCAAGGAGCTGCGGTATGCCCGCAAGGCAGAGTGGTGGACCCACGAGCGGCTGAGCAAGCGAGCCCAAGCTGAGGCGGAAGAGAAGGTAGACTCGCCCGCCGAGGTGCGGGCGCTCGGAGGCGACCTGGAACGCGGGGTGTCGAATGGCCAGGGCTGGTGGTACCAGGGCTTCATCGAGGACGACAGCGGCGCTCTGCGCCCGCAAACTTTCGAAGAGACGGCGTACTGCGTGGGTTGCCACGGCGGTCTTGGCCGAACCGACGACGGCATATTTTCTTTCGGGCGCAGATTTGGGCACGACACGCTGCAGAGGGGTTGGTTCCACTGGAGCCAGCGCGGGCTGGAGGGTGTGCCGGATTTGCCGATTCATGGTGGAACGTCCACCGAATACGTGACGTACCTCGAAGAGAACGGTGCAGCCGACGAATATCGGCAAAACAAGGAAGCGCGGGTGAAGTTCTTTGACGCGCAGGGCCAGCTCAAGCCGGAGATGAAAGAGCGCTTGCGGCGAGATATCTCCGAGCTCTTGATACCCAGCCGGGAGCGCGCCTTGGCGCTCGACAAGGCCTATCGAGCCTTGGTGCGCACCCAGCGCTTTAGCGAGGGGCGCGATGTCGTGTTGGGGGGTGCCTTGGAAGCTCATCGGAGCGTCCAGCCGGGCGAGAAGACCGGACTGAAAGCGCCGCTGAACCCGGGTTGGAAAGAGACGCGCTTCAGCCCGGTGCCTGCAGAGCCCTAAGGTTGCGCAGTTTGGGTCCGGGAGGTTCCCATCGCTTGGATGCGTTCGGCCTGCTCTATGGATTCCGGCCGACCAGAGCGCCACGGGAGATTCACCGAATGCTCACAGCGAGGCGCGCGGGCGCCAGCTATGCCTCGTTGGCAGCGCCGCAAGCCCGATGCGCACTAACCGCCAGGAGAGTATCCATGAAGAATACCCATCGCCCCCGAACCATGACGGCCTTGGGCCTCGTCGGCGGCCTGTCGCTCGTCGCGAGCGCAGGCTTTGCCCAGGAGAGCCCCTTTTTCGGACCGCCCCCGCCACCGTCGGGTTTCGTCACATCTGCCAAGCCGTACATGGTCGCAGTGTCGCCGGAGTATGCGGTGCAGCCCATTCTCAGTGTGGCGGATCGGGTTCCCCGCACGAGTGATGACAGCCAGCAGTTCCAATTCATCGGCATCCCCGACGGCATGGGTGCTCATGAAGATCACGGTGGCAAGACTGTCGTCTACGTCAATCACGAGCTGGTTCAGGCGGCGTTGAGTGAGCCCATCGTGGGTGAGCCACTGAACCGCGGCGCGATCGTGTCTCGAATCGTGCTGGGCCGCGACGGGCGTGTGTTGTCGGGGGATCGCGCTTACGACGAGGTCTACAGTGAAAACGCCTTCGTGGGCCCCGCGCCGGCCGTGGACAACTCCACCGCAGCGTTTGCGCGCTTCTGTTCGAGCTCACTCTCCTACCGCGAATCGGGGTTTGACCGTCCCATTTACTTCACCGGGGAGGAATCTTCTGGCGCCGGGACCTTCGACGGCCTGGGCGGGCTCGCGGTGGTGGTTTTTGAGCACAATGGCACGGGTGAGCTCCACACCATGCCCAAGTTCGGTCGCTTTCCTTGGGAGAACGTGCTGGCACAGCCCCGACGGCGCAGGGCGACCGTCTTGATGGGCATGGAAGACGGACCTAACACCCCCGACAACCAGCTGTACATGTGGGTGGGCGACAAGGACTACAGCCCTAACGCGAGCCCGATGGCCCGCAATGGTTTGCTCGACGGCAAGCTGTACGTGTTCGTTTCCACCACCACGGGCATCAACGATGAGCCCACGCTGTTTGCATCGGGGCAAACCAGCATCGACGGCGAGTGGATCGAGATCCCCGACGCGGACACCCTGACGGACGTGCAGCTCGAGGCCGCCTCCGACGCCGTGGGAGCGTTCGGCTTCGTACGCACGGAAGATGGCGCCTTCGACCCCCAAGCTCCCGACGAGTTCTACTTCGTGACCACGGGCAGTGGCCCGACCAATCCCCTCGGCGCGATGTACCGCATGGACCTCGATCGTCGCGACCCGACGGGCCAGACGACGATTGAGCTCATTTACGACGCCAACAAGGTGATTGCCGCCGGCGGTGACATCGCCATCAGCCCCGACAATATCGGCGTCGATCGCAACTTCATCATGATCAACGAAGACGGTACCGCCAACAGCCGGCCGGTGATGGCCAGCAAGGCGCGCGACGGCAGCATGTGGCGCCTCAACAAGAGCAACTACGCCGCCACGCGCGTCGCCGAGCTATTCCCGCCCGCTCGTGACGCCAACTTCGGCATCACCTCTGGCGTCTGGGAAACGACGGGTGTCATTCCGGTCGATGGATTCGGTGGCGAGGCTTGGTTGATTAACGTGCAAGCCCACGGCCCTACTGTCGCGCCTGCGCCCAATACGGTGGAGGATGGGCAGCTCGTGTTGATGCGTCGGACACAGTTCCGCGCGCTCGCCCCCTGAGCCCGCGCTGGCCGCCAGAATGTCCCCGCACCGCGCGGTGAGCGCGCGCGCCATGCTACTGGCCTTTGCACTATCCTCTGCGGCGCGAGCCGAGTTGCTAGTGGAGAGTGTCCTCAGTACAAACGCTGCAACCGCCACGCTGCTCGCCGGTCGGCTGGCGGCGCCTGGAATCGGGATCAGCAACGCCGCTCTCTCGGGAGTCCCTGAGGCCATCGGCACGTTTTCAGCAGGTGCGACGGTCGCGGGCTTCGAGCTCGACCAGGGAATCGTGCTCAGCTCTGGCAGCGTCGGAAACGCCGTGGGGCCCAACGACGACGATGGCTCTCATGTCTTGGTAGGGGAGTGGGGTGGCCCCGGCGATGACGATTTGGCTGCCCTGCACCAAACGTCAATAGTCGACGCTGCACTACTCGAGTTTGATTTCAGCTGTCCGCCGGGGGCTAGCGCGATCCACCTGGACTACATCTTCGCTTCGGAGGAGTACGACGAGCTGGACGTGTATGATGCGTTGGGGATTTTCGTTGACGGCGTCAACGCTGCAACGCTGCCCGGAACTTCAAACCCGATCAACGCCGATTCCGTCAGCGCCACACCAGCTCTCTTCAAGAACAACAACGTCTGTAACGAAGCCGATGGCGTCCTTTGCCCCTTCGACCTTCAGGCAGATGGGTTCTCCGTCAAACTGACGGCAGAGGCGGCCATCAGCCTGGCGGCCCCCAGTCATTCGCTCGAGATCGTCGTGGGTGATGAAGTGTTCGAGAGCTATGATTCCTGGGTCTTCTTGAGCTCGCTGAGGTGCATCTTGGCGGACCCGCCTCCGGTACCGGGGCTCGGGCCTCTGGGTGCCTACGGGTTGGGTGGCGTCTTGAGCGCCTTGACGTGCATGCTGCTCAGACGCCATCGGCGATCCAGACGCAGAGAAATTTCCTAGAACGCCATCACGCGGCCACGCAAGTGGTGCAAGCATTGCGCGGCGAGAGTCGGTGCAGCAACCAGACTCGCGGGCGGCGGAGCCCATTCGAGTGGCTCGTCAGAGGAGCAACATCATGCGCTTATATCAATCGACGGTTCATGGCCTGCGTCTGCTGGCGCACTTGGCTGTATTGGCGGGTGCGGTGTGCATGACCGGGCCCGCCCTGGCCACAGTGAATCCGTCCGCAGTGTTCATCAGCAAGCTTCACTACGACGACTCGACGGGAACGGGTGACACCGGCGAATGTGTCGAAATCACGGGCCCCTTGGGCACGAATCTGAGCGGGTATCAGGTGCTGCTTTACAACGGCAATGGTAACGCCCTGTATGACACGAGGGTTTTGGGGGGAACGATTGCGAACACTGCGGGGTCCACTACGGGCACGGTCGCGGTCACCTATGCAACGAATGGCATCCAAAACGGTGCGCCGGACGGTGTGGCGCTGCTCGATCCGAACGGAGATCTGATTGAGCTCTGGAGTTACGAAGGCAATATGTCGGTCATCCTCCCAGGTGACACGCTCGCCACTCCGTCCACCGACATCCTGGTTTCGGAAACCAATGCCACGACCCCGGGCTTCAGCCTGAAGCGCACCCCGGGCACGAACACTTGGACTGGACCTACAGCCGGCAGCTGCGTGACGACGACAGGCGGCGGCGGTGTCTTTACCCCGCTCACCATTCCGGAAATCCAGGGCGCAGGCGTGACCAGTCCAGAAATCGGCAACGCCGTCGAAACGTCGGGTGTGGTTTCCGCGGTGTTTTCCGGCATGGGGGGCTTCTACATTCAAGATCTCGCCGGTGACGGCAGCTCGGCCACCTCCGACGGCATCTTCGTGGCCAGCGGGGTATCGGTGGCCGTAGGCAATACCGTGACCGTTCAGGGCACCGTCTTCGAGGAAGACGACGTCGAGACGGCCATTCAGGCCAGCTCGGTCGTGGTCGACAGCGCCGGGCCCACAGCGGTTCCAGAGCAGCCGGTGCTCTTGCCGCTCTTCGACCTGGAGCCCTTCGAGGGCATGAAGATCCAGATCCAGACCACCAACAGCGATCGCATGCGGGTTGCTCAGACTTACTTTCTCGGCCGTTATGGTCAGCTCACGCTCAGCTCCCCGGACCTGAATGACGACATCGGGCCGCTGATTCAGCCGACCCAGGTGTTCAATCCATCCGCCAGTCCGACGTCGGACGCGCAACTGTTGTTTGCGGATCAAGAGGACCAAATGCTCGTGCTCGACGACGGGCAAGACGTGAGCCAGGGCGGGGACAACCCGAACCTCGTGCCGTACATCGGATGTCAGGATAGTCCTGCGCTGCCCGCGACGCGTGTGCTTCGGGCGGGCGACTTCGCGAGCAACCTCGTCGGCATTCTCGACGAAGGGCTCATCAACACCCCGACAGCACCCATCCTGGACTATCGCCTCCAGCCGATGAGCACGGCCGCGATCAGCTTCACCACCGCCAACCCGCGCCCCACCACGCCGCCCAATGCGGCCGCCAGTCATGAAGTAGTCGGCTACAACGTCGAGAACTACTTCACCACCCTGCGTCAGAATGACGGCAATGCGCGTGGCGCCTTCGACGGTCCCGAGCTCGCCCGTCAGACGGCCAAGCTGGTTGAGGCCTTTGGCGCCATGAATGCCGACGTGGTGGGTCTCGCAGAGCTACAGAACAACGCTGCGGCGATCAACATGCTGGTCGACGGCGGCACATCAGATGCAACAGTCACCGATCCACCCGTGGCGATACTCGGCCTGAACGATGTAATGGGTGCCGGCACGTACGCCGCGCTCGCCTCTCCTGCCGTGGTCGGGACCGATCAGATTAAGGTCGGCTTCATCTACAAACCCGCCACCACCGTTCCGGTCGGGGCCCCCCAAGTCATCCCGGCGACCGTGGGCGGCGCCAATGCGTTCCTGAGCTTCAACCGGCCCTCGTTGGCACAGACCTTCCAGCAAATCTCGACCGGCCAAAAATTTACGGTCGTGATGAATCATTGGAAGTCCAAAGGCTCCAATTGTAACAGCAATGGCGATCCCGACTTGGGGGACCTGGCCGGCAACTGCAACCTGACCCGGGCCAGCATGGCGCAGGCGCTGGTCAACTGGCTTGACACCGATCCAACGGGCAGCGGCGATCCCGACTTTTTGATTCTAGGTGACCTCAACTCCTATGCGCAGGAAGATCCTATCGATGTCCTCCGCAACGGCGGGTACATAGACCTCGTCCAGCGGGACGAAGGAGCGAACGTCTCCGGCTTCATTTTCGACGGCCGCACCGGCAGCCTCGACTATGCGTTCGCGAGCGCGAGCTTCGCAGCTCAGATCAACAAGGCTGAAAAATGGCCCATCAACTCGGATGAGCCGTTCGTTCTGGGCTACGAAAATTTCTTCAATCAGGCGGGCTGCTACGACGGCACACACGAATTCCGCTCGGCCGACCACGATCCCATATCAATCGCGCTGAATCTGAGCGGTGCAGCAGCCGTACCGGTGCTCGGGGGTCGTGGCTTGGGCCTGGCCGCGGCGAGTCTGGTCGCTACGGCGGCGCTCGCGTGGGCCCGCGGTCGCCGCCGCTCCTGACTAGCTCTTGCCGAGTCGACACGCCCGAACAGTATGACGCTCAGGAGGTCGGCTGTTGCCTCGGCCTAGCGCTGCCGTGCCCAACCACCCCTGAGCCGCGGCCAATATTATGGGCCATTTCGCAGAGCCGTACATACAGCTGTCACGCAATCTCCCGCGTTTTGTTACAAACCCGTCTTATGGATTCGAGATGACGACGGCGATACAGAGCGTCTGCTGCCTGATCGGGGCGGCCACGGCCGTGCTAACCCTCGCCTGCAAGACCGATGGGGGCACCGGTGTGACTGACATCGTGAGGGTTGACGGATCGAGCACGGTGTATCCAATCACCGAGGCCGTTGCCGAAGAGTTCCAGAAGGGCAACGCGGCCAAGGTAACCATCAGCGTTTCCGGTACCGGCGGTGGCTTCAAGACGTTCTGTGCCGGCGAGACGGACATCTCGAACGCGTCGCGTCCAATCAAGACGTCAGAGGTCGAGCTCTGCATGAAGCACGGCGTGGAGTATGTGGAGCTACCCATCGCTTATGACGGATTGGCGATCTTGGTGAATCCAAGAAATGACTGGGCCAATGACATCACGACCGCTGAGCTAAAAGCAATCTGGGAGCCGGACGCGCAAGGGAAGATCACGAGATGGCGTCACGTTCGTGAGGAATGGCCGGACAAGGAGCTTCACCTCTGTGGTGCCGGCGTGGATTCGGGGACCTACGACTATTTCACGGAGGCCATCGTTCACAAGGAGCATGCCAGTCGGGGTGACTTCACCTCCAGCGAAGACGACAACGTGCTGGTTCAATGTGTGGCCAACGATGAGCTGGCGCTCGGTTTCTTTGGCTATGCATACTACGCCGAAACCAAGGCGAAATTGAAGCTTCTACCTGTGGATGATGGTAACCCGCAGAATGGATCGGGGCCCATCGCGCCGTCCAAGGCAACCGTCGGTGAAGGTACATATCAACCACTGTCCCGCCCGATTTTCATCTACGTGACCAAGAGTGCCTTTGGCCGCCCCGAAGTGGACGATTTCCTGAAGTTCTACCTGGCGGCGGCTCCGCGGCTGGTCGATGAAGTGGGCTACCTCCCGCTGCCGGACGCGGCCTACAAACTCGTCCGGCAAAGGATGCAGGCGCGGCACACCGGCTCGGTCTTCGGAGGAGAAGGGTCTCGAGTTGGCGTGACCATCGAAGCCCTGCTGACGAGGGAACAGGCCGCAGCAAGATAGTGGTGCGCTCTTCGGGTCAATCGGCCTTTTCGACCTTCATTTGCGCCATGAGCATGCGCATCCCTCTGGAGGGCAAGAAGAGCGAGAGGACGCCTGCAAGGCCAGCAAATGCGGCGGATGCCCAGAGCGTTCCCGCTACCCCTGCCCACTGAAAGGTGACGCCCGAGAGCAAGGTGCCCACGAGCCGGCCCCCGGCATTGGCCATATAGTAAAAACCCACGTTCATGGCGACCTTGTCACCCTCCGAGTAGGCAAGGATCAGGTACGAATGAACCGACGAGTTGATGGCAAAGACGATGCCAAACAGGGCCAGGCCCCCGATGATGACCAGTGCCGGCGAATACCCAGCACTGAGCCCTGCTGCAATGAGAGCCGTCACTGCCGCCACGATGAACGCGAGCAGTTGCGCGGTGCGACTGCTGGGCGCGTGTCCGCCCGTCCACCGGCTGATGATCAGCGGGGCAGCAGATTGAATCACTCCGTAGCCAATCACCCAAAGCGCCAGAAATGTTCCCACCTCCGTGAAAACCCAGCCGAGGTTTACCGACAAGAAAACCGGCACCCCGACGACGAACCAGATGTCTCGGGCACCGAACAGAAAGAACCGGGCCGCGGAGAGAATGTTGACCTCCCGAGTCTTCGAGAGAATGCGCGTAAACTTGCTCTTTGCCTTCGCCTTACCGAGCTCTCGCGGGAGTGACAACCCAGAGCCGAGCAGGACGATGACAAGCGCCCCCGCCATGGCGAGCAGTGATTGGGTGTAGCCGAGCACGCCGAGCAGCAGACCGCCCAAGAAAAAACCCACCCCTTTCAAGGCATTTTTCGAACCCGTGAGGAGCGCGACCCATTTGAAAAGCGACGACTCCTGGTCCTCGGGGACCAAGAGCTTGAGTGTGCTCTTTGCGCTCATCTTGGTCAGATCCTTGGCGATGCCCGAGAGGGATTGTGCGCCCATGACATAGGCCACGGACACGCCCCTGGCCCAGGTGGGATTGGCCATGGCCAGCAGAATCAACGCTACGACTTGCAGACCAAGACCACCGAGCAGCGTGAACCGAAGCCCCGTGGTGGAGGCGATCCACCCCCCGATCAGGTTGGTCACGACGCCAAAGAATTCGTAGAAGAGGAACAGAAACGCAAGTTGTACGGGCGTGTAGCCCAAGGCATGAAAGTGCAAGAGCACGAGCAATCGGAGCGCGCCGTCCGTGAGCGTGAACGCCCAGTAGGCGCTGGTCACGAGCATGTAATTGCGTATCGCGCTCAAGTGGCGGCGCTCCGGACAGGTCAGCTGAGGGTCGCGGCTACTTTGCGGGCCAGCTCCACCATACGATTCACGTATCCGATCTCGTTGTCGTACCAGGCGAGCACTTTGACGCTAGTTCCGTCGACGACCATGGTCGAGAGGGCGTCAATGATCGCGGAATGAGGATCGTCCCTGAAGTCTACGGACACCAGAGGCCTCTCTTCGTACCCTAGAATTCCTTTCAGGGGTCCCTTTGCCGCGCTCTCCAACAGGCGGTTTACCTCCTCCACCGTCGTCGGCCGGGACACCTCGAAAACGCAGTCGGTCAATGAAGCGTTCAACAGAGGCACACGGACAGCAATGCCGTTCAACTTGCCCTTCAGCTCGGGATAGATGAGCGCGATGGCCGTAGCCGAACCGGTGGTGGTGGGAATGAGCGAGAGGCTATTCGCTCGTGCCCGCCGGAGGTCCTTGTGTGGCGCATCCACAATGGTTTGAGTGTTGGTGATGTCGTGAATCGTGGTGATCACGCCGTGCCGAATTCCGATCCCTTCGTGAATCACCTTTACCACGGGCGCCAGGCAGTTCGTCGTACAGGACGCCGCTGTCAACAGGTGGTGTATCTTCGGATCGTACAGGTGGTCGTTCACGCCGACGACAATGTTCAGTGCCTCCTCTTTCACCGGGGCAGCAACGATGACTTTCTTGACGCCCTGAGCGAAGTACGGGGCGAGTTGGTCCGATGTCCTGAACTTACCGGAACACTCCAAAACGATGTCGACCCGATGTTTCTTCCAAGGCGCGTCGCCGGGTGCCGGGCACTCCGTAAACGCAATTTCTTGCCCTCCGATGGCGATAGCCCCCGTTCTCGCGCTGACCTCGCCGTCACGCCAGCGACCGTGGACTGAATCGAACGTGAGCAGGTGAGCTCCGACTGTGCTGCCGCCACTGACTTCGTTGATGTGAACGAAGTCGAGGTCGGGCCAGCCCCAAGCGGTGCGAAGCGCCAACCTACCCATGCGACCAAAGCCGTTGATTCCGATGCGCGTCGCCATTTCCACTACCTTCTTCAACAACAGGAATTCTTACTCTTTGTGCCTCGTGCACAGCAGTCCTCCCACAAGTAATCGGTGAGACCGCGAAGTGAGCCGTAGTTTGCCGCGTAGTAGTGGAAGGTCCCTTCGCCACGAGTCGAGAGCAACCCCGCGTCCACCAGCCGCTTGAGGTGATGCGACAAGGTCGAGGCGGGTAAGGCGATATGCGATTGAATGTCGCCCGCGGCGGCTCCCGAATCCCCTGCCTGCACGATAAAACGCAGGGCCTTCAACCGAACTGGATGGCCGAGGGCCGCAAGCTGTTCCGCGCGCTGTTCCAGCTTCGATGGCACAAGCTACTTCTAATTCGTTCGAACTGACGAGACCAGCTCTAATTCCACAATTATAGAATGAGGTGTCCGCCGAGACCTCAGGGGCGGCGGCGTCGATGGATGAGTGCGCAATGACTCGTGATCAACGCTTCTTGCACTCTGGGTCGCCGTTCGACACTGGAAGATTAGACGTCACGCAGTTGTGACACCAATGTTACAGACACCTGCAATTTCAGCCGTGTTTTTGCGCAGCGTGTAGAAAGTTGTGAGCTTGGATACGATGTCGGCACGTTTTTCCTCAGTTGTCTTCCTGGCAGGGGTCGGCTGCGCCGTCGCCGCTGCGTGCGGAGAAAACTTCATCACGATCCAGAGCTCCGATGCCGGATTGGGTAGTGGCAGCGGTGGGCGGGTCAGCGGCAACTTCGGCGGGGCTGACGACGGCGGGGCCGCATCGAGGGGCGGGGCTCAGGGTCTGAACGACGCCGGTGCTGCGGACGCGAGCGACGCCAGCCTGAGCTGTTCGATAGACGCCGATTGCGATGACCGTGATCTCTGCACGGGTACGGAGACTTGCGTGAGTGGCTCGTGCCGAGCCGGCGCGCCCCTCCGTTGCAACGACACCAACGTTTGCACCACGGCCGCCTGCAATCCTGAGACAGGGGGCTGTGTGTTTACCATTCTGAGCAATGGAACACCTTGCGAAGATGAGGATCGGTGCGACGGCCAGAGGTGCAACAACGGGATTTGCATCAGCGGCCCGCCCACAGTCTGTGGCGAGGACAACAATCCTTGTACGACCCACACCTGCGTTCAGGCCACAGGAAAATGCGCGCCCGCTAACGTTGCCACCGGCGGCAGTTGTAGCGACGGCAACGCTTGCAACGGGCACGAAACCTGCGCAAATGGTGTCTGCCAAGCCGCGACGCCGCTGGTTTGTCCCGCCGACGCCAACCCCTGCACGCTCGGTAGCTGCGACCCCGCTACGGGTTGCAGCGCGCCCAACGGTACGGCGTGCCCGGACGGAAACGTCTGCAACGGCGCCGAGACGTGCACGGCCGGCACGTGCCAACCCGCCGCGCCGCTGGTTTGTCCGGACGACGCCAACCCCTGCACGACGGCCGCCTGCAACCCATCCACCGGCGGTTGCGTGACCACTAACCTCAATGCCACGCCGTGTCCGGACGGCAACTTTTGCAACGGCGCCGAGCTCTGTGTCAATGGAACCTGTTTCCCGGGTTTTGCGGCCTGCGACGACGCCAATCCGTGCACGGTCGATAGCTGCGAGGAAGCAACGGACGTTTGCTCCAACCCAGCCGCGGGCAACGGCGCAACCTGCCCAGACGGCGACCTTTGCAATGGGAACGAGACCTGCCTCGGTACAACATGCCAGGCGGGAACAGCACTCGTCTGCGCGCCCCTTCAATGCAACCCGCAAACGGGTTGCCCACCCTGATTCAAGCGCCGATCTCGGGTCTCGGGGGCAACTAGAACGCATCTCACAACCCTCTCGTTTTCCGCGGCGCATCGGTCCTGTTCGCTGGCTCTTCCTCTACATTTGTCGCCATCCCATGGTTATGGGATGGCTTCTAGACGGCCGGCATGAGCAACGTGCAGTGCGCTTCGACCGCGGGGCTTGGCACCGCCTGCATGCGCAGGAAGGTGTCCTCCCCTTCCTTCCAGACGAAGTCGTCGATGCCTAGCTCGATGAAGCGCTGGTGGATGGCGGCGTCGTAGTGCTGGGCGAAGGCGCGAGTCAGGCGCTGGATTTCTTTGTTGCGCTCTTGGTGTGTGTTGCCGGCGGCAATGGCGCCGCCCTTGTTTCGCCATTGGATGTAGCCCAGGCGCGGCACCCGAGCCATGCGGCTGGCCAGAAACGTACGCACCAAAAGCTCATAGTCGTCGGCGACGTGAATGTGGCGCCCATGGCCGCCGACCTCATCATAGCAATCCCGATGCCAAGCGCGCACGTGGTTGGGCACCCCAACGATGTGACGAATGGTCTTCGGATTGATGTTGGGAGTGTTGCATACGGCCAGCGTCAGATCGCCCCAGCGCTCCCAGCGGTAACTGCCGTAGCCCAGCGCGAAGTCATCCCCATACGTGACCGCATTGCCGTCCGGCTGGGTTTCAGCAAAATCAGTGTACACGAAGCCAGCCTTGGGACGCTCCGAGTTACTGCCGTCGAAGTGCTGGAAGGCACGCACCACGTCCCCCAGGCAGCCCGGAGTGAGCTCATCATCGTGATCTAGCTCGACCAGGATCTGACCATTGGCGAGCCGGCAAGCCCAGCGCTTGACCTTGCCGATTACGCCCGAGTGGGCATGGTGCTTGAACACACCCAGGCGGTGATCGGCTCGGGCTAGAGCGCTCAGCATGCGGAAGGTATCACCCCCGTCGTTCGAATCGTCGACGATGATCCATTCCCAGTTGGCATAGGTTTGGGCCTTCAACGACGCGTATGGCCGCTGGATGCGTTCGCCAGAATGATAAGCCGGAGTGAAAACCGAGACCAGCGGCGGCAAGTCAGTGCGCTCGCGCACACAGTTGTCGATGAAGCAGTAGAAAGCGGACCAGCCCATGCGGGTCAAGTCGGCAGCGGTTTCGAAGTGGATCCAGCGGCGCGTCACGTCCGCGGGCGAGGCGTTGAGCTTCGGAAAAGCTGCGCAGCTCCCGCCAATCGTGACGATGACATTCGGGTCTTCTGTGGCCAAGATGCGTTCGAGATCGTCGTCGTTGGGATGACAACGGCAGTCGAGCGCACGGGTTTCGAAGCCCGGGCACTCGGCTGAGGAGAAGAGCTCGATGCCGGTAGCACCGAAAATGCTGATTTTTGGAAGTTTGTCCGCCATGGTGACAGGGCCGTCAGGTCGAAAGAGATGCGGCCTCGCGGGCCGCAAGCGCCTCCAAGTACGACCGCTCCGCAGCGTCAGCGCCTGCGCGGTCACCGATTTTCCTCAGCGCAAAACGCAGTACGTCGTACGGGCCTTCATATAAGGCCGGCGGATGTCGAAAGCCGATGCGTGGAACGCGATCACCGCTGCCTTCAAATAGCCCCTGAGCGATGGACAGCCGCGCCCAATACACGGCCTGCGCGTCGTCCCCGAGCTGAAAGGCGGCGAACGCGGCCAACCACGCGAGCTCGGCGATGCCCGCGTGGCGGGCTAGCCCGATGGCACAGCGATCGACGGCCTCGCGATGACGCCCGAGGTCCAATAGACACTCCGCCGCTCGATAACACGCCCACGCCGACTCTTCGTTCCAGCCGCGCAGCGCCGCGCACGCGTCATAGGCCTCGACCGCTTGCACCATGAGACCGAGATTCTTCCGTGATTCGCCCAGATAGTAGTGCCAGCGGGCATCGTTGGGATGCGCGCGCACGTGAGCGGTCAGGATCTGCAGGTCACGTTCGAACTTGCGGCGCGACGCGGCCGCAGATTTTTCGAGCTCGCGGAATGTCGCTCGTGCGAGCGTGCGCACGCCCACTTTATAGCCGGGAAATGACTCGTGCGTCGGGCCTTCGAAACGCTCGCGCGCCGGCAACCGAAAGCAACGCTCTTTGGCGTAGGTGTGGCCCGCGTCCGACAGCATCAGCACCCCTTCGGTGGCCTGAGCCATGGCGGCCCTCAAGTCTTCTCCGTTCGGCTCGATGCGCTCGTCCGTATCCAGGGTCACCGCCCAGTCGGCGCCGATGGCATGGGCCGCGTCGAGCGCGAAGTTTCTCGCCGCCGAGAAGTCCTGCGTCCACTCGAAGCGGCGTTCAACGAGCTTCGACCCGGCGACCTGCTGAGCTATCTTCAAGCTGTCGTCACTGAGCCCCGTGTCGATGACCAAACACATGTCCACCCAATCGACGACGCTCGCCAGCGCGTCTCCGATGATGTCAGCGTTATTGCCCGTGAGCGTCGTGGAAGCGATCTTCACTGTTACAGTCTCCAACCTCGCGCCCGCTCGGTGGCCGTGTGGGCTAGTAGCTAGCCGCCGTTCGGTTTTGTGGGCGGTTTTTACTGATACAGCCGCGATCCGTCCAGCTCGATTTCGCGCCTGGGCAGGGCTCATGGCTGAAGCGCCTCATCGCATCGATGAAGAAGGTCGCCGACGCGTACATGTCACCCCTGCGAACGCGAGCCGTCGTCGGGCCGCTGAGCCGCTGACCGGTGCGGCAAGGGCAAAGCACCTGTAGATTCGGTGATTCGTGTCGCATCTCAGCGGCTGCCCAGCATCGGGGCCTCCCAGCGGGCCGTCGCATAGATTGCGCCAGCGGTGTTGCGAAACCGCCGGATGAAGCCGGCAGTGCGGTCGAGCTTCGCCAGCACCTCAGGGTCGTTCGAGTGAACGAAGACCGGACGATTGGGCACGTCGTCTTGAATGCGCGCGATGACGTCGGTGGCGGGCCCGGCCCCGGCAGGGTCGAGAAGCAGCAGGGCTTGCTCGTGCCTCGCGTGCATTACCGCGTCGGGGCGGCGGACATGCCACTGGCGCAGGCTGAACGGTTCTAGCCCCCAGCCATCACGCCCGCGCCACGGCGCATCGAGGGCGACATATAGCCCTCGTCGTCCGAGCGGGGGGATGCCCAGGTCCGCCGTGACGAAGACCGAGTCGGCAGGAGTCTCGCGCGCGACCCACTGGTACAATCGGTCCGCAGCGCGGTCGACCGCGCGCAAGTATGGGCCATCGGTGCGGCACGGCCTGGTGACCTCGAACCACGGTCGAAAGCCCAACGCTCGCGAACCCGGCGTGAGCAGCAACAGAAGAAATACGCCCGCCAGCACGCCGTGGCGGTCGAGCAGCCCTCGCAGGCATAAACCCAAGAGCGGCGCGCCCGCGATCACCAAACACAGGAGGAACTTGTACTCATTGCGGCCGGGGAAGCGCAGCACCAGGTAGGCCGCAGCAAGGCTGGCCACCGCAACCAGCAAGATTCGGAGAGCGCGATTGCCCTCGCTCAACATGCGCCGCAGGGTCGCCCGTTGCAGGTACACGAGCCCGAGCAACGGGGCGAGAAACACGGCCGCGTCACCGGCTTTGGCCCAGAACAACTCAGCAGAGCGCGTGAGGCCGCTCCAACCGTCCGAGGACTCGGAAACGCCCACGGAGAACAGATAGGGTAGTGCTAGCAGAGAAGGCGCGATGACGGCAGCCCCGAGCCACACCAGGCGCCGGTAATCCTCGCGGTTGCGTGCGGCAATGAGCACGAGCCCTACGGCACCTTGAAAGGGAAGAATGCACAACCAGCTGAGCGGGTGCACGAGCGCGGCGCTCAGCGTGCAGACCGCGATGATCAACGCCAAACGCGTCGGGGGTCCCGCAGCCACCGACAGCCGCACTCCCGCGGCCGAGGCAACGGCCAGACACGCGTATCCGAGAGGCATGGCGCTGAGGTTGGCAAACTTGTCGAGCGGCACGACGCGCGATTCCAGCCACAGCCCCGGGAAGGCTCGCTGAAAAGGCTCGGCGAGCAGCCCCACATGAAAGACAGAGATCCCAAAACCCGTGAACAACACGCCGAGCGCGATCGCTCCGCGATCTTCGGTCACGGTCGAGGCGAGCCACCACCCCGCGCCGAGTAGCGCGGCGTAGGCTCCCACCTCGATCCATACCGTCAGCAGATGCACGCTGGCACCGCTGAAGCGGGACAGCTGGGCGACAACCCAGTGTTCGACCCAAGGATAACGCAAGCTCCCGCCCGCGAAGAGCGGATCTTCCGGAGGTACCGCGCCGCCCGCCATCATCTGGTAGATGGGCGCCGCGTGCATGAAGCCATGCCAGCCGACCAGATTGAACTGCTTGGAGAACAGCGCCACGAGCGGCACGGGCAGGAACGTCAAACAGGGAATGAGCCAACTTCCGGCACGCCGGCGCACGCTGAGCATGACCAGCAAGGCGACGCCGACGGCCATGCTGATGGCGAAGATCTCGGGCCGGCCCCAGGTGTCCCAAAACGTCGCGCCCGGCATGGCTAAACGGATGGGCGACGCTGCCAGACACCCAACAACGATTTGCCGAGCGAATGGCCAAGCACCGGATCGAGTCGCTTGGATAGTGGGACCATCGCGCGGTCCCAGATTTTGATCTGCTTCGGAGTGGGTGAATGGCTCCGGGAGACGAAGCGGTTGCCCATCGAGGCTAACAAGCCAACGGCATCGAGATACTTTAGCTCGACGAGCTCGAGCTCATCAGGGACTGCCGCGCTGAGGGATCGGCGCGTATAGCGGCGGTGATGACCGATGGCCAGATCGAACGGACTATAGAGCCACTGGTAGGCTGGAGCCAGGATAATCAACTTGCCGCCGGCACGGAGCCGCGTTGCGGCGCGGCGGGCTTCGCCGGCGTCGTCGGCGATGTGCTCGAGGACGTCGATGTACAGGACCGAATCGAAGCGTTCGCTCTCGCCGAGCCCGGACAACGTCGATACGCGAGACTCACAGAGCGCGGGCAGCTCGCCTCGTTCAATCATTTGCTGGGTCACGAGAGCCAGCGCTCGATCCGGCTCCAAGCAGAGCCAGCGCCCGGCGTGGCCGTGCGATAGAAACGGCGTGGTGCCCCCCCTACCGGAGCCGACTTCGACGACATCTCGCCCCAAGTGCGGGCGGATCAAGCTGGCAAAATACGCCTTCCAGCGCCGCGCATCCACAAACAGATCGAGCTCCGTTCCGACATAACGTTCAGTCTCGCTTGCTGACATCGACCAGCTCCAACTCATCGACGAAGTGCGCATGATCGCGGCTGGGCAGAAATGTGTAGGCGTTGCGCGCATGCAGCACCGTGCCAGCAAAAAACAGCGCGATGAAGAACGTCTGCAGGAGCAACATGGACAATAGGCCCATGACAAAAGTCGCCCAACCGGGAATCGCGAGCTCGGTGAACAAACGTATCGCCACGACGACCACCATCGCCATCACGATCAGCACACCAAAGATCCCCGCCAGCACCAGCATGCGCGAGCCCACGGTTTCCGCGTGAACGGAGATGGCGCTCATGCCGTGGGTCACGAGCGACACGAAATTCATGGTCGAGCGTCCGGCGAGCCGCTTGCCACGATTCGTAGGCAGGTACACACACGGTACCTTCGCGCGTTGAACCCCCGAGGCGTAGTGATTCCAAATCTCCGAGGCCGCCACCAACCGCCCGAGCAGCGCCCTAGGGATCAGGCTAAAGTTCCCCACGCGTATCGCCTGCCCGGTCAGCCCCTGAAAGGTCCAGCGATACAGCCCGTAAAAGATCCGGAACAGCATGCCTTCCGAACGGCGCTGGCGCAGGGCGAACACTACTTTCGTGTTGCCTTCGGCGTCGGCTCGCCCGAGCAACCGCAGGATGTCCTCCGGCTGATCCTCCCCATCGGCATCCATCACGGCGACGGCGGAGCACGGGATCTGGGCCGCGACATAAGCCAGACCGACCGCAATGGCGCGCTGGTGACCCACGTTGCGGCGCAGGTGCAGCACCTCCAATGTCCGGATCACCGAAAACGAAAGCTCCGCCAAGCTCGGCGGGGCATGTGATCCGTCGTTCACCACGATGACGCTCGCGCTGCGCTTTTGCGTGGCCAGGGCGGCATCCAGGCGAGCCAAGAGCAGCCTCAGCACCTCCCAGTCGTTGTACACCGGGGTCAAGATGACGAATGGGTCGCGCTTCGGCTGCACCGAGCCGCCCTTCAGCGGCGCGGCGGCTCCAACCAATCGTTCGACAGACGTGGTCATTTGAACGGGCAAAGAGTAGCCCGGACCACCCGAGGTTCGTCAACCCACGCTTGCACGCTGCTGGTGTCGTGTTTGATCCAGCGACGTGACATGATGATGGCACACCTTGCCGAAACAAAAACAGTCGCAGAGATTCAGCGTTCCGCTCGTGCAACTCCGCCCGGCCGGAAAAACAGTGAGCTCGCGCAAACGCCACATCCAAGCGGCTCGAGCAATGTTATATGCGCCCTCCGAGCGTCAAACGGCCGATGCTTGGGGTCTCTACCAGTTCTGAACCAGCACGGGCCGCTTAGGATCACAGGAGAGTACGATGGGTCTTGGCGCTACACGGCGTACCGCACTCGTGACGGGTGCGGCGGGTTTTTTGGGTTCCCACCTCGTCGACCGTCTGCTCGACGAAGGTTACGAGGTAGTGGGTTTCGACAACCTCATGACCGGGGACTTGGTGAATCTGTCGCGCGCGGCGCGCGATCCGCATTTCCATTTTCAGGCGGGCGACGTCAGGGAGCCGCTGCACGTCTACGCCGAGATCGTGTTCAACCTGGCTTGTCCCGCCTCGCCGGTGCACTACCAGCATGATCCGTACGCAACGTTTACGACCAGCGTTTTAGGCGCTCAGCGGCTGATCGAGTTGGCTCGTGGCCGCCCCTGTCGCATCGTGCACGCCTCCACGTCCGAGGTCTATGGTGATCCGGCCGTGCACCCACAACCCGAAAGCTATTGGGGCCACGTGAATCCAATCGGCGAGCGCGCCTGCTACGACGAGGGCAAGCGGGGCGCGGAGACGTTGTTCAGCGACGCGCAGCGTTGTTGGGGCCTCGACGTGCGCATCGTGCGCATCTTCAACACCTACGGGCCGCGGATGGCATTCAACGATGGCCGGGTGATCTCGAATTTCATCGCGCAGGCCCTCGACGGCAAACCGATCACGGTGTTCGGAGACGGCCTGCAGACGCGCTCTTTCTGTTACGTGGACGATCTGATCGAGGGTTTCATCCGCGTCTTGCGCCTGAAAGGCCTCAAAGGTCCGCTGAACCTGGGCAACCCGGATGAGCACACCATCGCCGAGCTCGCCGAGTTGGTCGTGAACTTGACGGGCCAGCACTGCACGCTCGAACGTCGCCCGTTACCCGGGGACGACCCCAGGCAGCGTTGCCCCGACATCTCGCGCGCGCGGGAGCTGCTGGGCTTCGACCCCAATGTGTCCATCCGCGATGGGCTGACCCGCACCATCGAGGACTTCGCCGGGCGCTTGTCGGCGCGCCGCTCGAGCCCGCCCTCGCGCTGAAGATGTTGGCGGGCCACCCCATCGTGGCGCTCTCCAACGTGCAGTGCTGAGCCTCCAGCTCAATGGCTTTGCATGGACGCAGCTCACGCGTAAAGTCGCGCACGTTGCATGGATGAAGGACCCTCTTGTTACATTGTTGTCACCAGTGAGGCGACCGCGTTGCAGCATGCTCCAGTTGCATAAATGCGACCCGTATCGAGGCACTCCGCAACGCCCGAGCTCGTCCGCAGGAAATTGAATGTAGGATGTTGTCACACAATCGTTGCAGGCACATCCGCATGCCGGTGTTACCTATTCTTTCCAAGTGGCCGGGAAATGTGTCCGGTCAGCGTTTTACGGGAGAAGAACTTCTATGAAGCTCAAATTTGCGAGTTACGGGCCACTGGCGGCCGTGTTGGGTCTGCTGGCTTGCGGCGGTCCCGAGGGCACGGCGGCAGTAAATGATACAACCGGACTGGGTTCTGACGACTCTGCCGCAGAAGGCGAAGAGGGCATCCCCAGCGTCATCGGTGATCTCGAGTCCGCTCTGAGATTTGATCTATTGCCCGAGTGCACTTCGCGCCTCGAGAGCAAGGTCTACTACGTCTATAAGCCGAGCTCACGCGTCGGCCTCTACTACTGTCAGTCGCCGAGCTGGGTGAAGCTCCCCGTGCCCGCCGACGGAGACTCGATTGGCGTGCGCGTGGAGGGCGCTTCCAGGAGAGACTGCCCGGCGGGTGGAAAGAAGATCCATTTCGGCCCAGACAGCGATGGCGACGGGAAACTCGGTGACTCCGAAATCAAGGCCAGCGCGGTCGTGTGTAACGGCCAAACCGGTCCGACAGGGCCAGCAGGTGCCACCGGTCCCACGGGGCCCGCGGGTTCCGGAACCGGTTCAGCGGGTCCGTCGAGCGTGATCGCGGTCGCCGATGCGACGACCGTTCAGTGCGCGCAAGGCGGCACCGTCATCAGTGTCGGCTTGGACGACAATCTCAATGGCACGCTGCAGACCGCCGAAATCGATTCGACGCAGATCGTCTGTAATGGGCTTCAGGGGCCCGCAGGGACGAATGGCGCGACGGGTCCCACCGGCGCCACTGGTCCAACGGGTCCGGCAGGCTCGGGCTCGGGTACAGCGGGTCCAACGGGCCCCACAGGCGCGACGGGTCCCGTAGGTCTGACGGGCGCGACGGGTCCAACTGGCGCGACGGGTCCGGCGGGCTCTGGCTCGGGCGGTTCAGGCTCAGGTGTTCCCGGTCCCACGGGGCCAACCGGTCCCAAGGGTAGCAATGGAGCTGCCGTCGCGGTGAGCGCCGCTAGCGCCGCGCAATGCCCCACCGGGGGCGTGGTCGTCAGCCAAGGCCAGGACGACGATGGCGATGGTACGCTCGACTCCAACGAAATCGAAAACGTGCAGATCGTTTGCAATGGTGCAACAGGGCCAACCGGTCCGACAGGGCCCACCGGTCCAGCGGGCGCCGGGTCGACAGGGACCACCGGTCCAACGGGTCCGACGGGCCCCAGCTCGGTGTGCGGTAACGGCGTCATCGAGAACGTCGGGTTCACCGGTCCGGACGAGGCGTGTGACGGCACTACGCTCCCCGCCGGCACGGCCGCAGGCAGCACCTGCAGCATGAACTGCTTGACGATCATTCCTCCCGTTGTTCAGCCGTTGTCGGTGTGCGGTAACAACGTCATCGAAAACGTCGGGTTCAGCGGTGTGGACGAGGTGTGCGACGGCACCAGCCTTGGCACCAGTCCGCCAGCGAATTCGGCGTGCAACACGACGTGCACGGGTTTCGTTACGGTTGCAGGGCCTGGCCCCACCGCCGCTTGCGTGGCGTGCACCGAGGCACAATGCGCAGACCAGATCCTCAACTGCGATGACGGCAGTGACAACGTGGCGGCTAGCCCCCCAGGCGCTTGCCGAGCCGTCGAAGCTTGCGTCCACGTCAGCTGGAATGGTTTGCCCGACCCCACAACCGAGCCCAGTTGCGCCATCCAGAGCAGCTCGGTTTGTTACTGCGGCACGGCCGACCTTGGCGCTTGCCTCGGCGGCACCAGCAACGGCGTGTGCAAGGAAGTGATTCGGACGCAGTCGGGTTGCATCGGCTCCGCCAACGAGCCGCAATGCATCCTGGGGCGGCAGAACGACACGGAATACGGCTATGGTGATGCCTTCCAGATCGTCAACTGCCAGCGCAACAACTGCGCCACCGAGTGCGCTATCGACCCATGATGAGATCGTTGCAACCTGCTTCGAGCTCGAGCTGAACAAGTAGCCGCGTGAGCGGCTGACGCGACGCCGACGGAAATCCCGCCGGCGTCGCCGTTTTGTGTGACCCGTTTTGGGGTTGTTTCATCTCATGCGCCTCCCGCCGACCAGCACGTCTGGCGGGATTCGAGGGCGCGTTTGAAGATTTTCGCTTATACCCCCGTTCGAGCGATGAACGTCGATGCCCTCGCAAAGCGCTCGTTCGGTATCCTGGTGGCTGGCTTGCTAGGCGCCGCAGCTTACTTTCAAGCCAGCGGAGTCACCCAGCTGGTCGCCGCGCGAATGTTCTTTCGCAAGCCCGAGCCTACCGTTGCAATTGAAGCGGTTCAGCCGTCGCCACCACGCCTTGTAGCGGCCGTTGCGAACCGCGGCGATCCCATCCTGTCCAGGAATCCCTTCGACTCGTTGACGGGGCCGCTGGATAGGAATCCGATTGTGGTCGCCGTCCCTGAAAAACCGAAAGAGGTGGATTTGAGTGATCCTCTCGGCGCAAGAGAATGCGAGGGCATTACCCTCAATATCGTGTCCGAAAGTTACGACGACTCCTGGTCGCTCGCCAACCTGAGCAGCCCCAGCGACCCGGCGGGGCGTGAGTGCCGTATCGGCGATACGATTGGGGAGCTCCGCGTCGCGCATATTGGATTCAACTCGCGCAAGGCCATGCCCGCAGTGTGGCTGTTGAGCGACGAGCTGTTGTGCCAAGCGCTGCTCTTCTCCAAACCCAAAACACCACATGAAGGGGAGGGCGGGGCGGACGTTCCGCTCGCACGTGAGGCGGAGAGCCCACCGCGCATGGCCCGACCCTCTACGCCCGACCCTGCAGGCGAAGGCGCGCCCGACCCCGCAGGTGAAGGCGGTCCGATGCAACGGCGCGGGCGCATCAGCACTTCGGAAGAGCTTGCCGCCCGGCTGAGGGCCAGCCGCTATTAGATCATGCGTCTCTGATCGTACCCGGGAAATACGGTGTGGATTGCGATACAGGGACGCGTCATTCATGTGAAATCACGTGGCTGGCCCGCGCGAGGTGCCGAGAAGTATCTCGCCCGTGGTAGGAGCGTGCCGCGCCTGGCGAGGGCAGGCGTCGCGCAAGGAAAGGTAGAAGCGATGACGAAGCGATGTATTCTCCTAGCCGCGCTTGCGGCTTTCGGCTGCGGCGATGACCCGCTGCGGCTGCGGGTGGCCAACTCCACCGAGTGCGATGGCCTCGGCGGTACCGTCTTCAGCGAAGGGGATGAGGAGCACATCGTCTGCAACGGCAAGCCGAGCACAGAACGCGGGCCGGCGGGGGAGCCCGGAGCGCCGGGCGAGCCAGGGCCACCGGGTCCTGCCGGCGCAGCCCAAGCTAGCCCGTTGGCTCTCGGAGACGTGCAAGGTTACGTGAGCTGTGAGCTCATTTCCCAAACCAACGATAATGCCTTCTACACTCAACGCGCCAAGAGTTGGTTTTTCAGCAGCGGCTGGACGTTTTCCAGCGCGAGCCTGAGTACCGATCTGGACGATGAATCGCAGAGTGATTTTACCCCGGCCAACGAGAACCCGACTTTCTCGTTTAGGGGTTTGCCCGTTCTGCTCGACGTCATCAAGTTCGAGATGGATCTCGAGCGCCAAGTGCTCGAGGTGAGTCAAGGCAATACCGTCATTGCAACGCTGCCCTGGGACGGGCCCGACTGCGAAGACGCCCGGATGTGACGGCAGTCGCGGCGATCGGCGGGCTGGGTATGGTCGAGGCCGGGATCTTTGGTTGCTAGGCAGGCGCCCTGGAGGGGGCCTACGGAATCAGTCTGCAATTTACGCCGCAGCGGTTCACTCCAGGTGGCTCACATTGCTCACCCACGTCTTGGATGCCGTTGCCGCAGACTTCTCTGATGCAGGAGGCGCTGCAGCCGTCGCCGCTGACCGGGGGGTTACGGCCGTCTTCGCATTCTTCGCGGCCTTCGACTTTTCCGTCGCCGCACACGGGGATGATGGGCCGGCACGTCGGGCTGCAAATGTCGGTATTGCGCGGCTCGCATTCACCGGGGAAGTCCTGGGTCCCGTTGCCGCAGACCTCCGCCCGGCAGGTGGCGTTGCAGCCGTCGCCGGGCGTGACGTTACCGTCGTCGCATTGCTCCAGCACGTCGATGAAGCTGTTTCCGCAGCTCGAGACTCTGATTTTGCACGCGGCATCGCAAGTTTGCGAGCCCGGTGGACCGTCGCATTGCTCACCCACGTCTACGATGCCGTTGCCGCAGACTTCATTGCGGCAGCTCGAATCACATTTGTCGCCGCTGACTCGGTTGCCGTCGTCGCATTCTTCCGGCGCTTGTGCCGTGCCGTCCCCGCAGAGGGGAGGGCCCCCGATGGTTGTACAATCGGCGTCGCAGATCGATGTGTTCGGGGGTTCGCACTCCTCCCCGCGCGCGGTGTCGATACGGCCGTTACCGCACTCTTCGATCAGGCAGGCGGCGCTGCAGCGGCTAGCGGACACGGGTTGGACGGCGGCCGGCAACATGTCAAAGTCACACTCTTCACCCAAGGCGGCGGTGATGACGCCATCCCCGCAAAAGAGTTTGACACAGTCAGGGCTGCAGTCTCGTGCGTTCGGCGGCTCGCAGGTTTCGCCGTAGTCCCGGCGACCGTTGCCGCACACCTTGGCCAAGCACGTTCTGCTGCAGAGGTCAGTGTTCACCGTATTGCCGTCGTCACATTCCTCGGGCGCCTCGCGAATGTTATCCCCACACACGGCGGTCGGGGGGGGCGTGATCAGTTGCACTCGGCAGTTTGCGTCGCAACTGGCCGTTCCCGGCGGTTCACACGTCTCGGTCGAATCCACGCGGTCGTTGCCACAGACCTCCGTCTGGCAGCTGGCGTTACAGCGGTCGCTGGCGGCGGCGGTGCTGACCTCGCACTCCTCTTCGGGGTCGAGCGTTCCATTGCCGCACTGCAATGCCCTGGCGATCATCTGGCATGCTGTGTCACATGTAGCGGTGTTGGGCGGCTCACACTGCTCGGCCACGTCGACTCGGCCATTGCCACACGCTTCACCCAGGCAGCGGTCACTGCAGCCGTCACCGCTCAGGGTGTTGCCGTCGTCACACTCTTCACCTTCGTCCAGGATTTGATTGCCGCACTCCCGCAGGGTGCGGCGACACGTCGAATCACAGCCGGGGCTGCCGGGGGGCTCACACTCTTCGCCAGCGCTGGGCGTGACCCGCATGTCCCCGCAGACCGCACTTCCAGCGTCGCACACCGCGCCGGAGTCTCCCGTGCCGGCGTCGCATTCCGCGCCGCCCGGCCGCAGCGCCTGGGTTCTGTCCTCCACACTGTCCAGATCACCGCAGCCGCCCATTAGCGCGGCCGCAGCCAGCCCCACCCAACACGAACGCCCTACATTTCGCTGCCGCATACGCGGCCGGTCTAGCGCAGCCTGTTTCATCAGATCAACTCGAGCGGAGAAAGACACCGATTTGTAACGCTACTGTGGCCTCGGAGGAAGGCTCAGTTCACGGTCTCCGGTACAGCGCAGGCATCGAAGGCAGGGAGCGATTGGTCTTTTCTACTCTTGGCGTCGAGATAGAGAAATACCGAGAGGCCAACGTTCATGGCTCCCCGGGTGGCCCAGCGCCTGCCAGCTTCGGTCAGTTGCGTTCCCACAAAGGCATTCTGGACCTGTTCACCCGCAACATTGACGAACAGCTCGGGCGGACAGACTGGCAGCTCACCCTCCCCCCACTTTTCCTGGGCTTTGACCTGGTCGTCCTCGCTCTGTATGCGGAAGCACCACGGGAACAGGTTGGTCAGCTGCAACCCTCGCTCGGCAGTGCCGCGTTCCGTTCCGAGCACGATATCGGCGGGCACGATGCTGCTGCCGTCATCGTCTCTCCCCCAATAGGCATCACCAATTTTGAAACTGACGCCACCAGTGGGTTCGACCTTGACGGTCACCGCGCGGATCGGACCGGGATTGTCGAGCGCACACAGGCGCATCCACAGCTCCGCGTCGCCGTTCTCGTTGACCAGGGACGAACGAGCGCCCTCGTGGAACTTTGCGATTCCCTTGCCGGCAGTTACATCAAACTCGATGCCCCTGCCGATAGCGTGCTCACAAAACCCAACGGCGTTGGAGAGCATGTTTGGCGTGGCCTGTATGAGCGGCACCGCCGGACGTTTCACTCCCAGCGGCCGCGTGTTGCCGACGCGGTTCAGCACCGCGCTGGGGATCACCGCGGTGGTCCCTCCCAGACCCATCCAGACCACGTACCTCCCGGCCTCGTCGTCGCTGGCAAATCTCACCTCGGGTTCGGCGTCGGCCCGGCGCCGCCCACCTTCTCCGAAGAGCCCATCCCGCAGGTTGGCCACACGCGTGCGACCGCCCGTCATCTCGAGGATGGTGTTCGCCAGCAGGCTTTGTGAATCCGCGCGGCTGCCGTGACAGTTGCTGCAGATCTGGGTGAACATGATCTCACCCGGGGTGGGGGCATAGATCAGAGCCTCTGGGTCGGGTGGCTTTCGGGAAAACCAAAGCGGCGCGCTGTTGCCTGTGAACGACTTGGCCTTGCGCGAGGCAGCGACAGCGCGCTCGCAACGCGCCTGCTCGCCGGCAGCGGTAGGGTTGCCGGTGGCCCAGGCTCCGAAGGGAAAGGGTCGCAACGCAAAATCTCTTAGCTCGTCGGAAATGACCAAGTCTTTTTGGAGATCGAAGACGCGCTGGGCTTGGTCGAGCACGGGTTGGAAAAGGGTGCGCACGGTACTCTCCGCTGACGGATTCAACGTGAGGTCGGGGATGCAGCCCGGGGGAGCCACACCGACAGGTGGACACTGTGGAGGCAAAAACAGAGTCAGATCGCCCAGAGCCTCTTGCCAGTCGCTGCGGCGCGGCACGTATTTTTCCTCCTGCGGGCTACTCACGTCGCGGTCGAGCCAATGCGGCCGATCGGGCTCGATGTCGTCCCAGGGAAAACCTTGGTTGCTCGCGATTGGATCGAGAAACACCGGGTGATCATAAGCAAGAAAGATCGGGGCGTTGTCAGGTTGCAGCGTGGGGTTGACCGCCCGGATCATTTCCGGAGCGAGGATGTCTGACTGATCGGGGCAATAGTGGAAGCGCGACAAGGCACCGACTCTGGTATCACCCTGAACCCCCGTTCGTACAATCTCCGGTTCTCCGTACGACTCCAAGCGTTTCGCCGCTGCTGCTCGCGCCGAAGCGTACGCCGGATCTGCCGGGAACACTTCCTCCCAGGGCTGCGCCAGTATCTCTTCCCCCCTATCGATAGCTCCGGGTTTCAAACGTGCGGGGATGCTCAGCATCCATTCCGCCATGATTTGTGGGACCCGGCAGTCGAAGCCGGGCACATTCAGCGGCATGTGCGGATGCAGCGCGTTGTCATTCGCATACGTGAAGGGTGTGCTCACGTTGCGGTAGATCAAGCTACGCCACGGCGCCTGGATGTAGACGAGCGCAATGTCCTCGGCGTTACTGCTCCCTCCTAAGCTCGGATACACGTTTACCGCGTGGTCCGCGATATTAGGACCCGTGCGCTCGACGCGAGACGGGGTGATATACGGAAATTCGATGTTACCCTCGGTCGTGCGAAACGTCCGAGGGCTGCTGCGCTCGAGCGGGAACTGGAAGATGCCGCCGCCCTCGTGAGGGAAGAAATTCAGCTTGTCCTTGAGCACCGGGTTCTCGACCGTGGGGAAGCCGCGCGGGTTGTGGCAGAAGGCGCAGTTGCCCATCATATAACCTTGCGCCACGAGCTCCTCCCGAGTCCGAAAAGTGCGCGCGAGCGTGCTACCTGCTTCATCAGCCTGCGGCGGATAAGGGTCTTGCGGCGCTTCCAGCTTGACCTGGCCGGGAGTGATACCTTTGACGATGCCGTAGCTGTTGAAGCGCTCGAGCTGGTTCAGCTCATGCGCGCCATAGTCGACCTCGGGCGAGGGCGGCTCGTCAAACGTGCCCCCTTGCCCGTACGAACGCCGGTCGGCATGGAAGGGGGTGAAACCGAGGATGAAGCTGCCGTTGCTGCTGCCCATGTGGCACTGAACGCAGCGGTCGCTGCCCGGCACCGCGTAGTGACGCGTCAGGCGGTTGTTGGCCAGTGGCCCCTCGAGGACGACCTGGGACGCCGCGATCACGCCGTCGCGGGCGTTGGGGTCAAAGCTCGCGCCCAGCTTTTCGCGCGCCTTCTTCTCGTCCGTGACGTACTCGAGAATCGTGTCTTTGAAGGGCCTGCCGTCGTTGTAGGGCTCCTCGATCAGCTCTGCCCGGGATTCATCCAGGCTCCAGAGGTAAGAGCCGAAGACGGCCGTCGGAATGGCTTGCCCCGCCTCGACTTTGTCGGGGCGGGAGATGATGATA
>JANOIG010000309.1:0-37561 GCA_031407405.1 Deltaproteobacteria bacterium
CCCCCCTGCGGCAATGACGCCCCGCAACCTCGACACGTAAGCGGCAAGCTCCGACTCGTGCCACCGAGAAACCACCTGTGTCGTCTGCTCGAGCTGGAGAGTGCCATTTACTCTCCGATAGGTGCCGTCGATCCGCTCCGACCTATCGATATCTCTCAGCAGCTCGGCTTCATGCTGCTGAAGCTCTCGGTAGGTCACTAAAGTCATGGTTTTGCGGTTCCCGGTGCAGGATGGTCCGTCACCGTGCTCAATCCAGAGTGGTACGAGAGTTGACGTCGAGCAAGACCTCGCTAGAGGAAAAGCCGCTGCCAGTGGCTGGCAGCGAACAGCGGGAGGCGTATGCTGACGCGGTGACGAAAACCCTGCTGTGCGTGGATTCGACGGTGGCACCGTCGGCGCTGATGGAGGTGATGAGGGAGGCCTATGACATTGCTGCATCAGCAACGTGTGAGCTGCTTCAGCGCCACCTGGATGCGACGTACCTGGTGTCCGACCTTGGGGAACGGCAGATTGCTCGGCTGTTCAACGCCCGCTGGTGGACCCGAGAGGAAGTGGCAGGGGAGGTGGCGGTGTTGAGGCACCTGAAAGCACGGGGGATCAGCGTGGCGGCTCCGGTCGAGCGCAGGGGCGGCGGATGGATAACGGTGGTACAAGCTCCGGAGGGGGAGCGTCAGCTGCTGGTGTACGAGTTCCTGGAAGGCGAAGGGCTGGTCCCAAGCCGGGATGCCGGCAACTTTGGCGAGCTAGTGGGACGAATGCACAGGGCGCTCGAGGACTGCGTTTTGGCGCAACGCCGACGCGAGCTGACATTTCAGGCCTTGATGGCGAACACGTTCGATGCGATGTTTTCTCAGCTGAGCGAGGAGAACGAGCATCGCCGCTATTTGGAGGGCTTGCGCGAGCGCGTGTTGGCACGCGCTGAACACGTGGGGCTGGCGTCGTTTCGTGAGGGGCTCTGTCACGGCGACTTGAACTTTTCAAACGCAGTGAGGCAGGCGGACGGGCACATTGCGCTGTATGACTTCGAGCAGTGTGGCGTCGGGATCTTGGCCTACGACCTCGCTGTATTCCGCTGGACGCAACGGCTGGTTGGGGCTTCCGAACAGACGTGGCAGGATTTCATCCAGGGATACCGCAGCGAAAACGAGCTCCCCGAGCGAGAGCTGGCGGGAATGGATCTACTCGTGTTGTTGCGCCAGGCGTATATGCTGGGGCATGACGCCCGGCGCACTTGCATCGAGTCGCTTGGAACGAGCTGGCGGCGAAAGCGCCGGACCCCAGGTATGGATGCGCTCCGAAAGTTGGACGCGGAGTTGTTCGGTACGAAAGTGGAAGCGAGCTGGTAGCGGCGCAGGCCTCGACGCGGAAACACTGCGCCAACCGTCTCGTCGAGTGACCTCGCTCGTTACGTGCGACGCGCTTCCAGGGTCTTACGCAGCTCTTCCTCTTGTTCTCGGAACTTGCCTGTCGGGTCGCTCTCGGCGAAATCCGCGGAGTCGAGCACCGGGCGGATCTCGATCTCTGATTGTTCACCGGGCATTGGATCCGGGCAGCGTCGCACCCATTCCACGGCCTCTTCGATTGATTTCACCTGCCAAAGCCAGAAACCGGCGATGAGCTCTTTGGTCTCACTGAAGGGTCCGTCAACGACGGTGCGCTTGCCCGCGCCGAATTGGACGCGCTTACCTTTCGAGCTCGGGTGCAGGCCCTCGCCCGCGAGCATCACGCCGGCCTTCACCAGCTGCTCGTTGTACTTGCCCATGTCCGTCAGCAGCTGCTCGCTGGGCAGCGCACCGGCCTCTGAATTCTTGGTCGCTTTGACAATTACCATCACTCGCATGGGTATTTCTCCTGTGTTGACGGGGTTTGTTCCAACCGTCTAACCGTGCGACGAACCAGGCGCGTCCGGATCGACAAGCGCACGTGTTTTTTCCCGCCAGCGTCGGAGCTGGGTAGGACGAGCGGCCGGTACCCGAGGTCCGCTACGATGGCCACGAAGCCCGTCGGGTTGCGCCACACATCCTGTTGTGTAAACTATCACGCATGCCCACCAATCTGGCGATCGACGACGAGCTGTTGACTGAGGCTCAGAAAATCGGCGGGCACCGGACAAAGAAGGATACCGTCAACGAGGCGCTTCGCGAATACATCCAGCGGCGACAGCAGGCGAAGGTCGTGGACCTGTTTGGAACCATAGAGCTCGACGCGTCGTACGATTACAAAAAGCAGCGGCGTCGATCGTGAACGTTCTGGTCGATACTTCGGTCTGGTCGCTCGCCCTGCGGCGCGCCAAGCGTGTGGACAGCACGCTAAAGGAGCTCGCCGAGCTGATCCGCGAGGGTCGAGTCGTGATGATGGGGCCCATTCGGCAAGAGATCCTGTCGGGAATCAAGGTGAGCTCGCAGTTCGAGCTGCTGCGCGACCACCTTCGAGCGTTTCCCGATCTGGACTTGGAACCGACCGACTACGAGGAAGCGGCAACTGCGTTCAACCGATGCCGCGAGCGGGGCATCCAAGGATCAAATACGGACTTTCTGATCTGCTCAGCGGCTCTGCGCCGTGACCTCGCCATCTATACGACCGACAAAGACTTTCGTCAGTATACGAAGGTGCTGAGACTAGAGCTGCACGAATCGCGCGCATGAGCTCGCGGTGCCGCGACAGTGTACCCAACTCTAAATTATCGTGCAGAGCACGACCCTTTCCACAGCGGCGCCTATTGGCCGGGGCCAGAGTGGCCGAGGGACTTGTGGAACTGGTGCACGCGGGCCGCGGTTGGGCAGCCCCCCCGGGTCAACGCGCCATCGTCGGTGCCCGGCGACACGTCGAGTGGATGCGAGCTGGCGTAGTGCTGGTTGGCGCTCCTTTCAGGCGAGGCGTGACTCTTCGGCGCCCTCATGGGAGACAGCGCGCATGGGCAGAACGTTTGACAAAAGCAGCGCCCCCGATGGCGCGTCCGAAGGTGGGGTCAGAGTGATGGTTGCAGGGGCGCTACTCCTGGCGGGGCTGCTGCAATTGGGGTGTGGATCCTTGTTTAGCTCCTCTTTCGTGGCGCCTCCGGAGCTAGCGCAGGATGCTCACCGGTACTCGTTGCTGGTGGATCACCAGAGCTTGTCGACGGAGAAGCCCAAGCGGCGAGCGGAGTTTACGCCGGTCGCCGACGCGGAGACGGGGCGGGTGGGAACGTGCCGTTTCGCATTCCAGGTCGGGGGCGAGCTCGAGGAGCTCCCGTCTGGGCCAGCCAGCGCAGAAGGCGAGCTCTTGGTGTGGCGATACCCTTCGCGCTTTGTTTATCGTATCGAGGCGCCTCCCGGGCCGCGCGTCGAGGTGCAAGGCACAGGCGAGCGTACCGTGGTCGAGTTGGCCGGCGACGGCCCAACCGAAGAGAGAGTGCCCATGCTCGGAGACGTCACTGTCGACCCAGAGCGCGTGAGGTCTCGAGCGGGCCAGGGGGAGCTGCTGTTCAACGGGGCGCCGATGGGAGCTGTCCAGCGCGACGACGCGACGCTCCGCGTCCGCTGGGGTGACGCAGAGTACGTGACGGTGGCGCTCAGTGAGACGGAGCGGTCAGTGCGCCGCGACGAAACCCTGGTGTTGTATGCCAAGCTCGACGGGGGGCATTGGGGTGTTGGCGAGCGCGGGTTTCAGGTCGCTGCCGACCCCAGCCTCGAGTGTGAGCCCCTGCAACGAGTCGTTTCGGTGCTGCTGCTGGCCCAATTGTTTACGGGCGATTGAAAGTCATATTCTAGAGCCGTCAGGCGTGGGCCACATGGCGCCGCAGCAGCGCGTCGAGCGTCCACTTGCGGAGCATGGTGACGCCGAAAAAGCTCATCAACGTGGCCGACACCCAGTCGAGCCCCCAGGCCAACGTGGCGACCAGCAAGAACGCGACGCCGCCCGCGATGGCCACGCCATTGAAGCCCCGAAGGAAGCGGGGGTCGAGCACGTTCCAGCGCTCGGGCCCGGGGTGTTTCTCTTCCGTCGCCTCGGTCTCGACCGTACCGCGCCGGTCGGGCAGCAAATGCACGCACACGAAGCTCAGGACGAAGGCGGCCGAGTTGACCAAGATCAACATCTGCACCGAAAGCTCGTCCCCGGAGCTGCCAGGGATGTCGAAGACCGCGGCTTGCAGCGTGCGCAGGGGCGAATATTGCATGCCGTGCTCATACAGCCAGGCCCCGCTCGAGAACGCGAACGAGTAGGCCAGGTTGGCCACCGACATGAAACCCGCAAACAGGCTGCCGGCGGCGGCCACCGGGATGACGGCGCCCACGAGGCTGAAGGTGCTCATGCGGATCAGCGACAGCGCCACGGACTGTAGGGCGTTGTACGTCGAGAGATAGATCAGGCGCATTGTCTGCTCGTCCAGGAATGGAGCCACGCCGTGCAGCCCGCGCGCAACAGTCGTAAACCACGGGTCCACCATCACATATTGGGTCAATCCGAGCACGATGCTGGCCAGGATGTAAATTCTGAACGTCTTGCGCAGGCCCCACCGGTCCTGAAGCTTCACACCTTTCCACGCGAACAAGAGCACGCCGATGAAATACCCTGTGTAACTCGCCCCGTCGCTCATACCCACTTCGGTTTGGCTGAACTTCAAGGTCTCGATCAAGTAGTTGTTCCAGAGCGCGCCCATCATCGGCTGGAAGTGGAAGATGAAGTAAAACAACATCACCGCGAGGATCGGCCCGGAGTTCAAGCCGCGCCAGAACTGGACGATGGAGCGCGTGACCGGGATCGATGGGGTGCGGTCCTTCGGCAAGAGCAGCACGACGCCAAGCAGCACGAGCGGCACGAGAGCCAGCGCGACCAGCAACAAATGGACGCGCACGTGGTCCGCCACGTAGCCGCCGAGCACCGCCGCTACGATCGAGGTCCCGTAAATTGCGGTCCAGCAGATGGCTTGGTTGAGGCCTACCGCGGTGGCCTTCGATTGGCCTTTGGCCGCTGCCTCTTCGTGGCCGGCGATCACCGTTGCGCGGTCCACGGCCACGTCGGTGACGGCCATCACGACCGAAACGGCAAACATGAACCCAAAGAAGATCATCGGGCCCGTGTCGACCACGGGGGCCAACAGGTAACCCAGAGCGGCGGCTGCCAATGAAACGATCAGGATGGTACGGGTGCGCCCATAGGCATCGATCAAGAACCCGAGCAGCGGCTTGAAGCTCCAGGCCAAGTACGATTTGGCAAACAGGCCCTGCGTGGCCGCCTCGCTCAGCCCGTAGTCGATACGGAAGTGGCGGAAGAAGGGCTGGTAGGTGATGCCTTGAAATGGATTGGCGATGCCCTGCATCACGTACTCGAGCGCGAACACCCACTTCAGAGGCTGAATGCCGAAAATGGTTCGCCCGCGCGGGCGTGGCTCGGGAGCGGCCTGACCTGAAGCAATGGGTTCAGTCACCCCGGCTTTTTACCTTACTCCTCACGTGGCGCAGGGTTTCTTCGGATGTGGTCCTCGTCCCCTTACTCCACAGGCCTAATGGCCTGATAGCGTGGTGCGACGGGAACGCGGGGAGCGCTGCGCGCTGAGTCACTGTAAGGTTGCCCGGTCCGGAGCGTTTAGCAGGTGCATGTCAGCGAGTAAGGGTTCGATAAGAAGGTTCCTTCGGCCTCTGGCTCTGCTCGCGAGCGGGGTACAACTGGGCGGCCTGGGCTGCGCCGCCTCGCCCGCGCCGCCTCCAGCCCCCGCCGATAGGGTCACTGCCAGCACGCAACGCTCCGCGGCGGCGGAGCGCGAGCGCGTGGCGGTCACGGTCTACAACGCCAACTTCGCGCTCGTGAAGGAAGAGCGCAACATCAAGCTCGGAGTAGGCCGCGTGTCTCTCGCGTATGAGGACGTGTCGGCTCACATCCAACCGGCCACCGTGCACATTCGCTCGCTCGACGCACCGGAGGCGTTGGTCGTGCTCGAGCAGAACTATCGCTACGACCTGCTCACACCCGACAAGCTGCTCGAGAAATACGTGGGCCAGAGCGTGAAGGTGGCGCGTTACAACCCCAAGCTCGGCACTGACGAAGTGAAAGACGCGGAGCTGCTTTCGGTGCAGAACGGCCCGGTCTTGCGCGTCGACGGTGAAATCGTGACGGGCCCGTTCGAGCGCTTCATCTTCCCGGAGCTACCCCCGAACCTGCTCTCCAAACCCACCTTGGTCTGGCTACTGGACAGCACGAAAGAGCAGCAAAAAGTCGAAGTCACCTATCTGACTCAAAACCTCTCCTGGCGCGCGGACTACGTGCTGGTGCTCACTGCCGACGACCACCACGGCGACTTCAGCGGCTGGGTCACGCTCGACAACCAGAGCGGGACGAGCTTCATGGCGGCCAGCCTCAACCTCGTCGCCGGAGACGTGCAACGCCTGGCGCCAGCCCCACCCCCGGCGCCCATGGTCGAGATGGACTCGGCGGAGGAGTCAGCGCCACAAGCCAACTTCCGGCAAGAGGCGCTGTTCGAGTACCATTTGTACGGCCTGGAACGCCCCACGGATCTGTTGGACAAGGAACAGAAGCAGGTCAGCTTGCTCGAGGCTCACGATATTACCCTCGAGAAGAAGCTGGTGTTCCGCGGCCTGGACTACGCGTTCCGAGGCCGCTGGGGCGAGGTGATCAAAAACCAGAAAGTGTCGGCGTTTCTGGTCATCGACAACAGCGAGGCGCGCGGGCTGGGCCTGCCGCTGCCGCAGGGCATCGTGCGGGTGTACAAGGCCGACTCGTCCGGGTCGCAGCAGTTTGTCGGAGAGGATGCCATCGACCACACGCCGCGTGACGAAAAGATCGAAATCAAGCTGGGCGAGGCCTTTGACGTGGTCGCCGACCGGCGCCAGGTCAACTGGCAGTCGCTCGGCAAGTGCCAGGCTGAGAGCGACTGGGAGGTCGAAGTGCGAAACCACAAGGACGCGGCCGCGCGCGTGGAAGTGGTCGAGCCGGCGGATGGGGAGTGGCAAGTCACCAAATCGAGCCACCCCGCGGACAAGCGCGACGCCCACACCTTCGCCTTCGTGCTGGAGGTGCCGGCTCGCGGTGCCACAAAACTGACGTATCGGGTGAGGGTGCGCTGGTGCTGAGCGCCGCAGGCTCTAGCTCGGGTGGATTGAAGGAACGACTATGAAATCGAAAGCGCTGATCCGGGCTCGGGGATTCATGACGGTGCTGGGGCTGCTCGGCCTCGGTGGGGTGGGCACGCTCCCCGCCGCTGCGGCGCCGCCCGCCACGCGAGTGTCCGAAGCCACCGACCGCAAGGCGGTCAGCATCACCGTCTACAACGCAGATTTTGGCCTGGTGCGCGAGGTGCGCGAGCTCGCCGGGCTACCCACGGGGCAGGTGGCGCTCGAGTTCCGCGACGTGGCCTCGACCATTCAGCCCGAAACAGTGGCGGTCAAGGCGCTCGGCAACACCGGCGGCTTGCGCGTGCTCGAGCAGAACTACCGCTATGACCTGCTGACCCCCGAGACGTTGCTGGCCAAGTACGTGGGGCGTAACGTGCGGGCCTACCGCTACCACGAAGCCATCGGCAAGGAAGACGTGGTCGATGCCAAGCTCTTGTCCGTGGCCAATGGACCGATCCTGCAGATTGGCCAGGAGATCACCTTCAACTACCCCGGGCGTCTGGCATTCACGGAGCTGCCGCCGAACCTGATCGCCAAGCCCACCTTGGTTTGGCTGGTGGAAAACCGCGCTGCCGCACAGACCATCGAGGTGTCGTACCTGGCGCAAGCCTTGTCCTGGAGCGCGGACTACGTGCTCGTGCTCGACGAGAAGGAAACCCAAGCCAGCCTCGTCGGTTGGGTCACGCTCGTCAACAACTCGGGCACCAGCTACCGCGGCGCAGCGCTCAAGCTAGTGGCTGGAGACGTGCACAGGGTCGAGCAGCAACAAGACATGCGGCGCATGAAGACCATGGCGGCGCAAGGTCCTACCGACGCGTCTTTTCGGGAAGAAGGGCTGCTCGAGTACCACCTGTATACGCTCGAGCGCCCGACGGACGTGCTCGACCAAGAGCAGAAGCAGGTGGCCTTATTGGAAGCGAGCGGCGTCGGCATTCAGAAGAAGCTGATCTTCTTCGGCCAGCAATACTGGTTTCAAGGCCAGTACGGTGAGCTGATCAAAAACCAGAAGGTCAGCGTTTATTTGAACTTTCAGAACACCGCCAAGAACCGCCTCGGTATGCCGCTGCCCAAAGGCACGCTGCGCGTTTACAAGGCCGACAAGAGCGGTGCCAAGCAGTTCGTGGGTGAAGACGCCATCGACCACACGCCGCGCGACGAAGAGGTGCGCATCAAGGCCGGTGAAGCTTTCGACGTGGTCGCCGATCGCAAGCAGACGAACTGGTCCGCGCTCGGCAACTGCGGCTCGGAGAGCACCTGGGCCGTCGAAATTAGGAACCACAAGGACGAAGACACGCAGGTCGAAGTCCGAGAGCCGGCGGGCGGCGACTGGAAGATCGTCGACTCGAGCCACCCCGCCATCAAGGACGACGCGAGCACCTTCCACTTCGATGTGGCCGTCCCCAAGCGCGGTAAGACAACGCTCACCTACCGCGTGCGGGTCCGCTGGTGTTAGTCACCGTCAGGCACGGTGCGGATCACGGATCAGCTCGTGACGTCTTTGGCAGGGGCTCGCGCGTCGCTTCGGCGATGTTCGATTCATCCGTGCCGTCGGCAAACTCCTCTTCGGCTCCAGTGATGACGTAGGGCCCGCCCCATTCCTCCTCTGTCACCTCGTGGTGGCGGTCAGGCTCGCTTTCCTCGCCGGACGTGGCTGCCGTAATGAAGGCTTCACCCATTTCCTCGGCGAGCGAGTCAGAGCTCCTGGCTCGGCTCAGGAAGGCCCTTCCAGCTCCCGGCGTGTCGTCCTCGTTGCGCGTCTCGCGTGCCTTTTCCAAAAGCTCCCGCGCGTATTGTGGGTCGATGTGGCCTGCGGCATCCCGGCGCCTGAACGGCTGTTTTTCCTTGTGAGTCATTGGGCACCTCCAGTGTCCTGCCCAGGACATGGGTCACGCTCGCCCGGCGCGCAATTGAGGCATTTTGTCCCGCAGATCCAGCACGTTAATAGCGAGAGTCCGGTGCAAAATTGGACTCCAACCCGGAGCCCTCCGGCAGGCGACCGATTGCGTGTCCGTCGTTTAGGAGCGAGGCTGCGCCACCGTTGAGAGATAGAGTCACATAGAGGTGCAGCGATGAGCGAAGCCAAAATCTGGGAAGCCAGGCCGAGTCAGTGGGTCAACGTCTTGCATTGGACCGCTTCGGTCCTGACGCTCGGCCTGTGGCTGCCCGTCGCCTTCTGGCATTACCTCGTCGTGCGCTGCACCGAGTACTCCCTCTCGAACCAACGGTTATTGCTCAAGAGCGGTGTGTTCTCGCGCACTGAGGACGACGTCGAGCTGTATCGAGTGAAAGACACGCGCCTCGAGCAGCCGTTTTTTCTGCGAGTGGTAGGCCTCGGCAACATCGTCTTGATCACGTCGGACCCGCTGCAGCCCACCATCGTGGTCCGCGCCGTTGCCAACGCCCAAGCCCTACGCGAGCAACTGCGGAGCGCGACCGAGGACCGCCGCGACCACAAAGGTGTGCGCGAAGTCGACTACGCCTAACCGAGCGCACGGGTCATCGCGAAAGCGCACGGATTATTGCGGGTCGAGTGAACAATCCCCGACCTCGTCCTCGGCCAAACACTCGGTGCCGTTGAGGCAGGCGCCATCACCGACGCAGTCGATGTCACAGGTGCCGGATTGAGCACTGCACTCGACCGAGCTGCAGGCATTATCGCCCGAACACACGACCGTGCAATCGCCAGCTTCCGAGTCGCATTCGACGTTGACCGGGCACGAGTTGTTGCCGTCGCAGATGATGTTGCAGCTGTCAGTGGCGGAGCACGTGACGTCGTCGCCGCAGCTGTCGTCATCGCAGTTGATCTGGCACTCGCTCACGCCGTCCGAGCACGCGACATTGCCCTGACAACCGCCGTTGTCACAGCTGAGCTCGCAACGTGTCGCGTCGCAGTCGATGCCGAATGCGCACGAGCCAAGGGCCCCGCAATTGACGGCGCAGGAGCTGGCGGGGCCCGCCGTGCCACAGGTGATTGGATTGTTGCAGCTGTCCACACCTCGACAGTTGACTTGACAGCCTTCATCGAACGAGCAGTCCACGGTGCCCGAGCACGACTGGTTGCCGTTACAATCGAGCTGCGCGAGCTGCCGCCCCTGCAGATTCACGTCCATCGCGCAGCTGTCTTCACCTAGACAGGATACCAGGCAGCCCTGGTCACCGCACGTGATCGCCCCACCTGTGCAGGTGAAGTCATCGTTGCAGTTGACCGACAGCGCCGCGCTCTGCCCCAGGACGGAAAAGCCGTCGACACACGATTCTTCAGCCTGGCAGTTGATTTCGCAATTGACCGAATCCCCACACTCGACCGGTGCCGTGCAAGTCCCCAGCTCATCACAATTGATGGTGCAGTCCCCGTTGCTGGGACAGCGGATCAGGTTTGTGCAGGAGTCCTCGTCGATGCAATTGACCAGGCAGTTGGCGCCATCCGGGCACTCGAGCTCCTCCAGAATGCAGTTGACCGATTCGATGTCACAGTCGATGACGCAAGTATCCTCGTCGCAGCGGCCGCCTTGCTCACGGCAGGCCGTGTCATCACATGCGAGCGGGTTATCGTTGAGAACCTTGCCCGGTGAAACGAATACGTAGTCCGCTGGCGGCTCAGCACCGATGCCCGCGCCGCCCATACCCCCACCGCCAGCCAGAGTCGAGCTGGCCCCCGCGCCGCCGACCATCGCCGAGCCCCCCATGCCCGGGTTTGCTGTCCTGCCCGTCGGCCCCCGCGCGTCATCCTCGACCACCGGCGGCGCCGGGGCAGGCTCTTCATCGCCGTCGGCGATGAACACGTCTTCGAGAAAGCCGCAACTTGCGGCTAGCCAACTCATGGCCGAAAACAGCAAGAAAGCCTGAATGGAGCGTTGCCGAGGGTGGCTCATGGTCACACGATAGCGCGAGCCGGCAGAGATCTCCAAGGGGACTCATGGCGCTACCCTGTGTGTCCAATTTTATGTCACCACTCCACAGCTTTGCAGCTTTTTAGCGGGGTTTTGGCGTAGCTTCCGTTCCCTGGCCATGTCTCGACCCAACTGGTTCTTCGCGTTCCCCATCCCGGGCGGGTTCGTGTCCGAGTTGCCGCCCTTGCCGCCGCGCTTTCGGCGCTTTCATCCAGACGACGTACACCTGACGCTGACGTTCCTCGGTGGCTGTGGTGAGCAGGCCGCCGAACGCGCGCTCCACGCGCTGGACGAGCTGCTCGTGAGCTCGTCGCAGCGCCCCATCGACGTGTCGCTCGGCGAGGTCACGCGCATGGGGCACGGTCGCGCCTACTCGGCGCTCTCCGCTCTCTTGGCCGGGGGCCGCGAGGAGACGGAACGGTACATGGGGGCCACGCGGGACGCGCTGACTGAAGCGGCGCTCGGTCGCCGCGAGAAGCGCGCTCCCAAAGCTCACGTTACCCTGGCTCGCCCGTTGCGCAACGCGACCGAAACCCATCGCCAGGCGGGCTTGGCGTGGGCCGCCGCGCTCGACCTGCGCTCGGTGCACGCCACGCTCGACCGCATCGCCCTTTACACGTGGCCCGAGGAACGCCGAGACAGACTGTTTCGGATCGTCGCCGAGCGTCGGATCGGGGTCTGATGGCAAGCGGGGCTAGTACAATGGTTCCGAAGGGTCGAGCGTGTAGCGCCACAGCGGCGACGCTAGTACGGTCGCATCGTTCGGCCATGGGAACGGTCAAGGCGTCATGACTCTTCGGGACGCAGGGTGAGCAAGCAGGAATTCGGTGATTGGCAGACGCCAATCGCGCTCGCTCAGGCCGCACTCGGACGCATTGCCCGCCTTTTGAGTTCTCCCCCGGCGGTGGTGCTCGAGCCAACCTGCGGCGAGGGGTCATTCCTTTACGCGGCTGCCCGCCAGTTCAAGTCAGCTCGGCTCGTGGGCTATGAGCTCAATGAAAAGTACTCGGAGGTCGCGCGCGCTCAGCTGCCCAAAGCCAGGGCCCAGGTGAACGTGGCCGACTTCTTCGCCGTGGATTGGGAGCGAGAGCTCGCAAAGCTCCACGGGTCCATCCTCGTGACGGGCAACCCACCCTGGGTCACCAGCTCCATCCTGGGTGCTCTTGGTTCCAAGAACCTGCCCGTGAAGCAAAACTTCAAGGGCCTGAGCGGCTATGACGCGCTGACCGGCAAGAGCAATTTCGATGTGTCGGAGTGGATGATCCTGCGCCTCCTCGCGGCTCTGCAACAGCGCGATGCGACCCTCGCCGTGCTGTGCAAGACGGCGGTCGCGAGGCGGGTGATTGAATTTACAGCCGCCAAGGCTTGGAAAGTAGCGGTCGGCGGACTCTGGAAAATCGATGCCATGCAGCACTTCAACGCCGCTGTCGATGCGGTCTTGTTTGTCTGCAAAACCGGGTCGGCCTCGGCCGTCGGTAGCGAGTGGCCCGTGTACGCGTCGCTGGATGCCGAGCACCCCAGCTCCACGATGGCCCTCGTGGGCGGGGCACTGGTTGCCAATGTGGAGGCTCGGACCCGGACGGCTCATGTGGCAGGGACGTGTGATCCGGAGTGGCGCTCGGGCTTGAAGCATGACTGCGCGAGGATCATGGAGCTCGCGCGTGACGCTGGCGGCTGGAAAAACGGGCTCGGTGAGCAGGTCGAGGTTGAGCACGACGTGCTCTTTCCGTTGCTCAAGAGCTCCGATGTCGCCAAGGGCATCACGAAGTCTTCGCGGGCGGTGATTGTTCCACAACGGGCGTTGGGAGAAGACACGTCGGCATTGAGGCAGCGCGCTCCGAATGCTTGGGCCTACCTGTCGAAACATCGCGGTCTCTTGGCTGCACGCAAGAGCTCCATCTACCGAAGGCAGCCGGAGTTTGCGGTCTTCGGCGTCGGCCCGTATTCCTTCGCGCCGTGGAAGGTGGCGATTTCCGGCTTATACAAACGTTGCGCGTTCACCTTGGTAGGCCCGGACGCCGAGCAACCAGTCATGTTGGACGACACGTGTTACTTTCTGCCGTTCGCTCGCGAGGCGGAGGCCAGAGCGGCCGCCACGGCGCTGCGCTCCCCGCTCGCGCTCGACTTTCTGACGTCTCGAATTTTCTGGGATGCAAAACGCCCCATCAACAAGGCTACGCTTCAGCAACTCGATTTGAACGCACTCTTCGCGCACGCCGGTCAGAAATGACGCCGATAGGGGAAGCATGCTCTCGTCGAGCGGCAACGACGCCCGGCTACGAAGACGACGTGAACGACTACGTCGGCAACGAAGTCACGCTCGAATATGACACCGGCATCGTGGGGCTCGCGGCGTTCGGTGTCCACTTGCAGCGCGCAGCCCTCCGATTGCCCTAACAGACTCCAGCGTGCGTCCGATTCGCGCTCTGGAAGGTTGCACCCCGCGGCCGCAGAGGGGTATTTCAGAGTGCATGATCCCGTCGATAGGCTCAGCCATCCCACCTCGGCTCGCTGCTGCGCTCGGCGTCGCCCTGCTGGCAAGCGCGCTCAGCGTCAGTGTGGGTGCGCTCCGCGCGGCCCAGGCCGAACCCGCGGCACCCCCGCCGGCACGGTCGTCATCCCCAACCCAGCGCGTGGAACGCCTGCTGAGCGCGTTGACCGAGGACGAGGCCATCGACCTGCTCGGCGGGCTTGGTTTTTCGACGCAGCCGGTCGCGCGCCTCGGTATCCCCGCGTTCCAGATGAGCGACGGGCCATTGGGGTTGCGCGCGCCCGCGCCCTCCACGGCGTATGCTGCCGGCATCGGCCTGGCCGCGAGCTGGGATATCGAGCTGGCCGAGCACATCGGCGCAGAGCTCGGCAAGGATGCGCGTGCCCGCGGCGTGCAGTTCTTGCTGGGGCCTGGCGTCAATCTGTACCGCGCGCCCATGAACGGGCGAAACTTCGAATATTTCGGTGAAGATCCGTGGCTCGCCGCGCGCCTCGCGGTCGGCTACGTGCGCGGCGTTCAGCAACAAGGCGTGAGCGCCACCATCAAACACTTCGTCGGCAATGACTCGGAGTTCGCGCGCAGAACGGCGGATTCAGTCATCGACGCTCGCACGCTGCGCGAGCTGTATCTGCCCCCCTTCGAAGCCGCGGTGAAGGAGGCACAGGTCGGGGCCGTGATGAGTGGCTACAACCTCACGAACGGCCAGCACATGACCGAGAACCCAGAGCTCGTGACTGAGGTGCTCAAGCGCGAATGGGGCTTCAGTGGCGTGTACATGTCGGATTGGGACGCCACCTATGACGGGGTTGCCGCCGCGAAAGCCGGGCTCGATCTCGAGATGCCGACGGGGAAATTCATGAACCGGGCCACGCTCGCGCCCGCGTTACGCGACGCTCGCATCGCGCGCGGCGTGATCGATGACAAGCTACGGCGCCTGCTCGGCCTGGCCGCGCGTTTTGGCTGGTTGGACACGACCGCCCCGGACATGTCCGTGCCGCGCTACAGCCAGTCGGGGCGGGACGTGGCGCGCCGGGGCGCTCTCGAGGGCATGGTCTTGCTGCAGAACAAAGGCAATTTACTGCCGCTCGATCCAGCTCGCCTCAAAAACGTTGCCGTGATTGGCCCGCTTGCGCACCCGGGGGAGCCCACCGGCGGTGGCAGCGGCAAGGTGGTCACGTTTGGCAACGTGAGCTTCTTGCGCGGCATCAGCGACGCCTTGGGCTCCAAGGTCGCCGTGACGTACGCGGCCGGAGTGCCGCCGGTGCGCGCGCTGGGTATGCGCACCGCCTTCATGACGCAGCCGGCGAATGGAGAGCCCGGGCTGGTCGTGGAGGACTTCGCCGACGCGAGCTTCAAAGGCCCTCCGCTCTCGACCCACGTCGAATGGACACTGTCCAGGGTTTCGAGCTTCACCGGCGACTCAGATTTGACGCAATCCCGCGACTATCTGCCGCCGGAGCGCCTCAAGATCCATCGGGACGCTCGCCAGCGCAGCCAGCGAGACCGGCATTACGAGCGCTGGACCGGCTGGTACACCCCCGAGCGCGCGGGCGATCACACATTGTTCCTGTTCGACACGGGCAGCTATCGCGTGCTGCTCGACGACAAGCTCGTGATCGAGAACACGCGCCCGCCGAGGGCCGCCTTGCGGCAGCTGCACGTGTCGCTGCGCCAGCGGCCGTACAAGCTCGTCTTGGAGCAGTGGCCGGGGCGCGATGGGCGCTTACCCTCTTTCCGCGCCGGCATCTTGCGCAACGACACCGTCGTCGATCCCGTCGCCAAGGCGCTGGCGGCCCAAGCCGACGTGGTCGTGTTGGCGGTGGGCTTCGACTCGGAGATCGAGACGGAAGGCGTGGATCGAGAGTTTCGTTTGCCGCCGGGGCAGGATCAGCTCGTGCGCGAGATCGCGGCCGTGAACCCGCGCACCGTGGTGGTGCTCACGTCTGGCGGCAGCGCTGACGTGAGCCTGTGGCTGAACCAGGTGCCTGCTCTGATGGCGACCTGGTATCCGGGGCAAGAAGGGGGCGCGGCGCTCGCCGAGCTGCTGCTCGGGCGGGCGAACCCGTCCGGGCGCTTGCCGTTCAGCTGGGAGCGCCGGCTCGCGGATAACCCAAGCCATGGCAACTACTACTACAACGACGCCACCCACCCCGATCGCGTCGTCTACCGCGAAGGCATTTTCGCGGGCTACCGCGGCTATCAGCAGCGCGCCGCAAAGCCCCTGTTCCCATTCGGCTTTGGTCTTTCATACACGACCTTCCGCTACTCCAACTTGAAGATCGCGGCGGCGCCGGCCATGGCCGCAGCCCGTGCGCCCTTGTATGAGGTGTCCTTCGATTTGACGAACACCGGCTCACGCGCAGGCGCCGACGTGGCCCAACTCTACGTGACCCCAGCGCCGTCGAAGGTGCCGCGACCGAAGCGCGAGCTGAAAGGCTTTCTGCGCGTTCAGCTAGCGCCAGGCGAGACGCGCCACCTCAGCATCCCGCTCGGCGCTCGCGCCTTCGCCTACTACGACGTCGACGCGCGGCGCTGGCAAGCGGACGCGGGCAAGTACGGCATTGAGCTCGCCCGCTCTGCCGAAGACGTGCAAGCCAAGGGCGAGGTGGTGCTGCCGGCGCCCATCGCCATCGCCGTCGGAGATTGACGCTACAGGCGCGCACGGGCGAGCGCCGTAGCTACATGCGGATCAGTCAACGCGCAGCGACTAGACCGACCAAGGCAAAACTGAGCTCCACCGGCCGCGCAACGAGCGAAAAAACTCGAACATGCCGAGGAACATGAAGCCCGAGAACAAGTGCCAAAGGGCATGGCCCTGGATCACGGAATCCGGTCCGTACAGGCAATCGGCAGCCTTCTCGGCGCCGTCGGTGAACTTGAACAAAAGCGCGAGGAGCCCGGCACCGAGAACCCCCACCGCGCCCGGGAAGATGAGCGCGGTCGACGCATGACGGACCAGCCCAACGACCATGCCGATGACAATCAAGCCGACCAGGATAGGCACGAAGATGTCCGAATCGAAGAGGTCCACGTCGGTTCGCACGAATCCGGCGACGATGCCGAAGCCGACCAACGCAGCCATGATTGACCACGCCGGCCAATCGTCATCCAGACCCAGCAGCTCGACGAGGCCGTAAGCCACGACCCCGAGCAGTGCGGCGTACACGCCCGCGATGTCGACATCTTGGCCGAATTCGGTGAGCGTGCCGTGAAACCCGGCGCTTCCGAACGCCAGAAATACAAACGTGACACCCACACCGCGCCCGAGCCACGTATTGCTCAGGCAGAGCAACAGTAGCCCGCTCGCGAGGTAGCCGTAGTTGGACCAGAAGTTCCAAAACTGCAGGAAGAAGCCAGACGTGTCTACCAGCTCACAGTGCTCTTTGCGGTACCAAGAGACTCGCTCCCCAGCGACGTCGCTCCACGGTCGTAGGTCAGCCAAATGCAGTACGAGCACGGTGAGGGCAGACGCAATCACCGTGGCTCCCCATAGGATAAGCCATCCCCAACGCCCCTTGTGCCAACCGGACTTGAAAAAGCTCAAAAAATTCTCTTTCACGCCGCGCGAGTCGCCGGGCTCAAGCTAAAGACGCGAAACACGACGCAATGTTGCGCGTGAATCGTGCAAACATTCGAACGTTCTGGACGCGAGCGGGTCGAATCCCCGCCGAGCTCGAGGGCATCCTGCCGCGCGCCCTTCGGCTTGGTGGCTAGGGGACGGCACAGTCCTCACCGATGACGGCCATCCAACCCTGAGAGAAACCAGAGGTACCCGCGTCACCGGTGCGCTCGCCGTTTCCCACGACGACTCTTCCGTCGCTAGAAATGCCCGCTGCGCTGTTCAAGGTCCAACCAACGGGAATTACTTTGGCGAGCACGTCGGCGAGCAGGCGTGTGCTCCCGCTCGCCGCGTCCCAAATGAAGGCCCCCTCGCGGCTGGTGCCCACGACCACCGAACCGTCGGCATTGACCTGCGGATTCGGGAACTCGGCGACTATTGGGAGCTCTGTCATGCCGTCGCTGTCAGTCCAACGGAAGGCCGCCTCCTCTAGGGGCTGGAGATGTGTTGGGCTGTCGCCTGCCCCGACGATCGTGAGTCCGTCGGCGCTCGTTGCCGTGGCGTAGCTGTAGGTACCCTCCGCCAACGCCCCGAGCCCGATCAACCCGCTCTCCTCCTCCCAACGAAAGGCCTCTCTCGTAAATACTAGACTGTCCGCTTCACCTACAATCACAGAGCCATCGGAGCTGATGGCGTTGGCGCGGCTCGTCGTGCCATTATAAAAGAATCCTAAATTCAGCACGCCGCCGGCTGGCGTCCACTGAAAGGCTTGGCCCGCGCCAGAGGCCGCGACTACAGTGCCGTCAGCGCTCACGCCATACGCAGCGCCCGCTCCGACGCTCAGCATGCCGTCGGCCTCAGTCCACCGGATAGCTTGGCTGATGCCCATAGCATCATTAGCCCGGCCCACCACGACAGAGCCGTCCGCGTTCGTGGCGAATGCAAAGCTATATGTTCCCGCGTCGAGAGTGCCCAGGGCCTGCACGGACGTACCCTGCTCCGTCCAGCGCAACGCACGGTTGGGGCTGCTTCCATAACCGACCACCACCAAACCATTGGCACTGACGGCGTGAGCAAAATTGGTGAAGTGACCCGGAAAGAGCCGGAGCTCGTTGAAAGATGCACAAGGGACGCAGGTGTTCGAGCTGCTCTGGCAACCGAGGCCCTCGTTGCAGACGGCACTGGCGTCGCTGCAGCAGGCTTGATTCAATGCTCCGCACGCCGCTACTACGGGTGTGGGTTCAGATCCCCCGCTACCACCCATCCCTGGCTCGCCGCCGGCACCCGCGGCCGCGCAACCCCCGTCGCTATCCGAAACCGAGCCGGGGCATAGCTCGCCGATTCCAACCTCACCCGACGTACCCGCGGTGACCTCCTGTACACGGTAGGTCTGAATGCCGAGGACTTCGGAACACCCGGCGAGAGCCCAAATGGCCATTGAGAGCTTCACATGAAGCTCGACAGCGCCGAACCTAAACCGCAAGCGCATGGCACGAGGATAGACGGATGCGTCGGTGTGTTCAAGGACCGCGACCGCCCACTACCGAGCTGATGGCCCTCGTGGGTCGGGATGGGGGCCCGCGGCTTGCACCCGGCGCGCTTCGAGATAGTTTCCCTGCGACAACCGCTGTCCAAAGCCGTCACCCTGAGGGGACCCGTCGGCGTCGGTTGGTGCATGTGATTTTCAAGAGGAGGGAAATGGGGCCGGTGCTCTCACGTCCGCTCTTCGGTTGTCGTGTGCCGTTGCTGTGCGCATGCCTGTGTATTCTAGGCTGCTCGACAGTCTCACCGCCGGCGGCACAGCGGCATCCCGACAGCGTCGAAGCGCAGGCCTTGCACGACCAAGCGGTGGTGCGGCTCGACCGTTACGTAGATCACTTTCGGCGCACGTCCGACCTTCAGGCTCTCCAGCCCGAGCTCGCTCTGGCCGAAGCCGAGTTGATGAAAAGCATCGAGCTGAACCGCCTGCAAGCCGCAAACGTGGCCGTGGCGCGCTCCCTCGTGAAGCTCGGCGACTTTTGTCGGTACCGGAACGATTGGGACCGGGCCATTTCGACTTATATCGAGGCCACGCAGCTCGCCCTCGGGGCCGGTGCGGCAGACGTCGAGTCCAAGGCGCTCATGGGACATGCGAAAGCCCTCATGATTGGTAAGGGCGCCGCCGCGGAGGGCACCCCTCTGATCGAGCGGGCGATCCACCTGGCCACAGGGTTACCCGACCGCAGCTACCTCTTCGACGCCTGGCAATTGCTCGCCAACGCTCAGGAAGCACACGGAGATTTAGTCGCCTCTGCGGACTCCCTCAACCGCGCCTTTGCGGCGGTGGTTGACCGAGTAGGAGAAGACAAGCTCGTGTTCTACGGCTACCTCGACCGAGCCGGGGTTTACCAAAAGATGGCGGAGAAGTGTGACTACCAGACCGACTTTGCTGCGTGTTTGGCGGCGCTTGCGGTCTCGCGTCGAGATTATCAAGCGGCGCACGCAGCCGCTCGAAGGCTCGGTTGGGCCGGCTTCGTGAAGCAAAGCGAAGAGTTTCTGGGGCGCCTCGAGCTTCGGGAGCAGATGATCCGGTCCCAGCAGCGCGTGCACGGCGGGATGCAGGAGGTATTTGCCCCACGTCAGGCCTCCGACGTGCTCGTGAACGAGAAATTCACGGTCGGCGGGATTGTGGCGCCCGAGCTGTTCGCCTGGGTGGAGGCGCAGGGAGGGTTGCCGGTCGCGGCCGACGCACGGGGCGCGTACATACGGGGGCTTTTTAGCGAAATGAACGGTGAGGCGGACCCGGCGCTCGACTGGTACCTGCGCGCCACCCAGTTATTGGAGGAGGACCGCAGCCTCCTCCGCGACGAACGAACGCGCGGGACGTTCCTCGAGGACAAGGTGGAGTTTTACTACAGCGCCATGCTGCACCTACTCGAGCGGGGGCGGTACGAAGAGGCGTTCAACCTCATGGAGCGCTCGCGCTCCCGCGCCTTTCAAGATCTGATGGCGACGCGCGATCTCGCTCTGTCATCTCCCGCCGAGCGGAAAATCTATGCCACGTTGCTCGAGCTGCGTTCCCGGATCGATCGCTACCAATCCTGTCTGTTCGAGGTCCGCAGCTGGCAGAAGGCAGGGCCCGCCTGTCGGGCTTTGGCAGACTCTGGGTGGGCCGTCGGCGCGTCCAGCCGAGGGCTGATACCCGTCGCAAAAGATGAGCCGGCGCCGGATGTGGCACCCCTCGAGGCCGACCTGAATCAGCTGCGCCAAGAGTACGACCAAGCGCGGCAACAAATGAGCACTCGAGCCCCGCGCCTGACGCAGCTAGTCAAGTCCGAGCCGGTGGCGCTCCCCGAGTTGCAGCGGCAGCTCGGGCGCGATGGTAGCGAGCTCATCGCTTACCTCTCACTGGCCACTCAGGTCGTCATTTGGCACATCGGGCCGACGGATGTGCAGGTGGTGTCTGTGTTTTTGCCCCGCGCGGAGCTGGCCCGCAAAGTCGCGGCGCTGCGCAGCAGCCTGCTCGGCAAGGCAGCGCCGTTCAATACGGCCATGGCCGAAGAGCTCTTTCTGTTCCTGATCGCGCCGATCGCGCGTTTCATCGAGTCGGACCGAGTTGTGGTCATCCCCCACGAGGATCTGCACTATTTGCCACTCCAGGTGCTGCGAGACGCTGCGGCGGGCAGCTTTCTCGGCGACAGGCTCAAGCTTAGCTACGCGCCGAGCGCCACCGTACTGGCTTCACTCGCTCCTCCGGCCGCGCTCAGTCGGCCCAGGGCCGTGGCGTTTGCGGACCCGTCGCTCGTCCATGCTCGCCTTGAAACTCAGGACGTCGCGACACGTTACTCGGGGCAAGCCGTCAACGACGTGCTGCCTCGAGAATCGGCGGTCAAGTCGGCGGTGGCGGAGGCAGGCCTGGTGCACCTGGCGGTGCATGGGCAGTTCCTGGCCGACGAACCTTTGCTCTCCCACTTGGCGCTGGCCCCGGGCGACGGCGAAGATGGTAGGCTCACGGCCGCGGAGATGTATGGGTTGCCGCTGCAAGCGTGTCAGCTCGTCGTGCTGAGCGCGTGTGAAACCGGAATTACCCGTGCGACCCACGCCAACGAGGTGATTGGCATGCTACGCGGGCTGCTATTTTCCGGAGCCAACGCCGTCCTACTCTCGTCCTGGCAGATTGACGACGCCGCCACGGCAGAATGGATGAAAGCTTTCTATTCCGAGGCTGCGACGCAGCCTTTGGCTGAAGCCGCCTGGGCTGCCTCGAGCTCGTTACGTAACAATCCCTCGCGAGCGCATCCCTACTACTGGGCTCCGTTCGTGCTCACGAGTCGGTAGCTCTTTCGTGGTTGTGACGCGCGGGGCCAACCACGACCTGTCTCGGTTCACGTCATATTCCCGCGTTGTACGGAGCTCGATCCAAGCTTAGTATGGCATCAAATGAGGAGGTCTAGGATGGACGGGTGGAAGTCGCTGGGAAGGTCAGCCCGTCGGGGCTGCTGCGCGGTGGTCTCGTCGTTGCTGTTGGTGTTGACGGTACCAGTCACGGGACAAGTTCTCCCTGCAGCCGCGCCCGCGTCCGGCGTAGCGCCAGTGAGCGGGCCGCCCCAGACAACGCTTGCAGTCCCAGTGTCGCCACCCGCTCCTGCTGCCACCCCGCCCCAGAGCAGATCCGTTGCGCCTCCAGCGCGTGATCCAGATGGCGACGGAAAGGGCATGACCCTTCTCGAGCCTCCCCCACCAACTCCCCCTACGCCCTCTATCAAGGTTCGCCGAGCCCTGGTGATCGGCAATGCGAAATACGGGGAGCAGCCGCTGAAAAATCCCACCAATGATGCCGAGGATATGGCACGAGTTCTCACGTCGTTGCATTGGGAAGTGACGCTGCTGAAGGATGGCGATGCGCTCCAGATGAAGAAGGCGGTCAGCGATTTCATCAAAGGGCTCAACCCGCTGGATGACGCAGCCCTCTATTACTCGGGTCACGGCGTACAGATTAATGGTGAGAACTTTCTATTGCCGATAGGAACGAGATTCACGTCCCAGCAAGAGGTCATTCAGCTGGGAGTGTCCGCCACCCAGGTCTTGAAGGGAATGGCCACCGGGAGATCGGGCGTCAATATTCTCATCTTGGATGCTTGTCGTGACAATCCGCTTCCGGCAACGACCAAAAACATCGCCGGCGGTCTGGCTGCGCTCGATCCCAGCAACAGGGGTCTTCTCAATAGCCTGGTCGCCTACGCCACGGCTGCAGGCCGCACAGCAAGCGACGGCACAGGTCGGAATGGAACCTTCACGGCGGCTCTCCTGGGGCAGCTTCCCTCGGACGTATTCGTGGGCGATATGTTCATGGAAGTGAGGGAGCGCGTCCACAAAGAGACCGAGGGAGCCCAAACTCCCTGGGAAGAGGGGTCGCTCATCACCAGGTTTCGATTCACTTCCAACGAAGATCCGCTCCAAGTTAAGGAGGGGGCCAGTGGGGAATTTATTGTTCATCAAGCCCACCCCTCGAATGATTTCAGCTTTCGGACACTGGGTACCGCTAGCGAGGTGAGGCGCCTGGCCCTAAATGCCCATTTGCAAAGTTCTAGGGACTGGCCCCTGACCCTCAAGAACGGTTTGGTGCAGCTGGACCAAGCGATCGGGCTTCTGAGTACACTGGACGATCAAATCGAAGGAATGGCAGGCGACCCCGAGTGTTCGTTCGACCGGCAGCGGCTTGTCGCAGCCAAGAGCGAAGCGGATGCAGATCGCGCGAACGGTCAGCAGCGGGGTGTCATCGTGGGCATTCGCGCAGCTCTGAATCAGGATCTCCGGCAGGGCTGCGAACCCAGTGGCCCTCCCTGGAAAATGGTCACGCTGATCGGTGCATGCACAGTCGTCGCTGCCAGCACCATTGTAGCAACCGTGTTCCTCACAAAAGCCGCGGGCAAGTGGAGCGACGCCCGGGAGAGCTGCACGACACCGGAGGACGGTAATTGCGAGGGCCCCGGAGATAGAGGCCCGTCGCTTTCGAGCGACGCCAAGGCCGCCGCCGACCTGGCCACGGTATTCTACTCGGTCAGCGCCGTCGCGATTGCGGGCGGCTTGGCCGCGTATTTCTTCTGGCCCGACTCTGAGGAGTCAGTGCCTGGGATAGTTTGGGGCGTACCCGCGGTGGACGTCCATGTCTCTCGGGAGAGCACCCAGGTGAGTGCTCGGGTGCGCTTCTGAGGGCCCGATCATCCCAGCTGGCCACGCTGTTCCTGGCTGGGTGCGGCGCGGTGCCCGGGCAACCATCCACGGCCCTTCGGGTGCAGTGCGGGCAAGAGGAGCGCGTCACCGTCGATTGCCGTAGCTCGCAAGCCCTTCGCAATGAAGTGTTCGAGGTGAATGCCGGGCTGCCGCAAATTGGCCTGGGCTTTCAGGGCAAGTATGAGAGCCAGGCACTTCAACAAGTGCGGGAGTCGACCGAGCACCTCGCCATCAACCTGGAGAGCCTCTGCCGGGACTACAACGCGTGTGCCCTCGACCAGCACAGCTACCTCGAGGAGACGCGCCGGATTCGCGAGCGGCTCAGCAATCATCTGCAACTCGCGGAGCAGCAGCGTCAATCCAGGTTGCCGGAGTTGGGCGACAAGCTCTGGAGTAACGCCCGACCTGATCTCGCGCACAGCCGCTTGAGCCTGACGTACCGCCTCGAAGTTGCCACGGGGTCCGGCTACCGCGTGCACCGATCCGGCGAAGCGCTGACGACGGGTGACGAAGTGCGCTTCGTGCTCGAGGCCAACCAGGCAGGGTTCGTGTACGTCCTGCTCCTGTCGAGCCAGGGCACGCCGGCGCTATTGTTTCCGCTGCCGGAGCACGGGCTCGATAACCCAGTGCCCGCTGGGCGGGCCATCATAGCTCCACCGCCTGAACGGGTCCGTTTGCAGCTCGACGCGGTCACTGGCGTCGAGCACCTGCAGATCATCGCCTCCACCTCGCCGCTCAACGATTTGTCGCAGCGCATGGCAGCGCTGCAGCCGGGAGCCAGAGGCGACAAACCCGTGGGTGCCGAGCTCCTGAATCAAGTGGGGCAGCTGCTTTGTGCAACCGCCTCGGAGCCCGCCAAGGTCGAAGCCACTCTCAGCAGCGTCAAGTGCAACGGGCGGCCCAACCGGGGCCTTATATTCGTTGCTCCGCCGAGCGGCGCTGCTGCGAGCTCGAGCGGAATCGTGCTGGCAGCTCAACCCAACGACGGCGTCGTCGTGTATCAGCACGAAATCGTTCACCGCTGATCTCGCAATCGCGAGCTGCGGTCATTGACGAGATGAGCCGCAAGCGAGCCAGAGTGCGACAATCGGATTCGGGGATCGTCGTATACTCATGCCACCTGTACTTCGCGTCGTCATAGGTTTCTTCAGCGGTGCCGGCCTCGCTTTCGGCAGCCTCTTCGGTGTTCTGTCGTGGGTCGGTTTGGAGGCGTCGACGGCAGCCGTGTTAGCGGCCATTGCCGCGCTGGTTGGTGCCATTTATGGCGCCATTGCCTTGGGTTATCGCGTGTACGGCACGCACCCCCTCGCGATCTTGGGCTTCGTGTTAGACTTGAGCTGGTCCTGGCTCAATACTTTGGCTGGGCTCTTGGTGTGGATCCCTGCGTGCCTATTGACGCGTGGAAGCTTGCAGTTGTCGGATGAGTCCCGTCGCTCCGGCTCATTCGTGTTTGACAAAAACCCACGCGACCCGAGCGGCAAGGTTTTTGGGGCCACCACGATCGGCACCGTGATCGGCGGGGGTTGGAGCTCCCATGAAGAGGTGCACGTCTGGCAGGCGCGCTTGTTTGGCCCTGCGTATTTGATCACTTATGGCCTGGCGTTTGCCCTTGGCGCACTGTTTCGGTTGATCACGGGCAAACCCTCGGAGGTGCTGCTCGAGGCCTATCATCGCATCTGCTGGGAGGATTGGGCCTATTGGGCAGGCGAGACGTCGGGCGCGAAAGTCAGCGTGGCGGGTTGGGTCGCGGGTTTCGCGCTGAGCACGTTGTACGTGGCGCTCGTCCTCGCCATTCCCGTTGGCATCCTCGCGGGCGCCTGGGCCCTGTGGTTGGGTGGCGGTCTCGGGCTCATCGCTTACAGCCTGATTCGGTCGTTTACCCCAGTCGGCGCGCATCACGCATGAGGCGGCGAATAACCTGCCTGGAGTAGTGTTTGCCCGGGCACGACTTGCCCGAAGGTAATGGTCAATTCATTAAGAGCTGGGCCACCGGCTTGGGAGAAACGAATATGCCGAGAACTATCGAGAAGGATGATGACTACTTATCGCGGATGCTGAAACACATTCCATCCGAGCTCATCGGAGCCTACCTAGCAGTCGGAGGCATCCTCGCGTCGCTCGAGGGATCGTTGCTGACGGTCGTGAACTGGGTCAACTTCGGCTTCTTCTTGGTGGCCACACCCTTCTGGTTGATCTACGTGGCCCGGGTAACCACGGTTTGGCAGAACGTGCTGTCCGTCATTGCCTTCGTGTTTTGGGTGATGACGCTGGTGGGTGGCCCTTTCTCCTTCGTGCCCACCGCGATTGGCTCGGCCGCCGTGGTCATCTTCAGCGCGGTACTGGCGCCGGTGGTGTCTGGTATCGTCGCCAAGACGTAAAATATCCGGGCGGGGGCACGCGCGCCATCCTGCCGCTAGTCACGCGGCAGGACGCGCCGCCATGACGCCCGTCATGGGGTCATTGTGGAAACCACGAACAAGGCTCCCGTATTGAACCAGCCGATGGCGCTGTGCTTCGTATTTGCGCGGGCAGCGCCCCGCGACGCTACATCGACGATCTCGAGCTGCTCCCAACACTCGCGCGTGGCGTAGTCCCACTCGGCGGGTACGCACACCACGCCGCCAATGTGGCCCACCGCGTGCCCTCGCGAACCCGACGCGCACACGACGAAACACCCCAGCTCTGGCCGATCGAGCTTTTGAAAGCAACGTGGCGTGGTCGCCTTGGCGTCGATGAGCATGGAGTCGGTGTTGATCCAGCCGTCGTAGATGTGCTTGAACCGCACCGGTTGATAGCGGTCGAATCCGCCGGCCCAGGCCATCCCCCCGATGCAATCGCTGGTGCGGTTGACGAACGTCTTGCCCGGCTTGCTCCAGCGCGCCGCACAGTCCGGCGCGGTCGGGTCTTTGCCCCCGTTGTGCTCCTTCAACAAATAGAAAATGTCGGGGCAACGGACCTCTCCGTCGGCACCCGCATCAGCATAACCACTGAGAGCCCGAAGCCGGCCGGCATCTTTATCGATGTGGTCGTCCAGGTCCTGCAGTGGAATGTCGCCTGCGAGATAGAGCAGACGATTGAGAACTTGTTCAGGGCTGAGATCGAGAACGATTCCTCTAGGCATGATCAATGGACTCCAGGTTCGGGTAAGGGTCGCAAAGCATTCGGATCAGGGAGCCGCGCAGTCTGGGCCAAGGACCGCCACCCAGCCTTCTGGGCTCCCGGCAGGATTTCTGCCGTCCCCCGCGATGACTCGGCCGTCGTCCGAGATGGCATTGGCGAACTCGAGCACCCAGCCCATAGGAATCAGTCCGGCAGGCAGAACCTCGCAGGCGACAAACTGCAAGCCCTGCTCAGGCCGCCACATCGCCGCGGCGAACATTGGCCCGGCGCACGCCGACCCCGCCACGGGCGGCGCCGCTCCAACCACGATGGACCCGTCGCGATTGGCATCGGTCGCAAACCGCATGCCTTCGAGGTACTCGAGCGTGTTGTCGTGCCAGCGGAAGCAATTGAGTCCATCAATGCCGCTCGCGCCAACGACCGTCAGGCCATCCGCGCTCATGCCCCTTGCAAATGTTGCCGTGTCGTCATCGAAGGCGCCCAGCTCCAGGACCTGTCCGGTTTCTGCCGTCCAGAGCATTGCCTCGTTGTTGCCAATTGTGTCTCCGACTCGGCCCGCGCCGTTCCCTGCGACCCTATTACCGTCTGCGCTCACCGCGTGCGCGTCGCCAAACCCGACGATCTCGGACATGCCCTCGCTGGACCAAACGAACGCTCGCATGTCACTCGTACCAACGACCACGCTGCCAGCAGCGTTCACGCCAGAAGCCTCGCTAAAAGGGGCGGCCGGAAGGGTTCCAAGGCTCGCAATACCTCGAGTCGAGGTCCAGCGAAACGCGCGCTCACCGCCGGAGGTATCGCCGGTTCCGACCACCACCTCTCCGTCGTAACTGACGCCGTCCGCTTCGCTCCGTGTGCCACCCGCTGCGGTGAACACTCCCAGCGGCCGTAGGGGCGTGCCGTCACGCCAGAAAGCCGGTAGGCGCGTAGAGGAGTCTCCACGCCGGAGCTGCTCCCGACGACCACGTTGCCATCGCCGCTCACGTCGGCGACGTAACTGGATGAATCCCCCGGCAGTGTGCCGATGGGGTGGAACGCCGCGCATTCGAGACAGACATCCAATTCGCAGCCTAGGCCCGCCTGGCAACGTGGGGCTTCCGCGCAGCACGCCTGATCCTTGCCTCCGCAGGGAGCCACCGTGTCACCTGCGGATCCTCCATCCCCACCTTCAGCGCCATTGCCCATGCCCGCCATGGCGGCATCGGAAGGGCCGCCCGCCGCGCCAGGCTGTCCTCCCGCACCGCCTCCGCCGCGCCCTGCTGTCCCGCCATCAACCGGCGACAAGGGGGATTCATAAGTCTCAATCCCAAGCAGCCCCGAACACCCGATGCTCCCAAGTAGGGTGCAAGAGGCGGGGTACATGAATGATCGAGCTCCGCAATGTTTCCGCATCTCGTTACTAAAAACCTCTTCGGTGTTGTTTAGGCGCGACTTCGAGGGGTCCGGGTCGTCGAGATGCTGCCGGTTGATGGGATCAGCACCCAGAGCGCCGCGTGCGGAATTCGCAGGGCTCCTTTCGACTTAGTCCGATCTGCCACCGGTTGCGAGTGAAAGGATGAGAAATATAAGGCCGAATAGCGCGAAGGCTCCGCCCACTATGGCCAGAAAGGTCTGTTGCACCGCAAGCCCAATAACCAGCAGCACGAGGCCAAATACGAGGGCGAGAATCCACGCGATTCGGCCCCTGGCAACGAAACTCACACCTATTGCAGTCATGTATCTCCGTTCTGGTCCTCGAGGGACCTGGACACTCTTTAAGACGGGGCAGCGGGGCACTAGTTGCATAAAACTCGTAACAGCATGGGGGTCGAGATGACACCTTGCGAGGCGCGGGTTTCGCGATGCACCTGACACGCAGCGTCGGAAGCGGGACGGCGTCGGCAGTCGTCGGCACCCTTGTGCCTATCGTTAGGCATTGGTGCAGGGCTCTGATGTCATCGGCGTGGCGAAAGGCGCGTGTCCGCTCATCGAGGCCCGCGGTCGCGGTGCGGGATTCAGGTTGCCGCCGATGTCCTTCCCCGCAATATCCTGCACATGAGTCGCGTTCGCCCATCCACCGAAGCCGAATGCTTGAACGCGGGGTCGTGGCAGCTTACGGTGGTGATGGACTATCGTGGGGAAGAGCGGGCTAGGGATGCGCCTGATAGACGGTGCGCGAGCGGGGGGACCGTGGAAGGCGGCAGGCAGCCTTGCGGCGATCGCCTGCACCGCGTGCGCGCAACTGCTCGGGATCGAGCTGCTGGACGAGCAAGCCGCTGATCCACTGAGACCCTGTAGCCAAGACGCTTCTGTCGACTGCGGGAAGGAAGGACTCGAGGGGAGTGGAGGTCTGGAAACAGGCGGAAGTTTCGGCGGTGTGTCCGGCGCCAATGGCGTGGGTGGCTTAGGTGGGACGAATGGCCTGGGAGGAATGGCTGGTCCCGGCGGAATGGGCGGCCTTGGGAGCGGTACAAATGATGGCGGAGCCGGTGGCGCACTCGATACTTGTGATGAGTTGACCGGTACTTTTCTCTGTGCAGATTCTTTCACTCCCCGTTTGTGCGTCGAGCATTCCTGGGTCGATCAAGCTGCCTGCATGGGTGACAATGCCTATTGCGTGAACGGCGAGTGCGTTCCCTGCTTACCGGGGCAGCAGCAATGCGTGGACAATTCCAGCGCAACCTGCGACCCAACCGGAAGCTGGGGTATCCCCGAAGCGTGCCCGCTGAGCTCACCGCCGAATCCCTCGTGCGCAAACGGCTTCTGCGCATACCACGCCGGGCTCGACCAAATGGGTGACCGGGCAGATGTGCTGTACGTTGACTATCTCTACGGAGTTCGCGTGCTCGTCACAGAGCAGACCCGACCCTACAGGCTAGGAATGTTCGGTACGGGCACGGGCAATAACGTCCGCATGGGGGTCTATTCGGAAGGTTCGAACCTGCGGCCTGACGAGCTCCTGACGTCCACGACCACATTCGCCACCGCAGACGGCCCAGCGGAAGCCGCGGCGACCCCTTCGGTGACACTCGATGCGGGTTCGCACTATTGGCTCGTTGCCATTGCCGATGCAGATATCGGCATGCGCGTGACGACGGGGGGAACCGGTTACGCCCTCATCAACAATCCGTCGGGCTGGAACGTATTGCCGACGCCCTTCCCATCGGGCTCGGAAATTTCGAGTAGCCTGACGCCCAATTTTTACGTTGTTCTTCAGGACTATTGAAGCGTGAGCTTGTTTCCTGACGCGGCTCGCGCGACATGCGCAGGATCCAACCCAGGAGTAACTAATGAAGGTCACTTGTGTCGCGAGGTCCACGATGGTCATGAATGAGCTCGTTCCGCAGAAGTGGCTCTTGGCGGGCGCTTGGCTGCTTGGGCTGGTGATTGATGCGCCGGCCGCTGTCGCTCAAACCTACTTGTGCCCGCCGCCTCCGGAGGGGGTTTTCGGGCTAAACGGTGGCCCCAAGTTCGCCGAGGCCACCCTGCCCGATGATTTTGCAAGCCAGTTGGATGATCCACGCTGGAATGGGGCTTGGCGCGAGGACTTTCAAGCGGCGGCCAGCACCGAGGCCGGCGTTCGCATGCTCAAAGAGGGCAATTTCCTCTTCATTAGCTTCCGAGCGAAGGTGGACCCCAGCGGAGCCAGCGCCACCGATGCTGTCCGTCTGGGCTTTAGCCGGAACGGGCTTTCGGCTGAAATGTTCGAGATCGGGATGTCCGCGACTGCCGCGCTGACCAATTCAAATCAGATTACATTGAACAGGTGGTGGACGACCTCCGATGGTGGAGCTACCAATTGGTCGAGGGGTCCCAATGTGCTTCCGTGGGCGAGGCCTGCCAACATCCACGCATGGTCGGAGGCTGCCGCTCCGATCACCCCGCCAAACTTTGGAACAGCAAACGGAGACGATTGGGCGATCAACGTCAAGATTGACCTCGCGGCGGTAGGTACCCACCTTGACGGGGGTGGGCCGCTGAGTGCGGATTTCCGGATGTGGTACGAAATCGACATTCGTACGAGCGCGGGTTCGATTTCCTACGCGTGGCCTCCCAGTTCTGGACTTCCTCAGTTCGTGAACGTCTCAGGGGAGGTGCAGGTGCTGGCCAATAGCCTTCCCGTTGCAAGCTGGGGTCGTATTTACCCGACGGTCGCGTCCAATTGTCCCACGGGCGTATCTATTGACCCGATGAAAATCGGAATCAAGCCGGTCGTCAATGGCGTGCCGAAGACGTACCCAGTGCATTTCGGCGATAACCACGCCCCCAATGACTTCGTTGCTCGCTTGGACTACGGCAGCACGCTGCCAAACAACAGTGTGAAAGCGCGGTTTCGAATCGCCAACTGGGGCTCGACGATAGGTGTCGGCGGCGACTGGAAAGACATGATCCCAGGGTCAGGGGGCTTGCCGGGGACTCGCAACAACGTGGGAAACGAGATCACGTTTCATTGTGTGAATCCCCCGGATACGAGTGATGCGCAGTGCTACCAAAAGCCCGCCGGAGCCCCTGCCGATCAGTGCCTTCTCGTGCAGTTGGAGCAAGCGAACGGCTCGGGCATCAAGTTCCTGAGCGATAGCGCGCGGCGAAATCTGGATTTCGTCGATGCTTCCGAATTCGAGCGATCGGCGGAGATCAGTGTGCGGGACCTTGCCCCCTTGCCGAACAGTGGCGGCAAGCGCGACCTCTATCTCTACGTGAGAACGCTCAACATGCCCAACACTGTAGAGGGGAATCCGGAAATCAGAATTCCCCCGCCGGTTCCGTTCCCAGAGCGGCCGGACGTAAACAATCTACGGGGAGCGGTTCCGCCCCCGAAGCCAGAGGGACCCCCCGCGTACAGGTTGACCACCTACGAGCGGTACGCCTCCGTCATGCCGACGTATGAAGTTCACGTCTACCACGACACGGGAATTGAGCGGACTTACGAGACCGAGACGGTAAAGGTGCTCGAGCCACAGGCCCCGTTTGGATACTTTGTTCGACATGCCGGCGACTTGGCTGGCTGGGAGCACGAGCTCACAGGCGAAGGGTTCGTGCTCGAGGAGCTCAGCTCCAATTTTTACCATGCCATCGCGCCGGACAACGGCTCAATCAAGGTCCACACCCGCATCGCGTCTTGCAAGGTTTACGCCTTCAATCTGTTTCGCTGTTGTTGCGATTTCGTAGGGGCAGCGCACGGCGGCGGACGTGAGGCCATCACAGCAATGTTGATGCTCATGGCGTTGTTTGGGCTTCGCTGCCGCGGGAGGGCGGTCGGGTGATGAAGGGGGCGGGCTAGCACCTAATCGTCGAGCAACTCCTCATTGATGGGATCCACCCCCATGTCCTCACCTCGAATGGTCGCCGATGCCGGCGTCAAATCGACGTGAAAGTGGTTCCGATGCAATGCATTGTAGTTGGGCGTCAAGATGACGTTGAAGAGCTTCTGCGTGTGCATGAGGCAGGCCATCTTGTGCAGGATGGTGTCGGCTTCACCTTGGGGTTTGCCGGGGCACACGCTGGCTTGCTTGTTGATGACCCAATCCGTTTCGGTGCTGTACGTGGCTTCCTTGCCGGCAACTCCGAAGGCGTGGATGTCGATCGCTTTCGCGTAAGCGTGCTGGCTGAGCTTGCAGTTGTTGTTCTTGATGCACGTGGGGTTGCGCATGGTCCGGTAGTTGTGGATGCCCATGTGGATCACTTCATCCAGGCCGTTCTCCGCGGCCAACTTGGCCAGGCGGTGCAGGCGCAAGCCGAGCTCACAAGCCACGGTCATGCGGCTGGGCTTGGCGGCCTTGTGAACACGAAACGTGACGCCCTCGATCGTCGGCTCCAAGACCACCGGATCGGTGATCTCCTTTGCGGGGCTGGCCGGTTTGAATGCCACGCCCTTGGCTTTGAGCTCATCCAGGCAGCTCCCCTCGAGGCCTTGGACCTCGATTGTCCTAATCGCTCGCACCAACTCTTGCCCGGTGCCGTCGCGCCCGATGGCCTGGAGATCGTGGCTGCCGTTGCCGGTGATGTTCACCGTCGTTTGCCAAGGTGGCGAGGTCAGTGTGGCCATGGTGTCGTTGCCGAGCCGCACCTCTACCGCCTGCACGCCAGAGGCCACGATTGAAACGGTTACGGGGACGGCCGCCGCTGTGCCCGCGTTGCCCTCGGGCTTGACGATTAAACCTTCGGTTGGGCTCGTGAACGCGATCGAACGAGCGGGCGCAGGCTCTTGAACAACGGTGCCTTGGCCTGCCGCGCCTTGTGACAGATTGCCTTGGCCGGCCACGCCTTGCGGTGGCGTGTCGTGATTGACGGATGTGGGCGGCTTGTCGGGACCTTCAGGTTCGGGCGTTGGCTTCGCAGTGCAGTGGATGGTGAGCGGCAACGTGAGTAGCAACCCCGCTAGAGCGCGACAGCGGAGAGGCGAGACACGACCGCGCCCGGTGACGCTTCCCGAAGAACTACGGCTCGTTTCGATCTGGATGGCTCGCAACATCATGTACCTTTTTAGTGCTGGCTAGTTTGAGGCGGCCGGACACGGCTCTGCACCAGGTTTGGCTTCCAATTCGAACGCCAACTGGCGCGTCACCCAGCTGTTGGCGACCACAGGGACCGGCCGCAGCACGCCCCGAGTGCCCAGGGCCTGAACGCCGAGTAGATCTTCGAGGCTCTGACTCTTTGAGCCCTTGGCTTCCGCAACGGACCGGACGAGAGCCGGTTGTTCGAGGAACGAGAGGTCATGTTCTGCCTGGGTGAGGAAAACCTTTACCACGTCGTGGACCACGCTCTTGCCCTTGGGCACGCAAGTGAGCATTGGCTTCTTCCAGCTGGTATTGGGCTCGATATATTCGTGCGCGCCGGGTGCGGGATACACTTGCGTGATGCTGCCATCCGAGCTCAGGTCGAAGAGCGACACGTAAAGCTTGTGGGGTGACTGGTTATTTACCGTCACATTGATGGTCGTGCCCGCGGCAACGCGGTTCCCTTTCGCGTCGGCCGTGAACTTCACGTTCAGGTCATCGGCCCCGTCGTTTTCCACGCGCCGCGTGCTGAACCAACGCGCCCATTTCTGAAGCGTGTTCACCGCGTGCTCTGCTGCATCGACACCGGCCGGCACGGCCACGGTGGTCCTTTGCTTGTCGCGATCCACCTCGGTGCTGCGTTCAATCTCGACCTGACCTTTGTCGAATCGAACGAGCATGTCGTAATCATCGTGTTTACCCACTCGAGCGATTTGTGAATGCTTGGCCAGCTTCTCCTCGATTTTGCCGAGCACGGGCGAATCAACCGAACGATCTACGCGCACCCGAAGCGACACTCGATCGAACTGGTGGTGCGTTTCGACGGCACGGGCGCCCACCGGTAGCGGCGTCGCGCCCGAAAGGACCTTCACTTTGGCAGTGACGCCTCCGACCTCCGTGACCTCCAACTCGGCGATGCGCGCTGCCTGCTCGAAGTTCTTGGTCTTGGGCGGGTACACCGCAAATTGGGAACCCACGCTCACCCCCTGAACCACACCACCTTGCAGCACCGTCGCGCTCCCCTCGCTACCGAGCTCGAGGAAGGCCTCTGGAGCCAAGCTTCGGGTCCCAAACAGCACCGTGTCGATGGCGCTGCCTTCGAGTTGTGGATGCTGCGCCGGCAAGCTGCTCGTGACGTCCGCGGCGACCTGCGCCATGACGTCGCGATACGTGTCGTCCGGCCCCGCCTTCCACAACGCCCGTGTCAAATAAAAGGAGAGTGCCCCCATCGGGCGACCGTCAATGACGCGTTCGTAGGAGAACTCTTGAGAGGCCGCGCCGGAAATCAGCACATAGGACAGCTCACCCGGCCGAAACCCACTGTACCCACCCCCCTGGACGAGCTTGGGTGTGTCGCCAAGGTCAGCGCGCGCCGCGGACAACTGCTGCGCGCCCTTACACTTGTCGCAGGCTTCGCCGGTGCAACCCCGGCAGTCGGGTTTTGCGACTCTGGGAGTGGCTGTGGCCCGCGTCACGGTGCCCGAGTGGCAGCTGTCCATGATGAAGGTGACGTGTCGCGTCTTCTCGTTCAGCTCCCGCAGCAGCCCGTTGATCTCGTCGTCGGAGATGTCTCGGTTGGGCCTGTCCCCCGAACGGGCGCTGTCGTATGAGACCAGCGTCTGGTCGTACTTTTTCGGCTCGTCTCCGGAGACGTCGAATGTTTCCGAGCCGTGGCCGCTATAAGCGAACACCACTGGCGTGTCCGCGTTGGCCTTGGCCGTGAGGTGGTCGCGGAAAATTCTCAGGATGTTTTCTTTGCTGGCTTGGCTGTCGCGGAGAACGAGGATTTTGGCAGGGTCAAACCCGAAGCGGCGGATGAGCACGTCTCGCATCGCCTCCATGTCGTTGCTCGTGCCGCGCAGGTCTGAGATGTCGTCGTCATATTTATAGTCGTTGATCGCGACCAGAAGGGCCCGCGCATTGGCGTTTGGCGCCGCGTTGGTGACAGGCGGAGTCGAATCACCTGGGACGGTGGAGCCCTCACCGCTCGTACCCGCTCGCGCCGGGTTTTCTTCAGGTGCCGGTGACGGCTTGCACGCCAAGCCAACGACGGAGGCCAGGAGAAATGCTGGCCATGGGCAGACAGACCGCGCCCACTTGTACCAGCCACTGCTTACGGAAGCTTCGCGCAGACGCCGCATCATGATGCCCTCCTCCGCCAACTCGATATTAGGTTGACGCCGAGCTCACAATTGAGCCCAAGGCGCCTTGGAATGCAAGGGCTAGGTGCGCACGCGCCGCGCCCCACGTCGTCGCGCACCATGTGTGCTTGCGCGCAAGACATGTCAACTCCGACTATGGACGCTTGGCGCTTGCAGCTGTCGCGTGAAACATTAGTACTTTGTCCACGTAGTTTCGGTACACGCCAACGGCCGCATTGGCTCGTCGGGCGACCACGCGCACTCATCCGGAGGGCGCTTGACCCGCTTGGCTGGAGAAGCCTACGCTGGCTCGGAGCTTCACGGTGATGAGTCCGGTGTAGCCGATGGGGGTTTCCAAGGACCATGCGGATCAGGCATCCAATTTGGGCACTGCTGGTGCTTTCCCAGTTGGCGATCAGCACCGCCTGCCCAGTCAGGTCGCCGTCGCCTCCGAAGCGCCACGTTGATGCTGGGGCGCCATGGACGGGCTCGGTGCCGGCGCCGCCCCCTGAAAGCGTCAACAAGGTGAGCCCACCCGAGGTGCTCTGGCTATCCGCCGAGGCTCAGCTCGCCGTGGATCGCCAAGCTTTCGAGGAAGCGACGTCGCTGTGGTTGGAGGGAGCTGCCGCCGCCGCTCGCGCAGGGCGTCATGACCTGGCAGCTGTGTTGACTCATCGCGCGGGCCAGGCCCTCGACCGTAAAGGAGCGGTTCAGAGGTCGGTGGTCGCGCACGAGGCCGCGTTGCGAGCACTGCTAGAGGATCCAAGATTCGACGCGCAGCGGTTGCTCGAGCAGCTGCGGCGGGTCTCCAAGGATGCCGCACCAAGCCGCGGGAGCGTGCCCGACGACCATGCGGAGCCCCCGCAAGACAGTCGCCTCGAACTGGAAGCCCAAAGCCCGCTCTTGGCAGCACGCATCTTGATGAGTGTTGGCACTGCCTACGCGGGACAAAATCAGACAGGTCCAGCGGTTGGAGCCTACGAACGTGCCCTCGAGGAGTTACCGCCGGAGCAGGGTCACGAGCTTCGCGTGAGCCTGCTCATCAACCTGGGCATCGAGCGGCGCAAGCAAAGCCAGTTTGAGTTGGCGTTGCGTGATCTGAAGCGGGCCGAAACGCTGCTGGGGACGCTCGAAGGCAAGGCCGCTCGGCGGCGCCTGCTGGCGGCGCGTGCGGCGCTGCTCCTCGAGCAGGGGCAGTATCAGCCCGCCTCCGAGCTCTACCGGCAGGCTTTGACCTTGTATCCTCCCGACGGCAGCGAAGCCAGAAGCCGCGGCCGAGTGCTGGCCGCACTGGCAGGCGCAGAGCTCAAATGCGGACGTCTCGGCTCGGCGCGAGAAGCTTATGCAGCAGCGCTCGAGCTTGCCACGCGAGAGCTGGATACCCCCACGCAGCGTTACGTGCACGCCGGGCTCGGCAGCCTTTACCGCCAGCAAGGCAGACTTGTGGAGGCGGTAACGCACCTGGAGGTGGCCATCGGGTTGATGGAAGCCGCACATTCCGAGCTCGAGACGGACGAGGGCAAGATAGCGCTGTTCGACACGCACGCGGAGATCCTGGATGAGCTACTCGCCATCCATCTCGAGCGCGCGGCTCGGGAGAGCTCCGCTTGGCAGGATGTTCTGAATGTGGCCCAGCGCTGGCGCGGGCAGTCTCTATTGGACCTCGAGTGGTCCCGACATCATGACCAGCTCGAAGCTCGCGATCGCGCCGAGGCGGCTGGTTTTCCGCCGATGGCGCAAATGGCCGCAGGCATGGCGATCCCTCACCCTGCCGCGCAATCTGCCGAGGCGACGCCAAGCGCCGGGAGTCATCCGCTCGGGCCAGAGGAGGAACCGTCCGGGGTTGCCGCCACGCCCCTCGCGTCCCTCACCTTTCACGTGCTCGAAGACCGCGTGATCACTCTACTGCGAGATGTCGCCGGAACAGTCCGTGGGTACGTAGCACCGATCCGGGAAGCAGCGCTGGCAGATCGAATCCATGCCTTGCGCGGCGCGCTGGGCGTGACGGGTGGCTTCAGGGGTCGCGGCGTGGTGCCGATCGCGGTGGAGGCGGTTGCACCTCGCACTCAGCCATTGGCCGAGCTTCGGCAGCTGTATGTGGAGCTACTCGGCCCGCTCGCCGAGCATGTACCGCGCGGGCGTCAGCCACTGGTGATTGTGCCGCACCGGTCATTGTGGTCGTTACCCTTTGGTGCGCTGCGCGATGGGGATGCCAGCTGGCTCGCCAGCAGGGTACCGCTGCTTTTGGCGCCCTCTTTGGAAATCCTCAGTCGCAAGCGAAATTCGCCTCAGCGCCGAGCCGCGTCTCAGCGCAAGCTGCTCGTCATCGGTAACCCGACCTTCCCGACCAACCTCGATTTCGAGGGGTCGCGCCTATTGCCCCTACCCGGTGCGGCGAAAGAGGCGGTACGCATTGCCCGCCTCTTACCCGGAGCCCGCAGCAAGCTGCTCTTGTCCGAGGCGCCCGTCGTCGATGTCGTCAGCCCATTGCTTGCCGAGTACGATCTGCTGCATTTCGCGACCCATGGCGTGGCCTATGCCGATCGCCCCAAGGAGTCGTTT
>JANOIG010000042.1:0-60977 GCA_031407405.1 Deltaproteobacteria bacterium
GTACACCGCCCGGCCCCTCGAGGCGACGCGGACGGCGTGGCCCGGGATGCTTTCTCCGTGGAGCGTGCCGCGCGCCAAACCCACAGTCACGGTGCACGGCTCACACCGTCACGGCGGCAGGTAGGGATGCCGCGAGCAACGCGCCCACGGGCAAACGTCGCCGGGGAGCACCGACTCCGTTCGTACGCACCCTCGTTTTCGCTCGCTGGCGAGCCGGCTCGCGACCGCGAGTGGGCCGCGATATGTTGCCGCGGACGGGCTTGCGCCCCCCCCGCTGAACACGTGATCGTTTGGACGGACGACGAGAGCACGATGACTTGGCGAGCGGAGTTGAAAATCTTGGTGGAGGCCGGGATCCGTACTCGGAAGCGCTCCGTGACCTTACGCTGATGCCATTCACGACAACGTGCGAAGGGTCAGGTTTTGGAGCGACCTCGTTGACGACAAGGCTTGGCGTCCATGGGCTCGGCCATCGCCACCTGCTACCATTGCGTTTGCTGATGCGGCCGCTGCTCAACGGCGGTATGTTAGGCATCGCACTCCAGCACTGCGCTCCCCGCCAATTAGGAATCTCATATGGCTGAGACCAAAACCAAACCCACGGGCGCGAGCGTCGATGCGTACCTCGCGTCCAGAGCCAGTCCCGAGCAGCTGGCGGACTGCAAGGCCATCATGGCCATGTGCAAGCGGGTTACGAAGCAGCCGCCCAGGATGTGGGGGCCAAGCATCGTAGGCTATGGCTCGTACACCTACAGGTACGAGAGTGGCCACTCAGGCGACGCATGTCTCGCTCGCTTCGCAATCCGCGGCAAGGAGCTAGTCGTCTACCTCATCGCCGAGAACCCCGAGCAAGTCGACCTTTTGGCCAAGCTTGGGAAACACAAGATGGGTAAGGTCTGCCTGTATTTCAAGCGCCTGGCGGATCTCGACGCCAAGGTCCTCGAGGCACTCATTGCCGGGTCGGTCGCCGGTATCCGCACCCCGGCGACGCCTAACCCTTCGTTGACTCGCACGTTAGGCCGGACGCAATGGGTCCTCTTTACATCGTGACGGGAAGGTTCGGCCCGACGTGTGGTGGGCCCGCATGGCAGCGGTATCTGGAATGGTCGTCGCTCCGCCAACTGACGGAGGTTGTGTCCTTGGACTCGATGCTCTGCGAGCCCGTCGTTGGCGATCTCGCTGATGATGACTGGGCGCACGTCGTGAACGAGGACTTCATGACCAGCTACTTCACTGATCTCGACCACCTCGTTCGCCGTGTCGGCCACCTCCGCGACCGAAATCTACTCTGTGTGTATAGAAATCCTGGGTCCCACCCGGATGGGCCTCCCCCCACTTCGTTCCACTTCCGCTTCGAAGGCTACGACTTGGTGGAGGCCGGTGGTGGTTCGAGTGCGCTGACTAACTGTGGCGGTTTTCCAAAAGCGTTCTCCAACGACGAGCTCTCGGAACATGGTCTACTCAAATCTTTGGAGCGAGCGAATGACGTGCAGCGGTCGCTTCAGCAGCACTATCCTCGAGAGCCGCACGCTGTGTGCGATGTCTGGGCCATATTCCGCGCTGCCGCGGCCTAACATGGCCAAGGCTGCAGCCCACGAGCGCATTTGGGTCACTCACTATGGGGCATTCGACATCCATCCTCGTCACCTGGTCTATTGGATCTGCGTACGGACGGTGCTCGCCCGCCCCCCGACGCCGCCGCTGAGTAGCCTGGAGAGACGCCGGCCAACTTACGGTTGAAGCGGGCTGGCGCGCCGCTGAGCCTTGAAACGTCAGACCGAGCGCCCCAACTGTCACGGGGTGCAGCGAATGCGGATTTCGAGACGAGATCGCATCGATCTTGCTGGACTGTGCGCCTGATACTCAGCGGAGATATTGTGGTGACTTCGTGCTACTCTGGGAACTTTATGGTGTCCGACGCGAGCGCTGAGGGAGTCTCTGCCCTACGTCGAGCGCTGGGTCGCGGCGTTGGGCCTCGAGAGCCAATGAACGTTTAGCCATTGGACGGATACAGATGCTAGTACAGTCACTGGGTTGGCTTGGTGTTCGGACGGCGAATACAGCCGGAATGCGTGCGCTTCTGCGCGACGCTTTGAAGCTCGACGTGTTGCAAGACCTTCCCGGTGACGCACGTTTTCGACTCGCGGATGGCACTGAGGTTCACGTTTACGGTGCGGACGACGCTCATCACGCCTTCTTTGGAGAAGGACCCGTCGTGGGACTGCGCGTCGACTCTTTCCGGGCGGCCCAGGCGGCGTTGATCGAGCACGGGCTCGAGTTCGTCTATCCGGACGCGCAGCGACAGGGCGGTAGCGCTTGGCAACACTTTCGCGGACCAGACGGTAACATCTACGAAATCATTGGCCCTGACGATCTCGAGGACGGAGACACTCTTCGAGTGCGACCGTTGGCCGCTTCGGACCTGACCTCTGCCGTCGAGCTGTGGCGTGACCGCTGGGGGACTTCGACGGTCGTCAGCTCATCAGGTGTTCATGATCTCACTGCGCATCCGGGTTTGATTGCCGAGCTTGGAGGCAAAATGCTGGGCGTGGCGTCGTATCGGCTCTCTGGTAGCGACTGTGAGCTACTCGCGCTCGACAGCATCCAGCAAGGAGTAGGCGTCGGAAGTGCACTTCTCGAACAAGTGACATCCCTGAGCGCTTCGAAGGGGTGCACTCGCGTGTGGCTGATCACCACCAATGATAACGTCGACGCTCTGCGTTTCTACCAGCGCCACGGATTCGAGCTCATCCAGTTTCACCGTGACGCGCTTGTTCAATGGCGCCTTCAAAAGCCAGAAATCCCCGAGCACGGTCTCCAGGGCATCCCGATGTGCCATGCCCTCGAGCTGCAATTGTGCCTACCGGCGCATCCTGGATGCAAACCATGAGCGTGCGAGCTCACCGTGTCTGCGCTGCCCCGTCGCGACGAGAAGTACGCTGAACTAGCGGATGTCGTCGACGCTCACGCCAAGTCGCTCGGCGTAGAGGCCGAGGGTGCGCTGCCACGCCGGGCGGGCCTGACAACGCTCGTAGTAGGCCTTGAGCCTCGGGAAGGGCTCCATCAGGTCGGTCTTGCGGATGCTGCGCAGGACGCCGGCCATCATGATGTCGGCCGCCGTGAAATCGGCGCAGGCGATCCACTCGCGGTCCTCGAGGCGGCGCTCGACGTCGCCGAGCCAGCGGCGGGCGAGCTTGGGCACCTCCGCGTGGAGCTTATGTGCGGCCTTGCCGCTGTCGAATATCCCGATCAGGTCGATGCACGTCAGGGTCGGCTCGACGGTGCCGACCGCGGCGAAGCACCACTGGACGACGCGGGTGCGGCCCTGGACGTCGCCGGGGATGAGCTTGCCGGCCTTCTCGGCCAGGTAGAGCACCACCGCGGCAGATTCGGCCACCACGAAGCCGTCGTCGTCGATGACCGGCGCCTGGTGGAAGGGGCTGATGCGACCGTAGGCGTCGCCGTCGAGCTCGCCCGCGGTGTGGTCGAGCGCGTGGACTCGATAGGGCAACCCGGTCTCCTCGAGCGCCCATTGCGCCCGGAGGTCTTTCGTCTCGCCGACCCCCTCGGGGAAGATACGTCCGAAGCCATAGAGCGTGATCATGTTGTCCCTCCGATCCGTGGCCGCATCACCGGCCCGGTCCGCAGCGTGCCATGCCGCGGACGGCGGCGCGAGTTGCAACGCCATACCGCGCGCGAGAGCCTCCATATTCGTCAAGCGACTCGGAGCACTGCGCTGCCAAAGTCGTTCGGGCGATCGGTCAGCTCGCCGTCACGAAGCGGATTCAGCTGAGACCGCTTGGCGGCCCCAGGCTGCCGGGCTGCGCGACACCCCAGCTCGAGCTACGTAGTCAGAATTCGGGAAGAATTTGCGCCGTCGTCGGAGTATACGCTCGTTCTGGAGTTGCGGCATGATGCGTGCGCTCGCGGGCGTTACGCCCGCGAGCTCAGACCGGCGTCGATGTTGTGCTGGGCGATAGAAACGGTACGACTGCCGACGCTCATGTTGCTGATGCCATCGAGCGGGCGTTCTGTGACGGTGGGTTCTCCGTCCAACGGAACCGGCCATTCTAAGGCGGATGGATCGTCCAGAAGCAAGTGAGCAATCATAGAGTTCATGCAGTAATTGTGGAGGTCAATCAACGTGTTTACCTGAATCCCGCTGAGATTGACCGAGAACTGGAGGCGACCGTCCTCTGACGTCGAGCGCATCCTCGAGGCGTCACGACGTTTGCGATCCGTCATGTCCCAATTGATCGAACACCTTCATGGCGTCAACGTTAGATCATGAGCTCCGGTTTTTGCGGCACGAGCTCGGGCAATGGCGCGAGCTCGGAGAGGGCGCCTTTGCAAACGTCCAGCTCGGCTATCGCCCTGAAGCGTAGTACGCTAGGCCCGATGACGACGTACGGAGGTGCGTGCCACTGCGGTCGCGTCCGCTTTGAAGTGGAGGCAAAGATTGATCACGTGCGCGTGTGCGATTGCTCCATTTGCCATCGCCGCGGCGCCCTGAACTTTCGGGTGCCAAAGGAGGCGCTGCGGCTATTAACGCCTTGGGAAACGTTGTCGCTCTATCAGTGGGGGACGATGACCGCGAGGGACTACTTCTGTCCCGTCTGCGGGATTCTTCCGTTTCGCCGTCCGAGTGATCCCACGCCATGCGAGCTTGAAGAGGGGGTCGAACCCTTCGACGGATGGGCAGTGAACGCTCGGTGCTTACAGGGCGTCGATGCCGACGCGCTTCCGATTGAGAGGATCTATGGCAGCCGGATTCGAGCCGGCACCTGACAATGCGTTCGTAGTCGGACGCGCTTGACCATCACGGATCTCGCACGCGCGTTTAGGTGGACCATGCTATAATCCGCCGGTGGATCGGGATATACTGAGCTTCGCGACGGAAAAGTCGAGCGCGGTAGCGTTCGAAGGTGCAGTACTCGACCTCCTCCAGCGAGCCGTGGGGTTTGAGGTCGGATACTTTTCGGTAAAAGGTGCAGAGGCATCGCCCACAGTCATCGGACTTAGTGCTGACCTGGTCGAGCGGGCTGTCCGAGGTGCGCCCCGATACTACCGTGAGCTTCTTCCGGTGAAGCAAGCGGCGCTCCAGGCACGTGGGGTGGCGGTGGACACACGGGTCCTCGGAGAGCAGGGTGTTCGCGGAACCGCATACTACCGTGACGTGGCCCGATCTGTGGGAGGCCGGCATTCGTTGATGGCCTATGTCCCTTTGCGGGGTCGCGTCGTGGCTGGGCCGTTGTGGCTCGGCCTTCTCGGACGACCATATCGCGTTGGTCGAGTCGCTGCTGCCGAGCTTGGGTATATCGCGGGCGTCCTATGGCCTACCCGTCGGGTACGATGCATTCAACGTACCGACGCCCGGAGGGCTGCTCCGCCAGCTTGGTTTCGTGCGGCGGCCCGTGGTGTTGGCGGTGGAGCGTATTGGAGATGCCACCGTCGAGGTTCGCGACCGGGACGGCTTTCGCGAGATGGTGGCACGGGAGAACGGCACCGAGCTCGTGTGGACGAGGGCCAGCCTTCGCGATCCCAGCGAATCCGGATGGCCTTACATTGAGCTATTTCACCTTGCAGCCATTCAGGCGAAAGCGCGTCGACGAGCCCTGTTCGTAGGTTCGGGCGGAGCGGTTGCGTTGCGGCAATTCGCCAGGACGTATCCGGGCCTGGCGATGGATCTGGTCGAACGTGAAGCTCGCGTCATCGACCTGGCACGCGCCTGGTACGATCTCGACGAGATACCCGGCCTGACCATACACATTGCCGACGGCGCCGGCTTTGCGGAGCGTGCAGCACCGTCCTCCTGGGACATTGCTGTGATCGATGCCTTCGACGCTTCCGATTCCACCGAAGCGTTGAGGCAGCCGCTGTTTTTCTCTGCCCTACATCGGTCACTGCGGTGCGGAGGAGCCCTGGCGGTGAACGTCATTGGAACGCTGGACGGGCATGGGCCGGTGCGCGATATCGCGAAATGCCTCGCTCGCTCCTTTCAGCGAGTCCGCGTTGTCCCGGTGATGGAGGCGGACGAAGAGTACTCGCCGAGCGCATTGCGGAACGTCGTGCTGATTGCCTCCAAGGGCGAACAATGAAGCGCCCAACGAGCGGCTGGAATGGGCGAGCTGGCGCTCGCCGCTCAGCACCTTTCGACGCCAAGCACTGGCGCAAACGAGCCGCATCGAGGCGGCCCTCCTCTCTCGCTCCCCCCTGAAGTTGGCCCTACTATCCCTAGCCCACCTGTGCGGCCCTATTTGGAGCTCACCCGGCCTGCGATGCCTGCGCCTGGCTTGACAAGTAATATTGCAAATCTTACAATTTGCAGGTGTTTACCATTACCATGAGCGCCAAGGGTCAATTCGTGCTGCCGAAGGCAGTTCGAGAGCATTTCAAGCTCCTGCCCGGCTGCAAGGTGGACGTGACGGTTGACGAGCACCGGCGTCTCATTCTGACACCGGCGCTGCACGAGCCTGACGAGCTATTTGCCGATCGACCGGCCGTGAAGAAGATCGTCTCGGTAGAAGGCATGGACAGGGCCATCGGCAAGGCGGTGCGTGGCCGCCTTTGATACGAATGTCATCGTTCGGGTGCTCGTTGGCGATGACCCGGTGCAGACCCGTAAGGCGGAACGGGCCTTCGTTTCCCATTCGGCGGGCGATGGTGTTTTCATTTCGCTGGTCGTGCTCGCCGAAGTTTCATGGGTGCTCGCTGCAGCCTACGACTGGGACCGTGCGACGATTCACGGGCGCCTGTCTCGGCTGCTGCGTACGAAAGGCGTCTTCATCGAGGAGCTCGAGCTCGTCCAGCTGGCGCTGGAGGGGTACGCCGTGGGCAAAGCCGATCTGGCTGACCATCTAATTTTGGGCAAGGCCCGCAACGCTCCAGGCGGTGAGCTCCTCACGTTCGACAGAAAGCTCGCTCGCGAGAACGATGTCCGGGTGCTCTGAGCTAAGCGTGTCGCGCGCCGAGCTGGTGCCGCGTGGTCCACCCGAGGTGTGCTCCGACGAGCAATACCGACGCGCCCGCCAGCACGAACAGGCCCGCGTACCCGACGTAGGGCACGCAGGCACCGAGCAGCACACCGCTGACCGCCATGCCGAAGTGGAATGACCCGAAGAAGAGCGCCTGCACACGCCCGCGACGCTCCGGTGCGGTCTCGTGCAGAACGAGGGCATTCAGCGACGGAAACATGAGCCCGTGAGAGAGCCCGAGCCCGCCGCCTAATACCGCCAGCACATTGGGCTGTAGCTGGGTAAAACCGAGGATCACCACGGCATAGACCACGAGAGCCCCGAGCGAAACGCGCGCATGGCCGAAGGCATCCCCGAGGCCGCCACCGAGCAGCCGAATGCCAAGCGCCAAGGCAGTGTAGCCCATGAACAGCGCGCTGATCGAGCTGCCCCCGCGCTCGAGGGCCAGAGCCGGTGCAAAGGCCACCACCGCACCGAAAGCAAACCCCATCACCGCCGACGCTTCGAGGCAGGAGCGTAGAAGCTTCGACGAGGGCGAGCGCGCAGCGGCCGCCACGGGCACGACCGGCGTGAGCTTCTCGTTACTTCGCGGTACTGGTATGGACAGCGTGAGCGCCACCGCCACCAGGGCAGTGAACGCCGCTGCCGTGTACAGCGTGCCCCAGCCGAAGCGCTCCGTGAGCGGCTCGAGCAGCGCCGGAGCGACCGCTTGCGTCGCCAGCATCGTTGCGCCGAACAGCCCCAGCGTGCGCGCCAAACGATTGGGGGCCGTGATGTTCGCGGCGAACGCAGCCGTCCCAGTGATGGTGAGGCTGAAAGCGACACCGTGAAAGCCCCGCAGCACCAGCATCAGGGGGCCCGCCTCGGGTGTCAGATGGAACCCCAACGAAGAAAAGGCAAGCACGAGCGCTCCCGAGCGCGCGAGGCGCGCGGGATGAACACGATCGGCCAGGTAGGCAGCCAAGGGCGTCGCGAGGACCACGGACACCGACATCGCCGAAACGATCGCACCCAGAATCCAACCTTCTGCGCCTTGCTCTGCCAAGTGCTTGGGCAGCAGCAAGAACGCCGAAATGCCCAGGCCGAAAGCAAACTGCGTGGCCAAAAGGCGAGCGAGTACCCAACGAACGGCCACTCTTGTCAGTGGTGGCTCGTCGCTCGGACTCGAGAAGGTAGACATCGTGTGGCTCTTTTTTGAAGGAGCCCCGGATGCAGGGAAGAGTGACGCCAGAATCAGCAAACCCTCGCTGCGCCGGGGCAGTGAGGGTCGAGAAGGGGTTCGTTCCGTCGCCTACGCTGCCGCGAAGCCTGCCCAAAGGAGGGCAGGCCGCTTAATCCAGCACGACGATACGAAGCGGGTCACGCCGGAACCATACGAGGGAACGAGCTCGAGTGCAAGGCTTGCGACAACGGTTGCGGGTTGCTTCGCGGCGGTGCTCGGCGGTGGGGAGGGACCCTCCGCGGCTTGGCGGAAAGCTCAGATCCCGCATGTGCCCGGTGCAAAGGAGTCGAGCTTCATGGCGCTCGAGCTGGTTTCCGGAGCACTGCAGACAAGGTCTGGTGTGGTCCGCTACCATGCCGCGTTTGGAGAGCACTGATGTCGAACGGGAAAACGGCAACCCGCGTGGGTTTCGCTGCTGGTCTACTCCTCATCGCGATGGTGGGCCTGTGGCTGCTGTTGCGGCCGGCGGAGCAATCGCCGCCGTACTCATCGAGGGCGGCCGAGTCAGCGCTGGCGTCCGTACCCGCCAATTCCTCGTCATCCGTGGAACCTGGGTCCGTCTCTACCTCGATGCCGCCTTCCATGGCGCCAGGCTCTCCCCCCCACGCCAAGCGTAGCGGCGTAAGGCAAGTCACTCCCGAGGCCGAGCGCTTGCGAGCGCGTGTGCTCGATTCGCTCCCAAGCCGGCAGCGAGGGCATGTCGCAGAAAAGGCTACGAGCTCCAAACCCTCCGCCGTGGCGCCCACGCCCGGTACCATGGTGGACCGCACGGGCGAGCTCGGCGCAGAGGCGATGCGCGTCTTGAACCACGAGCTGATGCCACTCGTCGGCGAGTGTTATGATCAGGCACGCGAGCGCAATCCGCGCCTGCGCGGTATGCTGGCGGTCAATGTGGAATTAGCAGGGGCGGAAGAGGTCGGCAGCATTATCGAGGCGGTGGAGGAAGCGCAGGATATCAATGAGCTCGAGGATGAGGAGCTGATCGAGTGCGTGCGTCAGTCAGCCTTCAGCATCCAACTCCCCGTGCCGACCAAGAGCGGCCGCACTTCGCGGCAACTCACGATGCCTTTCGGCGATCCCGTGCAAGAGGACGCTGGACGCTGACATTCAGGCTCGCGAGCTAGAGGGCCGGGCCCGTGCTTTCGCGCCTCATGAGGCAGCTCGACACTCCCTGACTACCCGCCCCGGCAGCCTCGCTCGCAGCAACCGCCGCCTTCACCGTCGCAGCAAATTCTGCGGAGAAAGCGCGCAGATGGGCGCGCTGCCACCGGGCCGCTTGGGCTTCTAGGAGAGCTAGGCATGGACTTCGCAATGCTTTCGACGGGCGCGCACCCCCAGCGGGTGCTCGGCAAAACAACACGGGAGAGAGACTATGGCCATACATGTTCTGCCTTCACTTCGACCGGTCCTGTTGGGTTCGATGTTGCTGTTGATGTCCGCGGCATGTCAGCGCGCAGAGCGCTCGGACGTCGTCGACACCACGACCCCGCCACAGGACACCCCCAGCTCGCAAAGTGCGCCAGCGCAGGCGCCACCCGAGTACCCGACCTCATTCGAAGGCCAACGCCAGGAGCAGGAGAGCCTCGATCGCATTCGTGTGACCGGCAAAGACGTCGACCCGAGCCTATTCGAACGCGAACGCCAGGAGCAGGAGAGCCTTGAACGCATTCGTGTGACCGGCAAAGACCACGTGACCGACAGAGACGATGAGCTGCAGCTCGGCGGCGGGGGTATGGGCGGCAGGAGCGGAATGGCCGGCAGGAGCGGAATGGCCGGCAGCGGCGGCTCGCACTAAGCGCAAACGCGCTCGAGGCCAAACCCTGGGCATACGGGCTCGAGCGGTTGGCCTGCGCGGTGGCCTTGTCTGAGCCTCAGCCGACAACGACTTGGCTGATCTGAATCACTGGCGCCTGGTCCGTGTAGTTCGGAATGTCAGCCATGATCTCCTTCGCGTGCGGCCCGAAGCCAGCCTGGAAGGCCTCTACCGAGTCACAGAAAATGTGGCACATGCCTACATACGTCGCAGGCGCGCTTGGCACTCCCCCAGCCAGCCCCTTGTCAATGGTGTAGGTCTTGCAGCTGTCACCCATCCGGGCTTTCACCAGCGGCATATGTTTGTCGCGATAATACTCATGGTTGAATCGGGCCCCAGGAGTGTTGGGGTACATCACGCTGACTTTGATCATGGTCCGTCTCCAGGTGATCTGGGTTTCGGTCGGGTGAAGGCCAATCATGCGCGGGAAGGAGGTTCCCTGCAATAAGGTCGTGGGAGTAGTAACTTGCACTCCGGAGCTTGCTCACGTCGATTTGTGTCCAGAATGAGAGAAGAGAACAAATCTTCGCAAGGACAGTGAATGCCCTGCATGACGAGCGGCTCTGTGCCGACCAGACCTTGACTGCGAGCCGTGGGTTTGTCAGCCGTGTGTTGGATTTTCTTTCGGACCAACTCGAGGCGCATGGCAAGCTCAGAGAGCGCCAATGACTAGCGAAAAGTTCGTCCGCTTCCAATCAGCCTACCGTGGTCGCCTGGGGGTGGAGGTCGGCATCTTCGTCGCCGTGGACCATTTGCGCCGCGCCGATCGGCTTACCGAGGAGGAGGAGGAGCTCTACTTCGACATCGACGACTGGTTCAAGGCGCAGTTACCAAACCCGCCGTTCTATGACGATGGCAATAGGGTCGGCGCCGTTACATGGTTCAAGAAGTCGTCAACAGGCGAGATGCGCAAGCGTCTCGAGCCCCTGTGCCGTATCTTGGATCAGTATGGCGTGAAATGGGTTGCTGCCGAGTCGACGGACCCCGGAGCGGTCATTTATGAGGATCGGTTCCAAGTGGGTGTGATTCCGTATCAGCGATTCGAGCCGACACCCATGCCGCAAGACGTTGTGCTTGGGCCGACGACTGGTGGATCGAAGCGGCACCTGGGAAAGAGGGTTCGGCGGAGCAACTAACCTCGGCGCCGAGATGCGCGCACGCGAGAGATCTTCATTTGCATGTATCTCGACCACCAGCCTCGCCTGTGGCGCTAGCGAGCTGAGTGACCCAGCGCCGCGTTTCGGAGGTTCGGTACCGCAATTTGGCGCGGGCGTGACCCACCCGCCGTCCGTTGGGCCCGCGGGCAGCGACACTGGCAATGTGAATGTTGGGCAAGGCGGTACAGGCGTCACGCCTGTCAACCCGGTCACCCCCGGTCAGAGTGAAATGCTGCCGACCAACCCCGAGCTGATCGGCAAATGGAAACGGCATGACCGGCGGCAACTCCGGCTCGCCGAACGAAACACCGTCCCCCGACAGCGACGACGGCGACGATGGTGATGGCGACGAGAACACCGACGACGGCGATACCGAGCCCACGCCGCCCGTCGCGGCCGTGACCTCCGCGGCCACCGGAGCAGGTCCGCACTGAGCGCCTGCCCTATCGCTGCCGATAGTGGTGCGTATGTCCATGCCGGGATCGGCGGCAACGAAAAATCGCATGACTCCGGCCTGAAGCAACTCGGCTCGCGCTACGCTCGACCCGCGCTGCCTAGGCCTGTTACGTTAGCCGCCACCTCTATCGGTACCGATATCATGGACTTTACGATCAACGTCACAGACGTGGCCGACGAGACCACTCGCAGCGCGATTGTCGGCTCTCTCGCTGCCTACAACGCGCAGAAGACCGGAACGAACGACTATCGACCGCTTGTTGTGGTCATCAACGACTCTGAAGGGCAGGTCGTCGGAGGCCTTTGGGGCCGCACGGCGTACGGATGGTTGTTCGTAGAATTGTTGTTTGTTCCGGAATCGCTCCGCGAGCGGGGCATTGGTGCCGGCCTGATGCAGCGCGCAGAGTCCGAGGCTGTGAAACGGGGCTGCCACAGTGCCTGGCTTGATACATTTCAGTTTCAAGCACGTGGCTTCTACGAACGCCTGGGGTACAGCTGCTTTGGTGAGCTCGGCGACTACCCCGTTGGGTTTGCGCGCTACTTTATGCGCAAGGTTCTAAGGAATCTCGTGCCGAATGGCTAACTCACAGCGGAATCGGACAGCTTTGCTTGCCCCTTTTAGCAGCATGGGCCCGTTGCCATCTCAGCTATGCGCGTTGCGAGCCGATTTCGCTGACGCCAATGCCATCGGCGTAGTGCCCGCTTGAATCGATCGTTCCATTGGGACTAGGCTGACGTTTGAGGAGGAGTGACCCTGGCGATGGCGACCCACTATGTTTTGGTTCTCCTTGACGTGACTGGTGAGCACAAGCCAATCGCCCAGCTTACCTCTGATACTCCCTTTCACTCCGTGCGCCCCGGTGACCGTTTTGACGATGTTGGCTGGCAACGGCTCGATGGCAAACCACATGCTTCTCCTAAACACCCTCGACGATACGTCGTTCACTCCGTCAAACATCTCGTTTACAACCACGCTTCTGACCTGGTCGTCGAGTATTGTCTCAATCTCCGCCCGCATGACGGTCCCGCTTCACCCGTCTGGGGCAACGACTAAGGCGACTGTTCTCGTCCGACGCGATGAGCCCGCAGCTCAAACGCCAGGACGTTAGGCGGGCGATGAGCTGTACTTGCGATTGTTCGCAGACGAACCCACAATGGAGCTCGATGCAAAGGCCATGAAGCGCTTGCTGGTCACTCTCAATGACATTTGGCCACAAGTCGCCAAGGCAGGGATCGATGTCGTTCTCGATTTCGGGTTTTGGCGCCGGGCTCTTCGAGACGACATCCGCCAACGAGCGCACTCAATCGGTGCGGTGACCAAGAAGCGTGTCGAGTCTGCCGGGGAGTGCCGTCGAGCGGAAGCCGGAGAGCTTTGGCTGCCTTGACATCACGTCGTCGACATAATACCTTTATGTTAATAGTGTATTACCATGGCAAATCCGATGCGAACCGTTTCCTTCAAGCTCCCTGAGGACTTGGATGACGCGCTCAATGAATTGGCGCGTTCCCGCGGCGCTAGCCGCTCAGCTCTGGTTCGTGAGGCGCTTGAAGCCCTTGCAAAAGGAAAGAGGCGTTCCGTAACGGCCCTGGCAGGTGATTTGGTCGGTTCGGTGGACGGCCCCACCGATCTGGCGACGAACCGCAAGCACATGGCAGGGTACGGCAGGTGACGTCGGTCATCGTTGACACCGGCCCACTTGTCGCGTTGCTCAACCGCCGCGAACGCCATCATGTTTGGGCCGCCAAGATCATGGACACCATCGAGCCCCCCATCTTTACCTGCGACCCCGTGCTATCCGAAGCATGCTTCTTGCTCCAGGACATGGACGGCGGCCCAGATGCAGTCATGGAGCTCGTTGCTCGGGGAATCGTACGAAGTGACTTCCATGTCATGGCAGAGGTCGATTCCGTCCGCATCTTGATGAAAAAGTTTGCGACCGTGCCCATGTCGCTTGCCGACGCTTGCGTCGTCCGGATGACGGAACTTGATCAAAAAAGCGTCGTGCTCACGCTCGACAGCGATTTCAAAGTTTACCGTCGAAACAAGCGCCAAGTCGTTCCCACGCTGACGCCCAATTGAACCGGCGGGGGTCCCCACCGCGTCGGGGAACGGCGGCTCGAGCGCCTTCGTAGGTGCACCCTGATTCTACTCGCTCCGCAGCCTCGGATTTGGCAGACGAAGACAATGCGACGCGAGCTTTGGCTGGCGACGGCGCTCGACGCTACGCAGTAAGCCCGATTTGGGGTATCTTGCGCTTCGTGACGGATATTCCGAGCCATGTCGTCAACGTCGACGAAGTGAAAGAGGAGGATTACACTTCGGGCGATTGCTGGGGCGGGATTGATAAGCAGCTCACCCCATCCATGCGCGCGAAAGGGGGCCGCCTCGGAGTCAATCTATCCAGGTTGCCACCGGGGCGGACCATGTGCCCTTTTCACTTCCATGAGCGCGAGGATGAAGTATTTTTCATTCTCTCAGGCCGCGGTGTGCTGCGCTATGGCGAGGACGTGCGGGAATTGCGCGCAGGTGACTGCGTCTCCTGTCCTGCCGGGACAAAGGTGGCCCATCAGATTGCGAACCCGTTCGGAGAAGATCTGACCTATCTGTCGATCGGCCCACATGATCCGCATGAAGTGGCGGTGTACCCGGACAGCGGCAAGGTCATGATCCGCAGCTTGAATCAGGTCGGAGTTCTGCACAAGACGCCGTACCTCGAAGCCGAACCTGTCCCTCCGAAAATCTTCGAGCTTGCCAAGAAATCTCGGTAGCGACTACAAGCCCCGCGAGCACAAGCGTTGGATGCCACGGGCGTCGATCCGATAGGGTTGGCGATCGCAGTCTGCAGTGTTTCTGTCCTTGCTGCGAGGTAGCGGAGCTAGGCGCAGCACCTGGATGCGCAGCGCCGCGTCGACCCTGGGGTTCGCAAGGACGTTGGCACAGCTGGCACAAAGCCCACGGCCAAGGTGAAAAACGAAGCGCGATTTCTGCTTGGTATGGATCATGCGTCCCGCGTTTGGCGTCGTGCGCTGCGCCAGTGAATGCAGCGCTGTCGGCAAACCGAAGGGGAGTATGTGGGTGATGCGAACGATGCTGGTGATGAAGATGAGTGCAGCGGTGCTGCTCGTGGGAGCAGCGGCGTGCACGGAAAAGGACGTGACGGAGGTCGCCATCAGGGCGACCGGAGGCAGCGGCGGTTCCTCGCTGGACGCAGGCACATCCGGAACATCCGGGAGCGGTGGGAGTCCGGCCGGCGCTGGGGGTTCCCGTGGCTCGACCGACGTCGACCTGCCCGAGGCGGGGACTGAGCGCTTTCGGGCCGTCTTGGATGGTGAGCGAGTGCGGCTCACGGCGTTGGACCCGGTGTGGGTGTCCCAATGTGACGATCCGAATCCGCGGTTGGCGCAGCGAGCTGGCGATGCCTGGACGCTTCTGCGGGACGAGCGCCCCGAGGGTTTCAATTTGCATCACGCAGCGCACTATCTGGACGGATCGTATCAATCGGACTGCGTGTTCTTGCTCGCCTGTGACGTCGGAGGGTGTAGATCAATCGCCGACTTCGAGGAGGATGTCGGGGTATTCCAGTCTCGCATGATTGCCCGCGAGTACCTTCAGGTGGGGCAGTTGGACGCGCCCACCTGCGATCGGGAGGACGCAGGCGTCGACCTGGATGCTGGCGGGGACGCTGGGCGGCGCTCGGTGCCCGCCATAGAGAGCCGCGCACCGGACGGGCCGTTAGCGGTTCGCCTCCGTTACTTTCGCGATAGCAGCTGCCGGACGGAAGCGATCACGACCGACATCGCTGTCGAGTAGCGACCTGCGGCGTTGATCGCGCTCCGACGAGGCACCGTCAAATTTGGGTGAACGAAGCACCCACCCGCAGCTCTCGCGCAGCCAGCCCGGCGGGTTGACGACATGCTTCCCCCAAGCCACGCTAGCCGGCGGATGCGCGAATCTCACGCTTCAGTTGCCACCCTGCTCGCCGAAGCGCTGTCGAGGCTCTTGTGGTCAGTCATCGTCGTCGGCTGCGCGCCCGCGGCTCAGAGCCCGCGCGAACCATCGCGACCCAATGCGGTGACCTCGGTCGAAGCATTGATCTACAGCATTGGCCAAGGAAACGAGCAGGCGCGTCGCACCGCCTATCTCGACTTATGGAAACGTGGCTATCGCGCGCCGGCGCCCGAGCCGCAGGTCGGACAATGCATCGACGCGCGCGCGCCTGCGGTGCTCGCGTGCGACGAGGCTTTGACCGTCTGCTACGATTTGCGCTCCTTGGGTGGAAGCGGCGGCGGCACTGATATCGTATTTCTTCGCGTCGGTACTAAAGGGAAGAGCCCATTCGAAGACGACGCGGCGCTCGACATCGCTTACAAAGCGGTCTCAACGATATCCTCAAAGGCGTGCGCATACGAGTGGGACCTGCGTCCCGATTGGTACGCGGCTTTGGTTCGGCGCTGCGCCTTGCGCCGCCACTCCGAAGAGGACTGTGAGGCGGCGCTGCGGGCCGTGCTGGGGCCAGCTACCGAAGCGAATCGCTCAGCCGCTGCCATCGAGCTCGCAGCCCTCACGCCGGCAGAAAAACTTCGGGCAGAGCGCGAGCAGGCTGAATGCAACCAGCGCCGTCGCGCCGAAGAGCTGGCAAATTCAGGCTTCTTATGTGTACCCATCATCTACGACCCGTGCCGTAAGCGGATCGGCGTGGTGTGTGATACAGCACGCGCCGATGGCGAGGAGTCCGAGTGGTTTGCGGCCCCCGGACCCAGCCCGCGCCCAATCGCACGAGAGCTTCAGCTCGGCGCGGGCTCGGGCCAGTAATGCGGGTAGTCGGTGTGAAACTGCCGGGGCGGAAGAGACAATAGCCTACTGGCACACTCCCCAGGTGTGCTCGCCCACGATCAGCGGAGGCGAGAACGAAGTGCACACCTCGGGCAAGCTGCAGTCACCCGCCGCGACATTGCACCACGCCAAACATTGCCCGGAGCTGTCGCAGAAGAGGCCGGGAAGGCAATCGGCAGAGTCGTCGCACGCTTCGCGCAGCGGGGTGCTGCCGGCGAGCGCGCATTCGCTCCCGCTCTCGAACGGAAAACACTGAGCCCCAGCGCCGCACGCTCCGAGCCCCGCCCGCGGTGCGGCAGGCGAGACCAGATCGCAGTTGCGCGAGCAAACGTTCAAGCCCGGGATCGGAGGATCTTCGGTGTCGCCGAGCGCGATACACGGCGCCCCATCGCAGTCGGCAGCGTCGACGCAGCGCTGCGCGCACACGCCGCGAATGCAGGTGTGCAAGGCAGGACATGCGTCGGAGCTGTCGCAGAGCGCGTAGGGCTGAGCCGTGTTCGTCGCGACCGCCACGCACTCCGAGCTCGGTGGATCGAGTGACGACAGCGCGCACGTGGTGCCTGGATCGCAGCCGCAGTCCGTAGCCAGGTCGCAACCGATACCGCTCGTCGCGGGGCAGATGCAGCGCCCGAAATCTCTTCCGGCTGATCTCAGCGGGAAATCAAAGGCTTGGCAGCTCAAACCGGTGCGCAGCTGCTGGCCCCGATTTCGCAATAGGCCTGGCATACATTCCCCAGGCCGCACAGCAGTCCGCCGGCGCAATCCGCCGCCGTGCTGCACACCTCGCCCTCAGCAGCGGTGCCGGCAGAGGGGGAGCAATCCGCGCCGAGCGTTCCGGCAAGACATTGGAAACCGACCGCGCATGCTTCGAATCCCGCTCGCGGCGTCGATGGTGAAGCTGGATCGCAACTGATGCTGCAATACTTCCAGCCGTCGAGGCTCGGGTCATTGGACACGGCCTGACAGCGTGAGCCGGGAGCTGTACAATCCGCAGCGTCGACGCAGAGGCGCTTGCACGCACCCTGGATGCACGAATGCAACGCGGGACAGTCCACTTCGTTCGCGCATGCGGCGTGGGGCGGTAACGGAAACTCCGAGAGCCGGCGGCAATCAAACGGGGCCGGACCTCCGAAGAAGTCGCAGGTTCCACCGTCTTCACAGCCGCAGTCATTGCGCGGATCACAGGAGCTGCCATTTTCAGGCGCGCATAAACACGCGCCGACCTCGATGGGCTCGAGGTCGGGAACGCTGGAAAAAAACGCTGGGTCGTAAGGGCGGCACGTCCGGCCCGTGCCGCAATCATCGCTGCCCACCTCGCACCAGCGCTGGCAAACGCGCCTCTCGTTGCAAAACGTTCCCGGCGCGCAATCGAGGAGGCCTTCGCATGCTGCACCTTCCGGTGTGCCCACGGACGCGATGCAAAGCGGGCCGTCGCCATATGGGTAACATTGCGCGCCGGGGGCGCAGGGCTGCCGCCCGGCCCTCGGCGCCTGGGGGGAAATCGGATCGCAGGCGCTGGTGCAATAGTTGAATCCGGAAATGGGTGCGCCGGCGGCGCCCATCACGGACAGGCACTCGGCCCCCGTCACGCCGCAGTCTTCGGCGACGAGACACTGCCTGAGACACGAGCCGCCGAGGCAGGAGTGCAATGCAGGGCAATACAGATCGGTCACGCAAGGGAGGTGAGCCACCCCATCATCGGCGACCAAGCGGCACCCGATCGCGTCTCCCATCCATGCGCAAGTCGTCCCGGCACCACAACCACAGCCCAAGCCCATGTCGCAAACTTCTCCGGGTGGCGGGCGACAGTCGCAAGTGCCAACCTCGGCAAGCGGCGGTTCGGCGGAGTAGCAACGCGCGGTCGACCCGCAGTCGTCACCACCCAATTTGCAGTAACGTTCGCAGCGACCGGCGACAGAACAATACAATCCCGCGGCGCACTGCTCGTAGCCGCTACACGCATCCCCCTGGGCAGTGCTGCCTAGGGGTCCCACGCAATCTGTACCGTCTCCGAAGGCGGCACAACGCACGCCCTCCGCACACGGGGCAAATCCAGGGTCGGGCGTTTGGGGCGCCGCGATATCACACGGGCGCGTGCAATAGCCGCCCGCGAGCGAAGCGCCATCCATATCGAGCGGTGCAACACAACGCGCCCCGTCCCAGCCGCAGTCCTCCGCTTCACGGCACTGCTTCTTGCATACGGACGACACGCACGAATGGAGAGGCGGGCACTGGTCGCTGGACGTGCAAACCGAATATGGTGCGAGTGGCTCGGCCGCGAGCGTGCTGCACGAGCCCGCTCCGCCACGGCTCACGTCGATGCGGCATGTCTGACCGCTCGGGCAGCCGCAGCCGGTCACCAAATCGCAATCACCGGGCAGCTCGGTGTCGCAGCCGGGCAGTGCGGCGCCGCTGTCGGGCACGTTGGCAAAGGGCGCCTGAGCAGGGGGCTCCGGAAGGCCGCCCGGCGAAACGGCGTCGTCGCCACAGGCATTGCCGAGGGCGGAAGCCCCGAGGCACAGGCCCACCATCAGTCGCATCGCGGCACCCCTCCCAGCGCCTGCACTTCCTGCGTTCAAGCTCTTCTCCAGTCCTCGTGAGCGGCGTCCTGTGCCCGGCCACACGATACCGTAACTGGGGCTCGGATGCTCGTCCGAAGGGCGAGGCTCCGAAGATTGGAAGGAGATCGAGCTCACTCCGAGCACCGCCGGAGCGGAATAGCCGACGGCGGCATTTCGGCGCTCATTGTCGCCCTCCGTTGGAGTTGACCAACTCTGCCTCTTCGACGCCGAGCGTATCGCGATAGAGCCGCTTGCCATACCAGGCAACGCTGGCGGTCAGGTGCTTGCCAATGAGGCGATCGCCGTTCAGGAAGTCCGCGGGCAACAGGGCTGCAACGGCTGCGCTGATGTCCGGATTCCACGTCTCGCTGGGGCCGTTCACGCTCCAGGGAAGCATGAGTGGATGTGGGTCGTCCGATGTCAGGGTGAGCCGAGCACCGCTCGGCCACGCGATCTCGACCGCTACCGACGGGTAGTCATCGCGCACCACACTGGCGCGCATCGCCTTCAAGACTTCCGCGAGGGTCCTGGGATCCGAAACGCGGTCAGCAAAGCGCTGCGCCGTGAGCGGTGGCAGCCCCAAGCGCTCCGCCTCGGCGCGCACATCGCCGATGAAGGGTTTGAACCGCCCCGCGTTCAGCTCTGGGACGGGAGCTGCTGCTGCACGGAGCAGCGCTTGCACCAGAGAGGCATCGATCGGTCGATCACCGGCGCTGAACCCCTGAGGGGTACGAGTGACGGTGAGGGTTTGTTCCAGCAAGCTGCGGTCGGATTGCAAAGCGCGAATGGAGACTCGCTCTGGCAGCTCATCAGGCGCCGGTGCGGGTTCTGGCTCGGACGCTGACATGCGGCAGGCGCAGCACAACGCTGCCCCAAGCGCCGTTGCCCGGATTCGAAACCACATGCCTCTCGCTAACCTTGCACGTGGCCGGGTATGAGCCGCGAGGCAGCAATGCCAGCCAGGGCGAACAACAACCCGAGCACACCGACCCCGACGACGATACGGGTGGAAACCAGCCCGTTCTTCAGCTGCCAGGTGCCGGTGACCGAGGCGCTGGAGAAGCCCCAGTCCTGTCGCGCGAGCAAGGCCTCCAGCTCGGACGCGATCTGACGTGCCGTGCGCTCGGGCGTCGTCGTGACCCACACCGTCGACCGCAACAGCTGACCGTCAGTGGAGATGAGGGTGTCGAACGCAGGCACGAGCTCGCGCCTCAATGACGCCCGTGACAGCGCAACCGTGGAGTCGACCCCGCCCCACGTCGCGCGCGATGCTTCCGAGACCAGGAGCGCCGGATCTATTCGAGCGCGCAGGCCCGGCAGCGACTCGAGCGCGCGCCCGAAATGCGCCAAGCGCTGTAATGCTTCCGCGCTCGCTCCCGGCGCCCCCGCGTCGATGGCGACCTCGAAGGCTTCCACGTCGCTCGGAGGGACTGTTGGCGCAGCGAGCCAGGTGGGGTAATGGGGCTGCAGAATACCTTCCACCCAACGGTGCAGGCGTGGCCCGGCCACGATGAACACGAGCGAAAGAACACCGAGCACCTGCCAGGGCGCGGTAAGAAGCTCGTTCCGCTCAGCCGAGACCGGAAACCATTGGGCAAACACCCCGCGCGCGTGGCGAACACCGCGCAGCCCGGCGCTCAGGGCCAGCGGAACCCCGAGCCATAGCCCGAGCGTGGGCAAGGTGAAGGCCAACAACTTCACGGTGGGCCAGTAATACTGCACGATGGGCAAGGACATGAAACTCCGATTGAAGTCCGCCGTCACGTCGTACGCCACTCGCGCGCCGATGATGCTGAACGATGCACAGAAGACGACGAGCCCGGTGAGCTCGAGCCAGCGTGGGAGACCGCCGTTGCGAACGGGGCGCAACGCGCCCAGTGCGCGCGCGGGTCGAACTAGAGGTGGGAGTAGCGCTGCCACCAGGAGTAGGCCCAAGGCAAGGCCGAGCCCGAGGGTGCCGGCGAACTGCTGAACCGCAGGCACATCGCTGAGAAGCAGCGATGCGGCGATGGCGGCGCTCGCTCCGAGCCAGGCGCAGACGCGCCCCAGCGTGATGCGCCCTTTCAGGCGTCCATCTTCTTCCCGCGCAACCGAGCACGCGCGGACCACGCGCAACGAGGCGATGAGCACGATGACATGGGTTGCGGCGTGTGCGGCCAGGCTGGCCAGAGTGCTCGGCCCGCCGAGGGACGCGAAGAGGCGACCGGCAGTGGCGACCGCCAGCAGCCCAGGGATGATGGCCAACGCGGCCAGGCCGAGGCCTTGCGTGGCCAACACGGCGATGAGCGCGCCCACCGCCACGCTCGGCCAACGCAAGTACTCCAAGTTGCGTTGCGCGGCATGCAGGGCGGGTGCCGCCGCCCCGTTGCCGAGCACGCCTCCACGAGACTGACTCACCACCATCGGCGCCTCGCTCGCTGGCTTGTCAGGATCAGGGAACTTTGGCCAGATGACGACGCGTGACACATCCGGCAGAGCCGAGACAATGCCGTGCTCAACCGACGAAGACCGCCTGCCCCAGAGGGCAATGCTCGGCGCCAGCGACTCCGGGCGCGAAAAACGCCCGGCGAGCTCCAGGAAAGGAGCTGCCTCGCCGCGGGTGTGAACCCAGTCGAACAAGCTATTTTGCGCAGGCGGGGGAGGGGGCAAATACTCGTGCACGGCACCCGCGCCGGCCAGCGCGGCGACTGCGAGCGCGTAGCCCAGGGAGTTGGATGGCGCGGGTCCCACGCCCCGAACCTATCACTTTCGAGATTGTTCGCCACCTCGGGCCCATTGCTCGAGGCCTGTCGTCAGGCGTGGGAGCGAACGAACGCAAACAGCTCGAGCGGCGTCGCCGCTGGAATCACGGTGCGGGGCAAATCGCGGTTCGATTCGAGGGTTTCCCAACGCAGCGCATACTGTGTGCCCGAATCGACTGCGCGCGGGCTGGAGTCGGATTGCCAGCGCACGACCCTGCCAGCGGCCGCGGCGCGAGGGAGACCGAGCTCACGTGGATAGGCGAGTGGAGGCTCGATGGTCGCCTGGGCCGCGAGCGTCTGTTCGTCCAGGCGAAAGGCGCCCCAACCGCCCTCTCTTGCATGGTACCAGTGTTGGGTCAGGGTACCGTCGTTCGCGGCCTGTACACCCTCGACCTCGATCTCAAAGACCAGCGTGCCGTTGCCGCCGAAGGCCCAGCGGTAGCTCCAGGCTGAGGTCTGGTGCGCTACCCACGCCCCGGCTTCGAAGCGCGCATTATACAGCTGCGTCGCGCCGTTGCCATCGTACTTGTGATACCCGATGACGGGCTGGCCGCGTGCATCGAAGCCGATTTTTGTGTTGTTGTTGATCATGCCGCCGCCGCTGGGCACCCGGTCCGCGATGTCGCTCGTGGCCAAGGTGACCGGCAAGCTCAACGGAGTGCCCGCGGCGCTCTCCCAATTGACCAGATCGCGGCTGCGCGCGTAGGATAGATCGTGGTTGGTGCTGGCATCCGGCGTGTCGCGCCACACCCAGACCAGATGAAACGTACCATCCGGGCCCGCGACAGGCCCCACCGGGTACGCATTGCGCTGGCCCTGGCCATCGGTCAGCGGCGTATCGAGCAGCCGGCGCCAGCTCCGGTTTTCAGTGTCATACCGGTTGAAGATGTGGTTACCGCGGCCGCTACTGCCGTCCCGATACGCAAACACGAGGGCGCCCGTCGGCCCTCGAAAGAACTCGGGATACGTGCAGCTCTGCTCGTTGTTGCCGACCATCGCGAAAACGCGCTCGAACGACGTGATGTCGAGCGGGGCGGTGGTGCGGAAGTAGATCAGCGGCACGTCATGCATGTTCCCGGCCACGTGCACGTGGCCCGTGTCATCGACGGCCATGGCGATGTGGTTGTGGCTGTCCCAGCCGAGCGTGCTTGGCAACGCGGCGAATTGCCAGGAGCTGTCACCGAGCGCGCGCAGGGCGACCGTCAGCTGCCGCTGTGCGTCGTAGAAGGCCGCGAGCTGCCGCTCACCGTGGGTGACGAGCGCGAAGTTGACCGGGTGCCCCGACCAGACGTCGGCGATGCGGAGCTGCTCGATGATCGAAGGTGCAGGCACGCCCCATCATCGCACTAGTGATTACCCCCTGCATACGGTTATGCTTTGAGCCGTGCCAACTTCAACCCCCAGCGTTGACGGAGAGCGCGCGCTGGCCGCTGCTTTTGCGGTGCGTGAGCTGGACCGAGCCGCGGAGGACTACGATCGCTTCCGAGCTGCGTACACAGATCCCCGGCGCATCCCTCGGTCCGCAGCGGGTCCTGCGATTCGGATCGTCTCGACGGAGGACTGGACCTCTGGCTTTGTCGCGGGTAGCTTTTGGTGTTTGTTCGAGCACACCCGTGACGAAAGTTGGCGCGCCACGGCTGAGCGGTTTACGCGTGCGCTCGAGCCGCAGTGCCGCCGCACTCGAGACCACGACATCGGCTTCATCGTCAATTGTACGTTTGGTCGCGCTCAGCGTCTCCTCGGTGGGGACGCGAACCGAGCGGCGCTGCTGCTCGCCGCGGAGTCGCTGGCCAGCCGCTTTAGCTCGCACGTGGGCGCCATCCGGTCCTGGGATTTTGGCCCCTGGCGCTATCCGGTGATCATCGACAACCTGATGAACCTGGAGTTGTTGTTCCGCGCCGCCGAGCTCGGGCAAACGCCGCGTTTTGCGGAGCTTGCGCTCAGCCACGCCCGAACCACGCTAGCCAACCATTTTCGCCCCGACTCTAGCTCGTATCACGTCGTGGACTATGATCCGGAGACCGGTGAGGTCATCGAGAAGCAAACCCACCAGGGCCTCAGCGACGAGTCGGCCTGGGCACGCGGTCAGGCCTGGGCACTCTACGGCTGCACGATGCTGTACCGTGAAACCCTGGAGGTCGACTTTCTACGCCAAGCGCAGCGCATTGCGGCCTTCTACACCGAGCATCCGAACATGCCCTCCGACGGGGTGCCGTACTTCGATTTCGACGCACCGCAACTGGCGCCGGCTGTCGAGCTGCGCGATGCCTCGGCGGGTGCCATTGCAGCGAGCGCGCTGCTCGAGCTCGCGGAGCACGCGCCGGCGCCGGAGAGCGCCCGATATCGGGAGTTTGCGCTACGCTCGCTGCGCTCCCTCGCCTCTGCCGAGTATCGCGCGGCACCGGGTAGCCATGGCCATTTCTTGCTGATGCATTCGGTCGGCAACCAACCGGGTAACGACGAAGTGGACGTGGCCATCAATTACGCCGACTATTACTTTCTCGAGGCGCTCTTGCGCTGCAAATCCCGAGCTCGATAGGCCGTGTCCCGTGCTGCATCCGTGCTCGAGAAAGGCCTCTGGAGCCTCACTTGGCCGTTGCTTTGGAGCCTCGCGCTCTCGCTGTCGCTCAACTTCGTCGACGCCATCTTTCTCAGTCGTGTCTCCGACCAGGCCGCTGCCGCGGTGGGCGCGCTGTTGCCCGTTCTGGGCATGACCATCATGGTATTTTCGCCCGTTTCGCAGGCGGGCGGGAGCGTCGCGAGCCAGCTGATGGGGGCGGGCCGACACGAAGACGTGCCCGGCACGTACCTCGCGTTGATCCTGCTCAATGGGGCGTTCGGCTTGGTCACGAGCCTGTGCTTCGTGCCGCTGGCGGGCCACATCCCCAGGTGGCTTGGGCTCGAGGCAGGCATGGCCGAAGATGCCTCCACCTATCTTCGAATCGTGGGTGGCTTTCAGTTTCTCAGAGCCATTCAGATCGGCTTTACGAACATCCTCAACTCGCGCGGGGAGACGCGTTGGGTGCTGGCCGAAGCGGCGTGCACGAATGGGATCCACGTGCTGCTCAACCTGATGTTTCTCCATGGCAGCTTCGGCATTCCCAAATGGGGTGTGGCGGGCATTGCGCTGTCCACCGTCATTTCGCTGGCTTTCGGCCTGGGGCTGACCGTAGCCGTCGTGCGCTTCAAGCTTCAGGTTCGGTTGCCCTGGGCTGCGCCTCGCCGTGTCTTGAAAGACCGCTTGCGCCCCATCCTGCGCATTGGGCTGCCGGCCATGCTGGAGCCCGTGTCCTTTCAAATCATGCAGCTCGTCCTGAACGTGCTCGTGATTCGACTGGGCGCGGCGGTGTTGGCCGCGCGGGTCTACGTGTTCAATTTCTTCATGATGACGACCGTGCTGTGGAGCGTCGCGTTGGGGATTGGAACGCAAATTTCGGTGGCTCATCGGGTGGGGGGGGCACGTTTCGACGACGCGAACCGGGTGCTCGAGCGCGCGCTCGCAGGCGCCATCGCTGGCAACCTGGCGCTCTGCGCCTTGCTGGCTCTCGTCCACCCCTGGCTGCTCGCTCAGCTGACGACCGACGCTGCGGTGATCGCCGCAGCGGGCCCAATATTCCTCATCGCACCCCTGGTCGAAGCCGGGCGTGCGGCGAACATCGTGGCGGGGGGGGCGTTGCGGTCGTGCGGTGACTCGCGTTTCACGGCCGTGCTGGGCACGAGCTTGATGTGGCTTGTCGGCGTGCCCGCGGCCTATCTGTTCAGCGTCTTGCTGGGTTACGGGCTGACCGGCATCTGGCTGGCCATGGGCCTCGATGAGGGGGTGCGCGGCTTCATGAACTACTTTCGCTGGCGCCACGGGCGTTGGCGCGAGCTACGAGTCCTGTCACGCGCGCCGGCGATGCCCTGAATCGGGGCGTTAGCGGAACCCCCCGGCGACGATGGCCAGGGTGGGCGCGACGAAGAGCGGCGAGGTCACGCACAGCCAACCGAAGGTCCAGGCTCGCCGGATCGGGCTGGGCCAGCGGCGTTGCTCCCAGCGCTCTTCCAGGAGTATCAGCGGCACCTGGATGAGGAAAAATGCCGCCATCGTGAGGCCCTGCTCGAGCCCCACCGCCGCCCAGGTGAAATAGAGGTGCAGGAGCGCGCTCGCGGAAAACGCTGCGAGCGTCCCCAGGCGAGGCCGGCCGCGCGCCGCCAGCGGCCGATAGAAGCTCGCGAAGAGCCAGGTGCCCACGACTCTATTCCAGCGCCGCCCCCAAAACTCGGTGACCGAGCGCGACAGGATGGGGTGGTCATGCAATTTCGGCGGCTTCAACCCGCAGCACCGGTAAATCAGCTCGAAGAAGCCGAGCGCGCCCTCCACCCCGAAGTAGACAAAAGCCAACCCCGCGCCGTGGCGCGTGAGCCAGCGCCAGGGGGGCGCCAACATGTCCGCTTCAAACAACGCGACCTGCAGCGCCGCCCACGCGACCGCCCCTGCGCCCAACACCCAGGCGAGCAGCCCTAATCTAAATTCGGGCCGCGCGCCGCGCGTGACAAAGCCATCGCGCCGCAGGTCATGCAACACCAACGCGTGTAAGAGCCGAAAGCTGGGCTTACGTGGCATGGGGTCCCGGATGATCTCGACCGTCTTGGCGCAAGACCAGAGCAGGTACAGGGCAGCCGCCGCACGCAACACCGGCGCCTCGGGAGCGAAAAGTGGAGCCGCCAATGCCAAGAGGCCGAGCACGACCGAGCTGATTTTTCGCCACGCGGCTCGGCCAGAGAGCAGACTGACGCCGCTGGCGAAGGCGACACAGCTCGGGACCCAAATGAGCCAGTAAATAAGGGGCAGCAAGTCCCGCGCGTCATAGCACCGTCACCGGCGTTGAGTAGTGTGCACGAGCGTGGGTGGCGGCACAAAGCGCGTTCGGGGATCGGCTACCCGCAATCCTCGAGCCAGGCGTCGAGCCGCGTGTCGGGCTCACCCCGCTCACGAGCCTGTCGAGCGTGGCGTGCCAGCGCCGCAATCTGCGCTTCGCGGATGCGCTGGCGTCCGCCGACCGCGGCCCACAAGGCCTCGACTTCGGTCGGGGTCAGCGCGCAAAAGTCGCCGAGGGCCACGCCGTCGAGGCGGATGGGCCCGATGGAACGCCGGTGCAAATGCAGAAGCCGGAGATCGAGCGCCCGGCAGAGCCTGCGAATTTGATGATGCTTGCCCTGGTCGAGGGTCAGCTCCAGCTCGACGTGATCCGGTGTGCTGTGCAGCACCTCCACGTGCCGAGCACAATCGTACTCGACGCTGGGCTGGGTCATGGCCTGCAAGCGCGGCTCACTCAGGCTGAGCTCCTCGTTCAACCACAGCCTGTATTTCTTGTCCGTGTGTCGCTCGGGCTGCAGCACCGCATCCGCGAGCTCACCGTCTGTCGTGAAGAGCAACAGGCCTGTCGTGTCGCGATCCAATCGGCCCACGGCAAACGCGCCGGCGGGCATGCGCGCGAGCCACGGCTGGAGGTCGGATTGGCCTAGCGGATCTTTGGCCGTCGAGGTCACACCGGGCGGTTTGTTGAGCTTCGCCGTATAGTGTTCGGGCCGTGTCAGCAGCCGCTCACCGTCCAGCTCGACAGCGTCTCCTTCATAAATCAGATGGTTCAAGCCGAGCACCGGTCGGGGCACGCCGGTGGCGGGCGCCGCGTGCACCTCGATGCGCCCTTCCGACCAGGCGCGACGTATCCCGGCCAGCGACAATCCAGACGCCTCTCGCACGAATTTGTCCAGGCGGCGTGGGATCCATGGGATCACTGGGCGCGGGCTCACGGTGGAGAATGCTACTGCGTCCGCACGCGGCAGACGAGTCCGTCTGGACGAGCGGCTGGCGATACCGTACGCTCGGACCTCATCGGCCGTGGCGGTGTTTGCGCACATGAGATCGTCTTCGATACTGTTGAGTCTTTGCTTTCTCGCCGCCTGTGCGAGTGGCGCGGCGGGGTCAGGGGACCGCGCCGCGGAGTCGATGGAGGTAGCCCCGTCCGAAGGCTCCCTCTCTGAGCAGCCGAGCGCACCGCTCGCTGCCTCTGGCGACGATGCAGCCAGTGCAGCTAGTGCAGCCGAGAGCTCACCCGCGGTTCCCGAAGCCTGTGCTTCTGGCCAGGGTGAAGACGACTGTGCGCCGCCCGGGCCCTGGGTGCAGAAACTCTGTAACGGGGTCTATGCCGAAGTCGCGCTGGTGATGTTTCGCGGCGGCACGCCCTGGCAGCGCCGCTATTTGCGCGGCAAGACGCGCGCGGTCAATGCTTCAGGCGGCGCGACGGTAGAAGGCTCCCTCACCTTGGATGAAGAGGTGCTGGTGCTACGCCACCGCAAGGGTGCGGCAACGGAAATGCAAATCGGCGATGGCAGCGGCCAATACGACGTGCTGCGCTGGAACGGCAGCTGTGTGAGCCTAGAAGCAGGCGAAGTGACGTCGCGCCGGCCACGCGCGCCCAAACAAGCGCGCATCGAATGGAGCTGGCTGGGCGACGGCATGCGCAGCGCCTTGCGCAAGGATGAATCGGTCAGCGAGGCGTTTCTGGCACGCAAGAAGGAGTGCCGCGGCGCCACCACGGGCACGGTCAGCAAGGCCTGCGAAAGGCTCGACTCGAAGCTCATCGACAAGATCGCAACCTACGTGCGTTCGGGGCCGGAGCTGCCGGGGCCTGAAGAGCACCCGTAACGGCGTCGGTCTTCGGACCAGCGCGGTTTGTGGGTGCGCAGGGCGATGTTCATGATATATTGATCTGTGTACATGACGAAGCACAAGCACCTCAAGCTCGACCAGTCCAAAATCGATCGGGCGAAAAAGTTGCTCGGTGCAAAGACGGAGCAGGAAACAATCGAACGGGCGCTCGATCTCGTCCTTGGAGAGGAAGCGATCCTCAAGGTGCACCGGCGGGTCAAAGGCGTGGGGGGCTTTGACGCTGTTTATCCATGAAACTCCAGAAGGTGCTCATCGACACCAACCTGTACATCGATTGGCTTAATCATGGGCGCCATGAGAATTTGATGTTGGGCCCCGGCCTGGTCCGATACCTCTCGACGGTCGTCCACATGGAGCTCGCCATCGGCGCTAGGGGGTTGCCGGCACGCCGTGCGCTAAACCAGCTCGTTCGAGCCTATCGCTCAGGAGAGCGCTTGCTGGTTCCAGACGCAGACGTGTTCGTTAAGGCTGGCGAGCTTCTCCAACGGCTTCGAGATTCGGGACGAGAGATCCGAAGGGCATCGCTGATCAACGATGTCTTGATCTCACTTTCGGCGCGTTCCATCGGAGCCAGCGTGCTGACCGCGGACCAGGACTTCGAGGCGATCAGAGGAGTCCTCGACTTCAAATTGAAGCTGATCGAGCCGTGAGTGGCCAATACTGCGCACCGGGCTCGGTTAATGCGTGCTCGCAGTCTCGGGCCTTGATGCGTGCGTGACGCCGGCCCCCTCTTCGAACCCTTGCGCCGGGGTCAGCTCGAGCTGCCCAACCGCGTGGTGATGGCCCCGCTGACCCGGCAGCGCGCCGCGCTGGGCAACGTACCGAGCGCGCTGAACGCGCTCTATTACGCGCAGCGCGCGAGCGCCGGCCTGATCATCAGCGAGGCCACCCAGGTCGCGCCGGAGGGGCAGGGCTACGCGCATACGCCCGGCATCCATACAGAGGCCCAGAGCCAAGGCTGGCGCTTGGTGACGGACGCCGTTCACCGCGAAGGAGGGCGCATCTTCCTGCAGCTGTGGCATGTCGGACGCATCTCGGATCCGTATTATCAGCCGGACGGCGGCTTGCCCGTCGCACCTTCGGCGATTGCCGCGCTCGCCAGAGCGGCATGGGCCGCGAGATGGGCATCGATGGCCTACTAGAGTTCACCGAGCCCCACACGGTGACGTTCCCTGCGTGAAAACCCGGGCGCGCCGGGACGCTCTCGGCGCGCTGCAGCAGACGAACGTATCCGTTCACGCGGCGGCTTCGTCGGCGCCTGCGTAACGGTGCGCAAACCAGCGCGCAAAACCCGGATCCGTAAACAGCCGTTCGACCTGCGCAGAATGGAGACGCCGAGCGAAGGTGGCGGTGGGGTCGGGCACCCCGCGGTGGAAGCTCAAGACACCTCCGGAGTGGAGCGTCAGCATCCAGTTCGAGAACTCTTGCGTGCGCCAAATGGCCGGCAAGCGCGACTCCGAGTAGCGCGACAGGCGTTCGGCGTTTCCCTGGGCGAAGCGCTCGATGAGCCCATCGGAGAGCTCGAGCGCGTCCTGAATCGCGAGATTCATACCTTTGCCTCCGGCGGGGGTTATCAGATGTGCCGCGTCGCCCGCGAGGTAAACACACCCCTGTTGCAGTGGCTCCCGCACCCGCACCCGTAGGTCGAGGATGTCGTGTTCGATGATGGGCCCAGTAACCACCTGCGCCTGCTCCCCCAGCCTCAGCTCGAGCTCGGCTCTGATCCGATCGTCGGCCCAGTCCTGTAGGCGATCCAGCGCTGGCACTTGTAAATAGTAGCGGGTCAGCTCCCGAGAGCGCCGCAGGTGCGCTGCGAAGCCCGTGTGATGTGGCGCATAGATGGTTCGTTCACCGAGCGGCGCCATCTGCATCATGGTCGTGAGCCAGCGAAACGGGTAGGTGTGCTCGTGGCTCACGATGCCTTCCGGAGCCAGCGTACAGCCCGCCCCTGCTGCGAGCACCACCGCGCGACAGTCGAGCGCGAGTGGCTCGGCGCCCTCGGCGCGAGCGATGAGCGTGGCCCGGCCGCTCGGCGCCCGGACCCATTCTTGATCGATGGACAGCGCCTCTGTCGAAAACAGTATCGCGCCACCTCGTTCGAGCAGTAGCTCCGCCCAAGCTTGCACCAAGAGGTGCTGGGGATACACGAAATGCCCGCGGCCCCCCGTCAAAGCGGCGTAGTCAAACACGTGGCGCTGGCCGTCGACGCGAAATTCGACCACGCCGTTGGTGGTGCCCCGCGTGAGGATGGGCTCGGCGAGCCCAGAAGGGCGCAATGCTTGTACGCTGCGATGCTCGAGCATGCCCGCCTTGGCGCGCGCGCTCAAGGCGTCCGGGGCCAGCCGCTCGATCACGATGCACGAAACGTTCGCTTGGAGCAGGCGATGAGCGACGACGAGGCCGGCAGGGCCCGCCCCCACCACCACGACGTCCGCCTCGCGCCTCTTCACGCCACTACTCGTATCGAGTTTGTCAAAACGTGTCCACTTGACCAGGGAACCTGCCGCATTACGGCCCGACCCTGCACCCACTCCGGATCAGTACAGGCTCATCAGGCCTTCGGTGCCGGGCACCTGACGCCGTTCGAACTCTTCAGAAATCCAGCGTGACCGCGACGGTTGTCCTGGATTTCGGTAGGCATACACCACGGTCCAGCGCGTGGGGCTGGTCGGCTTCCTGGGCGTGACGCCGTGCAAGGCGTGCGTCCACACCAAGATCACGGTGGCCGGTGGCGCGCTCAGCCGCTCGATGCGCAGCGGCTCATGGGTGAGAGGATGCTGCTTTCCCTCGAGCCAGATGCGCTCGAGCTCGTCGTCCGTCGCGGCGACGATGCTCGAGTCGCGAAATAGGTGACTCCCGGGCACCAGCTTCAACCCGCCATCATCTGCCTCGAAGCCCGTCAGATACAAGAAGATGCGCAGGAACCCGAGGCGGGGGTCGGAGTCGGAGTACTCGTGGGTGTGCCAGCGCAGGCCGGGGTTGGCGGCGCGCCGGTTCAGCGCAACGCAATGGTCAAAGCGGATCTCGTCGCCCAGCACGGAGCGGGCTAGCGCGAGCAGCTGCGGATGACCGATCAGGCTGGCGAGAAACGTATCGTGCTCGGCGGCATAGGCGCCGGGTTGGCGCTCGCCCCCCTGTTGGTCGTAAGGCTCCTGCAGCACGGCGATTCGCTGCAGCGCCTCGGTGAGCAAGCGGCAGGCGTGCGGCGTGAGAATGCCGGGTAGCGCCAAGTGCCCCTGCACATCGAGGTCGGCTTTCTCGCGAACGCCCAGCACATACGGAGTGAACAGCTGCAGCATGCGGGACGATCAGCCTGTGCTCTTCATCAGCACGTCGTAGCGGCGTTGCATTTCGTCTGGCGTCACCTGCTCGATCTCGTGCCCGATCATCCACTCGTGCCCGAATGGATCGCGCACCGTACCCGAACGCTCGCCGTAAAACGCATCCGAGGGCTCGCGCACCACTTTCGCGCCCTCCGAGACCGCTTGTCGGATCATACTGTCGCAGTCGTCGACGTGGAGGTGGATCGAGATCGAAGTGCCGCCGATCGTCTCGGGTCCGAGGAAACCGTACTCCGGGTATTCCTCGGACAACATCAACGTCGTACCTCCGAACTCGAGCTCCGCATGACCGATGCGTCCGCTCGGCTCAGTCAGACGAAACTTCTCGGTAGCTCCGAAGGCGCGGCGGTAGAATTCGATGGCTTGGCCCGCGTTCTTGACGCGCAGATATGCAAACAGCTCGTGGATGGCCATATGGCACGCTCCTTTTCGTCGGTTCTGGGACGACTGGAACTTAAGCCTACGCTGGTCGGCGGTCTTGGACGAAATTGAAGCGCGTGGTTACCCTCGTGTTGGAACGATGGGAACATGATGGGGTTGAAGGGGCGCCGCGGCTCGGTACTGAGTCGGCGAAATACCAGCCATTTCCCGGAAATCTCGGTTGAAGTGGGCCTGGTCGGCATAACCGGCCGCGAGCGCCAGCTCCGCTAACGGCAGGCCGGAAGCAGGTGCCATTCGCGCGAGCACGCGCCGGAAGCGAACCACGCGCGCATAGAGCTTTGGCGTCAGGCCGACCGCGTCCGCAAACAAGGTGATGAAGCGGCGGTGGCTGTAGCCGCTGTCCGCGACGACGCCGCGTACGCTGGCGGCTTCAGCGAGCTTTCCGAGTGCCTCCGCCACCGCCGGATGCAGCCCGCGCACGCGTGGCAGCCGGGCGATGAGCAATGACTCGAGCACGTCGAGCTGGCGCTCGGGTGTGTGCAACTCGAGCAGACGCTCGCGGGCAGCCTGTGCGGAGTGGCCCCAGAGATCCTCGAGCCGCGTGTGTTGGCCCGAGAGCTCCGCCGCAGACCCGCCGAAGAGTAGGCGAGCCGTGCCCGGGTGAAGCATCGCGCCGACCGATCGCGACGGGGCGGATACGTCACGGACGTAGCAGCTGGCGCGGGGCCCACCGACGATGGCATGACCGACGGCTCGTGCGACGTCCGCGTCTGCAACGTCGAAGAGCCGCAAGGGATCCGGCGACAAACGGAATACGACGTGCATCGCTCCCGTGGGCAACACGCGTTCCCGCTCGATGGACCGAGGCAGCGGGCCCTCGGTATCGTCCGCGGCCCACAGCAGCGCCACGAACGGTCGCAGAGCCGGAATGGGCACGCGTTGCAGTAACACGATCCGATCGTGCCCCATCTTCATCCGCGCGCCAGCACCTCGCGCCATTTCAGCCGCCCTGTGAGCTGCATGACCGCCCCGAGTGTCACGACCGCCAGCAGGGTGACCACGAGGCCGGTGAAGCCATCCCAGAAGTGCGCCAGAGAGAACCCGACCAGGTAGACGAGCTGCGCCAGCGCCGCCTCGACAAAGGCGAAGCGGCTCGACACCACGAGCCGCAGATAGCTGACGACCAGAACGACGCTCACCGTGCTGGCCAGGGCGAAGGCGAGCTCGACCGTCAGGCGATCCGCGGTGTATGCGAACAGCAAGTGAAAGACGAAAAACGCACCGGCGAGCAGCAGGTAGTTCAGCGGGTGAATGTCGATACCCTTTAGCGTCGCGAGCAAGAAGATGATCGCGAAGAAGAAGGCGAGCGAGATCGGGGCAGAGAACGCCAGCTGGCCCGCCAGCTCGCCCGGCTGCAGGCGTTGCGGAGTGACCATGCCGATCGACTGGCCCGTGACCAGGTGGGCGAAGCGCCAGGTCAGAGTGTAACCCGCCCCGTCCCGCGTCCGCTCCGAAGGCGACAGCGACCGTGCGGGGAAGTCGATATCCACAAAGTCCGTGCGCATGTCGAGCACAAAGTCCTTGTGCACCGACGCCGCCTCCGCTGGCACATAGCCCCAGGTGTCACGGCCCCGGCTTTTGTACGCGACCGATATCTGAACCTGCTCACCGGGGCGAACCGGGACGGTGGCGCGCACGACACCATTCTCTGCGCGGGCAGTGGAGGCGACATCGGTGCCGTTCACCACAAAGCTGAAGTCGTCATAAAACCCACCCGGATCGGGGAACCGGAAAGCGACCACCAGCTGCGTCGGGATGGCCAACCGGTGCTCGTAGCGCCACGCCCCGCGAAATGCGACGTCATACAGCGAGTACCACATCAAGCCCTTGCGCCGCAGATCCGAACCGAGCTCGACATCCACGCGGGTCGCGTCCACGCCGACCCGCTCAGAGTGCGCGACGGGCTCGAGCCGCTCGACTTCCACCTGCACGCCGTTCTCGTTGGTCGTCTTCTTGACCTTCTCGTTCGTGACCCACTCCGCGCTGAGCTCGGGCGGAGCCTGCAGCTGCGGTGTTCCCCACAGGTCGCCGACACGTTCGTCGAGCACCGCGCTCTGCGCCTCGGAGCGGTGCTCGGTCACAGCCCCCAGGATGAGCCAGCCCACGCTGGCAACGGCGAAAACGACGAAAATGAGCGCGATCTTGACTGCGGAAGCCATGCCTTCTCCTTCGAGCGTGAAGAGCTCACGTCACAGTCTAGCGAGGGCCCTGGCCCTCGCCCGTGGAGAAGCCAGGGAAGATTCGTGCAGAACTCGTGCAAGGCGTCCGGGCTCACACTCGCGACGCGGCACGGCCCGGCACGACCGCCGTATCATCGGGTCGAATCATTCGCGTTGTCGTCGCCAGTAGCCACTTCACAACGGTCTGCGCTGTCGCGGTCCCTATGAGGGTGGGGGGTGCCTCGAGTCCGAGTGCCTGCAGGTCGGGTGCAAGCTGATGAAATGATCGAGCCGCTTCGACGAGGTAGAGCCGGTCTGACTTGCCCTCCAGCCGCGTGAGCAGGGACAAAAATCCACTGAGTAGCCGCATGATGATTGGCCACTGTGGAATCCTCTTGGGCAATGGCTTGAGAAGCAAGGACAGCTCACGATGCCTGTGCCACGAGAACCGTATGCGGTTGCCGGCTCGCGCTGCGCGAAACAAGCCGCCGGCGGCCAGCAAGTCGAGGGCGTCAGCGAGGTTTCGTTTGGTGTAGCCGACAAACACCAAATCCGCTGCACCGAAGGTCTCCGACGGCCCAATCAGCAGCGCGCCGATGATGTCGGCCCGAGCACCAACGCCGAAGAGGGCTCTCAGTTTTAGATGCAGCAGTGCTGGTCGGTCGAGGTTGGGAGCGCGAGACTTCCCGCTCGGCTCAAATGCATCGCGTGCTCCCGGCTTCGTCGCCGGCCATGTCCCGCCGGCATGTTCCTCGAGGGCGCCCGCAAAGGGCGCAAACGATGCCTGCGCTGAGGGAGACGACCGCTTGAGCAGTTGCTTGAGCCTGGGCTTGGACGAGTAGCGGTGAAATTTGATGCACCAATCGAGTGCTTCGTCCCGAAGTCTCGGATCATCCGGGGCAAGCTCGGCGGTCAGGATCATGAGCGCTTCGAGGTCGATGGCCGTTTCCGATAGCACGGCCGCGCCGGCCACCCCTAGCGTCGTCCAGTGAGACCAGGCGAGGTCGAGCAGGAGCTCTGCCAAGTCTGCCCTATGCCCCATCGGATCCTCCCAGAGCGTGGAGAGTGAGCGCCAACTGCTCGGCGAAGCCTTCCGAGGGGTCATGCGTCTTGCACCAGGCTGCAGCCCGTGCCAGCTCCTCGGACGACGGATGAAGTCTCCTCAGGTCTTGCGTATGCTTGCTTCGCGGGCCCTGGTCGACGCTTGCGTAGAGTTTGAAGCAGATCTGATCCTCTCGCGCCGCTACATGGAGGATCAGCCCGCCGAAGCGCAGGTCTTTGGTGGGCCGCTCAATCAGCTTCAGGAGCAGGAGGCTGCCTCCGCCGATGACCACGACTTCTGCCGATTGGCGGCGGTCCGTCAGGACTTCGCCCAGTGTCTCGAATGCCTCCACGAGTGAGGACGAGGTAAACATGATTCGAGAAGTTTAATCTCCGGATTCGAGAATTCAAGCCTCTCGTATCGAGAAGTTTAAATTCGCGAAGTAGTGCAGTCGGTTCTGGTCAGTCTTCCCACCGTCACCGAGCGTTGTCAGCCCGCCGCGTGACACACGGCCTCGATATTGTGACCATCGGGATCGAGCACAAACGCACCGTAGTAGTTTTCGTGGTAGTGCGGCCGCGGGCCTGGAGGGCCGTTGTCCTTGCCGCCCGCGGCGAGGGCGGCGCGGTAGAATTCGTCCACCTGTTTGCGATTGTCGGCGCGAAAAGCAATGTGGACGCGCGGTTGATTGGGGGCACCTTCGGCGAGCCAGAAATCGGGCTTGGGCGCTACTCCGTAGCCGAGCACGACCAAACCCCCGGTGTGTTCCTTCGGCACCTCCATCAGCACCGTGTAACCGAGGGGTGCCAAGGCCTTGGTGTAGAACTGCCGGCTGACGTCGGGTTTGCTGACTTGTAGACCTGTGTGATCGATCATGGTGCCTCCGCAGCCGAGGTTACTTCGGTCTGCGGCATCGGTCGAGCAGAACGCTTCATGAGCCTTCGTCCCGCGCGGTGAATTGAAAACGCCTCTCGCAGAAGCTAACCTGGTGGTTCGCATGTCGACGCAAGACCAGTCCGCTACGCACCCACGCCGGCGGAGCCTCAGTGAGGTGGCGTGGCGCCCCCCGCGGCTGGAAACCGCACGGCTCATCCTGCGCGGCTGGGAACTGACGGATATAGAGCACGTGTACAGGTATGCTTCGGACCACGAGGTTGCAGCGTACATGGGCTGGAGCCGCCATACCTGCCTGGGTGATTCGCTGGGGTTCTTGGACGGCTTCGTCTCTGGTCTGTATGAGCAGCAAGAGTTGAGCTACGCGGTGTGCCTCCGCGCCGAACCGGAGCGCGCGCTCGGCGGAGTCGGTGTGCACTGGCGGAGCCGCGAGCACGCCGTGATGGAGCTCGGGTACGTTTTGGCACGGCAGCACTGGGGGCAGGGCTATCTGCCGGAAGCCGGTCGAGCGCTGCTCGCCTTCGCGTTCCAAACGACAAGTGTGCAGCGCATCTACGCCCCGATTTTCAGCGTCAACGCCAAGAGCCGCCGCGCCGCCGAGAAAATGGGGCTGAAGTTCGAGGGCGTGCTGCGTTCCTGCCTGGAGTTGCGCGGCCAGCGTTGGGACGAGGCCATTTATTCCATTTTACGATCGGAGCTGGCGCTCTGAAGCTCAGCAGACGTCGAGCTCAGCTGCTGCGCGCGCTCTTCAACGCCGCCACGTACCGCGGCCTTCCCCCAGGCCCCGACAGATCAATCCAGTACGCCGGATAACCCCGCACATCGACATGCACGAAGCTCGAGTTGGGATAGTAACCGACGCCGGTGTGTCGAAGGCTTCTCAGGTAGTCCCGCACCGCCCAGTTGGGCACGCCGTCGATGCTGAAGTCCAACGCCTCTCCGTGCTTGTGACGCGAGTCCTTGGCGTGTGACCGCTCGCGATAACCACTGACCACACGAATCGGTCGACCTCCAAATACGTCACTCACTTGCGCGATGAGGCGGATCAGCTCGGGGTCGATCGGGCGGCTGCGCCCGGTGCGCCAGGATGCTAGCAAGGCCTGAACCTGTCGCTCCGCCTTGGGCAGCAACGTGTCGCCCGGGCCGAGCACGTACCCCATCCAATGCCGACCATTGGCCGGGTTGCTCAACGTGACATAGCCACGGCGCCACGCCATTTTCTTGTAGCGTCGCCAGGCGGGCGGCGGAGCTGCGGCCGTGTGAGCCTTCGAAACCTCGAAGGCGGCTCGCTTCGAGGCCGCTTCCCCACCCGTCAGAGCACGGGCTGTTTCCCCGCGTGCCTCGGCGAATGCAGCATGCGCAACCAGCGCGCAACACACTAGAGGCCAATGAAAAAGGCCTCGAACGCGCGACGGACGACGCCGGCGCGAAAGCGCCCGCTCGGCGCGCCCGTTCGATGCCCTTTCGGCCATGGCCACACATAATCAAAGGCGACCCGGTGGGCCAAAAAATGTCACCCGGCTGCTGCGTTCGCTGGAGCCTGATGAACGGTTGTTCAGACAACTAGAGCGCGAGCCCCATCCCGCCACGCGCGCCGATGCGGACGCCTAGTATATCGAGCTTGACGAGCACGGTCGTCGTTTCGAGCGGCGCCACACTGTGCCAAGCGTCATGACCGTGAGGCCACGTCAATAACCGCGGGAGCGCATGATGACAGACGCCGACTGTATGGCTCTCTTGCACTGGGCGCTGCCGCGCCTGCAGCTGCGCTCTGCCGGGTATCGCAACGTGCGGGGCCAGGTTTGCAAGCGCATCCGTCGTCGCTTGGCGGAGCTGGGTCTGACGGACGTTGCCGCGTATCGCGCTCGGTTGCTGGCGGAGCCTGCGGAGTGGCAGGTCTTCGATCGTCTGTGCGTCGTCACGGTCTCGCGTTTCTACCGTGACCAGCAGTTCTGGAACGCGATGTGCGACGAAGTGCTTCCGAGTGCCGCCGAAGCGGCGCTAACGGCGCACGAGAGCACCTTGAATTGTTGGAGCATCGGCTGCGCTTCGGGAGAGGAGCCGTACACGCTCTCCATCGCGTGGGCGCTCGGCCTCGCTCAGCGCTTTCCAGGCCTGCACCTCCGCGTCATTGCCACTGACGTGGACGCCAAAGTTCTCGCCCGCGCTCGCGCGGGTCAGTATGCAGCGGCGACCCTGCGTGATCTTCCGGCGCCCTGGCTCGAGCAGGCATTCGAGCGCCGCGACGGGTTCTGCGTGCTGCGGGAGCCGTTACGTCTCGCGGTAGAGCTGCGGCACGAAGACGTGCGGGAAACTCTGCCCGATGGCGAGTTTCGCATCGTCCTGTGCAGGAACGTGATCTTTACCTACTTCGACGACACCCTGCAGCGCGCCACGCTCGAGCGCCTCTTGCCAAAGCTGTCGCCGGGCGGTGTCTTAGTGCTAGGGCGAGACGAGCGGCTGCCTCCAGCCGCAGCGCTCGATGGCTGGCATCCTGAGCTCGGGATATATCGAACCGGTAGAACACCTGTGCCCAGCTGACGGCTTGGCGTAAGCTCCGCGAGGTGAAACGGCTGGGTCCACTCGTGGGTGTGTTTGTACTACTGGGAGGCGCCAGCGCAGCGAGCGCCCAGCCTGCAGCGGTGCAGATCTGGTACCGAAGCGCTGCGGGCTGTCCGGAGGGTTCGGTCTTCGTCTCGCGGCTGGCGGCGCTCGGACGTCACGCACAGCTGGCGAGCGCCGGGGATCGGGTGGATTTCGTGGTCACGCTGGACGGGCCAGGGCCCGCCGCCGCGTCTCCCCAGAGCCTGGGGCGGCTCGAACGCCAGACTGAGCGCGGGACGGTCGCGATTCGTGAGCTGCGCGCGCCGCGCTGCGAAGATGTTGCTGAAGCGCTCGCGCTGAGCCTCGAGCTGGCGCTTCAACCGGTGGCGGACAATACCGCAGCGAGCGGGCCGAGCGAGGCGGCAAGCCCATCGGGTCCCTCCATGGCAGAAGCGCCGGGGGCGGAGCCGCTGCCCGGCGCCGCGGATCGCTCGTCCGAGTCCGACGCCGGGACACCGCCTGCCAGCGACGAGCGAGCTGCCTCGCCGGGCCTGCGCTTGGGTTTGCAGGCGACCCTCACGACCGGTGTTGGGCCTGCGGCATTGCCGGGCCTCGCTGTATTTGCAGCGCTGGCGCGGGAAAGTCCGGGTCCGAGCGCACGCGTTGCGTTGCGGGGCGGTTACCAGGAGCGCGAGCTAGCGCGTTCCAGCACTGAGCTGGGGATCGCTTTGATGGCTGGACGGCTCGAGGGTTGCCCTTGGTCATGGGCGTTTGGCCGCTTCGCGCTCGAACCCTGCTTCGGGCTGGAGGTTGGCGTGTTGCGCGCCGAAGCTCGTGGCGATCGCGGGCGATCCGATTCCGGTGTTTGGGTCGCCGGGGTAGGCCACGTGCGCCTAGCCTGGCGGGTTGCACAGGCGCTGTCGCTGGAAGCGGAGCTCGGGGCACTCGTGCCGTTCGTACGTTACGATCTCGGACCCGATGCAGATTCATCGAGTTTGTTTCGCACCGAGCCGGTCGGCCTGGCCGGTGCCCTCGGCGCGGCCTGGCATCTACCGTGAGCGTCGCAGCGCGTGATTTTGGGGTCGCGTGATCAGTTTTCGCGGTCCGCGACATGACATCGGCATGACCTCGGCGGGCGGGACCCCTCGTCCGGAAAGCGCCGCGCCCCGCCCCATTGCCCCGGCCGTGGTGTCGCCGCATGAGCATGTTCCCGAATTTGCCGAGCTCGTCAACGAGCACCTGGATTTCGTCTGGCGCTTGCTACGGCGTCTGGGGCTCTCGCCAGCGGACGCCGACGATGCGGCACAACACGTGTTCATGCTCGCCGACAGCAAACGCAGCCAGTTCTCCCCGGACAAGGCGCGAACGTTCCTGTATGGGATGGCCTGGCGGGTCGCTGCCAATGCTCGGCGCGCCAGGGACCGCCGGCGCGAGGTCCCCGAGTCGGTACTGGCGCCAGTGGCGTCCGATCAGCCGCTGCCCGATCACCTTTTGGAGCTCGATCGCGCGCGTCTGTTCTTGGACGAGCTCCTTTCAGAGTTGCCCGAGGAGCTGCGCCGGGTGCTGCTCTTGGCGGAGATGGAGGGCCAAACTGTTGCTGCCATCGCCGAGCTCGAAGGCATTCCGGCGGGCACCGCAGGCTCTCGGCTACGGCGCGCTCGAGCGCAATTTCGCAAGCTTCTGGCGCGCGAGCAACACCGCAACCCTTTCTCAGGCGTCGTGCCATGACTGACGATCCGCTATCCGATCTGAACCGGCGTTTGTTCAAGGCAGCCCACGCCGAGCGGCCGTCGCAGGCATTGCGCGAGCGGCTGCTCCGGGGCGGGCAGACCGAGCTCGGCGCAGGCCCGACGCAGGCGGCGCGTTCCGTGCGGGTCCGGAAGGTCCGACCGGGGGCCCTACGTTGGCTGCTCGCGGCTGCGATGATCGGCAGCCTATTAGCCATCGTGCGGAGCCTGTTGCAGCCCGCATCGGCTCCGGACGTGCCATTGATCTCCGCCGAACGACTGACGAATGCCGCACGCGGCGTGCCGGCGGCCGGCGGCCGAACGTCACCGGAGCCCGAAGCTGCGACGGAAGCGAGCCCTGGGGAACGCCTCGACGAGGAGGGGGGCTCCGAACCGGCGTTGCAGCTCGGCCCTGCGCGGACGCAGCCACCTCTCCAAGCGCCGCCCGTGGGCATACCGTTACCCAAGAGAGAATTGCCGAACGTCGTCTCCGGCGAGCGCGCCAGCGCGGCCATGCCTGCCACAAGCCGCGCGACCCTCGCGGAGGAGCTCGAATGGTTAAAGCGCGCGCGTGCGGCGCTGCGCTCCGGAGATCCTGCGCGGTCCCTCGAGTTGCTCCAAGCGTACGAGAGCGAGCTCGGTGGCTCCGACTTGCGAGACGAGGCCAGTGTGCTCCGCATCGAGGCGTTGGCAGCGGCGGGGCGGCATGGCGAAGCGTCGGTGCTGGCCGAGCGCTTTACGACGCAGAACCCGAATAGCCCTCTGGTCGATCGCGCACGGAGCTACCTGCGTCGATCTGAAACGCCGAACGTGCCGTAGAGCGAAGGGGCCGCGCCGTGATCAAATTTGGCAAGCGACGACATGACACAGGCGCCGCTCGTTTCGTCGCCATCGAGGAAAATTCATGACCCGCCAACCAAGCCCTGTGTTGCTCTTGTCTTACTGCATCGCGCTCCTCTGTGCCTGCAACAGCCGCCTGGCGGTGCTGGACCCGCCGATCGACTCGAACGCTGGTGACGGGGGGCTATCGTTGCCGCCCATGGATGCGGGGCCGAGCGAACCTGTCAATCCCTTGCCGGAGGGCGATTGCCAAGACGCGTTCAAGAACGGAAACGAAACAGACGTCGACTGCGGAGGGGCATGCCCGGCGTGCGCCATTGGCGCGACCTGCGGAGGCCATCCGGATTGTGAGAGCCAGCTATGCCGAGCCGGCAGCTGTCAGGTCACGGCCTGTGAAGACGGAGCTCAAAATGGCGATGAGGTCGGCGTCGATTGCGGCGGGTCGTGCGAGAGCGAGGGCCGCTACTGTCCGGAGGAGCTTACTGCTTGCAGCTGTGCGAGCTCGGCGAATTTGGTCGGGATTGCGTGTGGCGCCGGGCTCGATCCCGATGCGCGGGCCCTAGTGACAGCCAACGGCGGCGTCGTCGTTTTTTCGGTGTCGCCGCGTAGCGCCTATCGGTGGAGCGCTGAAGCCGGCAGTGAGCGGCTCGCCACAGGGAGCGCATTGCCCATCGATATGAGCGACGACGGGAGCGTGACTCTTTTTGATGGGGTGCCGCCGTTCCTGTCGAGAGCGGATGGAACGCGCACGGATCTTCCCCTAGAGGGCGTGACAGCATTGAGCGATGACGGGAGGCTTGTGCTCGGTGGCTTGAATGCGTTTCCGAGTGGGTCTGCCAGCCTCTGGACCGTGGAAACGGGTGCCGAGCCCATCACCGATGGTGACCCGGCCGTCACATACCGCGCGAGCTTCATGAACCCCGATGGCTCGGTGGTGGGGGGACGACGAACCGACGCCTCCGGAAATGTGCAGCTCTTTCGCTGGGACACCTCGAACGGAGCGCCGCAATCGCTGGGACCGCTTCCCAGCTGGGCTGCCGCGGCAAGAAACGACGGCGTGACCTTTAGCAGGGACGGTTCGGCGATTGCCGGTTTTGTCTCCACCAATCAGGAACCGACCCCCGTCAACGAGCTCAACCAGATCTTCCGCTGGACCGCGGCCAGCGGCATCGTCATTCTAGCGCCCTTATGGCCCAGTGGCGCCACCGGCGATCGAACCACTGACTCCCGCCTGTGGCTCAACGACGACGGCTCGGTGCTGGTCGGCACCTTCGACTTGGTTTCGGAGACTCGGGGTCCAGAACCGAGCGCGTTTCGCTGGACCGAGGCCACGGGCGCCGTTGCGCTCGCGAGCGAGGCGGGGCAACAAAGCATCGTGCGGGATGCGAGTGGCGACCTCGGCGTCGTGGTGGGTTATACGCGAGAAGAAGAGCAGCCCTTCGTTTGGAACGCCGCGGACGGCTTTCGCGACCTGGCGAGCGTGCTGAGCGCCGCCGCAGTGGATCTCGAGGGTTGGACGCTCTCGAAGCCCTCGGCCCTTTCACGTGACGGCAGGGTCGTGGTCGGCGAAGGTACCTGCAACGGAGTGCCCGCCGTGTACCGCGTGGTTTTGCCGGACTGAGTCTCTCGAGCCAGGGTCCACTCGAAGGCCGAGCGCCCTGCCGATAAATTCCGCGCCATGGCGGCCGCGGTGGGCCAAAATGAATCGACGGACCGCAACCTCGTTTGACTTCGCGGGCTGGCCTTCTATTCTCGCTGCGCCCCGATGGTGAAGGTCGAGCTGACATCACATCTCTTCACGTTCTTTCCCGAGCTGAAAGGGAAAGAGCTATGGGTCGACGCGCACAGCGTGGCCGAGGTGGTGGCTGAGCTCGAGAAAATGGCCCCGGGCCTGGCGGGCTACATTTGTGACGAACGCGGCAGCCTGCGCACACACGTCAACATCTTCGTCGGTGACGAGCGGGTCGTCGACCGCCGGCGCCTCGGAGACCCCGTGAAAGACGGGGCCAAAGTGTTCATCATGCAGGCGCTCAGTGGCGGGTAGGAGAATCTAATGTCGGATCGCATTCTAGTTGGGACGCGCAAAGGTACTTTCGCCGTCGACAGGGCCCAGAAGGGCTGGCAGCCCGCGCTCGTCGGTCACGCGGGTGTGGGGGTCAATTTCGTCACCCGTGATCCCAATACGGGTACGCTCTGGGCGGCCCTCGGTCATGGCCACTGGGGCGCCAAGCTCTCGCGCTCGCGGGATGACGGCAAGTCGTGGGAAGATGCGCCGCAGATCGGTTATCCCGAAGGGGCGCGCTACCTCAAGGGCGCCGAGCCCGGTGAAAGCCCGAAGGAGCCCAAGCAGCTCGAGTTCAAGGAGGCCAAGCTGCTCAAGCTCTGGTACATCGCCTTCGGCGGCCCGGGGCGCATGTACGTCGGCACCATTCCGGGCGGCCTGTTCGAGAGCAACGACGGCGGTGAAAGCTTCGCGCTCAACCGGCCGCTGTGGAGCCATGAGTCACGCGGTGGCGACCTGTTTCAGGGCGAGGGCTCCGGGGTCAGTCACTGGTTCGGCACTCCCGCTTCCGAAGGCGGCGAGTTCGCTCCCGGCATTCACTCGGTTTCGGTCGACCCGCGCAATCCGCAGCGCATGCTGGTCGCCATCTCCACCGCCGGGGTGCTCGAGACGCTCGACGGCGGCAAGAGCTGGCGCAGCCGCAACAAGGGCTTGCTCATGGACTACTTGCCGGACCCCAGCGCCGAGTGGGGGCATGATCCGCACTACCTGGAGCTGTGCCCGGGCCAGCCCGACCACGTCTGGCAGCAGAACCATTGCGGTGTTTTTTACAGCAACGACGGCGCCGCGACCTGGAAGAAAGTGAGCCAGCCGGAGCAGGGCGTGCACTTCGGCTTCCCGATCGCGGTCGACGCCCAAGACGGCAAGACCGCGTGGGTGGTGCCGGGCAAATCCGACGCGCAGCGCACGGCCGTCGATGGCGGGCTGTTCGTGGCGCGCAGCCATGACGGCGGTGAAAGCTGGCAACCTCTGCGCAAGGGGCTGCCTCAACAGAACGCGTATGACGTCGTCTACCGGCACGCGCTCGATAACAGCGGCGACCGGCTTGCCTTTGGCAGCACCACCGGCAACCTGTACGTGAGCGAAGACCGGGGCGAGACCTGGCAGACTGCGGGCAACAACCTACCCCCCATTTATAGCGTTCGGTTCGCCTAAGAGCGGGCGTTCACCGACTGCCGCTGAGCTAGGGGGGCCGGGCTCGCAGCGTGCGTGGCCTGGCGGCGCATCGGGAAGTTGCACGGCATTGTCTCACTGTCGTTAATTCGGCCTTCGGGCCGATGGGTGACAAGCAATACCAAAGGTGCAACACGAACGCGAGCGCCGCGCCGCCAGTTCTGCCTAGATTGCGCGCCGTGCAGGATCTCACTCAGGTCATCAGCCAGCTGCCGGTCGGCGTCTGGGTGGCGTCGGTGCCGCGTGGCCAAGTCGTCTACACCAATGAGGCGTTTCGGGAGATCCTGGGAATGGATGCCGAGGCGTCGAGCCAAATCGAGGATGTGCCGCGCACCTACCGCGTCTTCGATCGCTCCGGTAACCCGTATCCAGTCGAACAGCTACCTTTCTCACGAGTCATGAGCACGGGGCGAGCCGTAGTCGTCGACGATCTGGTCATTCATCGACCGGACGGCGACCAGGTCCACGTGCGGGCGTTCGCCAACCCCTTGTTGGGAGAGGGGGGAAAGTTGAGTCACGTGAGCGTGGCGTTCATCGACGTCACTCGCGAGGTACGTGCGGAGCTGGCGCGCGACCGGGCCGCGGCTCAGCTCAGCTTGGCCGTCGACCATTCTCCCATCGTCATCTGGTCCATCGACAAGGCCGGCATCATCACCATTTCCCAGGGAGCTGCCTTGGCCTCCCTCGGAGTGAAGTCCGGGGACCTCGTGGGTCAGAACGTGTTCGATCTGTACAAGGATCATCCCACGATCAGCGGGTACATCCGGCGCGTGCTCGAGGGTGAGACATTACAGTATGTCGTCGAGGTCGGTGACGCCGTGTTCGACACCTGGCTCACGCCCATCCGCGGCGCCGGCGGAGAGGTGGTGGGCGCCACGGGGCTGTCGAATGACATTCGCGAGCTCCGCAAGCTTCAGGCGGTGGGAATTCAGACCGATCGCATTACAGCCATCGGCACGCTCGCCGCAAGCGTCGCTCACGAAATCAACAATCCTCTCACTTACATTCTTGCCTACGCCGACCAGATTGAGGCCACGATCGAGCGGCTCGACCAGCTGGCATCAACGCCCGGTGCCCCCGCCGAGATGCGAGGCCTGTTCGGGTCGCTGCGCGACGACATTCTAACGCTACGGCTCGGAACCGAGCGCATCGCGACCATCACGCGCGAGCTCCGCACTTTCAATCATCCAGGTGACGAGGGCGGGGATCCCGTCGACGCGCGGGCCGCGGTGCGATCGGTGCTGCAGCTGGTCGGCAAGGAGCTGTAAGAGCGCGCTCGGGTCCGGCTCGATCTGCGAGAAACAGCGCCCATCCGCGCGCATCCGTCGAGGTTGGTGCAGGTGGTGCTGAATCTGGTGATGAACGCCATGCAGTCACTGCCCGCGGCAGCCGCGCGAGACAACGAGATCCGCATTCATACGGAGACTCGCGGCGCGACGGTCGTGATTGAGGTGTCTGATTCGGGGCCAGGCGTATCGCTGGCAGAACGTGAGCGCATTTTTGAGCCCTTTGTCACGACGAAACCCATCGGCGAAGGGACCGGATTAGGCCTATTCGTTTGCCGCAACATCGTGCGCGGTTACTCGGGAGAGGTCAGCGTGCACGATCGTCCGGGGGGAGGGGTGCTGTTCCGGGTGACGCTGCCCGTGGCAGCCGATCTCGCGACGCCGGTGGCCACGACCAGAAGAGAAGCGCCCGATGGGCCGACCCCTGTCGCCCACGTGCTGGTGATCGACGATGACGCCGCCATAGCGAGCGCTTTCGCCGGACGTCTGAGACGAGCCGGCTACCGCGCCAGCACCTGCTCGAGCGGTGCTGCGGGCCTCACTTACCTGTTTGCGAACGGCGACATCGATCTAGTGTTCTGCGACTTGATGATGAAGGAAATGACGGGCATGGACGTGCACGCGCGGCTGCTCAGCGAAGCGCCAGCCATGCTCCAGAAGGTCGTCTTCATGACAGGGGGCGCTTACTCGCCAGCCGCCCGCCAGTTTCTGCTCGATCATCCCCACGACATGGTCGAAAAGCCCTTTGACCTGCTGGCAGAGACTCGGCGGCGCCTCGCCGGGCGGCTTCTGCGCTGAGCGAACCTAGCGCGGGCTCACTCGTCGGATTCGGTTTCGAGGTCGAAGGGCAGGCTCTCCGACAGGCCGGGCTCGTCCGGGTCGTTGCGAAGGTGTGCGCGGAACTCGAACAGGTCCCGGCGCCGGTCGAGCCGAGGCCGCACGCTGCCCGAGGCGCGCGAGCGATGTAGGTCGTCGATGTCCAGGTCCGTCACGAGCAGCATCTCCACGTTCGGGTCGGCCTGGGCTTGAATGCCGTCCCGCGCGAATTCGAAGTCGCTGGGGGTAAACACCGCAGCCTGGCCATAGTGGATATCCATGGCCGGCACGCTCGGCAAGTTGCCGACGATGCCAGCGCTGACCACGTAAATCTGATTCTCGATGGCGCGGGCTTGGCAGCAGAAACGCACTCGGGAGTAGCCCTGGCGGTCGTCGGTGCAGTACGGAACGAAGATGATCTCCGCACCCTGGTCGCTCAGGTAACGGGCGGCCTCGGGGAACTCGGCATCGTAACACACCAGGACTCCGACGCGCGCTTTGGGGGTGTGAATGATGCTGAGCTCACTGCCGCCTTCAATGCCATAGTACGATTTTTCACCCGGGGTGATGTGCAGCTTGGGCTGCAACTGCACACGGCCGTCGGGGAATACGAACGGGCAGACGTTGTACAAGGCGCCGTTGATCTGCATCGGGTGTGTACCCGCGATGATGTGGATGCCGAAGCGCTTGGCGAGCGAGCTCATCAGCTCGAGGTACTCGTCTTTGAGCGCTGCCAACCGCAGAATGCCCTCCGTGGCGCTCAGGTTGCGCATGCTGGCCTGAGACAAGAGCTGCATGCTCACGAACTCGGGGAACAGCACGAAGTCCGCGCGATAACCCGAGGCCGCTTCGACGAAGTAGGTGATTTGTGCGGCGAAAGCTTCGAAGTCCTTGGTGCCGCGCACTTGGTGCTGCACGGCGGCCACCCGCACCTTGCGCGCGCCGGCGTGGCGCTCGGCGCGGTGCTCCGGGTTCAGCCACTCGACCAAAACCGCCACGTTGCGGCTGCGGGGGTCGCGCACGTAGTTGCGCAGAATGCCGCGCACCACGAAGCCCTCACGCAGCTGAAAGCTCAGCACGAGATCGGAGATCTCCCCCAGCTCGACTTTGTGCGCGTATTGCTCGGGGCTGAGGTCGGACCGTTCGGAGTAGCCGTGGATACGCCCCCCTGCCACAATTCGCCGTAAGTTGTGCCGTTTGCACAGTGCGCGGCGGGCCTCATACAGCTCGTGCCCGATGCCCTGGCCTCGCAGATCCGGGTCCACGTACACGTCGGCGCCGTACAGCGTGTCGCCCTCGGGATCGTGATTGTGAAAGTAGCCGCCGTCCGTGATGCCCGAGTAGGTGTGCGCGCGGTACGGATCTGTGCCCAGCGTCACAATCAGGCTGGCCACCGCGGCGACAATCTGACCCCCGAGCTCGACCACGATCTGCCCATCGGGGAAGACGCGCTGGTGGTTACGCAGCTGAGCCCGGTTCCAGACCACGCTCTCTTCGATGGCCGTAGGGAAGCAACGCTTGTTCAGCCGCACGAGGTCGTCGACGTCGGCGAGCTCGGCCAGGCGCAGCGTGGCCTCGCCGCGGCTGGTCAAAAACCTCTTCAGCTCCATCCTGGCACTAACATGCCCCCCAGAGCCCAAAAGTGCAAACCGGGGCGGCCGGGATGCAGACTACGTAGCGTCGCCGATGGCGGCGCGGACGGCCTTCAGGAGCGCGTCTCGACTGATCGGCTTGGCGAGCACGCCGTTCGCGCCGAGCTCTTCCATGAGCTGGCGGTCACGGGGGCCCGCCTCCGCCGTGAGCATGAGCACCGGTATGTGACAGGTGCGTTCGCTGCTCTTTAGGATGCTGAGCGCCTTGTTGCCGTCCATCACGGGCATTTGAACGTCGAGCAGCACGAGGTCGGGCGACTCGGACGTGGCCAGGCTGACGGCCTGCGCGCCGTCCTCTGCGTGAATCAGGCGGTAACCGTGCTCGCGCAAGAGGTTCTGCTCTAACTGCCGGAACATCCGGGAGTCGTCGGCAACGAGGATCGTTTTGGCCATCACCACTATGGACGGTTCGCTCGAGAGGTCCCGTAACTCCGCCGGCGCGCTCCTCGGTTCACGGAGCGCGATTCCGTCGAAATCGCCGCAACCGGCCCCGCCACCCGCGGTGCACTGGTGTGCGCTGGCGCCCCACTCTCTCGCGTACTAGAGCACTCTCGCGTACCTAGAGCGAGAGCAGCTGGGCCAGGCTGTTCGAGAGCGTTTGCAGTGTGGCGTCCAGCAGTGGGGGGGAGGTGGCCAATTTTTCCTGGTTGGTTTCGAGCTCCACACCCCAATACGCGTGCCCAAACTTGCGCCGGAAATGCGTGGCCAACCCATCCGCCTTGCCCAAGTACGGATAGTTGCGCCGGACCAGAAGCTCCGGCGCGACCTGTTTCAGCGTCCGCTTCCAGCGCTCACACAGCTGCCGTTCACCCGCCGAGGCCGGGTCGTACAACAGGCCGATGTCTGCGCGCCTGACTTTGCCCCTGAGGCGAGGGGTGAAGCTGTGGACCGCGACGTGCAAGACGCCGTGGCGGAGCCGGCGGGTGATCTCTTCTTCAACCTGCTGGCGGTGAGGAAAATAATACTTCGAGAGCAGCGCTTGGCGGTCGGATTCACCGAGCGAGGACACGAACTGGGAGAAATGCCCGGGGTGGCCCAGCGAGCGGTTGAGGTCCACGAGCAGCCGGCTCACTTCACTCGAGATGAGTGGCACCCCGAAGCGCCGCGCCAGCTCACGCGCGATGTGAAGGGCACCGATGTCGTGCCCGCGGTGGCTATCGAGCGCCCGGCGCGCCCGACCCCCCGCAAAGAAACGAGCGTATTCGGGCGGGATGCTGTTGCCCCCGTGCTCACAGCTCAATACGAGCGAAAGGGACGCCCTGCGTGTCACGCCCCGGCCCGGAACATTTGACCCTGATCGAGGCAGGCGCCGAGGTCCCGATATACGGCGTGCAGCCGCTCGCGAGTGGGCTCGGGCCCGACGGCGCGCACGATGCGGCGAGCCAGGCAACCCTCCGTCAGCATCACCTCTAGCGCGCTCTGCCACTCGCCAAACCCGCTTTCGGTCCCGAGGAGCTCGTCCACCAGATGCCGCCACACATCTACCGCCCGCGCCGGGCCGGAGGCTGGGAACCCCAGCGCGGCGAGGTACCGCGGGTGATCCACCAGCGCCTGTTCGCCGCTTTTGACCGTCTCGAGCAGAATCGGCAAGAGCTCGTGCTCGCTGAACGAGCGTTGCTCGACCGAGCGGCTCCATTTTTCGGACACCAGCCGGCGTAGGCTGCCGACCACGGCAGCGGCAATGGCGATGTCCGCCTGCGGGCACTCTTGAAGGTCCAAGAGTCGGATCTCGATCGCCATGCGGTCGAAGCGCGCGATGCAGCCGCGCGCGTTGGCCCACTCGTGACGCAGGGTACCCTGTGGATCCAAGGGCGCGAGGTCGGCATAGATCTTCGCGAGCAACTTCTGCTCGTAGTCTGCGCGAGTAAACACGGGCTCGGGGATGACGAGCCCGCTCACCGAAGGCACCCGGCGAGCATTGCTACGGTACACGTCGACGCGCGAGTCCAGCATCCCGGTCAGCGCCCCATCCACCACGGGCGAGCTGGCCGCCAGCGCCGGCAAGATGGGCAAAATCAAACGCATGGCGGCGTGCAGGCGCCCGAACTCGTCGTCGTTGGAAAACGGCAGGTTGATGTGCATGCTCTGCAGGTTCGCCCAGCCGTGGCCGCGGCAATCGAAGATGCCGTCGAAGGTCTTGTAGATGATGTCGTTTTCGTGGGGCCACAGCCGTAGCTCGCGATACGGGTCCATCCACGGGTGCATGGCGGTGGGCAGGAGCCGGGCGCCCATCGGCCCGAGCAGCTCGTTGATGCGAGCGACGTGCCCTTGAAAGAGACCGGAGAGCCCCGTCAGCGTTGCGACCGGGCCATTGGTCTTCATCTCGATGACGTGCAGGGCCAGCTCATTGGACCATGCCACCGGCCCCATCTCCACCTCGAGCTCGTAGCCGCCGCCCACCTGCTTCAAGAGCTCATCGGCGATGGGCCGCACCGACAGGCTCTGCCTGTCGACGATCATGTACTCGAGCTCGATCCCAATGCCTTCGAACAGACGTAGCGGCTGTTTTGTCATCGTGCTCACTGGTAAAGTGCCTCGATTCTACTGAATCGACGGCACAAAAGAAATTGAGCACGCCGAATCAGAGCTCTGACTAGCGCGGGGCATCTCGATGCCCTCGCCCAGTCGGGGCGTCGAGATGCCCATCGCTTCGATGGATTCGGCTTAAAGCGACCTCAGGGCAAGATCAAGGGCTTCTCTTCGCCGGGCTCGCGCCGGGGCATCTTCTTCGGTGTGATGACCAGCAGGTTGGCATCGTAGGTGAGGATACCGAGCAAGATGGACGCGGTGAGCCGGCCCATGCCGACCCGGTAGTACTGCGAGCCAAAGCGCGGGTTATCGTGCAGCGGATCGGCCACGCTCACCTCGCGGGTCTTGGGATCATAGCCGCTGAGCACGACGAAGTGGCCGCTCGGCGTGCCGCGCACGTCGTCGTAGTCATCCTGGAACTCACGCGCGCAGTCGTAGAGGTACGTGGCGCTCAGCCCGGTGAGCACCGGCACGCCCCGCCGCAAAAAACGCCGCAGCAACTTGGCATCGAGGTTCTCGTAACGCAGCGTCCCGCCGAGGCGCAGAAATTCCAGGTAGGCGTCTGTGGCGAGGGCCACCTTGCCGGAGCGTTTGTGGTTGCGCTGCTCGAGCAAGCGCTCGACCAGGTCGACCGGCGACGATGGCGCGCCAAAGAACCAGGTGGGGTCGAAAATCTGCAGATTATACGTGAAGATCTCGGCCTTGAAGCCGCGCTGTAGCGCGTGGATCGCCAGACGCACCGCGAGCGTGCCGCCCTCGGGGAGGGGCTCCACCGTGTCGATCACCTCTTGCAGGGAGGTCTCGTGCTCCCAATACCGGTACACGGCGTGCAGGCAGGTTGGCCCGCAGGTCGTGTCATTCGGTTGCGGCAACACCGAAAGCCGGAGTTGGTGTCCGCCCGAGGATTCCGGAGGAGGGCTACTCGACGTCACGTACAAGCTCAATTCTAGCTCGAGCCGTCTACCTCGCGGCTGCCACCGAGGCTCTGATACTCCCGTTCCAGCTGCTCGGTTTGTTTTTTCGACAGGCCGCCCAGGGCCTCCAGGGCCTGCCGTAGGCGAGCCCGGCTTACATCGGCCCCCAAAATCTGCAGGGTTTCGAACAGTGGGGTCGAAACCGGCTGCCCCGAAATCGCCACAAACAGCGGGAACAAGAGCTCCCGAATCTTCAGGCCCATGCCCTCACCGAGCCGTTCCAGCTCGGCGCGTATGCTCTCTGCCGTCCAGGCCCGCAGAGCGTCGAGCGCCCGGCTGCTGAAGAACAGGACCTTCTGCACCTCATCGGGGCTGAGCTTCTTGTGCTCAAAGCTGGCTGCGGTGAGCTGTGGAGCAGGGCTGAAAAAGTGAGCGACCTTGGGCAACACGTCGCTCAGCTTTTCGACGCGTTCTTGAATCAAGCGCAGGATGGGCAGGCCGTATTCGCGGTTGACCGCCCACTCCACCAGCCGATCGGCGAGCTGTTCGGTGCTCAAGTCCTCGCGGATATAACGACCATTGAGCCAAGAGAGCTTTTCCAGATCGAAGACCGGCCCACCTAGCGACACGCGTTTCACGTCGAAGCTCGCTGCCATTTGGTCCAACGTAAACTTCTCTTCCCCGTTGGGCATCGTCCAGCCCATCATGCCCAAATAGTTGAGCAAGGCCTCGGGCAGAAAGCCCATGCGGCGAAAGTAACCGATGCTGGTCGGGTTCTTGCGTTTGCTCAGCTTGCTTTTGTCTGGGTTGCGAAGCAGCGGCAAATGGCACAAAACGGGCGGCTCCCAGCCAAAATACTGGTAGAGCAGCAAATGTTTGGGTGCGCTCGTGATCCACTCTTCACCGCGCAGCACATGGGTGATCTCCATCAAGTGGTCATCCACGACGTTGGCTAGGTGGTACGTCGGCATGCCGTCGGCTTTCACCAGGATCTGCATGTCGACCTGTTGCCACTCGATGTTGACGGGGTCGCGCAGCAGATCACGAATGACGCAGACACCCGTCTCGGGCACCTTCATGCGGATGACATGGGGTTCGCCGCTTTGTTTGCGCTCGGCCACGCTAGCCCGCGGCAGGTCGATGCAATGGCCGTCGTAGCCGAGCTTGCCTTTCGCGGCGAGCTGCTGCTTGCGCAGCCCCTCGAGCCGCTCCGCGGTGCAGAAGCATTCGAAGGCATGTCCGCGCTCCAGCAACATCTGGGCGTGCGCCTGGTAAATGGCGCCGCGCTCGCTCTGCCGATAGGGCCCCTTGTCTCCGCCGATGTCCGGGCCCTCGTCCCAGTGCAGCCCGAGCCAACGCAAGGACGCAACGATGTTGTCCTCACTCTCACGCGTGCTCCGCGCGAGATCCGTGTCCTCGATGCGCAGAATGAATTTGCCGCCGTGCTGGCGCGCAAAACACAAGTTGAAGAGAGCGATGTAGGCCGTGCCCACGTGGGGGTCGCCCGTGGGCGAAGGCGCGATGCGAGTGCGAACGGTCATTTGGCCCGCAGGGTATTCCAACCCGTGCCAGCTTCAATCGGCATGACCGACCGGCCCGGTGGCTGCTCGGGCGCTCCCCAACGTGCCGGCCCCGAGGGCGCCGCCCGTGGACCCATTGTGGTAGGCTGGTTGGACTGTGCTCGAACGCGCCCGCAACACGCCTCCGGTCGCCACTTCTGGCCTTGATGCTGACTCTTCGAGCGAGGCATACAACTCTGATGGGGTCGACCTCACCCTCGTTCGTTCGATGCTCCGGAAAACGCCCACCGAGCGCCTGCAGGCGGTTCAGGATGTCGTTGATTTGCTTGCGAGCGTGAAACGTGAGGGGCTTCCTTGAGCTGATTTCAGTGCTGACCCGTCACGATGTGCGTTTCATCATCGTTGGCGGGATGGCGGGAGCTCTGCAGGGGGCGCCCGTCAACACCTTGGACTTGGATATCGTGTATGCGCGAGATGCCGATAACGTGGCTCGCCTGCTTGTGGCTCTGCAAGCTCTCGGAGCGCGGTTTCGTGGTGATCCGCGGCAGCTAGAGCCCAACGAAAGCCATCTGCTGTCTGCCGGTCACAAGCTCTTGACGACACACCACGGTGACCTGGACGTGCTCGGGACAATCGAGCACGATTCTGGTTACGAAGAGCTCATTGCGCAATCGGACGAGCTCGAAATCGCTGGTCACTCGGTACAAGTCCTCAGTTTGGAGCGGTTAATCCGTGTGAAGGAACAGCTGAGGCGGCCCAAGGATCAGCTGATGCTGGTGATTCTTCGCGCGACGCTAGATGAACGGCGGAAGCTATAGACCCGTGGCCTCAGGCGCGCCCGGAGCGCCGATTGCGGTCTCGCGTGGCCTGGTCTGCCGGAGCTGATTCGTCTTCTTCCGAGAGATCAGCGGCGCGGTAACGTTTGCCCTCGGGGGTCAGGCCCCGAATGGTGCGCGCGGCGACGGACAATAGCGCGGACACACCCTCCTCGACTGCCGCTTCGAATTCCTTCGCAGCGCCGGGGCCACGCGGTCCCCCTGCGGTTCGAGCGGCGAGCCGGCGCTGTTTGGCAGCGCGGCGCTGCTCTTTCTCCAAATCCTTTTCGGCGCGGCGCACGAGCGCCTCCTCGTTGGGAGCGAGCTGCAGCACGCCGAAGACGAGCAGGATGACGCCCCAGATGATGAGTGGAACTTGAAAGAATGTCCCGCCGCCATCAAATCGATCGAAGAGAAAGATGCCAAAGTTGACGATGAGGTAGATGACCACGTGTCGCGCGAAAGCGCGCCGCTTGCGCGCCCGAAGCCGCGCCACCCGATTAGTGACGAGCTTGTGCTCTCCGAGCTGGCTAGCGGCCGATTCGAGCGCTTCAGTGGGGATACCGACCTCGCGCGCTGCCGCTACCAAGTCATCGTGGCTGATCCCATCGGCGGCGCCGGACGCTTGCCCGACCAAAGCGCGACGCAGGATCTCGTCGGCCTCCTCTCGCGTGTAGATTCTCGCCACTCGCCGAGTATGCCCACGGAATGGCGGTGTGGCCAGCGGCCGCGGCGCGCTGAGCGCGGGCTCTGGGCGAGCTTTCAGCTATTCAGCCGGACTCGAGGGTCTCGGCTGGTCTGATTCCGTGCTCGAGTGATACCTTCGCGCTCATGTCACTTTCCGGCCCTCGCTCTCAGCTCTCGCGTCAGCACGTGACGATGGGTACTCTGAGCAGTGGGTTTGCACTCGCGGTGCAGCCCGTTTCGGCGGAAACGCTCGCCACCAGCGCCGAGGGGCTGGTGACGGCCGACGTCGCGGTCCCGACTTTGAAGGGTGAGCTGCCCGCGTACATGGCGCGGCCGAAGCAAGGGACGGCGTTGCCGATCGTGCTGGTCGTGCAGGAGATCTTCGGTGTGCATGAGCACATCAAGGACGTGTGCCGGCGGCTGGCACAGCGCGGCTACCTCGCCATCGCACCGGAGCTCTTCGCGCGCATCGGCGACGTGTCCAAGCTCAGCAGCATCGACGAGATCAGAAAAGTGGTGGTGCAGGCCGCCGACGCCCAGGTGCTGGCCGACCTCGACGCCACCGCCGCCTATGCCAAGCAACAAGGGAAGGCGGACCCGGGAAAGCTAGCCATCACCGGTTTCTGCTGGGGCGGGCGCATCACCTGGCTGTATGCGGCGCATGCGGCCCAGCTCAAAGCCGGCGTGGCCTGGTATGGGCGGGTCGTGGGAGAAAAGGATCAGGGCATACCGCTCGACGGCGTGGAACAGATGCGCACGGCTCTGGCCGCCCCAGGCGCCTCGCCGGCTGCGCGTGGCTCGGAGGTTGTCGTGTACCCCGACGCTGGGCACGCCTTTTTTGCCGACTATCGCCCGAGTTATCGTCAGCCGGACGCGGAAGCGGGTTGGAAGCGCATGCTCGATTGGCTCGAGGCCTGCGGCGCGGCGCCCTGACTGTTGCATTCTGCGCCTGCTCCAGCGCCGCAAAGTTGACGTGGGAGAGCGGCTGTGAAAACTTGCGCCGCCCTGTGGGCGAGCACTCGTGGAGATGAAGCATGTCGTGGATTGGGTTGGTGGGCGGAGCAGCGTGGAGGTCGCGCGGCTGACACTCGTCGGGGCGCAGCTCATCACGGGCATGCTGCTCGTCAGCTGTGAACGCAGGCACCCCGGTGCTGACGCGAACGCGCGGCAAAACGGCATCGCTGCGTCGACATCGACCTCACACCTCCAACCCGCGCTACCCGCTCGAGTCGCCGCCGAGCAGCCGCCCGAAGAGCCACGGCCCGAGGAGCAGGGCGAAGATTTGGCGTTGTCCGACGGCGAAGAGCCAGCGTCGCCACGGAGCTTCGGCGCGCCCTCACCGAGTTGCATCAATGGATGGACGACGCCTCCGCGCGGCAGCCCGCTGCGTAAAGCGGCGCTGGACATGATGCGTACCTACGACCGTGAGCGTTTCGTGGTGACCGAAATGCGCTACTTTGTCGGCCCCGAAGATGCCGAAGTCATCAGCACGCGGGGCGAGGTCGAGCGCTGGTACGTCAAAGCGTACACCGCCGCCAGCCGGCAGCGGCAGCACCGTTGGCTGATCAGGCGGGCGCTGGTGGGCCGCGGTGTCGACGCGCTAGCGGACTATGACTCCACCGGTTATGGGCCCAAGACGTGGATTCGAGTGGACACGCCCGACGAAAGCCTGGCTGACCCGTTTCAGCACCCGTGCAACCAGGCCACACCCGAACAGAAGTGCATGGGTCTGCCGCGAGAAGTGCTGGGCTGCCTCGACGGGACGTGAAAGGGCCCCCGCGGAGTTGACACGCTCCAACCCCGGCCTTACCTGAGCAGAGTGCGCGGCATCTCGCCCGCATTCATGCCCCGCCGGGAGCGATTGCCCCGGCAGAAGGAAGAAAATATGCATCCAGGGCCTGTTTATCCAGGATTTTTGCATTGGTTGCGCCGGCAAGCCGAGGCGCAGGGCGCTGCTTGGCCCGGCTGGGAGGCTCTCGGAGCACAAGCGGAGGCCATGTGGGGCCCACGCGGTCGTGGCCGCTGTGGTCCAGGCGGCGGCTGTGGACCAAGCGAAAGAGGCGGACCGGAGCGGCACGCTGCGCACGGCTTTGACGAGGCGGGCACGGGTTTCGGCGTGCGCCGGCCGTTGCGCTTCCTCGCGCACAAGCTGGAGCTGAGTGACGACCAGGTGAGCAAGCTGGCCGCCATCCTCAACACGCTGAAAACAGAGCGCGCGCAGAGTGACGTCGACTACCGGCGCCGTACCGCGTCGCTGGCCGACGCCTTCGAGGTGCCGGGTTTCGACGAGGCCAAGGTCGAGGCGGCGAGTCAGGAACAAGCCAAGAGCGCCGAGCGCTTGCGCGCCAGCATCAAAGTAGCGCTCCAGCAAATGCACGCGCTGCTCGATGACGAACAACGCAAGAAGTTTGCCTACCTGCTCCGAGCGGGCGTGCTGTCGATCTAACCGGACGCAACACAACATGAACGAGCGAGCGTCAGTCGCCCTCTCGGGACATGCACTCGAAGAGGACGAGCTGCTCGACGCCTACTCGCAGACGGTGACACGGGTCGCCGAACGGGTGGGGCCCGCCACCGCCAAGGTCGACGTACGACTGCGGCAGGGCGGCGCCCCACGCCGGGGTCAGCGAGCAGAAGGCGGCAGCGGCTCCGGCTTCGTGTTCACTCCCGACGGCTTCATTCTCACCAATAGCCACGTCGTCCACGCTGCCCAGAGCATCCTGGTCACGCTGCCGGGCGGAGAGCCCCAACCGGCGCGTGTCGTCGGCGAAGATCCACACACCGATCTCGCGGTGCTCAGCGTCGCCGGGCACGATTTGCCGTATGCGGCGTTCGGCGACTCGAAACAGCTCAAGGTCGGCAGCATCGCCATTGCCATCGGTAACCCCTTCGGGTTCGCCTGGACGGTGACTGCGGGTGTGATCAGCGCGCTCGGCCGATCACTTCGCACCGAAAGCGGGCGGCTCGTCGACGACGTCGTACAAACGGACGCCGCGCTCAACCCGGGCAACTCGGGGGGCCCGCTCGTGGGATCGGACTCGCGGGTGATCGGCGTCAACACGGCCATCTTTCTGCGTTCGCAGGGCATCTGTTTCGCCATTGCCGTCGACACCGCGCAGTGGATCGCGATGAAGCTGTTGCGAGAGGGCCACGTACGGCGCGGCTACCTGGGCGTCGGCGCCCAAACGGCGCCCATCCCCACTCGCCTCGCTCGGCACCTCGGCCTCGAGCCGCAGGGCGCCTTCGTCACTCACCTCGACCTTAGCGGGCCCGCCGCGCTTGGAGGGCTGCGTGAGGGCGACATCATCGTCGAGCTCGCGGGCCGCCGCATTCTCGGCGTCGACGATCTGCATCGCGTGCTCAGTGACGAAAGCGCGGAGCGCAGCATCGAAGCCAGAGTCGTGCGAGGACATGCGCTGGAACGGCTCTCGGTGCAGCCTCGGCTCGATGCGCCTACACGGGCCGCCACAGGCTGACGGCGGGTTCGTCGGCCAGTGGCCATACACCGACGCGCCCCAAGCGTGGCGTATTGGCCGCTTTTTGAATGCGGCCAGCGCCCGCGCGGTAGTGCGGAAATGACACGTTGGTGCGCCGTTTGGTTGAATCAGCGCGGCGCAGCTCGGGGGCAACGCCGGGCCGACGCCTAAGGCACGGTGTTTGCACAGGACGATGCGACGATGTGTCACCAGAGCACCGCCACCTCAGCTGTTTCATTCGGACTGTCACCGAAAAGGAGAGCCCAATGGCACAGGTCATCTTGCAGAGTAGAGCCCTCGTAGGGTCGGCTCCTCCGCGTCGATCACGCTGGATTGCCGGTCTCGGCATGCTGTTTGGATTGGTCAGCGCGTGTGAAGGTGCACGCGAAATGCGCGTTACCCCTCCAACGGTAGCGAACGGCGCCGGCGGCAGCGCCAACGTGGGCAGCGGCAACGCGGGTAGCGCGAACGCGGACAGCCTGGGCACCGCGCAGGCCGGCAGCGCCGCGCGAGCGCCCGTGGACGCCGGCGGCGACGCGCGGCCAACCGACCCTCGCAACGTCTTGCGTCCCGAAGAACGCGCCCCCACGGCCCAGTTGATCGCCACGTTGCGGGCCCCGGTGGGCTTCGCCATCAACACCTTTGCCGGCGAGATGGGTGAGGCCCGCATGCTGGCCGTGCGCGGGCCGTTCGTGTATGTCACGCGCCCCGTGCCGGGGGACGTCATTCGCCTGCAAGACACGAACGGCGATGGCATCGCTGACGACCGCGAGACCGTCGCGACCGGCTTGCCATTGGTGCACGGCATCACGTTCCGAGGCACCGACGTGTATTTGGCCACGGACAAACAAGTCCTCTTGGCCAGCGTGGATGGCAATGGCTTCTTTGGCACGCCGACGGCCATCATCAGCAATTTGCCCGATGGAGGCCAGCACCCCCGCCGCACCCTCGGCATTGGACCCGACGACCAGCTGTACATCTCGGTGGGCAGTAGCTGCGACGCTTGCCAGGAGTCCAATCCTGAGCACGCCACGCTGCTTCGAGCGGCACCGGATGGCTCGAGCCGGACCGTCTTTGCGAAGGGCCTACGCAACACCATCGGCTTCGGCTGGCACCCCCAGACCCAGCAGCTCTGGGCTATGGACCACGGCTCCGATTGGCGCGGCGACAACCTACCCCCCGAAGAGTTCAACGCCATCATCGAGGGCAACGACTATGGTTGGCCCTACTGCTACGGCAACCGCCAAATCGACCCCGTCATCCAGGACCCGCCGACGGGGACCAAAGCCGACTACTGCGCCACCACTGCCGTGCCAGACCTCGAAAATCAGGCGCATGACGCCCCCATTGGCATGGTCTTCTACCGCGGCACGAGCTTCCCAGTGGCGTACAGCAACAACGCATTCGTCGCCATGCACGGCTCCTGGGACCGCTTTCCGCCCACGGGTTACAAAGTGGTGCGCGTCGTCTTCGACGATGAAGGTACGCCGGTTGGCGTGGAAGATTTCGTGACCGGTTTTCTGATCGAGGACGGCAGCGCTGCCTTCGGCAGACCCGCGGGCGTCACCATTGCGCCGGATGACTCACTGCTGTTCACCGACGACATGAACGGCATGATTTATCGGGTGAGCTACCCCGCGGCGGCGGGCAGTGACGCCGGAGCCGCGGCGAATCCCGGTGACGGCGGCTAGCGTCCCAGGCAAGGCGGCAAAGCACGAAGTGCGCTCGAGAGCTCAGTGTCGGACCCGCTCTTTGGCTTGCACCGAGGCGACGAGCAGTCCATCGTGAAGCTCGTCGTTCCACCGCCGGGATTCGGAACCACGTAGATAAAGTCGCGGCTGATCAGGCCAGCCATGGGCTCGAAGACCTTGTCCAGCACGAAAACGCCGTCGAGCGTCTTTCCGATTTCCCGCATGGGGTCATTTGCATTCGCGTTGGAGCACACGACGGGAACTGTGCGCGGAATCCTCCACGCCGCTGGCCACATGAAGTCGGCGAGGACAGCCCAGGGAAGGCCCGTGACGACCGTGGCGATGGCCAAGCGCACTACATAGCCTCTCCGCGTAAGCGCAGTTGGACGCCGCGACCACCACAGCGCAGGGACCGCCGCGAGCCCGGTGGCGACGCCCGCGACCGCGACCATCATCGCCAGCCAACCTTCCCCCGTGCCTTCGGCGCGCCGGATGCCGTTCCCGCCGAGCCAGAGCAGGTAGACGGCAAGCGCGGCGTTCGCCATTGCCAGCAGTAGCAATGGCAGCTGTCGTCTGCTCAGCCTCATGTGCGCAGCGTATCGGAGGCGCCTGCGCGATTGTCAACCGTTTGCGCCGTAGTGAGCGCGTCAGCGACGACGGCTCCGTGAGCACACCTGGTCCAGGTTGTGATCACTCATATTACCTGGTTGTTGCCAGTGATGGAGAGCTGCGCGTTGACCATGTGGCGAGCTCTCATGCACCGTTCGCACGCGCAAGCTGTGCAGAACGTATCGTCATCGTGTCGCCTCTCGAAACCGCGGCGCTGATGATGTGCGGCAGGCGTTCTTGCCTCGAGCAGCAGCAGTGACTTGCATGAGGGTTGGAATCTCGGTAC
>JANOIG010000045.1:0-5850 GCA_031407405.1 Deltaproteobacteria bacterium
CCACCCAGGCCGCTGTTTCTTTTTGTCTTTTGTCGCTGCGTCTGCCCCTGAGTCAAGGGGCCTGCAGTTCACTCGTGGCTTCAGAGGGCGCACGATTCGATGGCCTCCGGCGCCGTTGTTACTAGCCCAGCGTGGCAGCACTCGAAATTCGGTGTGACGAGTCGTCACCTGCGTTGACGACGGCCAACTGAGGCCCGGTCGCAGTATTAAATCCATCGAGTGAGGGATGGAAGCGCGTGCGCGTCACGACTCGCTTGACCAGAATGCACGGGCGCGGGTATCCCTGCTGCTCGGTGGACTCGGTAAGGCCCCGCAGCCATCATTGCGCCCCTAGCTCAGCTGGATAGAGCGTCGGACTTCGAATCCGGTGGTCGGAGGTTCGAATCCTCCGGGGCGCGCAAGTTCTCAGCCAGCGCCGGTTTCTCCGCAAAAGAGCCAAGTGGCAGAGCCGCGCCGGCGGCCCTTGACGCAAGGCAATTTGTATGAGCTTTTTGCGGCTCCTGGGTCATTAGCTCAATTGGTAGAGCAGTGGATTCTTAATCCATTGGTTGAAGGTTCAAGTCATTCATGACCCACGATGTTTCTGGAGGTTGGGGTTTCTGGAGGTTGGGAGCCCCAACCCAACCTCGAGCGGGCTTTTCTGGAGGTTGGGAGCCCCAACCTAACCTCGAGCGGGCTTTCGGGAGGTTGGGAGCCCCAACCCAACCTCGAGTAGATTGGAGGTTGGGAGCCCTTTGAGCAGCGCTCTGGGTTTGCGTCCCAAGTCCTCTGGAGCGTGGGCGCCCCAACCCGCGCTCGAGGGCGCCGCAAATGGGTTTCACCCGTTGCTTTGCGGGGGTTGAGGGCGATGCCCCGGTCAGGGGCTGGCGTCGGAACCGCCATCGAGGGGTACGCCTGCGTCGGAGGGGGAAGGATCGGGATCTACCGAGGAGGGCGGTGGTTCGCCTTCTAGGCCGTTGGGATTGGGCTCATTCGGGTCGTTGGCAGCGCCCATCCCGGTGGGCGGAAGCGGCGGCGAGAGGTCGGAGTCGTCGGGCGCATTCGGGGAGTCGGGCGATTCGGCGTTTGGATTGACGGCGGAGCTTCGGTCCGTTGCGGATGGATCGTCCTCCGGCCTGGGATTGAGGCAGCCGCTGGCCCACGCCACGACCGTCAGGAAGATGCCGCGGGTCAGCCAACTCGCGGGTCTGGGTTTCCAGGTCGGTGGGCGCACGGTTCGGCGACTGTACCACCTTGGCTCCGCAATGCTCGTCCATGCCAACGCGAGCCGCTTTGGGCGCGCCGCCGCCCTTGAAATCCCGAAAATTGTGCCGAGGCTCAAGCTTAGCGAGGGTCCCGAGCCTCACCATCCAGACCGGCTCCGCCGTCTGCCGAAGCCGCCTGAGCCGCAGCTGCAGCCGTTCCGCCATCACTCTGGGGCGCACCGGCGTCGCCGTCAGCGCCATTTTCGGCCGGCGCCGAAGGGCCAGTGGGTGCGGGCCGAGACGCGGGATCGTCCGAGAAGTTGTCGCCACTGGGGGCAGGGTCGAGACCGATCGAGTTGCCGGGCGACCCCCCGGACCAGGCGCCGTCCTCGGCTGAGTCGAGCTCGGCGCGGGACGGAAAGTCCTCGGGGCGCGGATTCAGGCAGCCGCCTGCCAATGCCAGCCCGATGACGAACGAGCTGCTCGCCGCGTACGAATGCAGCGTCCTCGGTCTCACGGGTCACCCTCGTCGGCTGCGTCACCGGGGCTTCCGTCGGGCTGCGCAGCACCGGCATCGCTGACGCCGTCAGGTGTAGCGGGTTCTTGATCGACGAGCCCGCTACCGGCACCGCCGCTGCCTAAAGCAGGACCTTCCTCTTGCGGCACCTCGGGCGTTGGAGTGACGGCCATCGGAGGGGGTGCCAGGTCGCGTGCCGAAGGGAACTCGTCCGGCCTGGGATTGAGACAGCTGCCCAGCACGAGCGCTGCGCCAGCCGTGGCACACAGTGGCACAAACACTGATCGCGCTGCCCCGGTTGACCGCCGACGACTGCGCATCAGGGGCCTCCGGAATCCGCCTCGGGCTCATTGGCCGTACCGGAGTCTGCATCCGGCGCTCCGGCATCCGGCACGCCTCCGGAAACCGGCGACCCGGAGCCCGCCTGGCCCGCGTGCCCGCTGCCGCCTGCCGCCGGGGCACCAGCTCCGCCGCCATTCGACATGCCGCCTGCACCGCTGCCCTGTTGGGGCGGTACGGCGGTCGAAGTGCCGGCTGCGCCCACGGGATCCCTTCCAGCAGCAGCACTTGGAAACTCCTCGGGCATCGGATTCAGACACGCCACCCCAATGACGGCCAATAGGCCGATATAGGCGCAGGTTCGCGCAAAATCGCTCCGAGTTGAGGGGGTGCGCACGTTCGGCTCCGGGTCCTTGATAGCAAGACTCCTGCCACGGCGGGAACCAAACCTGCGCGCGCACACCCGGGGCATCATTTTGTGCCATCGTGGCTCAGTATGAGCCGGCGCCCTCAGTGGCCCTTCAAGAGGAGGCGCCGGGCGACATCAAAGGTGCGCCGGGCGCGCTCTGCAGCGGCCAAGGTTTCGAGGCTTCGCTCGAGAGTCAGCCCTCGCTCCAGCTCGTCGGCACACGCTTCGAGCTCGAGCAACAGCAGGCGCAGCGCGCGCGCCGTTTCATCCGCATTGCTGCCGAGCACGTCCCGCCACATTTCTACGGACCCTCCAGCGCCGCGAGTCAAACGCTCGAAGGCCGGCCCAGCCGCATCGAAGACCCCCTCGCGCTCGGCCAGTGCGGTCAGGGCGCTGGCCACTAAACGCGGGGCATGGCTCGTCAGCGCCACCGCTCGATCGTGTTGGTCGGCAGTCATTCGAACTGGGCGCGCGCCCAGCCGTGAAACCATGCGCTCGACAGCGTCGAGGGCTGCCGAATCTACCCCTTCGGGACATAACACCCAGTTGCGGCCTTCAAACAGATCCGCCACGGGGCCCCGTCCAGCACCTGCACCCGCCATGGGATGCCCCGGCACGAAGCGCGCGGCAGCGGGCGAGCCGCGCGCGGCCAACACGATTTCCCGCTTCGTCGAGCCACAGTCGGTGACCAATGGCCCATGGGCGAGCGCTTCGACCACCCAGCGTCGAATTCCGCTGACAGGGGCCGCCAGAATCACCAGATCGGATCGACCGAAGACGCCAGCCACCGCTGCCTCGTCCCGCTCGGAGACCTGTTGGTCCGTCGACGCCAGCGCATCCGCGCGAGCGATGACGTCGTCTCGGTCGATAGCGACGAGCCGCAGCTGCGGCAGGTGCCGGCGCAATGCCAGCGCCAATGAGCCGCCGATGAGCCCCAGCCCGACGATACTGACTTGAGACCACCCGTCGGGCGCAGCCTCCGCCGTCAAACTCCGCCCGCTCGACACGGGCCTACGCCTGCACTTCCATCTGGGCGGTAGTGTAGCGCAGGTTGGGCGAACGCGGCTTCGAGCTCGGAGATGGCTCGACTCACTTCGTCGGAATCGGGAAGGGGTGTCAGCGACCGCGCGACGGCCGAGCCGCGCCGGCGGGTCGCGCGACGCGCCGTTTCTGGGGGTGCACTCGGTAACGGAGGCCCCGAGCCAATGCTGAGGCACGGCGCGATGTCGACTCGCCAGCCCCGATTCACCCGCCGTGCGGCGTCTCGTCGGTCGACAATTTGACAGGCTACCGGTTCGATTGGCTGGGTTTCCGGGACGACCGTCGGCTCGAGACCGCTTGGCCCGGTCGCCAACGCGAGTGGCGCGTCCGGCAGAGCAGGACGCTGCGCGGGCTCCGTGCGAACAAACGGCTGGAAGATGAAATCGGGCGGAGGCGGGACGTTCTCCACGCGATGCAATAGGACGATGCGACCGAGGTCGAGCTCGATCGGACCTGTGAGCTGCCGCGCCACAGGCACAGGCTTCGCGACCGCTTCGCCCGGGACGACCCGCGCGGGCACCCTCACCCGCTCAGCACGCGACGGCTCCGCTCCCGCTGACGGCCGCAGCAGCGCTCGGGCGGCCCCTACGGTGGAGCGACAGATCCAACGCGCACCGTGGTGCAAGCTGGGATTGTCGTTTGGGAACTCGGCAGCATCGACAGGAAGAAATCGGGCAGACACGGCGAGCTGGAACGGTACGGCGGCCCCTCCGCGGCGGGCAAGAATCACGTGCCAAAGGTAGCTACTAGCGCCGCCGCTGCCGACGCGGCCCCTCCGTGCGGCTGCCACTGCGCCGGCCGGCGTCGGCGCTGCGGGCACCCTGCCCGACTGCGGCGCCACGCTTGCCCGTACCTCGCCGTGGAGCCCCCGAGCTTGCGCCCACCCCGGAGCCCCGCCCCAGAGCCGCCGGCTTCTGCTTGTCTGAGCGGCCGTGACGACCTGCCCTCCGCTGCGCGTCAGAACGCGGAGACGGGTCGGACGAGTCGCCCGCCAAGTCCCCCCCGGCTGCGTTCAGCACCTGCGCGGGGGGCACGCGCCGCCCATAGATGGTTCGCCGCAGCAGGGCCACGTCTTCGATCACGACGGTGATGCGATCCCCAAGTGACACCCGGTCGCCGGAGCGCTGGCCCACGATGCTCAGTGCGTCGTCGCTCGCGTCGTAGCGGTCGGGACCCATGGACTCGAACCGCACCATGACATCCAGAAACGGATCGTCGAGCACGGCGTACAGACCGCTGCCGGACAGGCCAGTGACGCGCGCTTCGTACACCTCCCCGACCTTGTCCTGCATGAGCAGGCAACGATACACGTCGACGACCTCGCGCTCGGCTTGCATCACCACTCGCTCGACCTCGCTCGCGCGCGTCGCTTTGGCTCGCAGTGCCTCGATGCCCTCGACCGACGTGATGATGGCGCCCCCACGCAACAGACCTTTGGCCAGACGGTGTACGAGCAAATCGGGATAGCGGCGGATCGGGGAAGTGAAATGCAGGTAGCTCTCCGAGGCCAGGCCAAAGTGGCCAATGTTCTTGATGTCGTATTGAGCCATTTTCAGCGAGCGCAACAAGAGGCCCTCGAGCACGAGTCGCAGTGGGTGTTTGGCGATGCGTTTGAGCCAACGTGAGACCCCAAGCGGGCTCTCCAGCGTGTCGGCTTCGAAGGGCACGCCAAGCCGCTCCGCGGCCAGCTCGAATTGCTGCAAACGCTCCGGATCGGGCGGCGCGTGCACACGATAGACGGCGGGGCTTTTTTTGCCGGATAGCCAACGCGCGACACGCTCGTTGGCCAGCAGCATCAACTCCTCGACCATCTGGTAAGCGCCTTGAATACCCGGGTTCTTTGCGCGGCGAGTGACCGACAGCGGCCTACCGGTCTCGGGGTCCAGCTCCACGCGCGGCTCCGGGAGATCGAGGTCGAGGGCGCCGCGCCGCATGCGCAGCCGACGCAACTTACGCGCCAGCTCGTTCAACACGCGCAGGTCACGTTTGAAATGGGCCGCCTCGGGGCTCTTGGCCTCCCCTTCGACGAAGCCCAGCGTACAGGCGGCGTCTTCGTAGGTGAGCTTGGCCGCCACGTGAATCACGGCCTCGACGAGCCGAAAACGCTGCACGCTGGCATCCTTGTCGAGGTCGACGATGGTGCATAGCGCGTAGCGATCTTGCTTCGGCAGGAGCGAGCAGTGATCCGACGCCAACACCGCCGGCAACATGGGCACCGCCCGATCCGGCAGATAAGTCGTGAAGCACCGTTCGCTCGCGTCGCGATCGACGGCACTGCCCGGCTGCACGTATTCGCTCACGTCGGCGATGGCCACATAGGCGCGGTAACCTTCTGGACGGCGCTCGACGTAGATCGCGTCATCGTGATCGCGGGCGTCCACTGGGTCGATGGTCAGTAGCGGGTACTTGCGCAAATCGCG